>CAJTVN010000004.1 GCA_910579685.1 uncultured Lachnospiraceae bacterium | reverse complement strand
GAAACAGCCAGTTCTTTCAGTTGCCTTAGCGCTGTGCCTGATCATGTCTTCCCAGTCAGTGGCATATGCGTTTCAGGAAACTCCGGCACCGGAGACGGTTATTTCACAGGAGACACCGTCGGAGGAGGAAGTGATTCCGCAGGAGACCCCGTCGGGAACGGATCCCAGTGCCGATGTGACACCGTCCCCGCAGGAGACACCGTCAGAGGAGGAAGTGATTCCGCAGGAGACCCCGGAAGGAATGGATCCACGTGTCAGTGCGACTCCTGACGGGACCATTTCCTTATTGAATTACCCGACAACCCTGATGACCGCGCATGACGGTACGATCCCCACCCCGGCGGAGGCCTATGCGGCCATGATTGCGCTGAGGGATCAGGAGGAATATAAGGAAGGAACGACCTGGACTGATTATGAGCCCTATTCAGACGCAAAATATTATTATTGGAAGGGCGGAAACCTTGACGGACATAGGATCAGTGCCGTGGGCTGTGTGGCCTTCGCATTTATACTCAGCGATGCGGCGTTTGACAGCCTGCCGGCCAGGATGTATGCGTCCGGTGAATTTTCCTATGAAGATATAAAGGTTGGTGATATCCTGCGGGTACATAATGACACCCATACCGTGATCGTGCTTGAGGTAAACGATGCGGGCGTGGTTGTCGCCGAAGGAAACATCAGCACCGGGGACCACAAAGGCAAGGTTCATTGGGGACGGGCAATATCCAGGGAAGAGGTGACGGCCAACACCAGCCATTATATTACCCGCTATCCGGAAAACTATATTCCGCCGGATGATCCGGATGCCAACGTATCAATTGCATCGGGAAATCTTGACGGAGGGCTTGCCTGGAATCTGACGAAGGCAGGAACGCTGACCATCTCCGGCCAGGGTGCCATGCCGGATTTTGGCAGTATCGGAGACCAGCCCTGGAGTACAAACAGCGATAAAATCCGCAAGGTCGTGATTGAGAATGGCGTTACCAGTGTGGGTTCCTGCGCTTTTTGGAACTGCGGTGTTTTGAGTGCAGAGATTTCCGCCAGTGTGACAGCCATTGGAAACAGCGCTTTCCGCAGTTCGGGGATTATTTCCGTGACCATTCCCTCCAGCGTGAAAACTATCGGTGACAGCGCCTTCCGGGAATGTGAAAATCTCAGTTCGGTGACGGTTTGCGAAGGTGTGGAAACAATCGAACAGAATGCTTTCCGCTCATGTACAAAACTTGCTTCAATCGCATTGCCTTCCACTATTGGGGAGGTGGGTGCGGCGGCATTTATTCAATGTCAGAATATGTCAAGTGCGACCTTTGCCCCCGGCAGCAGGCAGGTAAAGCTGGGTGACGATCTGTTTGCAGAGTGCTTTTATCTGGTAAGGGTAACGCTGCCTGTAAATATAGACCGTATTAGTGACAGGATGTTTAAGAGCTGCCTGATGCTTGCCGGAGTGGAGATTCCGCAGGGGGCGGAAAGTATCGGAGAGTCAGCGTTTGCCTCCTCCGGAGTGACCACTGTCATAATTCCTGACAGCGTAACCATGATAGGAATAGCGGCATTTTCAGCCTGTCCTCTGTCGGATATATATTTTACCGGCAGCCAGGAGCAGTGGAACAGAGTAAGCAAAATAGGCGATACCGCAGCGGCAGTGTCAAAGGCGACGATACATTATAATTATGTCCCGACGGCACCCAGTCCCACACCTGGCAGCAGTCCTGATCCCGGTGTCAGTCCCACACCTGGCAGCAGTCCTGATCCCGGTGTCAGTCCCGCACCCGGCACCAGCCCGGCCCCTGGCGCTAGTCCTGATCCCGGCACCAGCCCGGCCCCTGGCACTAGTCCTGATCCCGGCACCAGCCCGGCCCCGGGTACGAGCCCAAATCCCGCACCCGGTACCAGCCCGGTTCCAAGCGCCGACCCCGCTTTAACACCGGATCCCGGTGATGGCGGCACCAACGATAACAACACGGATAATGACAATACCGGCAAAGATAAGTCTGATGGCGGATCCTGGCCGTCATCCGTCCTGAACTCAGGCGTAAAGGCGGTTATGGAGGTATGGAAACCCACGACTCCTGACGAGATAAAGCGGTACGCCTGTGTGGGAAAAGAGACTGTCCGGTACACGACGTCAAAGGATAATGACTATCCGGTTTCCATAGAGAACGCGGTACAGGGGCCTATGTGCTTTAAGTCTTTTGAGGCGGTACTTGGGGATTATACCATCGGGAGGACTTTTAACATTTACTCTCTTTCCAAGAATACCTACAGTATGGATGAGGAAATACAGGTTACCATAAAAATCCCGTCCGCCATTTATAAAGAAAACAGAGATTATAAGATGATCTGCGTCACAAAGGGCGGGCAGCCGATTCTTTATAATGATTTGGACAGTGATCCGGAAACGATCACAATAAAAACAAATAAGTTCTATGCTTATGCACTGATTTATAAGTAAAGGCAAAATAAAAGATTGCATAAAACCGGCTCAAACAGAGTTGCTTTTATGCGATCTTTTTTGTAATCCGCCCGGCGATATGAGCGCAGAAATCTGTTTTACAATTCTGAAACATTTTTGTGGTATAATTCATCATGACCATATTAAGGGAGTTGATGAAATTTGGCTGATATACTGATTGTGGAGGATGAGCTCTCCATAAACGAGCTGATACGAAAAAATTTGAGCCTTACAGGGCATCACTGCACGCAGGCCTTTGACGGACTATCCGCAGTGGGATTACTGGAAAACAGAAGCTTTGATTTGATTGTGCTGGACATTATGCTGCCCGGGCTGGACGGCTATCAGGTATTTGAAAGGGCCTGTGGAACACCCACTATTTTTCTGACTGCGAAAAGTGAGCTGTCTGATAAACTGAAAGGGCTTGCGGCGGGAGCGGATGATTATCTGACCAAGCCTTTTCAGATGCTGGAACTGGCGGCCCGGGTGGAAGCCGTGCTGCGGCGGACCAAAAAATCCGAGGCGGAATTCGTGATGGGCGGCCTGAAATGTGATTTTGACAGACATCAGGTTTTTCTGGACGGGGCGGCTGTCGAATGCACGCCCAAAGAATATGAACTTCTCGAGGTACTGATCAGAAACCGGAATATCGCTCTTTCCAGAGAAAAGCTGCTGGACATGGTATGGGGATATGATTTTGACGGCGGCACCCGCACCGTGGATGTTCATATACAGAGACTGCGGCACAAGCTTCATCTGGAAAATCAGATCAGGACGGTATACAAGCTTGGATACCGATTGGAGGTCCGTGAATGAAAAAACGGATTTTTTTCATTGCGCTGATTCTTTTTAGCGTATTTCTTAATTCCATGATTCTGATTGTCTCCATCGCCATTCTCAAGGATCACCTTTCCGCCGTCCGCGACAAATGTCTGGCGGAGCATTATGTCATTTCGTCGTCTCTGATCGGAGATATGCAGGCGATTGAGATGCGGGGAAACAATGTGGAAGAAAATATAGATAGTCTGATGCGTGTGTATTCCCGCTATTTGCAGGGGAAGGGGAACGGGTTTGCCGTGGCCTTTTGCGGGGAATGGATTTACGAAAGCTCCGCATTCCGGTCAGAGGCAAACGGAATCCTCCCGCCCAAAACAGGGTACAGGCAGGACAGGCTTGTTTATATGGAAAATCGAAGCGATCCCCTCCTGTGTGTTTATGGCAGTTTTCCGGCTCCGTGGCAGGATTACGGACTTATGTATATCGGGAGCTTAAAGGATACTGTGCAGTCATGGCGGCATACGAAAAATATGCTTTTTCTGACAGGCGCTGCGGCGATGCTCATCATGGCGTTTTTTCTGTCTCAGTTCCTGAATATTATTTTCCGCCCGCTGAGACAGATATCCAGTACCTCGGCAAAGATCGCTGATGGAAATTATGCCAGCCGGATTCCGATTCGGGGAAAGGATGAAATATCCAGTGTGGCTCATAATTTTAACCGCATGGCGCAGCAGATAGAGATTCAGATACAGCAGCTGGAGGAAGCCGCGGAGCAGAAGCAGCAGTTCATTGATAATTTTTCCCACGAATTGCGGATTCCGCTGACGGCAATTTACGGCTATGCCGAATACATCCAGAAGGCTCTGATACCGGAGGAGGAGCGCTATGAATGTACCCGGTTCATCATGTCGGAATGTGTCAGGCTCCAGAATATGGCTTATCAGCTTCTTGATATGGCGCTGCTGCGCACAGACGGGCCGGAACCCGGCAGCTGCTTTTTGGCGGCGCTTTTTGTGCAGTCAGAGAAGTCTATGCAAATGAGGGCGGCAGAGAAGAGAATAAAGCTGACCTATGCTGCGCCGGGAGATTTTATGATCAGGGGAAATGAGGAACAGCTTTTGATCCTGATGAATAATTTGATAGACAATGCGATAAAGGCAAGTCCGCCGGAGGAAGAAATCCGCATCCGTGCTTATCCCGAGAAAGACCGGATTGTCGTGGAGGTGGAGGATCACGGAACGGGCATGGAGCCGGAGCAGGTGCCGCATATAAAGGAGGCCTTTTACCGTGTTGACAAGGCGCGCAGCCGCGCGGCGGGCGGCGCGGGGCTCGGGCTTGCGATCTGCGACAGGATTGCCCGGATCCATCATGCGGATATGACGTTCCTTTCCGAACCGGGAAAAGGGACCACGGTGAAGCTTTCTTTTCCTGGTTTGACGGAAAATTTACAGGTCTGAGATAACTTTGATATTTTTTTGATATACAGAGGGTTTATTGTATAGCTATTAGGCATGGTCGGGTATCAAAAGCCCTGGCTGTGGAGCGCATCCGGCAATTTGAGCAAAAAAGCCGTGCGTCTTCCATTGTGCGGAGCATTCCGGTGAGCCTGCGGAAACGTAAATCAGGACAATCAGAAAGGAGCTTCACTATGAAACAGAAAAACATTTTAAAATTGACGGCGGCATTTGCCATAATCGGAACGGGAACTCTCCTCTTTAATGCGGCGGCGGAAACGGCTCTTGCCTCAAGCGCCAAAAGGACGCAGACCGTTCCCACCAGCTATCAGGTCTCAAACGATCTGGAAATGATCTTTCAAAAGCCCGGGATAACAGAGGAAAGCGGAGGAATCGCAAACTGTCAGGTGAGTATGGACAGCCTGAATACAGGAACGCCTGCAGATACGGATTTAACCATGGAGGAGGCGGCGGAGGCCGGTGTGCGGCATCTGGGGAATATTTTCGGGGTGGATCTGGAAGGCGCTTATGTATATATGATGTATAATCCGGGAACCGTGACCTTTCCCCGGGCCTTTTGGAGCGGTGATGTCCTGTTTGAGAAAAAGCAGACCCCGGAAAGCACAAGATGGACATTCATGGTGGATGCCGTGACAGGAGAGCTTTTCAACGCCGGTCATGGCAGACAATTGGATGCCAACCCTCCGCTTGGCTTAGATCAGGCGCTTGAGAAGGACTGCAGTCAGTATAAAGAGCTTGCCAGAAAGAAAACGGAGGAATGCGGTTTGATGGACAGTCCGGTGGACAGAGTAGAATATAACTGTCAGGGATATTCGGGGAACGATCCGGACATTGCGCTGGATGTGATCGGGGAGAATGGTGAGATGATCAATATGAGCTTTTCCCGTTATGATCAGGAGTTTTTGGGGATTATTACGGACACTTCACTGAAAATATCAGAATCTGCCCTGGAACGTATCATGAAGGGGGAGGCAGATGACGATGACCAGATAGAAAAGAAAACGGCGGTATTTGAAGCCCCGTGAAGCAGATATTTTTACATGGATTTTCTGCTCTGATAATGTTATACTGTGAACGCAGCATAAAGTTTTACACAGATGAACAAGGAGCAGTAAGATGGATCAGAAGGGAAAGAAAATAGAATTTCGTTTTGGCAAGGCGGGAAAGCTGGCGCCGCTCATTGTGGCGGCGCTGATGATCGGATGGGCGGCGTTTAGCCAGTCCAATGTGAACGGGTATGTGCTTGCATTTTTTGCGGCGCTTGTGACGGGAATTATTTTTGCAAAGGATGAGAAAGCATATGGGGAGGCGCTTGTATACGGCCTGGGGAAGCCCATGTTTGGCGTGATCGTGCTGGCGGTGATCCTGGCGGCGGTTTCCGGCAAGCTGATCTCCGCCAGCGGGGCGGTGCAGACCATTGCGGCATATGTGGTGGCGGCAGGCTTTACGGGGAAGCTTTTTGTGGCGGCCGCTTTTCTCATCACCTGCCTGCTGGCGTTTGCCACGGGAACCTCGGTGGGAACTTACTTTGTGGTGATTCCGATTCTGTTCCCGGTAGGCGTGATGGCCGGGGCGGCGCCGGAATTCATGATCGGCGCCATTGTGTCTGGGGCCGCGTTCGGCGATAATCTGGGGCCGATCTCGGATACCACCATCGCATCCTCTGCGACCCAGCATGCGGATCTGGGAACCGTGGTGAAGACCAGGATGCGTTACAGCCTCCCTGCCGCAGCCGGAGCGCTGCTCCTGTTTCTGCTGTTTTCCAGGACTACGGATGAGGGCGGGGCGCTCCAGATGGAGCAGGGACAGACAAATCCCGTCAGTCTGGTCATGCTGGCGGTTCCGATTGTGATTATTGTCCTGTGCATGATGAGGAAGCATCTGATCACGGCCCTGTCCCTCGGGATCCTGGCCGGTATCGCTGCCGGGCTGCTTTCCGGCGTTTATACCATGGATCAGCTCATCTCGTTTCCGGGCGGCTTTTCCGTGTCCGGGGCGGTTATAGAGGCGATCACCGGCACGGCTGGCACGGTGGCCATGCTGATCGCGGTCTTTTCCCTTCTGGGCGTGTTGGAGTGCGGAGGCCTGTTTGAGGATGTGAGAGGGCTTTTGGAGCGTTTTGCCAGAAGGGAGCGCAGCAGCGAGGCGACCATTGTTCTGTCGGTGGGTATCCTGAGCATGGTGACGGGCGTGATTTCCGTGGCTATCGTGGCCCTTGGGGATCTTATCAATGAGATCGGGGAAAAGACAGGGGTGAACCGGTACCGCAGGGCGAACCTGATGGACTGCACGGGCTGCGTCTTCTGCTTTCTTGCGCCATGGACGGTGCACTGCGTGATACCGGCCCAGCTCTCGGCCCAGTTCGGGGAAGGATTTGCGGTTGCGCCCGCCTCGGTGCCCTTTGTGAATTATTATTCGATCTGTATGCTGGTGATCCTGGTGGCGGCGGTGATTACCGGATACGGAAGGAAGACCTCCCGGGCGGATTGAGAAAGACGGATCCGGCAGTTTACGAGCGCATGGAATAGTGGCAGGCCCGTATCGCATATGATGTCGTAAGATGATGGAATCCGCCTGTTCTGCGGGGCGGGGAGGACGAGAGGATGGATGAAAAGCGCTCTGAGGAAGAATGGTTTCAGGCGGAGGAGCTGTACTATATTTCCCTTTCCATCGCAAAATCCATGTTAAAAAAGGGGATTATCGACGAGGAGGTATTGGCTATAATCGACAAAAAGCTTCTGGAGAAATACCGTCCGGCTTCCGGCATGCTGCTGTGGAGTGATTCTGGTTCTGAAAAAGTAGCGGATTAGTACGGATTCTGTCTTTACGCCCGGCCTCTTTTTATATAAAATAAAAGAAAACGCTAAAGGAGGTCGCTCTATGAATCAGAACGAAGAACCGCTGGCGAAGGTCGTAACGCCGCCGGTTATAGATTTTGAGAGGGAAGGACTGGTACAGGAGGAAGGAATTCCCTTTACCAACAATAACGGGAAGGTGTGCCGGATGGATATCGTATATCCGGCGGGGGTATCGGGAAAGCTTCCCGCAGTGGTCTGGGTGCATGGCGGAGGCTGGTCGGATGAAAATCTTAACCGGAAGTATCTGCCCTCCAGGGAGCTGGCGGAGCTTGCAAAGAGGGGCTATGTGACGGCAAGCATCGATTACCGGCTCTGCCAGACGGCGCCCTTTCCGGCTCAGATCGCAGACTGCAAGGCCGCGGTTCGGTTCCTGCGGGCGAATGCGGAGAAGTATCATGTGGACGGACAGCGCATGGCGGCCTGGGGGGAATCGGCGGGAGGCCATCTGGCCGAACTTATGGCTTACAGTGATGACAGTGAATTTGCGGATGAGCATTACAGCGGTTATTCCAGCCGGATCCAGGCGGTGATCCCCTGGTATGCCCCTGCGGATCTGCGCAGTGCGCAGGGAAGCGACGATTCCATGGAGGAGCTCTATCAGAAGCTTTTTGCCTGTGAGAGCAGAGAGGAATCCCGCAGACTGGCCGAGGCGGCAAGCCCGATTCTCTATGCGCAGCGCAAAAATCCTCCCACGCTCTTAATGCACGGGGATGCGGATCGTCTGGTAAGCCCACAGGAGAGCAAAGCCATGGAGGAGGCTTTGAGGAAGGCCGGGAATGATGTGACCCTCCTTATGATACCCGGACAGGGACACGGATTTTTTGACGGGGACGAGTACTATCAGGAGATATACCGTTTTCTTGACAGAGTATTGAAATAAGAGAAAAATACAGATCGGACAGCATCGCAGGATGGTGTCCGATTTTTTCAATCCCGGCGTATGGCTTATCATAACGAAGCCGCCTGGAAACAGCGCGCGGCAGACGGGCCGCTTTCATCCTGCGCCGGTAGGCGAACCGGCAGTTGCGGGCATGCGGAAAGTGTGCTAATATATTTGATAAAAAGGAATGAGGGACTGGAAAACTCCGGTTTGGTGAGGGGAGAAAAGAAAATATAAAAATGCGAAGAAATATTATATATAATATCGTCATTCTTTCCGCTGTAATCCTGCTTGCGGGCTGTGCGGGAGCGGGAGAGCGGGAAGTGATGAGCGATGTGCAACGCAGGCAGCGGGATATGGCTGAGATCGATCCCATGAGGGAATTGCTGGAAGACAAATATGGAGACTGCAAGGAGACGGGGGGCGAAATCGCCTTCGTGTCGGATGGCTCCTTGTCAGATGAGGACAGCAGCCAGGCTCTTTACGAGGGTATTCAGATTTATGCGCTGTCAGCGGGCGTGTCCTTTTCCCATTACACGGCGCAGGAAACGGACATGCAGGGCCATCTGCAGGTGATCGAACACGCGGTCCGCAATCAGGCCCGGCTCGTGGTCTGCTGCGGTCATGAATTCGCACAGGCGGTCGGGGAGATTTGGGAGGATTATCCGGAGGTGTCTTTTTTGCTGATTGACGGGGAGCAGGAGGAAGAGCTGGGGGATAACGTCCACCAGGTTTTGTTCCGTGAGGAGGAGGCCGGTTATCTTGCGGGCTATATGGTTGTCCTGGAGGGATACCGCCGGCTGGGATTTATAGGCGGAAGGGAGGATACTGCCTCTTCCAATTATGAATGCGGTTATCTGCAGGGAATTGAGGAGGCCGCCGCACGGCTGGAGCTTGAAGAGGGGGCTGTGGAGGTGGAGAGCTGGTTTGCGGGTGCGGACGAGCCCTCGCCAAAGGTATATGAGAAGGCGTCCGAGTGGTACGCACAGGGAATGGAAGTGATTTTTGCCTGTGGAGGAGACCTTCCTGCTTCTGTCCTGAGTGCGGCAAAGAAGGAGGACGGGCTGCTGATCGGAGCGGACGTGGACAAAAGCGCACTCTCGGAGCAGTTTCTGACAAGTGCCGAGAAAGGAATCGCACAGGCGGTGGTGATTTCCCTTGACGAGTATTATGCGGCAGGGGGAAAATGGCCCGAAGAGATGGCGGGCCAGAGCGTAAGATATGGGGTTTCGCAGAACTGTGGGGGGATCCCGGTGCTTGACACGGAATGGAGATTTAAGAATGTCACCATGGAGAAATTTTATGAAATATATAAGAAGATCAGACAGGGAGAAATCTCAGTGTCCCACAGGCGCTAAGCCCCGCAGGGTTTTGCTGACCTGCTTTTTCCTGTCCGCCGCAGTCCTGACCGCGGCGGGGATTTTCCTTGCGGGCAGAGGCGTTCTTCCCGTCATGGGCGGGAATGTCAAAAACCAGATATCGGGCAATACCGTAAGGGACAGTGTGCGCGGCACGGCCAGGATTGATGAAAAGGAGAAGGAGCAGGTCGTCTATTCCCTTACCGCACCGTGGCTTCCCGCAAGCGATGATGACAGGCTGTACCTGTTCACGGCGGAGTGCTTTTCGGAAGAGGAGTCCCTGTCGGGAGAACCCGCCGCCGTGTGGAAGAAGGAGAGGAAAAGCCAGGTTACGTTTCCTTACAGGGAAGAGTATTTGTTCTGCCGGTTTGTTCCGGCCCTTCTTGTGGAGGGGGAGTATAAACCCATAGGAAGAGGCACTTATCTGTCAAATCCGCAGGCGCTGGCCGCAAACCATGACGCCTATCCGGAAATGGAATCGAAAAAGGGTATTTTGCTGGATCCCACCATGCTGGGCACCCAGGAGCTCACCGATCTGCATGTAAAACATACCATCTACAATATCCCCCTGTCCCTTATCATGGGCGAGACCACGGATGAGGAATATCCCACGATCTCCTATACCCATGGCGGTGAGGAGTATCTTTTTAACGGAAAGACAATAAGCGACTATGACGGGCTGTTCACTTATCTGACAAATCTCGGCGTATGTTCCACGGCCGTGGTGCTCAATGACTGGAATGAACATTACCCGGAGATGGTTCACCCAAAAGCAAGAAATCAGGGCAGCAATGCCCACTACTATATGTTCAATACGGAGGAGGAGGCGGGAGTCAGGCAGCTTGAGGCGGTAGCGTGCTTTCTCGCAGAGCGCTACAGCGGAACGGGACACGGTATGGTGCACAACTGGGTGATCGCCAATGAGATCAATCAGTATAAGACCTGGAATTACATGGATACCCGGGATCTGTCCTATTATGTCAGGGAATTTGAAAAGTCCTTCCGTATTTTTTACCAGGCGATGAAGAGCAGATATGCCAATGCCAGAGTGTATTTCAGTATTGATCATGACTGGAACAGCAATGAGGGTGATAACCGCGTCTATTTTAACGCAAGGGATCTGGTGGAGGCCTTCAACGCCGAGGCGTCCTCCCACGGCAACTACGACTGGGGCATTGCCATACATCCCTATCCGGAGCCCCTTACCCGGGTCAATTACTGGTCTGCAAAGAGCGACAAGACAAGGGATGCGAGGATCCTCACCATTATGAACCTTAACGTGCTGACGGATCTGCTAAAACGCAGGGAATATCGGGATACCGAAGGGGAGGTCAGGAGCATTACCATCACGGAGCTTGGGTTTTCCTCCCGTGCAGGCCAGAAGCTTCAGGCGGCGGCCTTTGCCTACTGCTATTATATCGTGGAGGCGAATCCCTATATAGACGCCTTTATCCTGAACCGGCAGACGGATGCGCCGGAGGAGATGGTGAGCGGGCTGGATCTGGGACTCTACGAGTATGATCATGCCGGAAAATTCCTGAAGGAGGTCTTCCGCTATATTGACACGGACGAAGCCCAGGAGTATACGGAATTTATGCTGAATATTCTGGGGGCCGGGAGCATAGAGGAGGCGCTTGCGTGGGCGCAGTAGGAGAGAGGGATTGCCATGAACTTGTATCGAATACTTTTGGTGGACGACGAGGAGGAAGTCAGGAAAGCCATTATCCGGAATATCGAATGGGAGAAGCTGGGGTTCCAGATGGCGCAGGATGCGGAAAACGGGGAGGATGCCCTGGAAAAAATTGAACAGTTAAAGCCGGATGTGATTATGACGGATATCCGGATGCCCTATATGGACGGACTGACGCTGACAAAGAGGATCCGGCAGAAGTATCCGTCCATGAAGATCCTGATCTTTTCCGGTTATGATGATTTTGAGTATGCCCAGCAGGCGATTAAGCTCAATGTCACCGAGTATATTCTAAAGCCTGTGAACGTGGAGGAACTGACAGGGATCTTAAACCGGGTCAGGGAGAACCTGGATGAGGAGATTGCCCAGCGGCGGGATGTCAGTATGCTCCGCAGAAGATACCTTAGCAGCCTTCCCATTATCCGGGAGCTGTTTTTGAATGATCTGGTGCAGGGAAATGTGGAGGAAGCGGATATCTGCCCCAAGCTGGAGGAATACGGGGTGGATATTTTAAATGCCCGTAAGCTCACTGCGGCGGTGGTCAGTCTGGAACCGGAAGAGCGGCTAAAGGGACGGGATTCTTCCCCTCTGCAGCAGGAGCGAAAGCTGATTCCGATTTCCGTAAGAGGACTTGTGGAGGACCGCCTGCGGGATTATTTCCGGTTTACCAGCTTTATTTCCGCCGGGGGAATCACCTTTATCGCCGCAATTGACCAGGACAGTACCCAGACCGGCCTTATAGACCTGCTTGCGGATGCCTGTAAGGAAGTGCAGAGGATTTTGGGGATAACGGTGACGATCGGGGTGGGATACAGTACCCAGAGGCCGGAACGGATTGGAGAATCTTATCAGTCGGCGGTGGATGCGCTTGGTTATAAGGCGATCGTGGGAACGGGAGGAACTATTTACATTAACGACATGGAGCCGGTCAGCAGGGGGAAGCTGCAGTTAAATCCAAAGGATGAGACGGAGCTGGAAAACAGGATCAAATTCGGCACTCCCGAAACCATCGGGGAGGCCGTGAGGGAGATCGCCGGGCGGATGGAGGACACCAGGGCCCATGCCAGCCAGTATCAAGTCTACCGTTTTTCTCTGATCAACTGCATTATGCGGCTGATGCAGCAGTATGACATGGATTTGCGGCAGATTTTTGATGCGGAGGGGGACGTTATCCGGCTTATGGGAAGCGGCCATGGCCGGGAGGAATTTCCCGTATGGCTGACGCGGGTTGCCTGCCGGATGAATGAATTTATTAACCGCCGCAGGGACAATACCGCAAGGCAGGTGATCGAGGAGGCGAAGCAGTATATCCAGGATCATTATCAGGAACCGGATCTGTCTGTGGAGATGGTCTGCAGACAGCTCCATATGAGCCCGGCGTATTTTTCCACGATATTTAGGAAGGAGACGGGAAAAACCTGCGTGGCCTATCTGACGGACGTAAGGCTGAACAGGGCGGTGGAGCTGCTCAACCAGACCAGCGACAAGACTTATGTGATTGCCCGGAAGGTGGGGTATCAGGAGCAGAATTATTTCAGCTATGTTTTTAAAAAGAAATTCGGGGTATCACCGACAAAGTACCGGGGAGTTTAAAGGCGGCAGGAGGAATACATGGCAAAGCCGAGAAAATCCGACCTTTTTCAGCGGGTAAGCATCCGCTATACTATTTTCATTTATTTTACGATAAGCGCCCTGATCATGATTCTGCTCATTGGGCTGTCGGTGTACGGGAGGCTCACCGGACAGTTTTCAGCCACGATCCGCAAAGAAAATCAGACGGTGATCAACCAGGTGAATCTCACTATGGATTCTTACCTGCGCACGGTTATGAAACTGTCGGATTCGATTTATTACGGCGTGATCAAAAACGTGGATTTTTTCCATCAGAGTGAGACGGTAAACAGCGAGATCACCCTGCTCTATGACAACAATAAGGATTCTGTCTCCAATATCGCACTGCTTTCCAAAGACGGGGAGCTTCTCTGCGCCGTGCCGGCCGCCCGGCTCAAAACAGGAACGGATGTGACCGGTGAGGAATGGTTTGCGGACGCACTGGAGCATCCGGAAAATCTGCATTTTTCCATGCCCCATGTACAGTATATTTTCGATAACGGCGAGAACCAGTATCGTTGGGTGATCACACTCTCCCGAGCGGTGGAGATCACGGATGGAACCGCCACCGCCCAGGGCGTTCTTCTTATCGACATGACTTACGCAAGCCTGCAGTATATGCTGGACAATATCCCTCTTGGAGACCAGGGATACCTGTATCTGGTGGGCAGCAGCGGGGAGTTGATTTACCATCCGAAAATGCAGCTGATCGATGCGGGGCTGGAGAAGGAAAACGTCAGTGAGATCTATGACTGCAGGGACGGCAACTATCAGGAAACCTGGCAGGGCAAAAAACGGGATATCATTGTCAAAACCGTGGGCTATACCGGATGGAAGATCGTGGGCGTGGTGCCGGAGCAGGGCTTTACGCTCAACGAGGTAAAGACCCGGCTGTTCATGGTGTTTGTGGTCGCCTTTTTCCTGTTTCTGCTTGCGGTGATTAACGCATATATTTCATCCAAAATCACGGCTCCGATCAAGGAGCTGGAAAAGACGGTGAATGCCCTGGAGGAAGGGGATCTGGATGCGGAGGTTTCCGTGGGCGGCTCCTATGAGATCCAGCATCTTGGCCGTTCCATCGGGAATATGGCAAGGAGGATCCAGGCTCTCATGGATGATATCGTGGCGGAGCATGAATCCAAACGAAAGAGCGAGTTCGACACGCTTCAGTCTCAGATTAACCCCCATTTTCTGTACAATACCCTTGATATTATTGTGTGGATGATCGAGAACGAGCAGAAGCAGGAGGCGGTAAAGATCGTCACGGCTCTTGCCAGATTCTTCCGCATCAGCCTGAGCAAGGGGCGCAGCATTATTTTGGTGAGGGACGAGCTGGAGCATGTGCGCAATTATCTTACCATTCAGCAAAAGCGGTTCAAGAACAAATTTACCTACCGGATTGAAGCCGGGCCGGAAGTCCTTTCTCTGGCATCACTTAAGCTGATGCTGCAGCCTCTTGTGGAGAACGCCATCTATCATGGAATGGAATTTATGGACGGGGATGGGGAAATCCTGGTGAAGGTGGAAAGACAGGGCGGGAGACTTTGCTTTATCATTGAGGACAACGGGCTTGGAATGACGGCTGAGCAGGCGCGGGGGCTTCTCACCGGGGAGACGAAATCCACTTCCGGAAAAGGCTCGGGCATAGGGGTAAAAAATGTGAACGAGAGGATCCGCCTGTATTTTGGGGAGGACTATGGGCTTACGATACACTCGGAGCCGGACGTGGGGACCAGAATACAAATTCATCTGCCTGCCGTGCCCTATGAGGAGCTGGTAGAGAAAGAGAAGGAATCATGACCGGAAAAGAGAATTTTTTTTGGATTTTTTATGGGCTTGTACTCTTAGGGCTGTTTTTGCTCTCATCAACGGATCTGATCATAAAGGAAGAGGAAGCCGGGATCTATCCCATTTCCGTGATTGTGGGAGACACAACGGACGATCAGTATGTAAATTTCCGCAAAGGTATGGAGCGGGCGGCCATCGAACTGAACGGGGACGTGAGCTTTATCACATTGTATGAGAAGGGCAGCGCCCGCCAGCAGAGGGAGATGATCCTGCGGGAACAGGAGGACGGCAGCCAGGCGCTGATCGTGGATCCGGTGGAGGAGGGAATGATTGCGCAGATCCGGCAGGAAAGCAGAGCTTCGATTCCCCTGATCCTGATCAATGCAAAGCCGGGGGAGGCCTGGGAACTGGAAAACGCCGTGAGTATTACCTTTGACTATCATGGCATGGGGAGACGCCTGGGAGAAGAGGTCTTAAAGGAGTACGGGGCGCAGGAGAGGGTGTGTCTGCTGGAGGCAGAAAGCCCAAACGGGGCGGATCTTCTTTTTTTACAGGGATTTTGCGAGGCCATGGAAGAAGAGGGGGGATTGGTGCGGACTCTCTCCTGCGGCAGAGGGAGCGGGACGGAAGCGTTTTTGGAGGAAGTCGCTCAGGGCGGGCCTGAGAAGGCGGTGCTTGTGGCACAGGATCCGGAGGGCCTTATATGGGCGGCGCAGCTGCTTGCGGAGACGAAGGAGGCTGCGGATCTGGTGGAAGGTCTTTATGGACGGGGAAACACGGTTTCCGCCCTGAATTATCTGGATAAGGGCATTGTGCAGGGCCTTTGCGTCACCGACGATTTCAGCGCCGGATACTTAAGCGTGAAGGCGGCGGTAGAGCTTGCGCAGAACCGCGTGGTGAAAGATACGGGGTTTCTGGAGAGCGGCTATATTCGGCGGGAGGATTTGCGGGATGAGAAATATGAGAAAATGTTATATCCGATTGAGTAGCCTGTTTCTGTGTGCGGCTTTGCTGCTTACGGGCTGTGCGGCGGCAGAGAAAAAGGATGAGAAAAATTCGATCCGTATCGGCGTGAGTCTTTACCGGGGGGACGATACCTTTATCAACAATATACGGGGTGAGCTGGAAAAGTGTGCCAAGGACTATGAGCAGGAGATGGGCGTGAAGGTGAGCATGGACATTCAGGATGCAAAGGGAAGCCAGAATACCCAGAATAATCAGGTGGAACGTTTTCTGTCCCTTGGCTGTGATGTGCTGTGCATCAATCCGGTGGATCGGACGGCGGCCTCCGTGATCATCGACAAGGCCATGGCGGCGGAGATTCCGGTGGTGTTTTTCAACAGGCAGCCTGTGGAGGAAGATATGGACCGCTGGGACCAGCTCTATTATGTGGAGGCGGCGGCAAAGGAATCCGCTGTGCTGCAGGGAAGCATCGTGGTGGACCGCTACAGGGAAAGCCCGGAAAGCCTGGACCAGAATGGGGACGGCGTGGTGAGTTACGTGCTTTTGGAGGGAGAGAGCAGCCATCAGGACTCCCTGATCCGAACCGAATGGTCGGTTCAGACCTTAAAGGATGGCGGCGTTCCCATTGAAAAAATCACGGGAGGTATCGCCAACTGGGAGAGAAGCCAGGCGTCTGCGCTGATGGAGCAGTGGCTGGAAAAGTATCCGGGACAGATTGAGCTGATTGTGTGCAATAATGACGATATGGCCCTCGGAGCGATTGACGCAATGGAGCGGGCTGAAATCTCCGGAATCAGCGTGGTGGGGATCGACGGAACCACACCGGGGCTGGAGGCGGTGGAGAGCGGAAGGCTGATGGGAACCGTCTCCTGTGACAAGGAGCGCTATGCGGGAGCGATTTTCCATATTGCGGTAAGCGGGGCGCTGGGGCGGGAAATCCCCCCGGAGATCGAACTGGAGGAAGGAAAGTATTATCGGTGTCCTCAGTATATTGTCATAAAAAATCACCAAAAGTGAAAAAAGATTGAAAAAAATCAATAAGAATCTAAAAAAAACTTATAGATAATGACGAAAAAAAACGATATAATAGGTTTGTCGGTGATGCAAATTGTTGAAGCCGGCAAACCTATTAATTAATATAAGGGAGGAATGAAACATGAAACTCAAAAAAATCATGGCATTGGCACTGGCGTCCTGTATGGTACTGTCTCTGGCGGCCTGCGGCGGAAAAGCGGATACGGCTTCCGGCACGGCGGCGAACGAGCCCGAAACCAAGACCGAGGATGCTGCGGCAGCAAATGAGCAGGAAGCTGATTCTGCAGATGCAGATGCAGGGGAAGCGGAAGCGCCCGCAGCGGTAGAGGGAGACGTTTCCGTATTCTACTATACTTACGGAGATACTTATATTTCCAGCGTCCGCACCGCTCTTGATGCATCTCTTGAGGCAGCAGGTATTCCTTATCAGGATTATGACAGTAACAACAGCCAGACAACGCAGACCGAGCAGGTCACCACGGCAATCGCAAAGGGAACTTCTCTTCTGGTTGTAAATCTGGTGGACAGCGGCTCGGATGATGCGGCGAAAAATATCATTGAGCAGGCAAGCGCACAGAATATCCCGGTGATTTTCTTCAACCGTTCCGTGAGCGAGGAAGTGGTCAGCGGTTATGACAAGTGCGTGTTCGTGGGAACCGACTATGAGATGGCGGGCCATATGCAGGGCGAGATGATCGGTGAGTATCTGATGGCAAATTTTGAAGAGGTTGACTTAAACGGCGACGGACAAATCTCCTACGTAATGTTCAAGGGTCAGGAAGGAAATGCAGAGGCGATTGCGCGTACACAGTTCGGCGTGGAGGATGCGGATGCGATCCTTACGGCAGGCGGAAAGCCCGCTCTGTCCTTCTATGACAGCAGCAACGAAAACAAGTATCTGGTTGACCAGGACGGAGCATGGTCCGCAGCGGCGGCAAACAACTATATGCAGACGATCCTGTCTCAGTACAGCGAGGCAAACGGCAACATGGTTGAGCTCGTGATCGCAAACAATGACGAGATGGCAATCGGTTCCGTGACAGCTCTGCAGAATGCGGGCTACAATCTGGAAGACGGCAGCGCTACCGTGATTCCCGTGTTCGGCGTAGATGCGACTGATGCGGCAAAAGAGGCGATTGGCAAGGGCACAATGACCGGAACCATCAAGCAGGATGCTGACGGTATGGCTAATACCATCGCACAGATTTCCTCCAACTTCCTTGGCGGCGCAGACACCTTTACGGATGTTGCACCCGAGAACGTGGTGGGAACATGGCGCGTGAACATTCCTTACGCAACCTACACAGGTGAATGATAACGGCGGACGGATTATAAGCTTATGATTACTGCAGCCGCACATGAGTGCGGTTGCAGTTTCGTATCATACAGGAAATTTTTCAGGAAACAGGGGGTGGCAATTTGGAAAAACAGGCGACAGCACCTGCTGCGGCAGAGAGGGACGGCAGCGTCCTGTTAAAAATGGAAGGAATCAACAAGGCCTTTCCCGGCGTCAAGGCGCTGGACAATGTATCCTTGACGGTAAAAGCCGGCACGGTTCATGCGCTGATGGGGGAGAACGGCGCAGGCAAATCCACATTGATGAAATGTCTTTTCGGGGTATACAACAAAGACAGCGGCCATATTTATCTGGAAGGCCGGGAGGTAAATTTCAAGACCTCAAAGGAGGCCCTGGAAAACGGGGTTGCCATGGTGCATCAGGAGCTGAACCAGGCTCTGAAACGGAATGTTATGGATAACATGTGGCTTGGCCGTTTCCCAAAGATATCGAAATGGTGTCCGCTGACCAGCGAATCAAAAATGTATGCGGCTACCAAGGAAGTCTTTGACGAGCTGGAGGTTCACGTGGATCCAAGGACAGTGATGAGCCGTATGCCGGTATCTCAACGGCAGATGGTGGAGATCGCAAAGGCGGTTTCCTATCACTCCAAGGTGATTGTTTTTGACGAGCCCACTTCCTCGCTCACGGAGGAAGAGGTGGAGCATCTGTTCCGGATCATCAACATGTTAAGAGACAGGGGATGCGGAATCATCTATATTTCACACAAGATGGAGGAAATTCTGCGGATCTCCGATGAAGTGACCATCATGCGTGACGGACAGTGGATTGCCACCCGTCAGGCAAAGGAACTGACCATGAATGAAATTATCCGTTTGATGGTGGGCAGGGAGCTGACCAACCGTTATCCGGAGAAGGACAATGCGGCAGGAGACCCGCTGCTGGAGGTCAAAGGCCTGACGGCGGTTTATTCGCATCTTAAGGATGTCTCCTTTACCGCAAGGCGGGGAGAGGTTCTCGGCGTGGCGGGACTGGACGGCTCCGGCCGGACGGAGCTTCTGGAAAATATTTTCGGGATTGCGACGCGAAAAGAGGGAGAGATTTATCTGGACGGCAAGCGGGTTATGAACCGCAGCGCAAGGGAATCCCTGCGCAATAAATTTGCCATGCTCACGGAGGAACGCCGTGCCACGGGTATTTTCGCCATACGGGATATTCAGGCGAACACCACGATTTCCAGTCTGCCCAGGTATAAGACAGGTCCTTTCCTGAGCGATAAAAAGCTGAGGGAATCCACGGACTGGGGGATCCAGGCCATGCGGACCAAGACGCCCAGCCAGAAGACGCAGATCCGTTCTCTCTCCGGAGGAAACCAGCAGAAGGTGATCCTGGCGAGATGGCTTCTGACGGAGCCCCAGGTGCTGCTTCTGGATGAGCCGACCAGGGGAATTGACGTGGGCGCCAAGTATGAGATTTATCAGTTGATTTTGAATCTGGCAAAGGAGGGAAAGACCGTTCTGATGGTTTCCTCGGAGATGCCGGAGCTTTTGGGAGTATGCGACCGGATTCTGGTCATGTCCGGAGGACGGCTTGCGGGAGAGGTGGATGCAAAAAACACTACGCAGGAGGAGATCATGACTCTGGCGGCAAAATACGCATAAGAATCGAGGAGGGTTAAACTGTGACTGAAAAGAAAATCGGGACGAAAGGGCAGGCGTTTGCCCAGCTTTCAACCCAGGATAAATTGAGAAAGGTAGGAGACCTTTTACTGAACAACGCCATGTATATCATTATCATTCTGGCGGTAATTTACATATCAATCAAAGTGCCGGCTTTTTTGAAGCTGCCTTCCATCGTGAATGTGATCTCCCTGACTGCGGCCAGGCTTCCCATTGCCCTTGGCATCGGCGGCTGCATCGTGCTGACGGGAACGGATATTTCCGCTGGCCGTGTGGTGGGTCTTACGGCGTGTATTTCCGCTTCGCTGCTGACTACCACTTTCAAGGTATTTCCGGAGATGACAAGCGCTCCGCCAATCTTCGTGGTGTTACTTGAGATTCTTGCGGTGGGAGCCGTGGTCGGCCTGGTGAACGGTTTCAGCGTGGCGAAGTTTAAGCTGCATCCCTTTATCGTGACCCTGTCAACCCAGCTGATTGTCTACGGCGTTATCCTCATGTATCTGAAGAATGGTACCAACAACGGCCAGACGCTCAGCGGACTCACGGACGGATACCGCTCCCTGGTGACGGGGACTCTGTTCAGTATCGGCAACGTGGCGGTTCCCAAGTACGTGCTGTATGCCATTGTGCTGACTGCGGTGATGTGGATCGTCTGGAACAAGACCACTTTTGGAAAGAATATGTTCGCCGTGGGTTCCAACGAGGAGGCGGCCAATGTGTCCGGCGTCAACGTGTCCCGTACCATTATTCTGGTATTCGTGCTGGCAGGCATGATGTATGCCATCACGGGATTTCTGGACAGCGCCCGTATCGCTTCGGCCAATGCGGCCACCGGCTTCAACTATGAGTGCGACGCTATTGCGGCCTGCGTGATCGGAGGCGTCTCCTTTGTAGGCGGTATCGGAAGAATCAGCGGTATCGTGGTGGGCGTGCTGTTATTACAGATCATCTTCGCAGGGCTGAATTTCCTTTCCGTGGATGCGAACATGCTTTATATCATCAAGGGACTGATTATTCTGATCGCCTGTGCAATTGATATGAGAAAGTATCTGGTGCGCAAGTAGGATGAGCGAAGAATACGGAACAAATCAGGAGATACAGGAGGCGAAAGAGCCCGACCAAAACCCGCAGCGTCAGATCAGGGGACTCTATGACCGTGTGAATATATCCGTAAGAACGCTGAACCTGTTAATCATCGTGCTCAGCGTCCTGCTGGTGCTGTGTATGGGTTTTGGGATAGCTCACCGGGGTTATCAGGTCACCTTTGACAGTCTGGGCGGCACGGCGGTGGAGAGCCAGAAACGGATGTATGGCGAGACACTGGAAGAGCCGAAGCCGCCCGCCCGGGAGGGGTATGCCTTTGACGGCTGGTACTGCGATGAAAATTTCACTCTTTCATGGAATATGCAGGAGGATGTTATCACGGAGTCCATAACTCTCTATGCAAAGTGGAAGGCTTTACAGTAAGCGACGGAAAGTGCTGTCTAAAGCGAGACAAGGCTCTCGAATCCGGATGCATAGATAACAGGCGGCGGGGCAGACTTTGGGTAGGAGGGATGGAATATGGCAAAGAGAATGTTGGATTGTACGGCTTCTGATTTAAGGAATTTTACAAAAAAGGATTATCTGAGCTCCATCGCCGCAAGCGAGGGGCGGGTGATCGCATGTGAGAGCATCGGTATCACCATGCCCATGCTTGTGGATGTGACAAATGCGGAATTTGCCGCATCCATGGGAGCGGATATTCTGCTGCTTAACATGTTTGACGTGGATAAGCCGGTGATAAACGGCCTGCCGAAGGTGCTGCCCGAGGATACCGTGCGGGAATTGAAGCGCCTGACCGGAAGAATGATCGGGATTAATCTGGAGCCCGTGGAAGAAAGGATGGCGGCGGCGAACGACGAAACCCTGTGGAGGATGTCCGAGGGAAGAAAAGCCACGGCTGCCAATGCGCACAGGGCATGGCAGATGGGCGTGGATCTGGTACTTCTTACCGGTAACCCGGGGAACGGTGTCAGCAACCGGGCGATCACGGATTCCCTTCGGTCGATTTCAGCCGGGCTTGGGGACAAGCTGGTTCTTGCGGCCGGCAAGATGCACGCCAGCGGAGTCCTTGGCGAGGGCGGCGAGGCGATCATCACGAAAAGCGATATTGACGAATTTATTGAGGCGGGCGCAGACATCATACTGCTTCCGGCCCCGGGAACCGTTCCCGGAATCACCATGGAATATGTAAGAGCCCTGATCGCCCATGCTCATGGCCGGGGAGCGCTGGCCATCACGGCAATCGGAACCTCCCAGGAAGGGGCGGATACGGATACCATAAGGAGAATCGCCCTCATGTGCAAGATGGCCGGAACCGACATCCATCATATCGGGGATACCGGATATCCGGGGATGGCTTTGCCGGAGAATATCATGACCTATTCCGTTGCGGTCCGCGGAGTGCGGCATACGTACCACAGGATGGCCGTGTCTGTAAACAGGTAGGACGGATTCGTTACGAAAAAACTTCGTTTTGTGCCAAAGGTGTTAAGCGCAGGACAAAGATGTCCGAAATGATTAGAAGAAAAGGCTTGCATGGAGGCAGAAACGGAGGGAAAAAGATGTTTGCGGCGATAGGAGATATTCAGGAGTTTAAACAGCAGCAGCTCAGTAAAGTGGAGAGACGCAAAAAGGAAGAGGAAAAAATAAAAAAAGGCATTTACCAGATGCATGTGATGGTGGAGGGCCAGTGTATGGACACTCTTACCGAGGAGTGCGAGAAGGGCGGAAAAGGCACGGCCGGCACGAAGGTGAAAGAGAACCAGGATACGGCTTCCCAAAAGGAGGGTGCAAAGACAGACCCCCATACGGAGATGGAGCGGATGTTTGCGGCGGGAAGAAGAGCCGCCGGAATGCTGAACAGCAAAATACAGATTTAAATGCAGAAAGAGGACGGCGCCGGCCGTCCTTTTTGAGTCTGGAAAAAGCATATTGAGATGTGCTATAATAGGACAAATATGCGGAATACAGTACTGCGGGTGAAACCGGCGGTATGCTGAGGAAAAACGATGGCAGAAATACAGGGAACACAACGATGTAAGGAACGGAATAGGGCGGTAAACGATCTGAGAGAGAATTGTACAGAAGACAATCTGTGGAGGTGCATCATCGCTTTTCAGGAATATCCTTTTTATACGATCTCCGGGCTGCCCTTTACCTACACGCTTAAGACCGGGCGCAGAGGCGGGCTTACAAAGGAGCTGTTCATCGACCGGCGGGAAAACAGCAAGTCTTTGGCCTGGAGTTCAGTAAAGATTGCCTTTGAGCGGGCAATCGAGAGTAAGGATACTGTGTTTTCCCGCCCGAAAGAGATCGCTGACGTGCGGGGGGTAAGCTACAGCTACAGCCTGCTGTGGAGGTTCGGAGTGATAAAGGTTCCCAAGAAGGTGGAAAATAAGTTGAGAGGAGAGGGAGGCAGTTATGCAGACAAAGCTGGGAGAAGTGATGATCCGCACGGCGGAACCGGAGGATGCAAAGGAGCTTCTTGCGATCTATGGCCCTTATGTGATAAAGACGGCAATTACCTTTGAGTATGAGGTTCCTGGCATTGAAGAATTTCGCAGGAGAATTGTGAATACGCTGAAAAGGTATCCCTTCCTTGTGGCACAGAGCGGAGGGGAAATCCTGGGTTACGCCTATACCGGCCCGTTTGTGGGAAGGGCGGCCTATGACTGGTCGGCGGAGGTGAGCATTTACCTGAAAGAGGATAAGCGCAAAATGGGCATCGGAAAGAAGCTGTATCAGGTTCTGGAAGAGATTTCAAGAGCCCAGAATATCACGAATCTCAATGCCTGTATCGGCTGTACAAAACAGGAGGATGAGCATCTGTCAAATAACAGCGTGCAGTTTCACAACCATATGGGATATGAGATGGTGGGGATATTTCACAAATGCGGGTACAAATTCGGAACCTGGTACGATATGGCCTGGATGGAGAAGATAATCGCAGAGCACAGGAAAGAGCCGGAGCCTGTTATTTGTTTTCCAAAGCTGGGAAAGAAAGATGTCCTCTAAAAAGATAAACATCGGTTTTTCAATACTACCAAAAATAACCGTGGAAACTTATGACAGCAATCCACAGACAGAGGAAGGGCACGGTTATGACGGTTATGGAAAAAGACAACAGCATGCTGACGGAACGGAAAATAGCGGAGTTTGAACAGTGCTTGAAGGCGGAGGAGCACCAGAAGGCCACCGTGGAAAAGTATCTGCGCAACATCCGCTTTTTTGCGTCCTGGTTACAGGGCGGGGAGATCACCAGGGAAGCTGTGCCGTCCTCTACGTTTTCTGCACTGTTTATAGATTTCTTTGATGCTGTATCTGCCACCCTGATAGCCATATTTGATTTTACTGCTTTTCTTAACCATTGCGATTGTCGTTCCGTGCAAGTTTATTGTCATGAAAAAGGAAAACGGCTATACTGTATGTAGACAGGCGGGCGATACCGAATGCGGAAATCTGGAAAAGGGATGCGCCAAAGCGCTTAAGCGGATGGAGGACCGCAGGTATGCCGCCGCCTTTGAACAGTAAAGAGTAAAGAGGCTCATAAAATATGGCGTGGCATTCTGCGAAAAAGAGTGTATGGTGGTAATGGGCAAGTGAAATATCCCGTAGGAATAAAGGAGGATTTTATGTACCGGGTGGCAATCTGTGACGACAATCAGGCGGATATCGATTATCTGAGAGGCTTTCTGGAAAAATGGGCGAGGGATTCGCAGACCGCCCTGCGGATCGAGAGCTTTCCGTCGGCGGAGGCCTTTCTTTTTCAGTATGAACAGGACAAGTCCTTTGACCTTCTGCTTCTGGATATCGAGATGGGAAAGATGAGCGGCGTGGAGCTGGCGGAGAGGATCCGCAAGGAAGACCGTCTGGTGCAGATCATCTTTATCACGGGCTACATGGATTATATCGCACAGGGATATGACGTGGAAGCGCTCCACTACCTGCTCAAGCCGGTGACGCAGGACAAGCTGCGCTCCGTCCTGGACAGGGCCGCAGAGCGCCTGGAGGGCAGGGAGAAGGAGCTGTGCCTTGCCGCCTCCGGCGAAGTGGTGCGGGTGCCGCTTCGGGAGATCCGTTATCTGGAGGTCTGGAAAAATTACGTGACCGTTTACGGACAGGATGCCTGCACGGTGAAAAAGCCGTTAAGCGAGTTGGAGAGAGAGCTGGACGGGCGGTTTTTCCGCACGGGAAGGTCGCAGATCGTAAATCTTCACTTTGTGAGGAAGATCACCAGGACGCAGGTGATTTTAAAGGATGGGAGGCAGCTTCCCCTCTCCCGCAGGCTCTACGAGGACATGAACCGGGCGATGATCCATTATTTTTGACGGAGGTCTCTATGCGGCTGCCAAAGCTATCATTTTGGGAAAAAAGAATCGACAGGCGGATTGCGGCTTACCAGAGCAGTCTTCTGGCCAGTCATTATGCCGAGGTGGAAAATATGTACCGGCAGATGCGGGGCTGGCGGCATGATTACCGGAACCATATCCAGGTTCTGAAAAGCTACCTGGCCATGGGTGATGTGCAGGCGGCTTCCGGTTATCTGGATGCCCTTGGGGAGGATCTGGACGCGGTGGATCTGGCGCTGAAGACGGGCAACCGTATGACGGATATCATTTTAAACAGCAAGATCTCTCTTGCAAGGTCAAAGGAGATCCGGGTGACGGCGGACGCCCATGTGCCGGTGGCGCTGTCCATCTCGCAGATCGACCTCTGCATCATCCTGGGGAATCTTTTTGATAACGCCATTGAGGCGTGCATGGCCCTGCCGGCGGATGAGAGGATGATACGGGTGTATATGGAGATGAAAAATACCCAGCTTTATATGTCCTTCACCAACAGCACGGCGCTCGGGAAGCAGAAGAAGGAGAACGGACGCTTTTTTTCCACCAAGGGCCCGGGGAGGGGCTGCGGGCTGGTGCGCATTGACACCATTGTGGAGCGGTATCAGGGCTATATCAGCCGCAACAGCGAGGATGGAGCGTTTACCACGGAGGTTTTGCTGCCGCAGTGAAATTACATAGGAAATAAAAGGATTTCCGTCTGTGCGCTCCGGGTCTGCCATAGCCCCGACCCGGAGCGCACAGGCGGAAATCTTTTGTCCCCCGTAGAGTGCATTTCGTCCCCGAAATATGCCTGCGGGGGATTTTTGTGCTATAGTTAACGGCAGAAAACGAAAAGGAGAGGATAGACCTGTGAAATCTGACAAAATCAAAATCTCCGGAAAATACGGAGTGTTTGACAATTCCCTGTTTATGATAAGGCAGGCCATGGAGACAAACCCTGCCGTGCTCTGGATGACGGTGCTGCAGGCCCTGCTGGTGGTGACGGCCTCGCTCCTGGAGCTGTACGGGGCGCCGGTGATCCTGGGAAGACTGGAGCGGCGTGAGAGCCTGGGAGAGCTCCTTGGCACCATCGGTTTCTTTTCCCTGGGGATCATGGGAGTCCATGCATTGTCCGCTTATCTGGAGAATAACCAGATGACGGTCCGGGTGCCGGTACGTCTTGGCATAATCGGCAAAATGTGGAAAAAGGTGGGAACCTGCTCTTATCCGGTGCGGGAGAGCCAGGACTTTATCCGTCTGTTTGCAAAGGCAACGGACGCTTCCATGGGAAACAGTTCGCCTGCGGAGGAGATCTGGAATACCTTTGCCGGGATCCTGCAGAATCTGCTGGGCTTTGCCATTTACCTGTATCTTCTGACTCATGTGGAGCCTGTGATCGTGACGGTGACTCTTATTGCGGCAGCAGCGGGTTTTCTGGTCAGCAGCCGCATCAACGGATGGGGATACCGGCACAGGCAGGAGGAGGCGCAGATCAAAAACCGGTTCTTCTACTTCCGGGATAAGGTGAGGGACCGCAGGCTGGCAAAGGATGTGCGCATCTTTGGAATCGGGGATTGGCTGGGGGAGCTTCTTGACAAGTGTCTGAAAGCCCAGGAAGATTTTCATCTGCGCCGGGAGCGGGCGTATCTTTTTGCGGACCTGCTGGATATTGCCCTAACCTTTCTGCGAAACGGGATTGCCTATGGCTGGCTTTTGCAGATGACACTTCGGGGGAATCTCGGCGTGTCAGAGTTTTTGCTGTATTTTACGGCGGCCAGCGGTTTTACCGCCTGGGTGGGCGGAATCATGGGCGGCTTTTCCAAACTGCACAGACAGAGCATGGAACTTTGCCATATCCGAAAGCTCTGCGATTATGAGGAGGTTTTCCGTTTCCGGGAGGGAAAATCTCTTGCGGGGGACCCGGGGAATGGCTGCACGATTGAGCTTAGGGACGTGACCTTCCGCTATCCGGGATCGGAGAGCAGCGTCTTTTCCCACCTGAATCTCACTCTTCATCCGGGAGAAAAGCTGGCGGTGGTGGGAGCCAACGGAGCCGGGAAAACCACTCTGATCAAGCTGCTTTGCGGTTTTTACGATCCAAGCGAGGGGGCGGTGCTGCTTGACGGTGTGGATATCCGTGAATTTAACCGCAGGGACTATTACCGGCTTTTTGGAGCGGTGTTCCAGGACTTTTCCCTGCTGGCCGGGGAGGTGGCGGAGAATGTGGCTTCCTTTGACGGGAAAACGGACATGGAAAGGGTGCGGGAATGCGTGGAAAAGGCGGGGCTCGGCGGGAAGATCGAGGGTCTTCCACAGGGGTATCATACCCATCTGTGCAAGGAAGTGTATGAGGATGCGCCGGAGTTTTCCGGCGGTGAGCTGCAGAGGCTGATGATGGCAAGGCTTCTGTACCGGGACAGCCCGGTGATGATCCTGGACGAACCCACTGCGGCCCTGGATGCTTTGGCGGAGAGCGACATTTATGAGAAATACCGGGATCTGACAAAGGGGAAGTCTTCTGTCTTTATCTCCCACAGGCTGGCCTCCACCCGGTTTTGCGACCGGATTATCCTTCTTGAGAAGGGAAGGATTGCGGAGGAGGGAACCCACGAGGAGCTGCTTTTACTGGGCGGGAGCTATGCCCGGCTGTTCGAGATCCAGAGCAAATATTATGTGGAAGGACCGGAAGCCGAAGGAAAAACGGGAAAGGGCGGTTTTGACCACAGGAAAGGAGAGCAGGAAGATGAAAAATAAGCGTAAGCGTGATTACGATGAGAAAAAAATTCCATGGACAGAGGCCTGGGCGCTCAACAAAAGGGCGCTGCTTCTCTGGCTTTCGGAATATCCAAAGCTCTTTGTCGTCACAGGATTCCATGCGCTTGCTGCGGCGCTGGTCCCTTATCTGACCCTCTATTTCTCCGCCCGCCTGCTGGACGAGCTGGCCGGGGAGAGAAGGCCGGAATTGCTGACGAAGTGGGTTATCGTCCTGCTTGCGGGGGATGCGGCGGCCTGTCTGTTAAAGGCCCTGCTTTTTCGATGGAGGCAGGCTCTTGCCGCCAATCTGTATTACCGCGGGGAGGTGCGCATCCTGCGCAAGCTCCTGTCCATGGACTTTGCGGCGGCGGACGACGCCTCCACCCAGGAACTGCTTGACCGGGTGCGGCAGAGAGAAATCTGGATGGATTGTGGCCTCGGAAAGGTATACTGGCAGTTTGCCAGTCTGACGGAGGAACTGTTTCGTATGGTGGGAGCTGCGGCACTCACCGCATCTCTGTTTCTTCTTCCGGTGCCGGATCAGGCGGGCTGGCTTACCCTGCTGAACCATCCGGCCTGCATGCTGGTTATGGCTTTGGTGATGATCGGAGTGATTCTGCTTTCCCCTTATCTCGCCACCCTGGGGGAGAGGCGAGTGTTGGCGCACGGGGAAGAGATGATGTTTGGAAACCGGTCCTACTTTTTCCGGATCGACCTGTTTCGGGAAGAGAAAAGGGCGCTGGATATGCGGATTTACAGACAGGATATTTTTGGCGTGGAAGAATACCGGAAGCTTACGGATCCCAAAACCGGCTTTATGTCCGGTCTGGGAAGGGATGCCAGAGGAAGGATGGGAGCTCTCTTTGCCATGTCCGAGGCGGTTTCCAGAAGCTTTTTGGGAGTGGCTTACCTGTTTGTGTGCCTGAAAGCTTTTGGCGGCGCTTTCGGGGTGGGGGCCGTGACACGCTACATCGGCGGTATCATGGCGTTTTCCACAGGGCTCTCGGGCATCCTTAAAGTGCTCGGGGAAGCGGCGGTGAACAGCGAGGCGCTCAAAATCACCTTTGAATTTCTGGATATTCCCAACGAGATGTACCAGGGAAGCCTGACCGTGGAGAAACGTTCCGACCGGAGGTATGAGGTGGAGTTTCGGAATGTGAGTTTCAAGTATCCTCACACGGAGAATTACGCACTGAAAAATATTTCCCTGAAATTCCGGGTGGGGGAGCGTCTGGCGGTAGTGGGAGAAAACGGCTGTGGCAAGACCACCTTTATTAAGCTTCTGTGCCGTCTGTACGATCCCACGGAAGGGATGATCCTGTTAAACGGCATTGATATCAGGAAGTACAATTACCGGGAATATCTGAGCGTGTTTTCCGTGGTTTTTCAGGATTTCCAGCTCCTTTCCGTGAGCCTTGGGGAAAATGTGGCCGCCGGGAGCTGGGACGGAACAGGGACGCCGCTGCCTGCCGGGCGCCGGTCAGGATGCGCAGGGAAGGAAGACGGCTATGACCGGGAGAGGGCCCTTGCCTGTGTCCGGATGGCGGGCCTCTCTCAGTGGCTTGACGCCCGGTCTGAGGGACTGGACACTATTCTTTACAGGGATCTGGATGAAAAAGGGGTGAAGATCTCCGGAGGGGAGGCCCAGAAGGTGGCGATCGCCAGAAGCCTGTACCACAATGCGCCCTTTATCATACTGGATGAGCCGACGGCGGCTCTCGACCCGGAGGCGGAGTATGAGATCTATACCAGATTTAACGAGATCGTGGGGGATCGGACTGCCATTTATATCAGCCACAGGCTTTCCTCCTGCCGTTTCTGCGATGAGATCCTTGTGTTTGGCGCAGGAGAGATCCTGCAGAGGGGGAGCCATGAGGAGCTTTTGCGGGACGGGGAGGGGATGTACAGCAAGCTGTGGAACGCACAGGCGCAGTATTACAGGAAGGGGTAGACGCGCAAGTCCATTGGCTTTAGAAAGGTGGGTTAAGGTAGCCGAAAGTGGTCATTATAGCGTTTTTGTCGGATGGGTTTCCTTTGTCGTATATTTTGATCTGATTGCCTAAGCTGATACAAGCAGAAAGATTGGGTCGGCGGCTTGCATTGACTGCCCCTTAACTGTATGTTAGGCTGTTTTCAGAGAATCATTGAAAACACTTGGTATCCGTGCGGAGGGCAAAAGAAAGATGGAAGACTGTTTACAATTATTTCACACACAGACAGCGGGCTGGTTCGAAGAAACGTTGGGAGAGCCTACCCAGGTACAGAGGCAGGCATGGCCTGCCATCGCCTCGGGAGGGCATGTGCTGGTATCGGCGCCTACCGGGACGGGCAAGACCCTCTCCGCATTTCTCGTGTTTCTGGACAGGCTCAAGGAGATGGCAGAGAAGGGGAGCCTGAAGCGGGAATTGTATTTGATCTATGTCTCTCCCCTTAAGTCCCTGGCGTCGGATATCCGTGAAAATCTGAAGCGTCCTCTCGAGGGCATTGGGGCAGACGGGCTCGTGGAGACGGCTATCCGTACCGGGGACACGGATCAGAGGGAGCGGCAGCGGATGGTGAGAAAGCCGCCTCATATCCTGATCATCACGCCGGAGTCCCTCTACCTGATGCTCACCAGCAAGACGGGGCAGAACGTGCTTTGCACGGCAAGGGCGGTGATTGTCGACGAGCTCCATGCCCTGATCGACACCAAGCGGGGCGCCCATCTGATGCTTTCCCTGGCCAGGCTGGACGCCCTGTGCGGAAAGCCTCTGCAGCGGATCGGGCTCTCCGCCACCATTGCGCCCCTGTCAGAGGCGGCAGAGTATCTGGCTCCGGAGCCGGTTCTCGTAGTGGCCCCTCCCATGGAGAAAAAGCTGGAGCTTCAGATTCTTGGCTCTTATGTGGACAGCAGGAGGAGAAAGGATCCGCTTTGGGAGAAGCTCTCAGAGGTGGTGTACCAGTACTGTCAGTCAAACCGGAGCGTCATCGCCTTTGTGGAGGGCAGGCGGTATGCGGAAAAGCTGGCATACTATGTGAACCTGATCGGCGGTGAGGATTTTGCCAGGGTTCATCACGGAAGCCTTTCCAGAGAACAGCGCCAGGAAACAGAGCAGGCACTGCGGGAGGGAAGGCTGCGTCTTCTGTGTGCCACCTCCTCCATGGAGCTGGGGATCGATGTGGGGGAGGTGGATCAGGTTCTCCAGGTGGGATGCCCCAGAACCGTTTCAAGCACCATGCAGAGGCTTGGGCGGGCGGGGCACAATCCGGGGCGCACCAGCGTCATGTATCTGTTTCCCAGGACTCCGGCCGAGAGCGTGCTGTGCGGGATGACTGCTCAGCTTGCCAGGGAGGGAAATGTGGAAAAGATCAACCCGCCCAGCGGATGTCTTGACGTGCTTGCCCAGCATCTGGTTTCCATGGCGGCTTTTAAGAGCTACGGGGTGGACGAGGTCATGGATATCCTGCCCAGGGCGTGGCCTTTCCGGGATGTGACAAGGCAGGAGGTAAAATCCGTGCTCTGCATGCTTTCGGGAGACTACGAGCACAGCCGGGATCTTCCGGTGCGTCCCAGAATTTTGTATGACCGAATCCATGAGAGGGTGGAGGGAGACGGCTACAGCCGGATGCTGGCCATCCGGGCGGGCGGAACCATTCCCGACAAGGGCCTCTACACCGTGAAGACGCAGGAAGGGGTAAAGGTGGGAGAGGCGGACGAGGAGTTTGTCTATGAGACCCGCAAGGGAGACCGTTTTATCCTGGGAGCCTTTGCCTGGAGGGTGGTCGATATTGGGAAGGACACCGTGACCGTGACCGGGGCGCCCGTGGAGGGCGCAAGGCTGCCTTTCTGGAAAGGGGAAATCAAGGGGCGGGACAAAGAAACGGGAGTAAGCTTTGGACGGATGATGCGCATGTTCCAGGAAGCGCAGGAGGAGGGAAAGCTTTTGGATGCCCTTTCCGGGCTGGGCCTGGATGAGGCGGCGGCCAGGCTTTCCTGCGGCTATCTGCAGCGGCAGATCGAAGCCACCGGGGGTCTGCCGGATGATCGGACCATTCTGGCGGAGCATTTCAGGGATCAGTCCGGGAACAGCCAGCTCATGATCCATTCCATATTCGGGCGCAGGATCAATGCGCCTCTTTCCCTGCTGGCAGCCAGGGCAGCGTCAGAGGAGATGGGCGAGAACGTGGGGAACGTGGATGAGGAAGACGGGTTTTTGCTCTATTCCTATGGAAAGGAAATTCTGCCGGAGGGGATTCTCTCGAGGATCCATCCGCAGACCTCTGCGGCGGTTCTCTCCGCTCTGCTGCCCGAGGCGCCGGTTTTTAACATGGCGTTCCGCTATAACTGCGGAAGAGCTCTGATGATGGGGACCCGGGGAAATGGAAGGCAGCCGCTGTGGATGCAGAGACTTCGGAGTGCGGAAATGCTGGATCAGGTGGTGCGCAAGGCGGATCATCCCCTGATCCGGGAGACCAGACGGGAATGCATGGAACAGCTCTGGGACGTGGAGGGGGTGCGGGAGCTGCTGGAAAAGATCCAATCCGGCGAAGTGATTGTGCGGGAGGTTTACACGCAGAGCGCTTCCCCCATGTCCCTGCCGCTGCAGTGGAGCCAGGAGGCCGCCGTGATGTACGACTATTCGCCTACCCCCAGAGGGATTCATGCGGCAGTGGAGGAGGCCCTGAAAGGGGAGACGGGGCTTATACGGCCAGGGGATGAGGAGCTTTCCGGTGTGCAGGAGAGGGAAAGGCTGCCAAAAGATGAAAATCAGCTGCATTCCCTGCTTATGGCGGAGGGGGATCTGGCCGCAGGAGAGCTGGAGATTCCCGTGGAATGGCTGGAGGAGCTGAATCGTGGCGGGCGGGCCCTTTATCTGGAACAGGGGCTGTGGATTGCGGCAGAGCAGCAGGAGGATTATGTGGCGGCTCTTTCCCTGTCGGAAAGGGAAAAGGCTCTTGCCATTGTGCGGCGTATGCTTCGGTACCGGGGAGGGGCCGGAGCAAGGCAGGTGTCGCTGCGCTATGGCTGGAATATGGAAGCGGCGGAAGGCCTTCTGGAGGAGCTGTGCGGGAGAGCGGAGACAGTAAAAGATGTGTCTGGCAGCGGGCCGGCCGTTTATTATCATGCAGAGCTCTATAAACGGGCCAGAATCAGAACGTTGAAAAACCGAAGGGCGGAGATTGCCACCTGCCCTGCCTGCGCCTATGCGGCGCTTTTGGCCGTGCGCCTTTCACCGATGCTTCCCCCTCAGGAAGGCGTCAAAATGGCGGTATCGGCCCTGGCAGGGACAGCTTATCCGGCGGCCCTATGGGAGGAAGTGATGCTTCCTGGGAGAGTGCGCGGCTTCCGGGAGGATTTATTGGACCGGTTTCTTGCCGAGGGGGAATACTTCTGGCATATGCAGGAGAAGGGAAAGCTCCGCTTTGACCCTGCGGATGATATTGACTGGGAGAAGGAACCAGAAATTCCCTGGGAAGAGCTTTCGGAGAAAGAGAGGCTGGTGGCGGAGGCGCTTTTAAAGAGAGGGGCCAGCTTTATGCAGGCCCTTGGCAGTGTGCTTTCGGGCGAATCCCCTTATGACACGCTGCTGTCTTTGATGGAAAAAGGGGTTGTCTGTGCAGACAGTTTCGTTCCGGTGCGTCTGTGGCTGGGAAAGGAGAAGGTGAAAAAATCTCCGGTGCGCCAGCGGGTGGGAGCAAAGGTAAAAGCGTTAACAGCGGGACGCTGGGATCTGGTAAGGCCCCTCCGAACCCTCACGGTTCAGGAGAGGATGGATCGCTGCTTTGGCCGCTATTCGATCCTCTGCCGTGAGACGGCGTCCGCCTGCGGCCTGCCCTTTCAGGAGGCCCTTAACTCCCTGCGGGTTCAGGAATACACAGGGCAGGTGAGGAGGGGCTATTTCGTGGAGGGATTATCCGGAGCCCAGTTTATCAGGCAGCAGGATTTTGGCGGGATCGTGGCCGCACTTTCCCATCCGGCCCAGGAGATAGTATGGATAAATGCGGCAGATCCCGCACAGCTGTGGGGAAAGGTGCTTTCCCACAGGGAAGGAAGCGCTTTTGTCAATGTTCCGGGAAACGCGGTGGCGCTTTGGGGCGGAGAGCCTGTTGCGGTTTTTGAAAGGCAGGGGGCGGTGCTTCGCAGCTTTCAGGACGAAGCGCTGGAAAGTGCCATAGCGCTGTTTGAAAAGGCATACAAAGGAGGCAGGATTTTCGGAGCAAGGAAAAGGATACAGGTAAGAGAGTATCCGGAAGCCGCCGCAGAAGCTCTTTTGGCCGGCGGCTTCAGCAGGGAGGTTCACGGATTCGCTATGTATCGATAGTAAGGAAAAATGGTATGTTAATGTTATGTTGCTGCATATTTGGGGTTCACCTTCTGTGCAGCAACATTTTTTGTGTATAAATGATGTTGGGGTCAAAAGGTATTTTGCCCCCTGATGCCTGCGGATTGTTTCGCACTTTGTGCTCTCACAATCCTGAAAACATTCAAAATCCGCCCTGTCGGGCTGCTTTTTCATGTTTTACGGGTCCCAAAGTCATGCACAGATATGCAAGTATATCATGCATGACCTTTTGACCCTGGCGTCATATAAATTGAATAATAGGTGAAATAAAATGTTAATAAAATGTTGATAAAATTAAAAAATAATTTCATAAAATTGTTGACATTGACCAAGGATGAGGATATAATATCATAAAAGATGATAATTAATAACAAAGCTGGTGAGTATATGGATGAGTATTTGGCTAGTTTAATGACAGAGAAAGTAAATGAAGAAACAACGCAGATTGATCAGTGCGACACGGCTGGCATTCTGCAGATGATCAACCGTGAGGATCGCAGGGTATCGGAGGCAGTGGAGAAAGTGATTCCGCAGATTGCCCAGGCGGTTGACATGATTACCGAGGCGATGAAGAAAGGCGGACGGCTGTTTTACTTCGGTGCGGGAACCTCGGGCCGGCTGGGAATACTGGATGCTTCCGAGTGTCCTCCCACTTATGGAGTGGATCCGTCTCTGGTGCAGGGCTATATCGCAGGCGGAGATCAGGCGCTTCGTACCGCGGTGGAGGGAAGTGAGGACAGTGAAGAACTTGGGAGAAGCGAGATCGGGGATCGGGGAGTGACGAGAGGGGATGTTGTGGTAGGCATTACGGCCAGCGGCCGGACCCCCTATGTGCTGGGAGTCGTACGGCAGGCGGCAAAGGTCGGAGCCAGGACAATCGGAATTGCCACGAATCCCAACAATCTTTTGCAGGAAGAGGTGGAGGTATGTATCACACCGGTGGTCGGTCCGGAGGTGATTACCGGATCTACCAGAATGAAGTCAGGTACGGCCCAGAAGATGGTTTTGAATATGCTGACCACGGCTTCGATGATCCGCCTCGGCAAGGTCTACGGCAATCGGATGGTAGATCTGAAGGCTTCCAATGTCAAACTGGTGGAGCGGGCCAAGAGGATTTTCAGCGACGTGACGGGGGAGCCGGAAACCGTAGCCCAAGAATATCTGGCGGCTTCCGGCATGGAGACCAAGCTGGCAGTCATGATGTTCTATTCCGGCCTGGATTCACGGGAAGCGGCACAAGTGCTTGAGGAGAACCGGGGAAGCCTCAGACAGGCGCTTTCCGCCATTTCGGACTAAGGAGAACCAAAAACTGACATGCAATACAGAAAAAGAAAGGGTTGCAAATGGAACGGACAAAGGTAAAAAGGAAAGTAAATCCAGTTCACGGCAGAAAAATGTGGAGAGAGATCTGGCGGGCAAGGTACGTGTATCTGCTGATCCTCCCGGTGGTTATCTATATGCTGCTTTTCCACTACTGGCCGATGTATTGGCTGAAGATGTCGTTTTACGACTACAAGATTTTTAAGGGGTTTGACGGAAGTGAGTTCCTGGGCCTTGAGAATTTCAGAAAGCTCTTCGAGATGAAAGATTTCTGGAAAATGATAAGAAACGTTCTGGTGCTTAATCTGTACTCTCTGCTGTTCTGCTTTCCGGCACCTGTTATTTTGGCCGTTATGCTAAATGAGCTGCGGGGAGCAAAATTCAAAAAGGCAGTGCAGACGATCACCTATCTTCCTCATTTTATTTCCATGGTGGCGTTCGTGGCGCTCATTACCACCTTTGTATCGCCTTCCACAGGAACCATGGGAAGTATTATGCGGGCTTTTGGCAGGGAACCGATCTATTTTCTGGGGGACGAGAAATATTTTCGTGCCATCTGTGTCATATCCGGTATCTGGCAGGGAACAGGCTGGGGAGCCGTGGTTTATCTTTCGGCTCTCACGTCGATCGATTCGAATCTTTACGAGGCGGCAATGGTGGATGGAGCAAACCGCTGGCAGAGGCTTTTGCATGTGACGCTGCCTGGAATCAGCACGACGATTATTATCATGCTGATTCTGAAGGTCGGAACCATGGTGTCCGTTGATTTCGAGAAGGTATATCTTCTGCAGAATTCCGCAAATCTATCCGTATCGGAGATGCTTCAGACCTGGATCTACAAGCGGGGCCTTATCAAGTATGATTACGGTCTTGCCACGGCGGCCGGGCTGTTCAATTCTATTATAGCCATGGTGCTTGTGACTATTTCAAATCATTTCAGTAACAAATATTCCGAGACGGGAATCTGGTAAAGGACGCGGGGGCCGCCTGCGCGGCGAATCGAGGGAGACGGATAATGGATAAGGGAAAAAAGAAGTGGAGAAAAAATGATATAACGGTTGAAGCGGTTCTTGTGCTGATTTTCACGGTTATCTGTGTGGTAACGCTCTATCCGATTTTAAATGTGCTGGCAATCTCTTTGAGTGCGGACGGTTATGTGCTGCGGGGAGACGTGACGTTCTATCCAAAGGAGCTGACGCTTACCGCCTATGGAGCGGTCATGAAAAATCAACAGATATTGAGATCCTTTGGCAATTCGATCTTTATTGCGGGGGTGGGCTGTATCGTCAGCCTTGGAGCGACGCTGCTGGCGGCGTATCCCATTGCCTGCTGTCGTTTTCCGGGGAAAAAGCTCTATTCCATTTTCCTGTTGCTTCCCATGTGGTTCAGTGCGGGAACGATTCCGGCCTATATGTGTATCAACAAGCTGGGACTTGTTAACAGCTACTGGTCTCTGATACTGAGCGTGCTGGTAGTCCCCTATAATGTACTGATCCTATCCAGCTTTCTTCGGGGCCTGCCGAAGGAGATTCTGGAATCAGCCAGAATTGACGGCGCAGGGGAGATCCGCATTATGGTGCAGATTGTGTTTCCGCTGTCGAAGGCGTCCCTTGCCACCATAGGCCTTTGGGTGATTGCGGGACACTGGAATGACTATATGAAGCCGTTAATGTACATTACGGATTTTAATAAATTTACCTTACAGCAGGTTCTTCAGGATATTGTCCTGAATGCCAACGCTGTGAAATACGAACTTGGAAATGCGACTACGGCGACTACGGCAGGAGCGGCGCTGGCGGACCAGCTGAAAAACGCAGTGCTGATTGTATCCATGATTCCCATGCTGGTGATCTATCCGTTTATTCAGAAGTATTTTGTGAAGGGCGTCACGCTTGGCGCGGTAAAGGGGTGACATTTGGCGGTATGATCCGCTTGGTGTATAGGTAGGCAAAAGAAAAGGAGGAACTTATTATGCAGAGGAACAAAGTAAATCGTATTCTGGCATTGGCGCTGTCCGCAGTGATGGCAGCGGGTCTTGTCGGGTGCCAGAGCGGCGGAAATAACTCGCAGTCCGCACCGGAAAAAACGCAGGAGGAAGCGGCGGGGGATCAAAAGGAGCAGGAGGCTTCCGATTCCGGATCACAGGATGAGGGTTCCGGGGATGCGGAATCGGAAAATATAAGCTTTTCCGTGTTCGGCAATATTTGGGATCCCTATCCGGAAAGCTCCGATATCTATGATAAATGGCAGGAGGAGACCAATACGACAATCAATTTTGAGTGGACACAGGCTGACAGCTTTGAGACGCAGCTTGCGGCAAAGGTATCCTCACAGGATCTTCCGGACGTGATTCTTACCGAAACGCCCCAATCTCTCATTGACGAGGGCGTGCTGGTTCCGATTACGGAATATCTGGAGAAGGATTGCCCCAATTTTATGGGGATGTTGAATGATGCGGATATGGCGTATCTGACAAATGTGAATGACCAGGAAGTGTACGGTATGGCGCTCATTATGGATATCCGAGGAGCGTACAGTACGGCGATCCGGTCCGACTGGCTGGACAATCTCGGCTTGGAACAGCCAAAGACCTGGGAAGAGTGGGTAAATGTCTGGACCAAATTCAAGCAGGAGGATGCGAACGGCAACGGCAATGCCAATGATGAGATCCCGCTGGCGGTGGAATATGCGAATTTCTATATGCTTGAGAGTATTTTCGGGATCAACAGCAACGGGTATTTTTCCGTGGAAAACGGTGAATATATTTATGACCCGGAAAATCCCAAGTACGAGGCGTTCCTTGATGGAATGCGGCAGCTGTATGCGGATGGAATCCTGTATCAGGAGTACATTACCTGTGATGCGGCCCAGCTTAGCACGATTGGCTCGAACAATACGCTGGGAACCATGGTAAACTGGGCGGAGCAGGCAAAGCTTCTCGCTCTGGCAAGCCGCGAAGTGGATGAGGACGCTCTGTTCTCCTGCATCACGCCGATTACGGGACCTGACAAAGCGGCAGGTATTCCTGCCCGCGCAAAGGTTCAGCCCAAGATTTATTTTACGAGAGCGGCGCTCGAGAGCGGAAAGCTTGAGAGGATTCTAAAGGCTCTGGACTGGCTTTTCAGTGAGGAGGGTATCCTGCTGACCAATTATGGAATTGAAGGAACCCACTATGAAATGGTGGATGGGAATCCGGTTGTGAAGGAGCCTTACAATGCAGACTTTGCCACGGCCAGATCCTATGGACTGATTCCGTCCCCGATTATTTACTGTTTCCTGACCGATTCTTACATGCAGTATCTGATGGGAGCCAATACGTATGAGGATCTGGATGAAACGGGCAAATCCTTTGTGGACGGCCTGAATATCAACGATGATTATTTTTATGACAAGGCGCCTACGCTCACGACGGATGCCTATATGGAATACAACGAACTGTTAGAGCAGCAGATCTCCCTGCGTGACCAGTACATTATGGGAAAAATCGATAGGGATACGTATAACCAGCAGTATCAGGAGCTGAAGGATTCCGGATTACAGCAGATTATTGACGAGGCGGCGCAGGCTTACAAGCTGATAACGGAATAGAGCAGGCGGTCTCAGGACGGAAAGGATTGACAGAAAGGGCTTTTACAGAACAGGACTGTAAAGGCCTTTTCTAAAACACAAGAAGGGAGAAGATTCGAAGATGAAGACGATTTTGGGGCTTGACCGCATAGAAGAGAAAAAGGCCTTGTTTGAAGGAAAAAGAATCGGGCTTATCACAAATTACTCGGGCGTGGATTCTTTGTGGAGACTGAATGTGGATATTTTTGCGGGTCTTGGTTTTACCATAGCAAAACTGTTTACGCCCGAGCATGGAATGTACGGCGCCGTGGCCGGGGAGAAGGTGGAGGATGGCGTTTATCCAAAGTATCAGATTCCCATTCTTTCCCTGTACGGAGAAAAGAGAAAGCCTTCCTGCGAGGATTTCGAGGGGCTGGATCTTTTGGTCTATGACATTCAGGATGTAGGACTTAGATATTACACGTTTCTTTATACCATGATTTACTGTATGGAGACTGCTTCCCGGTGCGGGCTCCCCTTTGTGGTTCTGGACCGGCCCAATCCCCTGGGAGGAGAACAGATCCTGGGAGGAAGAATGCAAAAGGAGCTCGGTTGTTTTGTGGGAGATTATGAGCTTCCCGTCCGTTACGGACTCACCTGCGGGGAGCTTGGCCGCTATTACAGGAAATATGCGGGGTTGGATCTGGATTATACCGTGATTGCTCTGGAAAATTATACGAGAGGGACACGCTATCCGGATACGGGCCTTTTGTGGAATACCCCTTCGCCTGCCCTGCCGGATTATGAGAGCGTGATCTGCTACAGTGGGGGATGTTTTATGGAGGCGACCAATATCAGCGAGGGAAGAGGAACACCCAGGCCTTTCCAGATCTACGGCGCTCCCTGGATGAACATGGATGAGCTTTATGAAAGGCTTTCCGGGCAGAGGAAGCGAAAAGATTTCGCACTTCGAAAACGCAGCTTTGTGCCCGCTATGGGGAAATACCGGGGAGAGCTCTGCTTTGGCGTTGAGTTCGCACCTCTGAGTGTGAAAGCGGACTTTATTCCGGAAGCGCTCTCTCTGATCAGGACGGTTAAGCAGCTGTATCCGGAGCAGTTTGAACTTCGCGGATTTGAGGGAGAGAACCATATGAGGGCGTTGACGGGAAGTCAAAAAGCGGAAGAATACCTGGACGGAGAGCTGGAATTGGATGAACTGATGGAAGAGTGGAGCCGGGAAGCGGAAGAATTTGCGGAAGAGAGCGAAGAGTGCCGAATCTATCGATAGGACGGAAGAAAAGTCTGGAGGGTGCGGATGAAGGGATATTATATAGGTATGGACGGCGGCGGTACGGGGACAACGATCCTGGTTTCCTCCGGGGGGAGAGATCTGTGCCGTATAGAGGCGGAAGGCCTGAATTACAACAGCTTTGGGCAGGCGGGAGTCACAAAAACCCTGGAGCATGTGGCGGCGGCACTGAAGGAAAAAGGATTCGAACCGGCCTGCTGTCTTGGGGTGGGGATTGGCTGTGCCGGTGTCAGTAATCCTGCGGCCAAAACCCTTATCAATGAGAAGATGCTGGAATTTGGTTATACGTGTCCTGTCTTTGTTTTTGGGGATCAGAGAGCGGCAATGTACGGGGCCCTGGAGCGGGAGGATGGAATTCTCCTGATAGCGGGAACCGGTTCGATCTGCCTGGGACAGGCCGGAGGGGGAAAAGAGGAATACTGCGCAGGGGGATTTGGGCATTTGATTGACGACGAGGGAAGCGCCTATGCTCTTGGCAGGGATATTTTGAGTGCCGTTGTGAGAGCGGAAGACGGCAGGGAGGAAAAAACCGTTCTTAAAGACGCAGTGTATGAAAAGCTGGGGATTTCCTCCATCCCTGAAATAATCGAATATGTTTATGCAAGGGAACGTGTGAAAGGAGAGATCGCAAGCCTGGCTATGCTTCTCGGCGATCCGGAAATCAGAAAAGACGCGGCGGCAGTGCGGATTATGGAAAAAGCCGCAGGAGAGCTCTCCCGCCTGGTTTTGACCGTTCTCGCTAAAATGCAGAATCAGGGGAGGGAGAAGGGGGTTCCGCTTGTGCTGCATGGCAGTGTCCTGAAAAGGAATGAGCGGATAAGAGAAGAACTCCTGAAAGCTCTTGAGGAAAACTGCAAGAAAAAAGCGCGCCGGGCCGGGAGCCGGATGCCTGCCCTGCCGATATGGATTGCGGATGCCAAAAAGGATGCGGTACACGGTGCGGTGGGGCTGGCTGAAGCCATGCGGGCATAGAATCCCTTATTTTTCCTTTGTCCTTTTGGAGCGGACTTTGATGATCGAGTAGCTTTTTTCCAGATGATTCTCGATTTTGGCATAGTCATGGTTGGCGACCGTGGTAAAGAGAATATCTGACAGAAGGAGCTGGGCGATTCGGGAGCTGGTGGCCCCGCTCCTTTTATAAATTTCGGGTGAATCCATATAAAGGACGTGATCGCACTTTTCTGCCAGTGAATTCAGGGAATGTCTGGTAATGCCGATCACTGTGGTCTTATTTTCTTTCAAAATGTCAGCGGCCTCCAGAATTTCCGGCGTTTCTCCGGAATTGGAAAAGAGAACGGCGACGTCCTTGTCCGCGCTGGTTGCCATAAAGGTGAAGGCAATGTGATAATCGGAAGCATAGTTTACCGTGTAGCCAATGCGCAGCAGCTTTTGGTAGAAATCGCTGGCCACCAGCCCGGAAGCGCCAACTCCGAAAAGGTTGACGGTTCTGGCGCGGATGATATGCTGGGCCGCGGTCTCCATCAGCTCCTCGTCGAACAGACGATGGGTCATGCGAATGGCCTCAATATAGCTGTTGCACACGTTTTCGGCCATGGCAGAAACGGAAGCAAAATCCTCAATATCCGTAAACCGGATGGTTGGCTTGTTTACGGATGCTGTGGATTTACTGGTCTCGTCAAAAACAGCCTTTTTCAGGCCTTTCATTCCGCTGTAACCCATGGACTTGCAGAAGCGGACCCAGGCGCCCTGGCTCGTGCCGGACATCTCAGCCAGAGCGGCCAGAGGATATTTGAAGATGTCCTCTTTGCTTTTCATAAAATAGTCGGCAGCGAGCTGCTCCGATTTGCTGATTTCAGGATAGATGCTTTTCGCTTTCAGTTCAATTCCGGTCATGGGAGGTTCGCCTTTCTGCGCATTTTGGAATGAAAAAATTTACAAATTTATTATAGGTGATTTCCGGTTTAAAAGCAACAAGGAGGAGAATTCTATGATATATAGAGCGGATCATCGGTCGGTAAAGGTGATGGGAAGAACTCTGTACAAAGGAGGCGTGCGGTATCTGGGCAATTCCGCTTCCTATATTGAGTTTTCCTTTACCGGCACAAGGGCGTCGGCCCGTCTCGTGGTTTCCAATGATGCGGATACCTCCGAAATGAGAGCCTGCATGGCGGTGATCGTGAATGATGAGGAGGATAAGGCAAAGAGGGAGGTCCTGGCAGACGGCGAATGGGAAATGGAGCTCTTTGTCTGCGAAAGACCGGAAACCGTAACAATCCGGCTGCAGAAGCTTTCGGAATCCAAATATGGAATTGTGGGGATCCGGCAGATACAGACGGACGGGGAGATTTTCCCGCTTCCTTACAGGGAGCGGAGAATTGAGTTTGTCGGAGATTCCATCACTTGTGGATATGGGGTGGAGGGGAGACGGGATGGAGGGTTTGCCACCAGGGAGGAAAATCCTTTAAAGGCATATGCGGCACGGTGCGCAAAGGAACTCGGGGCGGATTATCAGCTGGTGGCAAGAAGCGGTATCGGGGTGCTTTCCAACTGGATTGAGGCTTCAAGACAAACCCCGGATACAGTGGACCTGATGCCGGATCTGTATCCGTATACCGATCTCTATGCCGGCAGGGCGCTGGAGAGAGTGTGGCCGTCTCCTTTGAAAACGGGCCGGCAAAAGCCGGGTACTTTGAGGGAGGGGGAGTGGGAACTGTGGGACGCATCTGCATTCCGTCCCCAGCTGGTTGTGATTCATCTGGGAAATAATGACGCAAGCTATGTGAGAGAGGATCCGGAAAGAGAGCGTGCGTTTGAGAGGGAATACGCCAATTTTTTGAAGCAGGTACAAGAGCGAAACCCAGATGCGGCAATTCTCTGTGCTCTTGGCCTGTTTGGCCCAGAGCTTTGCCCTGCGGTAAGGCGGTGTGTAAGAAAAGCAGGGGGAAACGTCTTTTTCTTTCAGTTTCCCAGGCAGGATCCGAAAGACGGACTGGGAACGGGGGATCATCCCGGCCCCCTCTGCCAGCAAAAGGCATCCGGCCTTCTCACAGCACAAATCCGCAGGATCATGAACTGGCCTCCTGCTCATACAGATGATAATAGGCTTCCCGGCGGCCTTCCTCAAAGGCTTCCCTGAGGATTCTGGCGATCTCTTTGTCGCGCAGTCTTGCGGTCAGAAGGGGGGAAAAGCGTCTTCCCTCTAACAGGATGGCCTCCCGGACCGCCTCGGCATACGTCTTTTTTGCGCCGAAATGAAGCTGGCCCATGCTGGTTATGCTGTCCAGAAAGTCCGTGATTCCGATGATATCCACCATCTGCCGCTGGGGACATTCCAGCCGCCGGTAGGAGCCGGGGTAGCCCCTGGAACCGTCGTACCAGGAATGGTGCCCGTGGGCCGCCTCGGCATAGAGCCGCGTTGAGGGGCGCTGGGACAGGCTCATATTTCCCGCCACCGTGTGAAGCTTTGATATTTCATATTCCTCTGCAAACCATTGTCTGGAGATCTGGGTGTACAGGCTTATGAAATTAAGATTTCCCACATCATGAAAGAGACCGCACTGCATGGCGTAATCAAGGACGGCTGCCTGCTTTTGCTGCGGATCTTTCACTGCCCGGATGTGATCGATATCATCAAAATAGGACGGCTCCTCGGAAAGGATGATCCGGCAGAAGGCACAGGATGCCTTTCCCACCATGTAGGAGTGCACATAAATATCGGGTGCGAAGAGGATCAGGAGCTTTTGCAGGAATTCGCCGTAGGAAATGCCGTCCCCGGTTTCCACGAAGGTGCAGGACAACTGCCGCAGGTAGAAGAAGAGGGACTCGTTTCCCGCAGCCTGCGGAAAGATCCGCAGGTAATCGAGGATCTTCTGGTAAAGGCTTTCGACATAATCTTTTTTCCGGGGAAGCCGTTCCGGGTATTCCTGCAGATACTGGCAGTAAAAGGCCGGGATGGATATGAGGCCGTACATGTTGTCCGGGGAAAAATCGTGAATATCCGTCTCGTCCATCAGCTGCTCCATTTTGGACAGCAGGCCGTCCAGGGTGTCCAGGCCGCAGTAATAATTGATGGAAGCATAAGAGAAGGCGGAGCGGAGGGGCGGCTTCTGGCTTTGCTCTGCGGCCTCCCGGATCATGCGCTCATAGACGATATAGACGGAGTCCATGAGAGCGGCGATGTCTTCGGGAGCCATAACTTCGGTTTTGCTGCGGGATATGCTGGAGGCCATCTGCTGGTGTGTCATGTAGATAAAACGCTCCCAGGGCAGACCGGGTTCCTTCTCCTGATAGGAGCTGTCCTGCAGGATTTCCAGCGTCTGTCTGGTCAGCCGGATCTTTTCCCCCGGTGATCGGAAATGCCCGAGGGAGATATTTGCCCGCGAGCGCAGAATGTACCCTCTGGTTTGGGTATCTTCGATTTCGTCATAATATTTCAGGTAGGCGGCGGCTTCCGTAAAGCACAGACGCATTTTGTGGGTGTATTTTTCCGCTTCCGTGGTCTCAAGCCCCACCATTTTATTACACAGGTTGTTCCGGCCGATTCCAAGCCAGTATAGTTCCTGAATCATCTGTTTTTTGTCCCTGTTAAGACGGGCCAGGCTGAGCAGGGCCTGATGGATCTGGCAGAACAGTCCGCCGTCCACCTCGTTCGTGCCTGCAAGAAGGCTGGAGGCGAACTCTCTCAGGCTGGCAAGCTCCTGTGCGCCCGCCTCGAAGAGATGCTCAAGCGTGGGCTGCAAGCCTTCCCGCAAAAGCTCCATGTTCCGGTTTGTCTTTTGCTCCGCTTCCTGCCTGTCCGCAAGCAGTTCTTCCAGATATTCCTCAAAGGATCTGCCGCCCGGGCTTTTGTGTGCGGTGAGAGCGGCGATATCTTTTACGTTTGCAATATATTCTTCCTGATAAGACTGCATGATGTTTCCACTCTTTCTCCCATACATGGCAATGCGTTCTATTCCTGCGAGGGTGCTGACTTGAGAAGCCTGTGCAGAATTTCCTGCAGGTGTTCCAGATCCACCGGCTTGGAGAGATGTTCGTCCATCCCGGCGTCTTTGGAACTGCGGATATCCTCCACAAAGGCGTTGGCGGTCATGGCCACGATCCGGACGGTTTCGGCATCCGGCCTTTGCAGGCTCCGGATCCGGCGGGTGGCCTCATAGCCGTTCATCACCGGCATCTGGACATCCATGAAGATCACGTCAAAGTGATGCGCACAGGATGCCTGGAAGGCAGCCACTGCCTGCGCCCCGTCGTCAGCCGTCTCCACCTGTACGCCGATCATGGACAAAAGCTCCACGGCGATCTCCTGATTCAGCTCATTGTCCTCCACAAGAAGAACGTGAAAGGAGCCGTAGTCCGTTCCGCACTGGGAACCTGTCTCCTCCTGCTCTGCGTTGATCAGAGGAATCAGGGTCTTAAGGAGCCTGCTTTTAAAAAGAGGACAGGGCACGAAGGCGTTGACGCCGGCGCGGGACGCCCGGTATTCGATCTGGGCCCAGTCCGCTTCCGATACAAGGAGGATGGGAAACTGGCTTCCCGCAAGCTGGCGCACATGGGAGGCCAGCTCCAGGCAGGGCATATCCGCAAGCGACTGTCCGAGCAGCATGGCGCAGGGCATCCTGTCCTCGTATTTGGCCTCCGTCAGATAAGTGACGCAGGAAAGGCCGGATTTTTCCACTACCGGTACCATGCCGCAGTCCCGAAGACATTCTTCCAGCTGGTCGGAGAGACTTTCGCCGCTCTCCGCAATGAGAACGGTCTGATTCTGAGGGCAGCTGAGATCATCGCTTTTTGCGGTGATGCCGAGAGGCAGGGTGATCCGAAAGAGGCTTCCCTCTCCAAGTCTGCTTTCCACCCGGATCTGGCCGTCCATGCGGTCAATCAGGTTTTTCACAATGGACATGCCAAGCCCCGTCCCCTCGATCTTGCTGGTGGCCTCGTTGTGAACCCGCTCAAAGGGCAGGAAAATCCGTTCCAGAAATTCCGGGCTCATTCCCATCCCATTGTCCTGGCACAGAAAATCGAGAAAGACGGTATCCGCCGCCGTCCGCTGCGCTTTGACTCCTTCCGGGAAATGTTGGTCGAAGCGCACGCGGATGCATCCCTCCTCCTGAGTATATTTTACGGCGTTTCCTATAATATTGACCAGAATCTGCCGAACACGCAGGGAATCGCCGATCAGGTTTTCCTCATGGATCCGTCCGATTTCCAGCTGAAGGGACTGCCTTTTCTGCGCCGCCTGAGGCCGGAGAATCACGGCGATATCGTGAACGAGATCCGGAAGGGAGAAGGGTTCCCTGCCAAGGGTCAGGCGCCCGCTGTCGATCCGGGACATATCCAGAACATCATTCACAAGACTCATCAGATGGGAGGAGGCGGTCTGGATTTTTAACAGGCAGTCCTGTACCCGGGCTTTTTCGTCGATATGGGAAAGCCCGATAGCGGTCATGCCCACAATGGCGTTCATCGGCGTCCGGATATCGTGGGACATGTTGGATAGAAAGGTGCTCTTTGCGCGATTGGCAGCCTGCGCCGCATGAAGGCTCTCCTCCAGCTTATCGATTTTTTTCTCCAGTGTGGCGATTTCCCTTTCGGCCTCTGCGGCGTGCCGCAGATGATCCTGTCCGCTTTGCGTTTGCTCTGTCATGGCGTGTCCCTCACATGCACTTTAGGTGATTGAAATTCTTCGTGCTCATTATAACATACTTTAAATAAGGAATGCACGAAAAAATAGTCCGGGTAAAGTTCGTATATGGGAATGATTGTTATTTTTCACGGGTCAGGAATGCGCACCGGCTGCGCATTCCGTGAGAATATGATTCAGTGTGAGGGGCGATTTTTGCGTAGCAAAACTTGGAATATCGCCCCGAATGTTACTATGAGCGGCTTCCAAGCCGTGAATGGTAACGAATGATTTTGATTTCCTGGGGGGAATTACTTGACGTGTGGGGTCACATGTCATAAAATAATCGGTGAATGTTTAAGGAGAAAAAGCGCACAGAGAGCTGGAAAAGCGGAAAGGAAGAAGACTATGGCGGTCAGGGTAATGACGATCGAGGACTATGAGGGCGTATATGATCTGTGGATGACCATCAGGGGATTTGCCATGCGCAGCATTGACGATTCCCGGGAAGGGGTGGAACGGTTTCTTGAGAGAAACCCGAACACCAGCGTGGTGGCGGTGGAGGATAACCGAATCGTGGGAAGCATTCTCTGCGGCCATGACGGAAGAAGAGGCTGCCTGTACCATGTGTGTGTGCATGAGGATTACCGGATGCGGGGAATTGGCAAGAGCATGGTGGTTCACTGCATGAAGGCCCTGGAAAAGGAGCATATCAGCAAGGTTTCCCTGATCGCCTTCACCAAAAACGACGTGGGCAACGCTTTCTGGCGCAGAGTCGGATGGACGAAGAGGGAAGATCTGAACTATTACGATTTTGTATTAAATAAGGAAAATATTGTGAACTACAACAAATAGCAAAGAGGCATGCAGGATTTTGGATGGCGGGGAAAGCGCCCGCCGCAAAAACGGAGGAATCGTATGAGGATTATAACAGGAGGAGTGACTGCGGCAAAAGGCTTTGAGGCGGCAGGCGCGGAAGCGGGAATCAAATATAAGGACCGGAAGGATATGGCAATGATCTACAGCAAGGCACCCTGCGTTACTGCGGGAACCTTTACCAGCAACGTGGTGAAGGCGGCCCCCGTGCTCTGGGATCAGAAGGTGGTGGAAAAATCCCCCTTCGCTCAGGCGGTGATTGTCAATGCGGGAATCGCCAATGCGGGCACCGGAAAGGAAGGCTATTCTTACTGTGAGAGGACGGCCGCGGCCGCGGCCCGGGAGCTGAAAATCCCGGAGGACTCTGTGCTGGTGGCTTCCACCGGGGTCATCGGCATGCAGCTTCCCATAGACCGGATCGAGGCGGGAATAAAAAAGCTTGCCAGGGCAAAAGCGGACACGAAGGAAGCGGGAGATCTGGCGGCGGAGGCCATTATGACCACGGACACACACGCCAAGCAGGCGGCGGTTCAGATTGAAGTGGGAGGAGCGACGGTGACGATTGGGGGCATGTGCAAGGGCTCCGGAATGATTCATCCCAACATGTGCACCATGCTGGGCTTTCTCACCACGGATGCGGTGATTTCCAAAGAGCTCCTTGCAAAGGCCCTTCGGGAGGACGTGACCGATACCTTCAACATGGTTTCCGTGGACGGGGACACCTCCACCAACGACACGCTGCTTATCCTGGCAAACGGCATGGCGGAAAATCCCGAGATTCTGGAAGGAACCCGGGAGTATGCGGTTTTTCAGGAAGCCCTTCACTATGTCAACGAGACCCTTGCAAAGATGATGGCGGGGGACGGCGAGGGAGCCACCGCCCTGTTTGAGGTAAAGGTGATCGGCGCGGCGGCAAAGCAAGAGGCCAGGACGCTTGCCAGATCCGTGGTCTCATCCAGCCTGTGCAAGTCGGCAGTTTATGGACATGACGCCAACTGGGGGAGGTTTCTGTGCGCCCTTGGCTACAGCGGCGTGAACTTTGACCCGGAAAATATGGAACTGTATTTTGAGAGTGCGGCCGGAAAGCTTCTGGTTTATAAGGACGGGGCGGGCGCCGCCTACAGCGAGGAGAAGGCTTCGGAAATCCTGTCGCAGCCGCAGGTTACGGTAATTGCGGATATGAAGGCGGGAACCCACAGCGCCACGGCCTGGGGGTGCGATCTGACTTATGATTATGTGAAGATCAATGCGGATTACAGGAGCTGAGAGGAGAAGCTTATGAATAAGGACATGGAGCAGGTAATGAAAAAGGCGGAGGTGCTCATCGAGGCGCTTCCCTACATACAGAAATTCAACCGAAAGATTATTGTGGTGAAATACGGCGGAAGCGCCATGAGCAACGAGGAGCTGCAAAGAAACGTGATCAAGGACGTGACCCTGCTTAAGCTGGTGGGCTTTAAACCCATTATCGTACACGGCGGCGGTAAGGAGATCAGCCGCTGGGTGGGAAAGGTCGGCAAAGAGGCGCAGTTTGTGAACGGCCTTCGGGTAACCGACGAGGAGACCATGGAGATTGCGGAGATGGTTCTTGGCAGGATCAACAAGCAGCTGGTCACCATGGTGCAGGAGCTTGGCGTAAAGGCGGTTGGCGTCAGCGGCAAGGACGGGGGGCTGCTTCGGGTGGATCGGAAATATGCGGACGGCAAGGATATCGGCTTTGTGGGGGATATCCGCAGAGTGGATCCCAAGATCCTCTACGATCTTCTGGAAAAGGATTTCCTCCCCATCGTTGCGCCCATAGGACTGGATGAGGATTTTGTCACCTACAATATCAATGCGGATGACGCGGCCTGCGCCATCGCCAGGGCCGTGGGGGCGGACAAGCTGGTGTTCCTTACGGATATCGAGGGGCTGTACCGGGATATCAACGACAAAGCCTCCTTTATTCCCCGGATTACGGTTTCGGATGCGGATGCGCTGATCAGCGACGGCTTTATCGGAGGCGGTATGCTTCCCAAGCTGGAAAACTGCACCTCGGCAGTGAAAAACGGCGTGAACAGAGTCCACATTCTGGACGGACGGATTCTTCATTGCCTGCTCCTTGAGATCTTTACCAACGAAGGCGTGGGAACCATGATCCTGCGGGATGAGGACAGGCAGCTTTTGGAGGAAAACAACTGAGAGGGAGGGAAAAGACTATGTCTATGCAGCAGTATATTGAGGAAGCGGAGAAGGCCCTGCTTCACACCTACAACCGTTATCAGGTGGTTTTAGATCGGGGGGACGGCGTTTATCTGTATGATATCGATGGGAAAAGATATCTGGATTTCTGCGCCGGTATTGCGGTGTTTGCCCTTGGGTATAATAATAAGAAATACAATGACGCCTTAAAGGCCCAGATCGACAAGCTGATCCACACCTCCAATTATTATTATAATGTGCCGGCCATTGAGGCGGCGGGGAAGCTGAAAAAGGTATCTGGAATGGATCGGGTGTTCTTTACCAACAGCGGTGCGGAGGCCGTGGAGGGCGCCATCAAGGCGGCCAGGAAATACGCCTATCTGAAGGATGGTGCCACGGATCACGAGATCATTGCCATGGAGCACTCCTTCCACGGAAGAACCATGGGAGCGCTGTCCGTTACAGGAAATCCCAAGTACAGGGAAGCTTTCGAACCCGGGATCGGAAATATCCGGTTTGCCGAAATGAATGATTTTGACAGTGTGATGCGGCAGGTGACAGACAAGACCTGTGCCATTTTGTTTGAGACCGTGCAGGGAGAAGGGGGAATTTATCCGGCTCGGGAGGAGTTCCTTAAGAGGGTGAGGGCTCTTTGCAACGAGAGAGACATTCTCCTGATTCTGGACGAGATTCAGTGCGGCATGGGAAGGAGCGGCTTCATGTATGCCTGGCAGAAATACGGCGTGAAGCCGGATATCATGACCACGGCCAAGGCTCTTGGCTGCGGCGTTCCGGTGGGGGCTTTTCTCATGACGGAGAAGGTGGGAACCCACTCTCTGGTGAGCGGGGATCACGGAAGCACCTACGGCGGAAACCCTCTGGCAGGTGCGGCGGTTAATGCGGTGTTTGATTTATACGAGGAGAACCATGTCCTGGAAAACGTGAACCGGGTGGGCGCTTATCTGGAAGAGACGCTGGATGCGCTGGCACAAAAGTACGAGTTTATCGTGGAAAGGCGGGGGCTGGGCCTGATGCAGGGGCTTGTATTTGACAGGCCGGTGGGCGGAGTGATTACGAAAGCCCTTGACAGGGGACTGATACTGATTAATGCGGGAGCCAATATCATCCGGTTCGTGCCGCCTCTTGTTATTTCCAGGGAGAATGTGGACGAAATGGTGGAGATTCTGGAATCCTGTCTGTAGATAGATGGAGAATGGAATGAGTCTGAAAAAACGACTGATGGCGGCAGGGGGTGTCGCACTTGTGGCGGCCCTCGCCTTTGGAATCGCAAAAGCGGGAATCAATGTTGTGACGGAGCAGGAGGCGCCTGTTTTTACCAGGGAAAAGGAGACCCTCTATCTGTGGTACACGGATGAGGCGCTCACCTCGTACATCAGCAGTGCGGCGGTGACCTACAATGAAACTCATGATGTGAGGATCATGCCGGTGCTGGAGAAGGGGCCGGAGTATCTGGAAAAGATCAACGAGGCATCGCTTCACGGGGAAGTGCCGGATCTGTATATTCTGGGTCATGATTCCCTGGAGAAATCCTATCTTGCCGGGCTTGCCTGCGAGGTGGAGGCGCCGGAGGGTGTCTCGCTGGAGGAAACCTACATGAATACCGGGCTGCAGGCGGTTTCCTACAAGGACAAGGTGATCGGGTATCCTTTTTACTTTGAGACAAGCTCCCTGCTGTACAACAAGACATACCTGGAGGATATGGCGAGAGCCCAGCTTACGGCGGAGGCAGATCTGCTGGCGGCCCAGGAGGCTGAGCAGAACCTGGAGGAGAACGGCCCGCAGGAGGAGGTTGATGCGGCCGGGGATCCGGAGGATCTTTTGGAGGAGTCCGGGGAGATGCGCAGGCAGATTGAGGAGCGGATGGCGCAGCTTCTTCCCTCCACCATCGAGGGAATCCGGGCTTTTGCGGACAGCTACGATGCACCGGAGCAGGTGGAGGCCGTGTTTCGCTGGGATGTGACGGATATTTTTTACAACTATTTCTTTGTGGGAAACGCCATTGACATGGGCGGAGAAGCGGGATGGGACACGTCCCGGATTGATATCTACAACGAAAACGCAATCAGCAACATGCGCGCCTATGCGGCTTTGAATCAGTTCTTTTCCATTGACACGTCTGATGTGGAGTACGAGAAGGTGATCGACGAGTTTATCAGCGGAAAGCTGGTGTTTACCGTGGCTACCACAGACGTGGTGGGAAGGCTTGAGCAGGCCAGGGAGGACGGGCTTTTTGCCTATGATTACGGAATCGCCTTAACGCCGGACATTGACGGGGACAAGAAATCCAGATCTCTGTCTATGACAAGCTGCGTGGTGGTTAACGGGTACTCGGATTTCCAAAAGGAGGCAAACGATTTCGCACTTTTCCTCACCTCCGGGTACAACGATATTCTTTATGCAAGATCGGGCAAGGTGTCTGCGGCGAAGCATGTAAATTACGGCTATGAGGCGCTGGGCGAGTTCGCAAGGGAGTACGAGCGGTCCATTTCCATGCCGAAGATGCTGGAAACCAGCAATTTCTGGGTGCTTTTGGAGGCCGCTTTCTCCCAGGTCTGGAACGGGGCGGACGCCAACCTGATGCTGAAGGAACTCTCCGAGCAGATCATGCAGCAGGTTACCGGAGAGCCCTTTGAAGAGGAATACATTCAGGATCCCGTGGAAGAGGACGAGGAGGAAGAATACCTGGACGAGGACTTCTACCGGCAGGAGGCCATGGAGGAGGATGAATCGGAATGAGAAGAGAGAGAATCCAAAGGACAGCGGCACTGCTGTCCTTTCTGCTTATCCTGGTTTTTGTGGGATACACAATGGCAGGGCCCGCACAGGACGAGGAAGGTTTCTACCTTCTCTCTTCCGGGAAAGATTTTGCCTGGTTTGCGGACGCGGTAAGGAAGGGAGAAACCCGGATCAATGCAAGGCTGGTAAACGATATTTACATAGATGACGACGCAAATACGGGGAGCGGGAAGGCGGAGGAGGCCGGGGACATAAGCGGCATGATACCGGAGTATGGGGGATGCTTTGACGCAGGCGGCTATGGGATCATTGGCAATACCCCGCACAAGCGCCCGGTCTTTGGCGTTATTACCGAGAGTGGCTGCGTCAGAAATCTTAAGATCCGCACTTCCCGTTTTGAGTCGTTGTATGAGAACCGGGATCCGGGTGTGCGGGAGGATGAGACGTTCAGCGTCCCTCTGGCAGCCGCTCTGTGCGGCGTCAATTACGGAACCATCGAAAACTGCACGGTGGAGGCGGATATTCTGGGAGACGGCGAGGCGGGCGGTGTCGCCGGGTACAATTACGGAACCATTGCGGACTGTGTTTTCCGGGGAAGGCTGGAGGGCGGCCGATGCCTTCTTCGAAAAGAGGAAGCGTTGGATCTGGACTGTCCGCTGTGGCGGGCGGGAGGCATTGCCGCTGTCAATTACAAGGGCGGCGTGATCCGCAATTGTGCCAGCTTCGGCGATACGGTGCTGCATGCGGACGGACTTAAGATCTGGCGGGATTCGTCCGGGTATCCGGACGATATCCGGATGGAGTCCTGCGCAGGGGGGATCGTGGGGAAAAACAATGCTCTGGTGGAGCGCTGCAGGAATGAGGGGAATGTCTCCTGCGCAAGGGTTGCGGGCGGGATTGCAGGCGCCAGCTCCGGGATCATTGCGGAGTGTGAAAATACGGGCGATATTCTGCTGCTTGCGGAGCATGCCGAAGTGACCAGACTGCGGTTCTATGAGAACGAGGAGCGGGTGGCCGCGGGAATCAGCGGCTATAACACGGGAAGGATCCAAGACTGCGCCCATTCGGGAAGAGCCGTTATGGAATCGGATAAGGACAGGGCGGGATATGTGTTCGGCATTGCCCAGAGCGCAAGCTCCTATTTCTGTAAGGAGGGAGAGACGCACAACTGCTACTATCTGGCGGGAAAAACAGCCCAGAAGTACCGCCAGAGCGGTGTCTACAAGCTTTCCGAACAGCAGATGGAGAACGTGGAGGAATATCTGTACGGCGCAAAGGCATTTGCGGACGTGGAGGACTTTGGAACCCTGTATTCGTCCATGGAGGTTCCGGGAACGGACGAGGCGGATTATATCAGGCTTTTTACACAGCCGCAGGACGCAGGGGATGCGGAGCCGGAGTTGGGGACCGGGCCTTCCGTGCGCTATCTGCTGCGGGCCCTTGACGAGAGAGATTTCGGTATCGTTGAGGCGGATACCCGGGAGGGGAGAGGGCAGGCCCCTTCCTTTGCGAAAAAGAATGAGGCCGGATGGCTCTATGTCTACTACGGTGCGCAGACGGCCGGGGAAAAGGGGCTGTCGGTGATGGTGGAATCGAAGGAGGAGAGCGATACCTGGCTTCTTGCGGATGCAGAGCCCGCAATTTTCTCTTCCTGCATTTTCTATTCGGTATCAAAAAATGAAGAGGGGGATCTGTTCTCGGAAGATTTTGAGAAGGCGAAAGAGAACATCCGCAAAAGCGCCAGGGCGTATCTTGGGGATGACTGTACGGATCTTCAGTTTTACCGCTATGGGCTGGAAAACGGGGAGAATCTCTTTGGATTTACGTTTCGCTGCTCTGGCTGGATGCCCGGAATTGAGGAGAAGCAGCTTGTTGACTGCGCCGTTTTTTACCGGATGCGGGAGGGGCTGCTGGCGGAATTCACAGGCGTTGAGGCGGCCAGGGAGGACTCCGGCCTGTTTGAGGCCGTGCGCTATCTTGCCGCCAGCGTGGATCAAAAGATCATGGTGACAGAGGATCCGGTCTGTGACAGCAGCGAGTATCTGGGCAGGCACGACTGGGAATACGAGGCGCTGCACAACCCCTTTGCGCTGGTGAAAAAGGGGGAGTGGAGGGTGGAAATTAAGTAGGTTACTTATTGAATAATTGATTATTGTACGTTATAATTATCATAATTATAAATATAGAGGAGGTATCGGTTGTGGCAAATTATTCACCTTTGCGATATCCAGGGGGAAAAAGCAGGCTGTCAGAATTTATTAAACTGATAATTGAAAATATTGGAATGACAAACTGTACCTATATAGAGCCTTTTGCCGGTGGGGCGGGAGTTGCGCTGTCTCTTTTGGTGGATAATTGCGTAAATGATATTGTGATTAATGATTATGACAAAGCTATTTATTCATTTTGGCGTGCAATTAAGACCGACTCGGAAGAACTTATAGAAAAAATAATAAATACTCCTGTGACTATGGATGAATGGTATAAACAAAAGGAAATATATACGCAGACACATGTATATTCTGTAGATTTGGCTTTTTCCACTCTTTTTTTAAACAGGACGAATCGGTCAGGCATTTTGAGTGCGGGACCGATTGGGGGCTATGCGCAAGATGGGGAATGGAAACTGAATGTTCGTTATGATAAGACAAAATTAATAGAAAAGATTAAAAAAATTGCTGATAATAAGGAGCGGATAAAAGTATATAATAAGGATATTTTGAGTTTAATTACGAATTATATACCCAAATATGGAGATCGTGTCTTTATTTATTTTGATCCGCCTTATTTTAACAAGGGTCAGAAACTTTATAAAAATTTCTTTTCTTCGGAGGACCATGAAAAAATTAAGAATGCCATCATGGAGCATATTAAGGCACCATGGATCGTGACGTATGATGCTGTTGATGAAATACGAATGCTTTATAAAGAATACGATATTAAAAAATTTGATCTAACCTATAGTGCGGCAAATAAAGGTACGGCTTCTGAACTGATGATTTTTTCTGACAGTGTTTTTTGCCCGTCTGATGCTCAGATGAGAAACAAAAAGATCGCAATTAATTTAAGAGCGTAAAATAAGCTTCTTTGCCACTGATACATGATTACAGAGTTTGCCTGTTATATGCGAGGGTATACATATGATAATTAAAAGTATTGAGATTGACAAATTTAGAGCATTTCAGAATGTTGAATTTTTTCTTGGAAAAAGAATTACTGCTATTTCGGGAAGAAATGCAACACAAAAAACAACAGTATTAGGTATGTTGGGCCAGCCTTTTACTATTTCTCAGATCGAAAATCCTTTGTATGGTTATAAAACGATTGACGGTTATAATTTTAAATCACAATTTAAAGAAAAATTCAAAATATCTCCTGCCCATGATGTTATAGGTGAACATAGATGGACTCTGCGACTGCATAATACATCTTTTTCGGACAGGGACTATTTTACGATTGAAAGTATTGCCAGAAACCAGAAAGGAGGGGAGACAACTCTTAGATTTTGGAATGCTGAGAGCAGAGCAAAAGGAGCTGGCTATATTCAGGCACCTGTTTACTTCCTGAGTTTAAGCAGATTATTTCCGATAGGGGAATCGGGCAAAACCCAAACTTATGAAAACGAGCTGACCGAAGACGAACTTAAATATTGTATTAATAATTATCGAACCATATTATCAATTCAAGATATGCATGAGAATGCTGAAGTGGGTATTGAGAAGGCCACTGCGTCCAGAACTTTTGCGGGGATAAATGATAATGTGCATGATATATTTACAAATTCAGCGGGAGAAGGAAATATAGTTAGAATTATTTTAGCAATACTTTCTTTTAAGCGGTTAAAAGAAAATTGCGGGAAGAATTATAAAGGGGGTATTTTGCTAATAGACGAATTAGATGCAACTCTTTATGGTTTTTCTCAAAAAAAGTTGGTAGATTATTTATATTTATCAGCAAAAGAGTTCAGCTTGCAAATCGTATTTACAACGCATTCCCCTATAATTCTGCGTCAGGTTAACAAGTATCAAAGATGGGAGAGAAAGCGTCTGGGGATAAGTTTGCCGATATCTGCATATGATAGTGCCATAGTATATTTAGAGCCTGAATATAGCAAAGAAGGTATGCGGATGATTAAGCCCAGAAACATTTCTACAGCCAATGAATTAAATGAAATTTTGAACGATATTAATCTTACTGTGATTAGAACAGAAAATCGTATCAATGTGTATTGCGAAGATGAACATGCAGTATCTTTTGTAAGATATCTTTTATCAAAGGAAATGGGAATAAATACGGAATTGTATATGCGTTTTATTGATATTGATTTGGGCTGGACAAATTATGTACAATTGTATGAAAAAGAAATTCCGGAGTTTCGAAATAATATAATTCTTTTGGATGCGGATGTTCCGCAGATGAAAGAATATAGAAATAAAAAAAGGACAATAGAATCAGCGGTAAATATTTCATTTTTACCTGTGGAAGTTGAGAAAGGACTATTTGTTTTACTTAAAGATCATGGGAATTTTAATGAATTTCAGAATTCGTATTCTGTTGTGAAAGCATTAAATTATGATATCTGTTTTAACGAATGGACTCTGGATAGCGATGATTATAAGAGTGAGGACTTTAAACACTGGTTTGATCATATTGAAAATATTTTAGGAGACAGAAATATTTTGTTTAAATTTTGGATGGATAAGAATGAGGAAAAGGTAGATATATTTTTAAATGATTTTATTACTGTTTTTAATACCTTAGCTGAGAGAATGGAAGCCGATGCATTGCCTGCTTATGTGGCAGAAGAATAGAAAGTATCGCGTAAACGGAGAGAGAATCAGGCCGTTAATCCCCTCTCCACTTTTTTCACCACCACGAAATAACTGATCACCAGAATCACCGTAGCTCCCGCCCATGCCATGATCTCCGCAAAGAAGATGCCGATCTCCCCGACCCAAAGGGGCAGGAGGATGGCGGTGGCGGCCCGCATGACAAACTCCGCAACGCCGGATATCATGGGAAGAACCGTGTTTCCCATGCCCTGAATGGCGGAGCGTGCCACGTGCAGGATGTACAGGACGGGGAGAAACAGGCTCATGATCACCAGGTAAAAATAGGCGATTTGCAGAGTCTGTTCGAATTCCTCCGGCGTTCCGGAGATAAAGCAGCCAAGGATCGCCCGCCCCGCAAGGAGCATGAAGACGGCGATCAGGACAGAGGTTGCAAGGGCAATGAATACGGCGGATCGCATTCCTTTCCGGATGCGGTCCGTTCTGTTTGCGCCAAGGTTCTGCCCCACATAGGTGATCATGGCATAGCCGTATGAAGTGGCGGCGATTTCCAGTATGCCGTAAAGCTTGTTGGTGGCGGTGAAGCCTGCGATAAAGAGCACGCCAAAGCCGTTGACCACGAACTGCACGATCATGCCGCCGATAGCGATAATGGCGTTCTGAAAAGCCATGGGAAAGCCCAGAAGCAGGAGCCGGAGGGGAAGGCCGCCCTGCAGGCAAAAGTCTGAGCGGACAAAAGCAAGTATCTGTATTTTGCGGATATGGTACAGGCAAAAGAGGCTGGAAACGAGCTGGGCGATCAGAGTGGCGGCAGCGGCCCCTCCGATTCCGAGATGGAAAACCAGCACAAACAGAAGATCCAGCGCGATATTGGTCAGGGCCGCCACGATCATGGCGTGAAGCGGCGTCTGTCCGTCCCCCAGCGAGCGCAGCACACAGGCCAGCAGATTGTAGGACATGACGATGGGAATCCCCCAGAACATGATCCGAAGATACAGCAGGGCGTTTCCAAGGATTTCCTGCGGGGTCTGCAGAAGAACCAGGATAGGACGGGCAAAGAGCTGGCCGATTCCCAGCAGGACAAGGGCGGAAAGCAAAGAGAGGACGGCGGAGTTCCCGATCACCCTGCGAAGCTCCTGATGCTTTCCGGCACCGAATTTCTGCGCCATGAGAATGGCAAACCCCTGGGTAAAGCCCTGGATAATCCCAAGCATCATCCAGTTCAGCCAGTCGGCGGCGCCAAGGGCGGCAAGCGCATTCACGCCAAGAGCCTTGCCCACCACCATGGTGTCAATAACCGTATAAAGCTGCTGAAAAACATTGCCCGCCATCAGGGGCAGTGCAAAGGTAAAAATCAGGGAAGCCGGCCTTCCCTCGGTCATGTTTTTGATTCGTGATGTCGCCATGCTTTTGCCTCCAACTGATATTTTTACACCTGTTTCATACCTGGCTATGACTGCAAGATCAGTTCCGTTGTTTTTCAAGTTCCAGTTAAGGCTATATTCTAATTATAAAACAATAGATTGTCAAGCGCCGCACAGTTTCACTTATTCGATTTATCTGCATAAAATCCGATGATCCGGGCATTACTAATCCATAGAATAAGCAGGAGGTTTCCGTTATGTTTGGTTTTTTTATCGCACTGATTTCCGGCGCACTCATGAGTATACAGGGGGTGTTCAACACCCAGGTGACCAAGTCCACAAGTATCTGGGTGGCCAGCTCTTTTGTACAGCTCTCGGCGCTGATCGTCTGTCTTGCTGCCTGGCTTGTGAGCGATCGAACTTCTTTTACAGGCCTTATGAAGGTGGAACCAAGGTATATGCTGCTGGGCGGCGCCATCGGGGCGTTTATCACCTACACGGTAATCAAGAGTATGGAGATGTTAGGACCCGCAAGGGCGGTAATGCTGATCGTGATCGCTCAGCTGATCGTTGCCTATGTGATCGAGCTTCTGGGATGGTTTGGAACGGAAAAGCAGCCGCTGGAGATGCGTAAGGTTGCCGGCATGGTGGTGGCCATTGCAGGCGTGATTCTTTTCAAGTGGAAATAATTTAAAGCCCCTCCCCGCACATGTAATAAATTAAGGATAAATAAAGGAAAGAATCCTTGCGAAAGTTTCCAATATCCTTTACAATGAAATCAGTCGTTATATGGGGGCTTTCTGCCTGCGTGCGGAAAGGAATATGACGTTGAAAAAATACCATACGAAATTAAATTACTTCAGGATTTTTTTAAGTATACTGGCAGCTTCTGTCTGTATACTTTTTGGATGCGAAAAAAAGCAGACGGTTTACCTGACACAGAGCGAGACGGAGGATCCGCTTTGTGCGCAGGAGCAGGAGGCAGAGCCGCAGACCGGAAAGGAGCCGGATTTTGAAACGGATGAGGATACCGGCAGGGATCAAGCGGAGAACCGGATTATTGTACATATCTGCGGCGCCGTGGTAAATCCAGGGGTTTACAGCCTTGCCTGCGGAAGCAGGATTTACCAGGCAATCGAGGAGGCGGGAGGATTTACCGGTCAGGCGGATCCGGATTATTTAAACCAGGCCGAGAGCCTTCAGGACGGGGTAAAACTGTATGTCCCTACAAGGGAGGAGACTGCGCAGGGCTTTTTGAAAATGGAGACACAGGGGATAAGCCTGCAGGCACAGGAACAGACAGGCCTTGTAAACATCAACACGGCCGGCGAAAAAGAGCTGTGCACTCTTGCCGGAATCGGAAGCAGCAAGGCGAAGAGCATTATCGCTTACCGCGAGGCGAATGGAACCTATGACAGGATAGAGGATATTATGAAAGTGGAAGGAATCAAGGAGGGGCTGTTTGCAAAGATCCGGGATGATATTACCGTGTAGGTAAAAGGCGGCAGGGTCTGCAGGCGATGAAAGGAATGGTTTGGAAACATGGCAAAAAAGGTTTTGGTCGTAGATGACGAGAAATTAATCGTAAAGGGAATCCGATTCAGCCTGGAGCAGGACGGCATGGAGGTTGACTGCGCCTATGACGGCGAGGAAGCGCTGCAGAAGGTGAAGGACAATACATATGATATTATTCTGCTGGACGTGATGCTCCCGAAGCTGTCGGGCTTTGAGGTCTGCCAGCAGATCCGGGAATTTTCCGCCACGCCCATCGTCATGCTGACAGCCAAGGGGGAGGATATGGATAAGATCCTGGGCCTGGAATACGGGGCGGACGACTATATCACCAAGCCCTTTAACATTCTGGAGGTAAAAGCGAGGATCAAGGCGATTATCCGAAGAACCACGCCGAAGGACAAAGAGCGGGAGAAAGTCATTGAGAGAGGGGACATGCGCCTTGACTGCGAGGGCAGGAGGGTTTATGTGGCGGAGAGGGAGATTAATCTGACCGCCAAGGAATTTGAACTGCTTGAGCTTTTGATCCTGAATCCCAACAAGGTCTACAGCAGGGAAAGCCTTCTCAAGCTGATCTGGGGAGCGGATTATCCGGGAGATGTGCGAACCGTGGATGTCCATATTAGAAGGCTGCGCGAAAAGATAGAAGGTAATCCCAGCGATCCCAAGTATGTTTTGACCAAGTGGGGCGTTGGTTACTATTTTGCATAGGTACCGGTATGGCAGACAAAGTGAAAGGTGTTATAAAAAAGCTGAAAATCTGGCGGAGCCTCAAATTCCGCCTTTTTGTGATTCTCTTTCTAATGGGGCTCGTCCCAACGCTGATTATCAAGGAAGGGATTCTGCAGAATTATGAGAACCGGGCCGTCGCAGTCCGGCAGTCGGACGTGCAGAATCAGCTCAAGATCATAGCCAATCATCTGATCACCTACAATTATCTGCAGGACACCTCGTCGGAGGTGATTAATGCGGAGCTGGAGCAGCTCTCCAATCTGTACAGCGGACGGGTTCTGATTATCAACGGAAATCTGAAGGTGGTAAAAGATACCTACGGGATCAGCGAGGGCAGGACGATTATCTCCGAGGAAGTGATTAAATGCCTCAAGGGCACGACCATGTCCAACTATGATGAGAAAAACGGCTTTATTGAGATAACGACCCCGATTGTGGAGACGGTTTCCGCCCAGACGGCGACGGACAAAATCCCGGAGGGGACAGAGCTGACAAGGGGCGTGCTTTTGACCAGCGTTTCCACGGATATTATAAGAAGCACACTGGATATTCTGGATCACCGGGCGTTTATCATCATGATTATCATGTTTGTCTGTATCCTGGTCATCGCAATGGTCCTCACTCAGATTCTGATACGTCCCTTTGACCGGATTTCCAGAGCCATCAACGAGATTAAGGACGACCATATTGACGAGCCGATTTCCGTTCCCGACTATCTGGAAACGGAGCATATCGTGGATGCGTTTAACAGTCTGATCCGGAGAATGAAGATCGTGGACAATTCCAGGCAGGAATTTGTGGCAAATGTGTCCCACGAGCTGAAGACCCCTATAACCTCCATGAAGGTGCTGGCGGATTCCCTTCTTGGCCAGCAGGATGTTCCGGTTCAGCTTTACCGGGAATTTCTGGTGGATATTGCGGAGGAGATCGACAGGGAGGACAAGACGATTAACGATCTGCTGGCCCTTGTGAAAATGGACAAGACGGCGGCAAAGCTTAATATCAGCGTGGTGCACATGAATAATCTTGCGGAGATTATTTTAAAACGTCTTCGCCCCATCGCAAGGAAAAACGATATCGAGTTAAATCTTGTCAGTGCAAGGGAAGTGCTGGCCGAGGTTGACGAGGTGAAAATGTCACTGATCCTGACCAACTTGGTGGAGAATGCGATCAAGTATAATAAGGAACACGGGGAGGTGACCGTAACCCTTGATGCGGATCACCAGTTTTTTACGGTGGAGGTGGCGGACACAGGGATCGGGATTCCGGAGGATGCCATGCTGCAGATCTACGAGCGGTTTTACCGGGTGGATAAGTCCCACTCGAGAGAGATCGGGGGTACCGGCCTGGGACTTGCGATTACAAAGAGCGCAATAAGACTCCACAGGGGTACGATCAGGGCGGAGAGCAAGCTGGGCGAGGGAACCAGATTCCTGGTAAAGATGCCGTTGATCCACGGAAGTACGTAAAAGGAGCTGGCTGTTATGGAAAAAAGAAAAACATGGTGGTTGATGGCTTTGATCGGCCTGGCCCTTGCGCTTGTCCCGGCCTGCGGCAGCCAGGAAAAAAAAGAAGGCGACGTCTACAAAATATTTTATGTAAATCATGACAATACCGGGGTGCTCTTTTACGAATACGAGACGCAGAGCAGGGATACGGATACCGTGCTGGAGGAATTGATCGGACAGATGGAGACCCTGCCGGAGAGGCTGGAATACAGGCCTCCGCTTGCGGGAAACTTTCAGCTGTTGTCCTATCATCTGGTGGACGGGCAGCTGTCCCTTGATTTTGACGAGGAATACCGCAATCAGGAGATGATAACGGAAATTCTGGTGCGGGCGGCAATCGTGAGAACGCTGACCCAGGTCAGAGACGTCCAGTACGTGACTTTTACCATTGGGATGCAGCCCCTTGCGGATGCCTCCGGAAATGTGGTGGGAGTGATGAACCGGGATATGTTTATCGACAACGCCGGAAATGAGATCAATACCTATGAGAAGGCAAGGCTGCGCCTGTATTTTGCCAACGAGACGGGAGACGGCCTCACAGAGGTCACGCGAAATAAAGTCTACAGCAGTAATATCTCCATGGAGCGCCTGATCGTGGAGGAGATCATTGCGGGTCCCAAGGAAAATGATACGGGTCTTGGCAATGACAAGGCATATCCGGTGGTGAACCCGGAGACCAAGGTGGTCAGCGTAAATATCAGGGACGGGATCTGCTACGTGAACCTGGACAGCGGTTTCGGCAATCAGATTTACAATGTGACGCCGGAGGTCACGGTTTATTCGCTGGTCAATTCGCTTGTGGAGTTATCCAACGTAAACAAGGTTCAGATTTCCATCAATGGGGAGACAAACATAAATTACAGGGAAACCCTTTCTCTCTCCCTGCTGTTTGAGAGAAATCTTGACCTCGAAAGCAAATAAAAGTAATCGTACAGAAAGAAGGCAGTATGAGGAGAAGACCGTTAAGTCTCTTCTGCCTTGCGGTGATTTTGTTTCTGTTTCTGGGAACAAAGCTGACCGCCCCTGCGCCCTCCGGCTTTGAGAGCCGGGAGGGGGAGTGGGTGGAGCTGACCGGAAGCGTGTACAAAAAGGAAAGCGGCTCCGGGACCGGGACGGAAAAGCAGGTGCTCTACCTGCACCCGGTTCCGAAAGACGGCTGCCTGCAGCAGGCGGAGGGCGTTATCTGTTATTTGAAATCCAATCAGGCATTGCCGGAGATGGGAAGCATCGTGCGGGTGAGAGGAAAGCTGAAATGCTTTGAGCCGCCTTCCAATCCCGGTCAATTCGATTCGAAATCTTATTATCACACATTAAAAATATCTTTTCAGTTAAATCAAACGGAAATTCAGGCAAAATCCAATACGTATCATCACATGGCGGAGGGCCTTTACGAGACAAGGCGGTTTTTTTCCCGGATTCTGGAGCGTTTTCTTTCCGGGCAGGACGCCTCTGTGATGAAGGCCATGCTTCTGGGGGAAAAAAGAGCCATGGACGGGGAGATTAAAAGTCTTTACCAGAGAAACGGAATCGCCCATGTGCTGGCGATTTCAGGGCTTCATGTCTCGCTGCTTGGCATGACGCTGCTGCGGCTTCTGAAACGGGCGGGTGCGCCGCCGCCTCTTGCGGCGGGAATTCCGGCAGCGGTGATGGTGCTGTACGGCTTTCTGACAGGCTTTTCGATATCGGCCCTGCGGGCAACCCTGATGTTTGTCATTCATATGGGGGCTCTGCTCTTTAAACGGACCTACGACATGGTGACGGCGGCGTATCTCGCGGCGGTAATTCTGCTGATCGGGCAGCCCTTTTATCTGTTTGACAGCGGTTTTCTGTTTTCCTTTGGCTGTGTTTTTGCCATTGCCTTTCTGGTTCCGGCCCTGACCGGGAGAGAGGAGGAAAGCAGGATCAAAAAAACAATCTGCCAGAGCGGAGCTATTACCCTGGCGGGACTTCCCCTGCAGCTTTGCTGTTTTTACCAGACCCCGGTTTATGCGGCGGTGCTGAATCTGCTGGTGATCCCTCTGATGAGCCTTCTTCTGCCCTGCGGGATTCTCCTTCTTGTGTTTGGGGGCATGGCGGCGAAGGGGGTTGAATGGGGAATGGAGGCGGCGGCGTTCCTCTGCGGTTTTCCGATCCGGATCATCCTGGGTCTTTATGAAAAGGCGTGCCTTTTCTCTGAGAGGCTTCCTTTCGGGCTTGTCACGGCAGGCAGACCAGGTACCGTTGCGCTGATCGGTTATGCGGCCGTGCTTTTGGGAGTAATCTGCCTTCAGAAAAGAGTTTCCCTGAAAGGGAGATGGATAGCGGTACTTCTGGGAGCGTCGTTTTTGTTCCTGCGGGATGGCGGAAAGCTGGAAATCACTTTCCTGGATGTGGGGCAGGGGGATTGCATTCATATTCAGAGCGCTGACGGCCGCCATTATCTGGTGGATGGGGGAAGTTCATCCGTGCAGGGGGTTGGCGCCTACCGGATCCTGCCTTATCTGAAATACCGGGGAGCGGACCGGCTGGAGGCCGTCTTTGTTACCCATCCGGATGCGGATCACTGCAATGGGATTTTGGAGCTTATCGAGGAGGGGGAAAAGGAAGGCGTTACGGTTCGTAAGCTTTACCTTCCCGGGGTGGGAAAGGAGGCGGTAAACGATGGCTATGAGAGGCTGCTGGATGCGGCCGGGGAGGCGCAAATCCCGGTGGGATTTGTGAGCAGAGGGAATGTGTTTGAGGAAGGGGAGCTTCGGCTTTTCTGCCTTCATCCGCAGAAGGGATACGAAAATCCCGAGCCCAATCAGTATTCCACGGTTTTGTTTTTAAAATACGGCGGTTTTTCAGCGCTTCTTACAGGAGATGTGGAAAAGGAGGGGGAGAGGGAGCTTTTAAGGAGCCTGGAGAAGGCGGGAATCGAAAAGATCACGGTATTAAAGGCAGCCCACCATGGCTCTGCGGGTTCGACCCCGGAACAGCTGCTTACTTTGCTCTCTCCGGCGTATACGGTGATCTCCTGCGGAAGGGACAACCGCTACGGCCATCCCCACAAAGAGCTGTTGGAACGGCTTGAAAAACAAGGAACACAGATACGGATTACCGAAAGATCCGGGGCGGTTACTTTCCGGACGGACGGCAGCAGAATGCAGGTGGAGGAATTTTTAAAAAAAGTTTTATAAAAATTTACTTTCTATTTTACATTTTCTGGTGTATAATGCATTTACAGACATTTCAAATGACAAGTCGTGATATAAATCCCATTGAGCAGTTTAACGATAGAAGTGGATAAAAAGGAAATGGAGGATTGTATGAGAGAAAGGTATGAGTCTTTGGCTCTCGCAGATTTGAAGGCGATTGCGAAAGCAAGAGGACTGAAAGGTACTTCCACAATGAAGAAGTCGGATTTGGTGGAGCTGATGCTGGCGGAGGACGAGAAGGACAAGGCGGCGGGAAAAAGCATACTGCCCGGGCAGCCTGCGGCGCTAAAAGCCCCCGAGAAGCGCACGGAGGAAGCGAAGGCGGAATCGCCAAGGCCGGAGGGCAGGGAAGAGGGAAGGGCCGCCAGGGAACCGGTAAGAAACAGGGAGGATGCAAGGCCGAGGGAAGAAGCAAGGAGCCGGGAAGAGGCGAAAGTGGATGAGGACAAGTTTCCCGCAGAGCTTGACAGCGGGATTTCGGCCCACGGTATTCTGGAGGTTATGCCGGATGGTTATGGCTTTATCCGGTGTGAGAATTATCTTCCCGGTGAGAGGGACGTCTATGTGGCGCCAAGCCAGATCCGGCGCTTCGGGCTGAAAACCGGCGATATCCTGGAGGGAAATACCAGGATCAAAACCCAGGGAGAAAAATTTGCCGCCCTCCTGTATGTGAAGAGCATCAACGGCTATACGCCGGAGGAGGCCGCAAAGAGAAGAAATTTTGAGGACATGACCCCGATTTTCCCCAATGAGCGTCTTCACCTGGAGATGCCGGGCGCAAGCGTGGCCATGCGGATCATGGATCTGATCAGTCCCGTGGGAAAAGGACAGAGAGGCATGATTGTCTCCCCGCCCAAAGCAGGTAAGACCACATTGCTCAAGGAGGTTGCCAAGTCCGTAAAGAGGAATGCGCCCGAGGTGCATCTGATCATTCTGCTGATCGACGAGCGGCCCGAGGAAGTGACGGACATTAAAGAAGCGATCGAAGGACCTAACGTGGAGGTGATTTATTCCACATTTGACGAGCTGCCGGAACACCACAAGAGAGTGTCCGAGATGGTGATTGAGAGGGGAAAGCGTCTTGTGGAGCACAAAAAGGACGTGATGATCCTGATTGACAGTATTACCAGGCTCACGCGGGCATACAACCAGACGGTTCCGCCAAGCGGCAGAACCCTGTCCGGCGGTCTTGACCCGGCGGCGTTACATATGCCGAAGCGGTTTTTCGGAGCGGCCCGGAATATGAGGGAGGGCGGTTCTCTTACCATTCTGGCAACGGCCCTGGTGGATACGGGAAGCAAGATGGATGACGTGGTTTACGAGGAGTTTAAGGGAACCGGCAACATGGAGCTGGTGCTGGACCGCAAGCTGTCGGAAAAGAGAGTGTTCCCCGCAATCGATATTCCCAAGTCGGGAACCAGAAGAGAGGATCTTCTGCTGGCAACGGATGAGCTGGAGGCGATCAACATTATCCGCAAGGCGCTGAACGGGATGAAGCCCGAGGAAGCGGTGGACCGCATCCTGGATCTTTTCGCTAAGACGAGGAATAATCAGGAATTTGTAAATATGGTCAAAAAAATGAAGTTTATCTGATAAAACGCTTGCATACTGTGGTAAGCTGTGCTACAATTAAAAAGCTGTTCCGGACAAAGTATGGGAACGGACAATTGAAAATTGCAGAATAGTTTATTATAGAGAGGTGAAAACATGAAAGAAGGACTGCATCCTGAGTACTATCAGGCAACTGTAACTTGCAACTGTGGCAACACATTTGTGACAGGTTCAACCAAAAAGGACATCCATGTTGAAGTTTGTTCGAAATGCCATTCATTCTACACAGGCCAGCAGAAAGCGGCAAGGGCTGACGGACGTATTGAGAAGTTCAATAAGAAGTATGGCGTAACAAGCAAATAGGTCAGGTACAGAACAATAAGGTTGAGGTGTTACACTGCATCTCAGCCTTGTTTTGTGTTGTAAAGAAACTTTTACCTGTGCGGACGGCACCCCAATTTGCGGCAGTCCGCCCCGCAAAGGCAGCGGCGGCAAAACCTGCCGGCAGGCTGTCAGCGGCGGCAAAAAAGAATAGGAATAGAGGTATTGACATGAGAAACAGAAAGCGCATCCGCTCTTCAGGGATAGGAGGACAGGCAGTTCTCGAAGGCGTGATGATGAAAAATAAGGATGACTACGCCGTGGCTGTCCGAAAGCCCAATGGAGAGATCGAGGTTGAGGTTGACGTGTTCTGCGGAGCCATGCATGGAAGTAAACTGCGAAAGATACCCTTTGTCAGGGGCGTTTTTAATTTCGTGGATTCCATGGTGCTGGGAATGAAGATCATCAACTATTCGGCTTCTTTTTATGAGGACGAGGAGGCAAAGGAAACCAAACTGGACAAAGCGCTTGACAAAATTTCAGGCGGCAGGGCGGAAAGCCTTCTGACGGGAATTACCACCGTGGTATCCATTGCCCTTGCGGTGGGAATCTTTATCCTGCTCCCCTATTTTCTCTCTTCCGTCCTTTCCCAGTATGTGAGAAACACGTCGCTCCTTACCATTATTGAGGGAGGGATCCGGATCCTTATTTTTCTCGCCTATGTGGTGGGAATCAGTTTGATGAAGGATATTTACAGGCTTTACCAGTACCATGGGGCGGAGCATAAATGCATCAGCTGCGTGGAAAAGGGAAGGCCGCTTACGGTTCACAATGTCATGCGCAGCTCCCGGATCCACAGGCGCTGCGGCACCAGCTTTATGGTGTTTGTCATTTTTGTCAGTATAATTCTGTTTTTCTTTATCCGGGTGGAAAACCCGGTATACAGGATTCTGCTCCGGGTGGCCCTGATTCCGGTGATTGCGGGGATCTCCTACGAAATTATCCGGCTGGCGGGAAACAGCAACAATATCATTGTCCGCATGGTTTCCGTGCCGGGGCTGCTTTTGCAGGGCCTCACCACCAAGGAGCCGGACCGGGACATGGTGGAGGTCGCCATGAAGGCGGTGGAGGCTGTCTTTGACTGGAAGGCTTATCTGAAGGATACCTTTGGCTATGAGGTGGACGAGTCCTGGCTGAGGGACGAAGAGGACGAAGAGGACGAAGAGGAAGAGCCGACGTAGGGCCGGTAAAAAAGCGGCAGCCGGTGTCGGACAAGAGCCGGAAAAGAGAAAGAGTCGGCGCAGAGGTGCGGGAAATGGAATATCGGGAATTATATGAATGGGGCGTGTGCCAGCTGTGCGGGGCCGGGATCGCGGAAAGCAGCCTGGATGCGAGGCTTCTTCTGGAGGAGGTGTGCGGCACGGATCGAAATGATCTTCTGGTACATGCGGACAGGGAGGTGGCCGCAGGTCAGCGGGACAGATATACCGATTTTATTTTACAGAGAAAATCCCGCATTCCCTTACAGCAGATTGTGGGCTACCAGGAATTTATGGGGCTTAGGTTTGCGGTGAACGGGGACGTGCTGATTCCAAGGCAGGATACGGAGATTTTGGTGGAGGAGGCGCTGCGCCAGCTCCATGACGGCATGCGGATTCTGGATCTGTGCACGGGAAGCGGCTGCATCCTGTTAAGCCTGCTTCATTATTCCAACGACTGTATCGGAGTGGGAAGCGATATTTCGCCCAAGGCGCTGGAGACGGCGGCGGCGAATGCGCAGGCCCTTTCCCTGGAGGCATCCTTTGTACAGGGGGATTTATTTGAGAAGATTGAGGGAAAATTTGATTTTATTGTGTCCAATCCGCCCTACATTCCGACAAGGGTGATCCCCACGCTGATGGAGGAGGTAAGAGAGCATGAACCTGCGGCCGCTCTTGACGGAGGTGCGGACGGCCTTTCTTTTTACAGGAGGATTGTCGGTGAAGCCGGGACGTATCTGCATCCGGGCGGCATGCTTTTTTTTGAGATTGGCTGTGAACAGGCAGAGGTGGTAACCGGGCTTATGGAACAGGCCGGATTTGAGGATGTTGAAGTCTGTAAGGATTTTGCCGGGCTTGATAGAGTGGTCAGCGGCAGATACCCGGGCAGGCCAAGGTGAGATTGAGAAAGGTCAGGAAGTGAAATATGTTTGACAGATTGGAAGATTTACTGATCCGCTTTGAGGAGATCATGGGAGAGCTGAACGAGCCTACGGTGACGGCAAATCAGGAACGGTTCCGGGCTCTCATGAAGGAGCAGAGCGATCTGACGCCTCTGGTGGAGGCATATAGAGAATACAAGAAATGTAAGCAGGATGCGGAGGACTCCCTCTCCATGCTGGAGACGGAGTCCGACGAGGATATGAAGGATATGCTGAAGGAGGAGCTGAATGCGGCCAAAAAGCGTATCGAGCAGCTGGAACAGGAGCTCAAAATTCTCCTTCTTCCCAAGGATCCCAACGACGATAAAAATGTGATTGTGGAGATCCGTGCGGGAGCGGGCGGGGACGAGGCGGCACTGTTTGCGGCGGAAATGTACCGCCTTTACGTGCATTATGCGGAGAGCCACCGCTGGAAGGTGGAAACCATGAATGCGGATGAGATCGGAATCGGAGGCATGAAGGAGGTTAACTTCATGATCACCGGACAGGGCGCTTACTCCAAACTGAAATATGAGAGCGGCGTGCACCGGGTGCAGAGAGTGCCGGAGACGGAATCCGGCGGACGAATCCACACCTCCACCATAAGCGTGGCGGTGATGCCGGAGGTGGATGAAGATATTGATATCGTCATAGAGGATAAGGACATACGAATTGACGTCATGAGGGCATCCGGAAACGGGGGCCAGTGCGTGAACACCACGGACTCGGCTGTCCGGCTGACCCACTATCCTACGGGAATCGTGGTGTACAGTCAGACGGAGAAATCCCAGCTTCAGAACAAGGCAAAGGCTTTTGCACTGCTCAAGGCAAAGCTCTATGATATGGAGCAGCAGCAGAGGCATGACGCGGAGGCGGAGCTGCGGCGCAGCCAGATCGGAACCGGTGACCGTTCCGAGAAGATCCGCACCTACAATTTCCCCCAGGGCCGGGTGACCGATCACAGGATCGGGCTTACCCTCTATAAGCTGGATAAGATCATGAACGGGGATATCGAGGAAATCATTGACGGGTGTATCGCCGCGGATCAGGCGGCAAAGCTGGCGAGGATGAATGAGAACTGAAACGGAAAAGTCAAAATCGTATTATTAATAGTCAATTCTATGAAAGAAATCCGAACTGAAAGATAATATGATATAAAAAATTTCATCTGTGCGGTTGCGATTTACGGCAGGTATCTTACAGGAGGTTTCTATGGAAAAGAAATGGTGGCATGACAAAGTGGCGTATCAGATCTATCCCAAGAGCTTTAAGGACAGTAACGGGGACGGAATCGGGGATCTGAGAGGTATCATCGAAAAACTGGATTATTTAAAGGAGCTTGGGGCTGACATCCTGTGGCTCTGCCCTATCTATAAGTCTCCCTTTGTGGATCAGGGCTATGATATTTCGGACTATTACAAAATTGACGAGAGCTTCGGCACCATGGAGGATTTTGACGAGCTGCTTTCGGAAACGAAGAGAAGAGGCATGTATGTGATCATGGATCTGGTGATCAATCACTGCTCGGATCAGCATGAATGGTTTCAGAAAGCCCTTAAGGATCCGGAGGGGGAGTACGGAGATTATTTCTATTTCCGTAAGGGAAAAGACGGCAAGGCGCCCAGCAATTACCGCTCATACTTTGGCGGCAGCGCCTGGGAGAAGGTTGAGGGCAGCGATTACTATTATCTGCATATGTTCGCCAAACAGCAGCCGGATTTGAACTGGAACAATGAGAAGCTGATGCGGGAGCTCTATACCATGGTGAACTGGTGGCTGGAAAAGGGAGTTGCGGGCTTTCGGATCGACGCCATCATGAATGTGAAAAAGGATCTGGAATTCAAAGACCTTGAGCCGGACGGGGAAGACGGCCTCGGGGAGGTGTGGCATATGCTGGAGCAGGTCGACGGCGTGGGAGAGATGCTGGAGGACTTAAAGCGGAACACCTTTGAGAAATACCATGCCTTTACCGTGGCTGAGGTGTCCACCATGAAAAGGGGTGAGCTTGCGGATTTCATTGGCGATCACGGGCATTTCGGCACTATGTTTGACTTCTCGGCAACGGTGCTGGGATGTGGCGAGCATGGCTGGTATGACAGCAAGCTTGTCCGGTTCGAGGATTTCAGAAGAGTTCTGTTCCGTTCTCAGCTTGTCTGTCAGGACGTGGGATTTCTTGCCAATATTATTGAAAACCACGACGGGCCAAGGGGTGTGAACCGGTTTCTGCCGGAGTATGCCAGGAACGATGCCGGCATCAAAATGCTGGGAACGGTAAGCGTACTGCTGAGAGGGATTCCCTTTTTGTATCAAGGGCAGGAGATCGGCATGCAGAACTGTCAGAGGGATTCCATTGAGGAGTATGACGACATCAGTACGATTCAGGAATACCAAAAGGCCCTGGATGCAGGACTTGCGCCAAAGGAAGCGCTTGCGGCCTGCGGACGGATCAGCAGGGACAATGCCAGAACGCCCATGCAGTGGGATGATGGGGAAAACGCCGGTTTTACCCAGGGTACACCCTGGCTGAAAACAAATCCCAATTATACCAGGATCAATGTGAAGGAGCAGACAGGCAGAGAGGATTCCGTGTTCAATTACTACAAGCGGCTTTTGGCTCTTCGTAAATCGGATTTGTACCGGGAGGTATTTACATACGGCAGGTTTGCACCCCTGTTTGAGATGGAGGAAAAGATTTTTGCCTATGAGCGGAGACTGGAAAATACGGCCGTCCGTGTGATTGCCAACTTTGGCTGTGAGGAGAAGGTATTGCCGGCGGATTATTTTTCCGGGGAACAGGTTCTTTTAAATAATATGGAAGGGATTCAGGTGCAGGAGAAGAGCGTTGTGCTGCGTCCCTGCCAGGTGGTGGTTATCAGATCATGACACCCTCGGTGTACACCAGGGAATGGAGGAGACTGAAAAATAGAGAAGCGGATGAAAGTGGCAGGCGGATTTTGGCCTGTCACTTTTTTCACGTTGCTTTTGGGTGCGGAACCGGATATACTTTATATTATAGTCAACGACATAAGCTTTTTAAGCGGTTTTTATAAGAGCAAAGGTGATGTGCGGATATGGCAAGAACGGTAGGGATCGGGAAGCAGGATTTTGAAAAAGTCAGGATCAACAATAATTTCTACGTTGACAAGACAGATTTTATACGGCAGTGGTGGGAAACAGATGATGACGTGACGCTGATCACAAGACCCAGGCGGTTTGGCAAGACCCTGAATATGAGCATGCTGGAGAAATTCTTTTCCGTGAAATATGCCGGCCGCAGCGATCTGTTCGAGGGGCTCTCCATCTGGAACGAGGAAAAGTACCGGCAGCTGCAGGGGACTTATCCGGTTCTTTTTATCAGCTTTGCGGATGTGAAGGAAACCTCCTATCCCCAGACCCGGAAAAAGATCTGCGGCATCATCCGGCAGCTCTATGACCGGTATCGCTTCCTTCTGGACGGGAACCTGCTTGGGGAAAACGAGAAAAAGGATTTCCGAAATGTTTCCGCCACCATGCAGGATTATGAGGCCTCGGGTTCCGTCCGGGCACTATCCGATTATCTGTGCCGGTATTATGGCCAAAAAGTCATTATCCTCCTGGACGAGTACGACACTCCCATGCAGGAGGCCTACGTGAACGGTTACTGGGAGGAAATGGTCTCCTTTATCCGCAGCCTGTTCAACTCCACCTTCAAGACCAACCCTTACCTGGAGCGGGCTGTTCTCACCGGGATCACTCGAGTCAGCAAGGAGTCGATTTTTTCCGACTTCAATAATCCCGAGGTGGTGACCACTACCTCCAAAAAATATGCGGACTGCTTTGGCTTTACGCAGGAGGAAGTATCTGAGGCCCTGGAGGAATACGGCCTGTCCGGACAAAGGCAGCTGGTGAAGGACTGGTATGACGGGTTTACCTTTGGGGAAAGGCGGGACATCTACAATCCCTGGTCCATCATCAACTTCCTTGATAAAAGAAAAGCCCATACCTATTGGGCCAACACCAGCTCCAACAGCCTTGCGGGCAAGCTGATCCGTCAGGGGAGCCGTCAGGTCAAGGAGACCTTTGAGCGCCTGCTGTCCGGAGAAAGCATCCGTGCGGAAATTGACGAGCAGATCGTGTACAGCATGCTGGACGAGGATGAGCAGGCGATCTGGAGCCTTCTGCTTGCCAGCGGGTATCTGAAGGTGAAAAGCTATCAGGCCTATGCCTCGGACTTCGGCGAATGGAAGGAAGAATACGAGCTGGAACTGACCAACTTTGAAGTGAAGGCCATGTTCCGCAGCATGATCCGGAGATGGTTCGGCAGTGTGGGGACGGATTACTGCGATTTCATCCGCGCGCTGCTGCTTGGCGACGTGGAGGCGATGAACCTCTATATGAACCGGGTGACTCAGGAAATGTTTGGAAGCTTTGACACCGGAAAACGGCCTTCCGAAAAAAGGCCGGAGAATTTCTACCACGGCTTCGTGCTGGGCCTTGCGGTGGAGCTGGCCGATCGGTACGTGGTCACATCCAACCGGGAAAGCGGCTTTGGGAGATACGATATCATGCTGGAGCCCAGAACCCAGGAAAATCATGCGCAGTCGGGCAGCGACGCCCCGCTTGACGCCATCATTATAGAGTTCAAGGTTCAGGGCAAAAATGAAAAAGAGCTGTCGGATACCGTGCAGAAGGCCCTAAGCCAGATCGAAGAGAAGGACTATCAGGCAAACCTTATTGCCAGGGGAATTCCGGGGGAGCATATCCGTAAATATGGGTTTGCCTTTTGCGGCAAAGAAGTGCTCATTGGGAGCGACAGGGAAGGGGGAATTCCATGAGAATCGTTAACCTGATTGAAAACACCCAGGGAAGCGAAGGCTGCCTTATTGAGCATGGCCTCAGCTTCTATATTGAGACGAAAAACCACAGGATTCTTGTGGATACGGGAGCCTCTGAGGCGTTCCTGACAAATGCCGGGATTCTCGGCATTGATCTGGGCAAAGTGGACATGGTTATGATCAGCCATGGGCACTATGACCATGCGGGAGGAATCTTGGCCTTTGCGCAGCGCTATCCGGATGTGAAAATCTGGATACAGCGTCTGGCAAGGGAAGCGTATTACCACAAGAACGAGCGGATGGAAAAGTATATAGGAATGGACCCAAGGATAAAAGAGCTCCCGCAGATCGAGTGGGTGGAGGGAAACCGGCGGATTGACGACGAGATCTTTCTCTTTGGCGGCGTGACGGGAAAACGCCTGTGGCCCTGCGGAAACCGGGAGCTGAAAATCAAGAGGGGAGAGGAATTTGACCAGGATGAATTTCTCCACGAGCAGTATGTGGTCCTGGAGGAGGAAGGGAAAAGAGTCCTGATTTCCGGCTGCGCCCACAATGGGATCCTGAATATTCTGGATACCTTCCGAAGGATTTACGGAAAAGATCCCGAGGCCGTAATCAGCGGTTTCCATATGAAAAAGAAAGCCGATTACAGTAAGGAAGAGCTTGAGCTTATAGGTAGCACGGCGCTGGAATTAAAGCGGATGGACACCAGGTTCTTCACGGGACACTGCACCGGGGAGATTCCCTATCAGGTCATGCGAGAGGTGATGGGAGAGCAGCTTACCTATGTGCACAGCGGAGACGAAATATTACCATAACAGACGACAAAACAAACGGAGGAAGAAAGTATGAAAAGTGTGGACCAGAAAGATTTTTTAGGCGGACAGGGAACGGTACATTTTGACCATATCCTGGAGGCGCAGGAGATGCACGGGATGAACCGCGTCTATGCGAAGGTGACTCTGCAGAAGGGCTGTTCCATAGGATATCACGTACATAACGGGGACGGGGAGGATTATTATGTCCTGAAAGGGACGGCGACGGTTGATGACAATCATGAGAGAACCCTTACCCTTAAGGAGGGCGAGCATTTTTTTACCCCATCGGGAAAGGGACACAGTCTCGCAAACCTGGAGGATGAGGAGCTGCAGGTTATGGCACTGATCATTTATGACCATGAGAAGGAATAAAAGACAGGCAGCAGGGAGGAAAAATCATGCCGGATCAAACACTGGAGGAACTGGAACAAACTGATGGAGGAAGGATGGCCGCACGTCTCAGGGTCCAGAACAGGAAGCGGAAGCTCATTTTTGCCGGGCTGATTCTTCTGTGTCTGCTTTATGCCGCGTGGCTTCTTTCCAATGACGTGATCTGGCAGAGCTGGCTGTACATTATCTTGAGCTATGCCCTTATTTTTATGATGAAGGCCTGTATGAAGAGGATTCATGATCCGCTGAACCGGGACTGTGATCCCTATCTGGCGCAGGAAGCCTACGCTTACTATTATGTAAAGGGAAAAATAGAAAAGCGGCCGAGAACCCGGGAGATCTATGTTGTCCTTTTTGCGAGGTGCAAGGCTCTGCAGGGGGATACGAAAGAGGCGCTGACGCTTCTTGGGGGAGTTGACCGGAAAAAGCTGCCGGGAAGCTGGCTCTGCGTCTATTATGATGTGATGCGCATCTGCTATGATATTTCCAATGACAGGGAAGCGCTTTTACGGCTTTGCGGGGAGCTTGACAGTATCATTTGCGGGAAAATCATGAGTGGGAAAGCGAAAAGAACGCTGAAAAGAGAGCGGGAGCGCATAGATCTTTCTCTTTCCATGGACAAGGGGGATCTGGAAATCTACCGCAGGCTCAGTGGAAAAAGGCGCTGGAGGAAGGGAACGGAGCTGCAAAGGGTGATCAACCGGTATACGGATGCAAAGGCCTGCGTGATGCAAAATGATTTGAAGGGTGCACAGGAACACTGCAGATATATAGCGGAGCATGGCGGCAGGCTTGTTTTTGTGGAGCTGGCGGAGAGGATAATATGAACATCTGTATCGTGGATGATGATAAATATGTAGTGGAAAAAATTGTGGAAGGTATGGAGTGGAAGCGGTGGGATATCGACGGTGTGTATGTGGCCTATAACATCAAGCAGGCCAAGGACATACTGAGCACCCGGCAGATCGACATTCTGCTTTCGGATATCGAGATGCCACAGGGAAGCGGGCTGGAGCTGCTTGAGTGGGTGCGGGAGAAAAAGCTTCCCGTAGAATGTATCTATCTGAGCAGCTATGCCCACTTTGCCTATGCCCAGAAGGCCCTGGAACTCCATTCAAAGGGCTATCTTCTAAAGCCGGTATCCAATAAGGAGCTCGGCCGCATGCTGGAGGAGCTTGTGGAGCAGATGAAGCGGGACGGCGGGGAAAAGGGGAAGAATACACAGAGAGACAAGGAACGTTTTTGGAAGGATTTTTTTCTGGAAAAGGAAGAGGGGGCGCAGGAATTTTATGAGAAGGACTGCCTCACTCTCTGCTTCCTGCGCATTTTTCAGCGGATGGAGCATAAAAAGGCGCAGAACCATTCCGCCTTAAATTTATCACTGACACATATGTCGGAAGAGTTTTTGACTGACCATGGATTTGCACCGGACGTGATGTTGCAATACAGTGACGAGAGTTTTCTGATCGTGTTCAGGAACTGCAAAAAGGACGAGGAGAGCTTCAGAGAGGGGATGGAAGGGCTTCTTTCCTGTCTGAGGGAGGAGCTGGATATTCCGGCCTGTGTCTATGTGGGGAAAAATTCCGGAATGGACAAGATGAGAGAGCAGGTCGCCGGCCTGCGCCGGATGATACTGGAGGGAGTGCCCGGGAAGGAAAGGGTGCTGTTCTTCTCAAGCTGGAGAGGGCGGGATGCCGTTTATGCGCCGCCGGATTTTGCCCTGTGGGAGAAGGAGATGATGCGGTCCCAGGACATGGATGCGGTTTCCGGGGAAATTGAAGATTACGTGGACAATCTCTGGGAGAGCGGAGGGGTGAACGTGGGAGTTTTCGGGCGTTTTAAGTCGGATCTGCAGCAGATGATTTTTCACTATATGATGGAAAACAGAATTGCCATGAACCAGATATTTGAAGCCGGAGAGTTCGATTATTATTGTGAAAAGGCATCCTGGACTCTTGAGGATATGAGGGATTTTGTTGACATTTTGTTTAAAAAGCTAAAAGCGGTGATCAAGGCGGAAAACACGGAGGAAAACGTGGTGGAGCAGATCATACATTACATAGACGAGAATCTGGGAGGGGATCTCTCGAGAGCGAAGCTGGCGGCAAAGGCTTATATTTCAGAAGATTATCTGTCTAAGAAGTTCGCAATGCACACCGGAATGAGCATTCCCGGCTATGTTGCCGCAAGGCGCATGGAGAAGGCCCGGGATTACTTTAAGAATACCTCCCGCAGCGTCAGTGAAGTGGCAATGCTGGTGGGCTATACGAATTTTTCCTATTTCAGCAAAACCTTCCGGGATTATGCAGGATGTACACCAAATGAATTCAGAAACAGATATATTATAAACAATTAACAAAAATCTGACATAGAAAACTGGCTGTGACAGAAAAAGAAAAGCAGGTTGACGAAACTCTGCTTTTTTTTGTTATCCGAAAGACTGAATTTTTATAGAGCTTAAGACCCCGAATCGATAAAATAAAACTCATAAATCAGGAAAATAAAAGGAGGCATATTGATGGGTAAGGTAAAAGCGGTAAGCAAAAGGAGTAACATATGGCATAAACTTTACAGCAACCGGGCTCTGTATCTGTTGCTTTTGCCGTCAGTCATTATTTTATTTCTGTTTACTTATATGCCCATGTATGGCGTGGTGATCGCTTTCAAGGATTTCTCACCGGCCAAGGGCATTATGGGAAGTTCCTGGGCGGGACTTAAGTATTTTAAGCAGTATTTCAATTCGTATCAGTTCTGGCCCACGATCAAGAATACACTGGTACTCAGTATTTACAGTATTGCGGTGACGTTTCCGCTGCCGATTCTGCTTGCGCTGGTCTGCAATCAGATGAGAGCGGGAAAGTTTAAAAAATTTTTTCAGGTATCCACTTATCTTCCCCACTTCATATCCACCGTTGTCATGTGCGGTATGATTATCCTGTTTTTGTCCCCGAGTTCCGGCGTGATCGCAAAGCTTCTGAGCCTTGTGGGGATTCAGATGCCAAACGTGATGGGGCTTCCTTCCGCCTTTCCCAGCGTCTATGTGTGGACCGAGGTGTGGCAGCATCTGGGGTGGGACAGCATCCTGTACATAGCGGCGCTCTCGGCAATTGACCCGTCACTCTATGAGGCGGCCACAGTGGATGGCGCTTCCAAGTGGCAGAAAATGATGAAGATTGACATTCCGCTGCTGATGCCCACGGCAACCATCATGTTTATCCTGCGTATGGGCAGCGTGATGAGTGTTGGGTTTGAAAAGGTGTATCTGCTTCAGAATAACCTGAACACGGCATCCAGTGAGATCATCTCAACCTACGTATATAAGATGGGTCTTGTGAGCAGTCAGTATTCTCTCTCATCGGCAATCGGATTATTCAACAACCTGATCAACCTTGCCCTGCTGCTTGCGGTGAACTATATATCATCGAAAATGAGCGATACGTCATTGGTATAGGAGGAGTTATGAACAGTACAGTAAAAAACAGGATCAGAAAATCAAAGGAAGACAAAATTTTTGATTTCATAATTTATTTGACGGCGGCGCTTCTTGTCATAATTACCCTGTACCCCATGTACTTTATCGTGATTGCATCAATCAGCAATCCCACAGATGTGTCCAGCGGCAATATCGTGCTCTGGCCGAAGGGGATTAATATGAGGGGGTACGAGCAGCTCCTCAACTATAAGCAGCTGTGGGTGGGTTACAAAAATACGATCATCTATGCGCTGCTGGGAACAGGCATGAATCTGATCGTGAACATATCGGCATCCTATGCACTCTCCAGAAAGGATCTGATTGGGAAAAAGCTGATCACCTTTTACTATCTGGTTCCCATGTTCTTTGGAGGCGGCCTGATACCGACGTACCTGATCGTAAAGAATTTCGGACTGCTGGATACCAGATGGGTCATGATTCTTCCCTTTTCCGTTATCACATACTACATCATTGTGGGAAGAACCTTCTTTTCCAATAACATTCCGGATGACCTGTGGGAGGCGGCCCAGATTGACGGCTGCGGGAATCTGACCTTTTTCTTTAAGATCGTGCTACCCCTGTCAAAAGCGGTGATTGCGGTCATTGCCCTGTGGTCGGCGGTGGGACACTGGAACGCTTACTTCAACGCCCTGATTTACCTGCGCAGCGATGTGCTGCAGCCTTTGCAGATTGTTCTGCGGAATATCCTGATCAGCAATCAGACCATGAGCATGATGATGACGGGAACGGCTGCCACCGAGGCGAGGCAGGCGGCGGAGCTGATCAAATACGGCGTGATCGTGGTATCGTCAGCGCCGATCATGTGTATGTATCCCTTCGTGCAGAAGTATTTTAATCAGGGCGTTATGATCGGAGCGGTAAAGGGTTAAAACCCGGAAGAAACGTATAATAGCCATACACTGGCTTATTATAAAAAAGGAGAACAAGATAAGGAGGAAGAAATATGAAGAAGAAAACAGTGGGAAAGCTGCTGGGCGGTATTCTTGCGGCAGCTATGGTGATGGGATCTCTGGCAGGCTGCGGGGGAGGCGGCGGTCAGTCGTCGGCGGACAGCGGCGATGCAGCGGCGGATACAGGTTCCCAGGGCAGTGAAGATACGGCGGATGCGGGAGACTCTGAAGGGGTGGAGACATTTACCATCGCAACCGTGAGATGGACGGATGCATGGCCCAACGATTTCATGAATCAGGGAATCATGAAGGAGCTGGAGGATAAGCACAACATAAAGATCAACTGGCAGGTATATTACAACAGCGACTGGACGGAGCAGAAATCTCTGCTTCTGGCATCCGGAGATCTCCCGGACGCATTCTTCGGGTCTATCTGTCTGTCAGAGACGGATATTGCCCAGAATAAGGATTATTTCGTGGAGCTTTCCGACGGGATCGAGAAGAACATGCCAAACCTTACGGCTATCTTTGAGAAGGAGCCGGAGCTGAAGGCGGCGGCCCAGAACCGAGACGGGGAGATCTACAGCCTGGTGAAAAAGCTTCCGCTGCGTCCCAAGGTAGCTAACTCCATGTATATCAATAAGCAGTGGCTCGACAATCTGGGACTTGACATGCCCACAACCTACGAGGAACTTACGGATGTGCTCAAGGCATTCAAGGAGCAGGATGCGGACGGGGACGGAGATCCGAACAATGAGATCCCCTACACCAATGCGGGCTCTCTTTCCGGAGACCTGAGCAATCTGCTTGCTCCCTTCGGAACCATTGTCAGCAGAACCGGCAACTTCATGCAGATCGACGAATCCGGAAACCCGGCCTATGTACCGGTCACGGATCATTTTAAGGAAGCCACCAAGTGGGCGCACGAGCTCTATGCTTCCGGCTGCCTGGATCAGGAATACTTCACGCAGGATACTTCCATGGCTACTGCCAAGAGACAGGCGGAGGGCGGCTCCCAGACAGGTCTCGTGTTTGCCTGGACGGCGGATGCGGAGATGGGAGCAAATGCGGAACAGTTTGAGCTCTGTGAGGCAGTGGCAGGGCCGGACGGAAAGCGCTATGTGGAATCCGATCCCACCTATCTGGACATTGCAAACAGAGAGCTGGTTATCACCACGCAGTGCAAGAACCCTGACAAGCTCCTGCAGTGGGCGGATGATTTCTACACGGATCTGGTGTCCCTGCAGACCTACTACGGCTCGATTCCGGATCAGATTCAGGAAAACGAGGACGGAACCTATGAGGTACTGATCCCGGCTGACGGAACAACTCTCGACACTTCGGCATGGTTCTTCTCCATGAGAGATTTCGGGCCCAAGTATATGACGGAGGAATTCCAGAGCAAGGTGATTCTGCCCGAGAGCCAGGGCGACGGCGTGAAGCTGGCACAGGATGCGGTAAATGCGCCGCATGCATCGGACATTGCTTTCCCGGTAGTAAGCTATACGGCTGATCAGCTCACAAGGCTCGCAAGCCTGACCACGGACATCAATAACTATGCTTCCTCACAGTATGCCCACTGGGTGGTAGACGGCGGTATTGATGAGGAATGGGACGCTTATCTGGATCAGCTGAATCAGATGGGGCTCCAGGAAGTGCTGGAAATCCACAATGACGCTTATGCGGCATATAAAGCGATCGTAGATTAATTAGTTGACGTGACAGGCAGGAGGGCCGGTATCTGTGGACAAAAGACAGGTACCGGCCCTGTTTTACAGGATTCCCGGGCGGATAATTGGGAATCATGAAAGGAGAAGGAAACATGAAGGAGCGTTATCGGATCGAAACAAATCCTCTTTGCAGACAGGAGAACGTAAAGAAGGGGGAGCATTACCGGATCCGGAGAGATTCCTTACCTGGCTTCATGACAAGGGGCTGCATGTGACTTTGAATGTGCATCCTGCAGATGGTGTCCGGGATTATGAGGATGCCTATGAAAAGATGGGAGAGGCGCTCAGGATGGATCCGGGGAGCGGTCTGCCCATTGTCTTTGACGTGGCGGACGAGAAGTTTATGGAGGCTTATTTTGAGTATCTGCATCATCCCCTTGAGAAGGAGGGCGTTGATTTCTGGTGGATCGACTGATGACGAGCTTGCCGGAAGATGGGTGCAGTACGGAGTCTTTTCGCCTGTTATGCAGCTGCATTCCTCCAACAGCCAATTTAATTCCAAAGAGCCCTGGCGCTACAGGCAGGAGATCCGGGAGGTGATGGAGAACTTCCTTCGGCTGCGACATAAGATGCTGCCCTATCTCTATACCATGAATCACAGACAGTATGAACAGGGAATTCCGGTGGTATTGCCCATGTATTATTTTTATCCGGAACAGAGGTGTGCCTATCAGGTACCGAACCAGTATTTATTCGGCAGTGCTCTCATGGTAGCGGCGGTCACTACTCCCTGCATCAAAAAGCTAAGGATGGCAAGAACCACGGTATGGATTCCGGAGGGCGAGTGGTATGACATTTTTACAGGTCTGCGCTATCAAGGGGGAAGAAAGATGAACTTGTATCGGGACATTACCTCTATACCGGTATTTGCCAAAGCCGGCGAGATCATTCCCTTTCAAGAAGACTGCATGGAGGATGCGCTCAGGAATCCGCAAGCACTCCATCTTCACGTGTACACAGGACAGGATGGCAGCTTTACCCTGTATGAGGATGATAATATCACTGCGGATTACCAAAGCGGAAAATGTGTAAGAACTTCGTTGGAATGGAAGGAGGAAGAGGGAAGCCTGGTGATCCGGAAGGCCACGGGCGACCTTTCCCTGATTCCGGAAAAGCGGGATTATCGAATTACCTTCTGGGGAATTGAAGACGCGAAGGCGCTGGAAGTCCGAAAGGAGGCGGGTCAGAACCCGGCTGCGGTCATAAAAGGGAAGGGAAGAATTGAAATAGAGGTAAAAAATGTTTCCGCGGATCAAGAATCTGTTGTATATTTGAGGGAAAGGAAGTACGGGGACAACAGAGTATTGGAACGCTGTTTTGAGATTCTGGATCGTGCCGAAATACAGATGATACAAAAGGAAGGCGCTCTTGGCATTCTGGAATCCGGCAAGGGTGCGGGATATCTTCTGGGCAGTCTGCTGTCTCTTGGGCTGAATCCGGATCTGTATGGAGCACTGGCGGAGATTCTTACAGCTTAAAGGAAGCGGGCAGTAAGGAGGGGTATCATGAAAAGGACGGGGCGAGAGGAAAAAAATCGGAAGATCAGGAAAAGTCAGTCTATGATGTATATTGCAATACAGTTTATGATACCGGTATGCATGTTGTTTCTCCTTCTCTTTGTCTTTATGTTTGAGAGTGTGGACGAGGCCAGGGAGATGTCCTATCGCTATATGCAGGATATGGCGGCGGCTAACGCCACCAGAGTCAATGAGGATATCAGCAAGATCAACTCGGAGATAGTGTATCTGATCCAGCAGGATAAAGATATTGACAGCCTGCCTTGTGACATCACGCCGGACATGACGGCTTATTACAAGCTGCTGGAGGATATCGTTTCCCTGAACAAAATTCTGCGGATCCGCTATGGCGGCAAGTACTTTTTTTATGAATATGTGGTTTCAGCGGATTTTCTGATACTGGACAACCATCTCTATTTTCCCATGAGTACCAAGAGCGAACTGGCTCTGGGATTGAAGGAGATGATAAAAGGGTATCTTTCCGGACAAACGGAACGTTCCGAATGGAATTTTTTCCTGGTGAGAGATGATATATACCTGTTTTGCTTTTATGAGGTGAAAGGAAAGGTTGTGGGCTGTATCATCAGTCTGGATGATCTGTTTTCAAATTTTAACATCAGCAATCTGGGGTATGAGGGGATTCCCTTTTTTGTCACCGAGAGCGGTGAGGTTGTGATGCAGCAGAAAGAGCAGGAAAAGAGGATGGTGATGCAGGCTCTGGAGAAGGGATTTGCAGGATCCACGGTACATTCCTATCAACTCGGCAGGATTGGACAGCTGAATCTTCTTATAGCGCCAACGGAAGGGATCCTGGATCGGATCATGATTTTGCAGTTTGTCAGCACGGCCCTTGCAGTCGGCATTATTCTGATTATCATTATGATCGCTTTCGGCTACTACCGGAGGATTCTCACTCCCATGCACCAGTTTGTTAGAAAACTCAGTGATCCTGAGGAGGAGAAATGGCTTCATAATATAGAAGACAACCGAATCATGGAGCTGGAGATGGCCAGTAAGGAGTTTCGGGAGATGATGCGCCAGATCCAGTCGCTCAAGATCGCCGTCTATGAGAAGGAGCTGCTGCACAGCCGCACAGAGCTGGAATACGTGCAGGAGCAGATCAGGCCGCATTTTTACCTGAACTGCATCAGCGTGATTCACGGAATGGCGGAAATGCACCATGCGGAGGACATCCTGGAGATATCCGAGAAGCTCTCCGATTATCTCCGGTACGTGATCAATGATTCCTATGCTTTGCGTCAGATCAGGCAGGAGGTGGCCCATATCAGGGACTATATTGCCATACAGAAGCTCCGATATGAGGATTTCTTCCAGTTTGAGGTGATTATGGACGAAGGGGTGGAAGAATGCCTGATCCCGCCCTTGGTGCTGCAGGTGTTTGTGGAAAATGCCATAAATCATGGAGTGACCTTTGAGAGAACCGTGGAGATCACGCTCTATATTGTGGCGGAGAAGTACAGGGGAGAGGATTATCTCTATATTTGTATTTCGGACACTGGCGAAGGCTTCACAGACGAGGCCCTGTACAAAATCAAAAATAATAAAAGCATTGAATACAATGGCAGAAAGCACGTGGGTATACAGAACACTCTGAAACGTCTTGAGATCATGTATGGCGATAAGGCGGAGATCAATTTTTTCAATATGACGGAGCACTGCGGTGCAGTGGTGGAGATACGGATACCGGCAAAACGGGAATAGCGGAGGATAGGAGGAAAAAGCATCAAATTGTTTACAATTTGATGCTTTTTTCTTTCTCCTTCTGTGGTAAAATAGATTGAACACAGGAGGGGCGGAACGTGAAAACCAAAATTCTGGTGATCGAGGATGACAATTCCATATCAGAGCTGATCTGCATGAATCTGGAAGCGGCCGGCTATGAGCCGGTCCCTTTCCTTGACGGACTGGAGGCGGAGGCCTTCATAACCGGGACGGAGGCCGACGGAGAAAGGGCCGGGGAAATCTCTCTTGCCCTTGTAGACGTGATGCTGCCGGGAAAGGACGGCTTTGCTCTCTTGGAGGATCTGGAGAGGGCGAAGATACCTGTTATTTTCCTGACGGCAAAGGCGGACGTGGTCTCCAAGGTACACGGTCTCAAGGCGGGAGCGGAGGACTATATCGTTAAGCCCTTTGAGGTGCTGGAACTTCTGGTGCGGATGGAAAAGGTGCTGAAAAGAACCGGAAGGGGACGCAGACAGATACAGATCCGGGACGTGGTCATTGATCTGGAGAAGCACAGCGTCATGAGAAAAGGGGAGAGAGTGGCTTTAAAGCCCATGGAATATGAGCTCCTGGTAACGCTTGCACTGGAAAAGAACATAGCGTTCAGCAGGCAGGAGCTGCTTAACAGAATCTGGGGAACGGATTATGTGGGAGAGACCAGAACCGTGGACGTGCATATCGGACAGCTTCGCAAAAAGCTGGGCTTCCATGACGTGATCCGGACCATTTCCAAGACAGGATATCGATTGGAGGATATGGAATAGATGAAGCTTTGGCAGAAATTATCATTGGTGACGGTATCGGTTCTCCTGATTGCCAGTCTGATTTTTGCGGGGATCGTGATCAGCCACTCCGCAAGCTATGACCAGGGAAAAACCATGGAAAATTATGAACAGCAGCTGAAATCCACGGCGTATGCGCTCTCCCGGGAGATTGCGAGCAGCTCCCTTGGCGAGTATCGCGATACTACCAGGAATTCTTATCTCGGTTTTCTTCTGCAAAGATATGATGCGTCGCAGTACATTCTCGTGGGGCCGGATCAGGTGATCTGCAATGAGACGTCCTTTGAGCTGGCAAACCCCTGGGACGAGAGGTGGAATGGGGATAAGGTGTTCAGCGTTATCCAGAGACGGGGGGAGCAGTATATCCTCCTTGCGGGAAAAAAAATACCGGTGACGGAAGGCGGGGATTACAGACTGATCCTGGTCAGGGATATTTCCTCTCTCTACAGGGATATCCGTGACCAGGCCTTTTTTTATCTGGCTGTCTATTTTGGGATGGCGGTTCTTGCCGTCCTCCTGGTGTTTTTTCTGGCAAAAAGGATTCTGCGGCCTCTCTCGGAGCTGCAGAGGGCGGCCAGGGATATCCGGGAGGGTGATTTTGCAAGGCGGGCGGATGTGCGCACCAGGGACGAGACGGGGATGCTTGCCGCTGATTTTAACGCCATGGCGGAGAGGATCGAGGGACAGGTGAGGGAGCTTTCGGAGGAATCAGAGCGCCGCAGGCAGATGCTTGGAAGCCTTGCCCACGAGTTAAAGACTCCCATGACCTCCATCATCGGCTATTCCGATTCCCTGCTACATGTGAACCTGAGGGAGGAACAGAAGGAGAGGGCGCTTTTGCATATCTATGAGCAGTGCAGGCGGCTGGAGCGTCTGTCCGGCAAGCTTATGAGCCTTGTGGGTATGTATGACAATGACAGTATACATCTGGAACAGACAAGGATGGAGGAGCTGTTTTTACAGGTGGTGTCCCTGGAGGAATTTCATCTGAGAAAGAGGGGGATATCCCTTGTGCATTCCTGTCACATGGAGGATCGGAAGGTGGACAGGGATCTTTTTACCAGTCTTCTTGTGAATCTGATTGATAACGGGGCAAAAGCCAGCGCGGAAGGCGGCACGGTTTTCCTTCTGGGAGAAGAAAACCGGATCACGGTGAAGGATCAGGGCTGCGGGATTCCCGGGGAGGAGATCCGGCGGGTTACGGAGGCCTTCTATATGGTGGACAAGGCCAGGAGCAGGAAGGAGGGAGGCTGCGGCCTGGGGCTCTCTCTGTGTGTCAGGATTGCGCAGCTCCACGGGGCCCGGCTCTGTATTGAGAGCAAGGTGGGGAAGGGAACTGCGGTCTCGGTGATATTTCCGGAGGAATAAAGAAGGGGGTTTTACAAATTGTTTACAGTTTGCTGAATACCTTTTACAGGATAATATCGTATGCTTTTCGAGGAGGGGAGCCTTTGGCATTTAGCCAAAGGCGGTAAATCCCGGAAGAGAAAGAAAAGTATTTGGAGGTATGAGAATGAGAACAAAAAGGATTGGCGTTATTCTGGCGGCGGCAGGGCTTGCGGCGGTGATGAGCATGGCGGGCTGCGGAGGTATGGGACAAACCACGGAGCAGCTGGCACTTCCCAGGGAAGGGACGGAGCAAAACGGTGATGCGGGGCAGGATACAACCGGGGATAAAACTTCCGGTGAAGGCGAAGCTTCCGGAGGGGAAGAGGCTTTGGGCGAAAATGGAGGAAACGCATCTGCGGATGGAATCGCCCGGCAGGTGCAGGCACCGGACAGGTATGAGGCGGAGCTGTCGGAAGAAGCTCTCACAGTGCGGGTGGATGCGGAAGTAGTCCTGCCCGAGGGAGCGGGCTTTAAGCAGTATAAGGTGACGGGAAGGCCTTTTGCCCAGGAGGATCTTGATGCTGTGAAGAGAGTGATTTTGAAGGATGCTCCTCTCTGGTGCAGGGACAGGGAGGCAATGGAAGGCAGCAATGGATTTACCAGTGGGGAGATCCGGGAGAGGATTGAAGCGTTGAAAGAAAAGGCAGCAGAAAACCCGGGCGCTGTGGTGAGTGACGGAAAGGAAGAGACCTATGAGGAGAAAATCGCAATGTGGGAAGGCCTGCTTGCGGCCGCTTTGGACGAACCGGTCATTCAGGATGTTGAGGCGGTGGTTCCCTATGTGGAGAAGACATCTCAGGGGCAAGATACCTGGGAGGAAAATTTCCTGGAGGGAAATGCCACTGTGGACGGGGAGAACTACTGGCTTGTGCTTAACAATAATTTTCAGTCCGACTGGCTGTGGGCGCAGATGGAAGTGCGAAGCGAGGACAGGAGCGTGGGAGATGCCTGGGTGAAGATTGAGGAGGAGGCGGTGCCTGCGGGCCTTGACCGGCAGCAGATCAGGGAGAAGGCACAGGCCCTGGCGCAGGAGATGGGCTTTTCGGATTTCGCACCCGCAGGAGAAGAGTTTTTCCAGGCTTTTACTGAGGGTGCGGAGGAGGAAGAGACGATTCCGGGAGCCATCGGATATGGGATTCATTTTGCCAGAGTGCTGGACGGAATACCCGTGACCTATACCCATGATCCGGGACAGACTGTGGATGGGGATCTGGCGGTGTGGCCTTACGAGAGTCTGCATATGGTCTTTGACGAAAAGGGCCTTACGGACTTTGTCTGGGTAAATCCCTGTGACATCGAGAAGAAATCCGACGAAGATGTGTTCCTTATGCCTTTTTCCGATATCCAGGATATTTTTGAGGAAATGATTTTTCAGAAGTACGGCTGGCTTGCAAAAAGCGGGGATGCTTCGGCCTCCTTTGTCATTAACGAGGTGAGGCTTGGCTATATGCGAGTCCGGGATGAGAATGGCACCGGGGAAGGGAGTATGGTGCCGGTGTGGGACTTTTTTGGCTCGCAGACGCTTACCTATGCGGACGAGATCGAGGCGAAGATCGCTTCCGGAGAGCTGATCTATAAGGACGGAAAGATTTTTACCGCCTCCGGAGAGCCCGTGCAGACGGAGGATTTTTCCTATGTGAGCAGCGGCTCCTACGAGAGCCTGCTTACCATTGACGCCACAAACGGCAGGATTGTTGACCGGGGGATCGGGCGGTAGAATCTCAAAAATTGCTTTCGTGAATTCCAGACAAAACCAGTAGACTTCCTGGCGGGGATTTGGTATAATCAAAAAGATTATACTGTTTTTCTGACTAAAAGACGGAGCGCGCCAGCCAACAGCCGGCTCCCGCATCAGGGAAAGAATGGGAATATAAAATGGGTAACCTGGATTTCGACGAAAAGAAACTGAAAAACGCACAATTTCTCCTAACAGAAAACGGAGAATATTTAAAGGCTCAGAGCCAGCAGATCCGGCTTGGAAAAGAAGAGGGAATGGATGTTTCCGTATATTCCAATCCGGAGTTTGACTGGCTGCAGATGGAGCAGATCCGCATGGGGCTCAAGGATAAGGTGGATGTCTCCGTGTATGCGGATCCCGCATACAGTTATGACACCATGAAGCAGATCCGTCTCGCCCTTTATTCTGAGATTGATCTCATGCCATATCTTGAGAGGGGCTTTGAGGATGATTCACTGGAGGAGATACGTACCGCACTGCTGAACCGGCTGCCGATTGACAAATGGCTGAAGGATGAAATGTGTACGCCGCAGATCAATCAGATCCGCATAGGCCTGTGCGAGCAGCTGGATGTTTCCCGCTATGCGGATCCCAAATATAACTGGATGCAAATGCAGGAGATCCGCCTCGGCCTGGAAAAGAAGCTTGACATATCCGTCTATTCCAATGTCCTTTTCAGTCATCTGCAGATGAGGGAGATTCGCCTGGGACTGGAGAGCGGCCTGGACGTATCCCTGTATGACAGCCTGATTTATTCCGCTACGGACATGAAGGAGAAGCGTCTTGCCCTGATAGACCACAAACAGGCTAAGACACCCGTTCATGGCGGAAAGGATTCGCTTCTTAGCATGCGGATGAAAAGTCAGTTCGACATTTCCATAGAAGACAACGGAAACAGAGCCTATGCCTATATACCGAAAATCGTGGCGAATTTGATTACGAAGGAAGATATCTACGATGAGCTGCAGAGAAGAAATATCGTCTTTGGAATTAAGCCGGATGCGATCGCCGATCTCATCGACAAGAAAAGATCCAACAAAAGGATTTTGATTGCGGAAGGGATTCCGGCTGCGAAAGGAAAGGACGGCTGGTTTGAGTTTTTTGTCAGGCTTGATCTTCCCCGGATTCCTGCGCCGCTTCCGGACGGCGGAGTGGACTATGTCAATATAGAAGCCTTTGAGATGGTCGAAAAGGATGAGCGGATTGCCGTCTATCATCCGGCGGGACAGGGCACGGACGGGAAAAATATTTACGGGGAAATTATACATGCGGAGAACGGAAACGATCTGAAACCCATCAGGGGGGAGGGCTTCACCATTTTGGATGACGGCGTGACGTATGTTTCCCAGATGAACGGTAAATTTGAATATATCAATGATCAGATCATCATCAGCAATATGCTGGTGGTACGGGAGGATGTGACCTCCACCACGGGCAAGCTGGAGGTGGACGGCTCCGTATATGTGATCGGCAGCGTGTATTCGGGCGGATATATCGAGGTGACCGGCGATATTATCGTTGAACACAATGTGGAGACGGCGAGATTGATTGCCGGCGGAAATATCATGATCAAAAAGGGGAGCTGCTCCAAGCACGATTGTTTTATTGATGCGGGGGGAGAGGTTTCCGGGAGCTTCTTTGAGGCGGCGAATATCAATGCGGTGGGTAATGTCAAGGCCAATTATATTATGAACAGCGATATCAACACCATGGGAAAAGTGATTGTTTCCGGGAGCAGGGGAGTGCTCCTTGGGGGAAGAATCTGTGCGGTAAAGGGAGTGGATACCTTTAATCTGGGAAATAAGTCGCATCTTGTAACACTGCTGGAAATCGGCAGAAATGAAGTATACGACAAAGAGCAGGCCGTATTTGCCCAAAAGAGGGAGCTTGTTGTGGCCGAGCTGCTTGCGCTGGAAAGCGGCTGGAAGAAGTTAGTCCGGATGCAGGCAGTGGCGAGACCGGTTTCGGAGGAGGCCATGAAGAAGGTTCGTTCCACGATTCTTGCCAAGAACCAGGAACTGGCCGAGTTGGATGCGGAAATATCCAGGCTGACAAATGTGACGGACCAGACCATGAAGATGCCTGTCTGTGTCAGGGGAATTGCGCATGAGGGGAGCGTAATCATTATAAACACCATAAAGCATGTGGTGCCGTCCGAAGTAAGGCGGGTTGTTTTTAAACTTCGCAACAACAAGGTAGCAATGGTAACTATATAAATCAAAGAAAGCTTGGGTAGATTATGAAACGGGACACAATACTAATCGTTGAAGATAACTCGATCGAACGTGCCATGCTGGTTGAACTGTTTAAGGACGACTACAATATTCTGGAGGCGGAAAACGGAAAGGACGGAATTGAGCTGCTAAACAAGCATTTTTCTTCCATTGCCGTTGTGCTTCTGGATTATCTGATGCCGGTCATGGACGGTTTTCAGGTGCTGGAACGTTTAAAAGAAAAAAAGATTCTCTCCAAAATACCATTTATCATGATTACGGGAGAGGGGTCATCCGATCTGGAAAAGAGAGGCTATGAATACGGAATCGTGAGCTACATCCCAAAACCGTATCAGTCTGATGTGGTAAGGCAGGTGGTCAGTAATGCCATCGGGTGGTTTGCGTATAAGATGAAGCTGGAGATCGTTGTCAAGAAGCAGAATGACAGCATCCAGAAGCAGAATGATGTCTTAAAGCAAAAGACAAGGGAACTGAATCAGCTAAACGGGATCCTGATTGATTCCTTGAGCAGTATTGTGGAGTTTAGGAATCTGGAATCCGGGCAGCATATTAAGAGGATCCGAGAGTTTTCCATATGCCTCGGAAAGAGTATTATGAAGCTCTATTCGGAATATGAGCTCACAAACGAGAAGCTGATGCAGATCGGATGGGCCTGTGCGCTTCACGATATCGGGAAGATTACGATTCCGGATCACATTATCCTAAAGCCTGGCAAGCTTACGGTGGATGAGTTCGAGCTGGTGAAATCCCATACCACAAAAGGGGCGGAGATCATACAGAAATCGATCCGTCTGAACGATAAGGCCGTCTTCGATTATGCCTGTGATATTGCAAGGCATCATCATGAAAAATATGATGGAAAGGGTTATCCCGATGGTTTGAAGGGAGAGCAGATCAGTATTGCTGCTCAGATCGTATCCCTGGCGGACATCTATGACACGCTCACCACGGAACGTGTTTATAAGACCGCCTATGAACCGGAGAAAGCGCAGCAGATGATTATGAACGGGCGATATGGAAGCTTTTCCCCAAAAGTCCTGCAGGCGTTTGAGGAGGCTGCGTCTGAATTTGAGAAGATATTGAAAAAATATCCGGACGAGGATTAGAGAAAGAGGTGAAAGAGCGTATGACCAGATATGGACTGTTTGCATAGCATGGGCTATTGCAATCATAATTGAATTGTTATAGCCAATGCTTTCCTGAAAGAAATCTGAATTTAGGAGGCAAACATGGGCTATAGAAAAGCAGAAGAAATTCTGCCGGTTGAAATCATAGAGTTGATTCAGCAGTACGTGGACGGGCAGAACATTTACATTCCAAGAAAGTCTGAGAACCGGTTGGAATGGGGCTCCGGGACGGAAATCAAACAGGAGCTGTTTATGCGGAACCAGCAGATTTATTCCGAGTATCTTGCGGGAGCGCAGGTGCGGGAGCTGGCGGAGAAATATTATCTCTCGGTAAAGAGCATACAGCGCATTCTAAGAGAAAAGCGAAAGTAGAAAAATGAGTCGATAGAGGATATCGGCTCATTTTTTACACGCATGGAAAGAAAAAGGGATGAGACCGAAATTTCAGAGCAATAATAGAGTGGAGGAGAGAAAAGGAACCGTTTTTCCGATATCAAAAACACCCTGCTGGCGGAGCGGGTACAGGAACAGATTTTTCAGACGATCCTGACTCACAGGGCGGTGGTTGACGCCATTGCGGAGCGCAACAGTGTAGGGGCAAAGACGTCTGATGACTTTTGCCAATAAAAACAGAAGAATTTCGGAGAATCCCTTATTTTTTTGACTGACGGCAGGATAATTGTGCAGAATATACAAAAGGAAAGAGTCTGTTTTTGCCAAAAAGTAGGAAGTGGACAGGATGACTTGCGCCTCAAAGGTAAAATATGTATGATAAAATAAATAAGGCCATCAGATGTGTGAGTAGTCTGATGTATGAAAAAATCGTTTCAGAAAGCAAAAATAACATAGAAGGAGGCAGATTTTTATGGAACTGAACAGCCAGAGAGTCCGGGCACTGGCGCCGGAAAATGATCCTCTGAAAATCGGAATGGGGTGGACCGTGGAGGATCTTGACAAGCCGCAGATCCTGGTGGAGAGCACCTTCGGGGACAGCCATCCCGGCAGTGCGCATCTGAACCAGTTCGTAGAGGAAGCGGTGAGAGGAATTACCGAGGCCGGAGGAAAGGGAGCGAAATACTTTACCACGGATATCTGCGACGGAATCGCCCAGGGGCACGACGGAATCAACTATTCCCTGGCGCATCGGGACATGATCACCAACATGATCGAGATCCACGGCAACTCCACGGGCTTTGACGGAGGCGTGTTTATCGCAAGCTGCGACAAATCCGTTCCCGCCTGTCTCATGGGGCTTGCAAGGCTCGACATGCCCTCCATTGTGATTACGGGAGGCGTGATGGACGCCGGGCCGGATCTTCTGACCTTAGAGCAGATCGGTGCTTATTCGGCCATGTGCCAGAGAGGGGAGATCACGGAGGAAAAGCTGACCTATTACAAGCACAATGCCTGTCCTTCCTGCGGAGCCTGCTCCTTTATGGGAACCGCCTCCACCATGCAGATCATGGCGGAAGCCCTTGGACTGATGCTTCCGGGATCCGCGCTCATGCCGGCAACCTGCGAGGATCTGAAGGAGATGGCTTATAAGGCGGGAAAACAGATCATCGAGCTGGTGAAAAAGGGAATTAAGGCCAGCGACATTATGACCAGGGAGGCCTTTGAAAATGCGATTATGGTTCATGCGGCGATCTCGGGCTCCACGAACTCCCTGCTCCACATCCCGGCTGCGGCCCACGAGCTGGGAATTGAGATTGATGCGGATACCTTTGACCGGATGCACCGGGGAGCCCATTATCTTCTGGATATCCGTCCGGCGGGCAGATGGCCTGCCCAGTTCTTCTATTATGCGGGAGGCGTTCCGGCAGTGATGGAGGAAATCAAATCCATGCTGCATCTTGACGTGATGACCGTGACGGGAAAGACTCTGGGAGAGAATCTGGAGGAGCTTCGGGCAAACGGTTTCTATGACAAGTGCGAGGGATATCTGAAAAAATGGGGATTAAAGCGCACCGACGTGATCCGTACCTTTGAGGATCCCATCGGAACGGACGGAACCGTTGGAATCCTGAGGGGGAACCTGGCTCCGGAGGGATCCGTGGTCAAGCACTCCGCAGTGCCGAAGGAAATGTTCAGGGCCGTGCTCAGGGCAAAGCCCTTTGACTGCGAGGAGGATGCCATTGCGGCGGTGATCTCCCACAGGATTCAGCCGGGAGACGCAGTGTTCATCCGTTATGAGGGGCCTAAGGGGTCCGGGATGCCGGAGATGTTCTACACCACGGAAGCAATTTCCTCTGACCCGGAACTTGGAAAGTCCATCGCCCTGATCACGGACGGAAGGTTTTCCGGCGCATCCAAGGGACCGGCAATCGGCCATGTGTCGCCCGAGGCGGCGGACGGAGGCCCCATCGCCCTGGTGGAGGAGGACGACCTGATCCGGATCGACATTCCGGAGCGTATTCTGGAAATCGTGGGCGTGAAGGGACAGGAACTTCCGGGGGAAGAGGTTGAACGGATCCTTGAGGAGAGGAAAAAGGCCTGGAAGCCCAAGACACCCAAGTACACCAAAGGCGTGCTCAAAATTTATTCCGAACATGCGGTATCACCCATGAAGGGCGGGTATATGGAATGATGCCAGGGGTATAAGCATGCGGTGCGCAACAACCCGCAGGCATCACGGCAACAAGGAATAACAATAAAAAATTAGGAGGGTATGTACATGGAAGCAGTAGCAGCGAATCCGACCAGGCTCGTTATAGCCGCTCTGGTGGGGCTTGTCATCTTACTTGTTCTTATCATTAAATTTAAAATTCAGGCAATGATCGCCATCCTGGTGGGAGCCATTGCCATCGGGCTGATTTCCGGAATGTCTTTTGAAGACATAGTCACCTCGGTCAACGACGGGATCGGAAACACGCTTAAGGGGATTGCGCTGCTGGTGGGCCTTGGATCCATGTTCGGCGCAATTCTGGAGATTTCCGGCGGCGCCCAGACCCTGGCGGTCACCATGGTAAAGAAATTCGGGGATAAAAAGGCGGCCTGGGCCCTGGGAATCACGGGACTGGTGATCGCAATGCCGGTGTTCTTTGACGCAGGCCTGATTATTCTGATTCCCCTTGCTTTTTCCCTGGCAAAGAGAACGAACCGTTCCTCCCTGTTCTATGCCATCCCGCTGCTTGCGGGGCTTGCCGTGGGCCATGCGTTTATTCCGCCCACGCCGGGCCCGGTGCTGGTGGCGACCATGCTGAACGTGGATCTCGGATGGGTGATCCTGGTGGGCATTTTCTGCGGAATCTGTTCCATGATCGTGGCAGGTCCCGTGTGGGGTTCTATCTGCGGTAAAAAATACAATGTTCCGGTTCCCGAGCATGTGGCGAACCAGGCGGATTATGACGAATCCAAGCTTCCGAAATTCGGAACCATTGTGGGAATTATTTTGATCCCCCTCGTACTTATCATTCTGAATTCCGTTGCCAAGGTAGTGCCTGCCATGAGCGGCGTGCAGCCCATTCTCGGCTTTCTGGGAGAGCCCTTTGTGGCGCTGACCATAGCGACGGTTGCGGCCATGATTCTGCTCGGCTACAAGCACGGCTACAACAATGAAGAGCTGGAGAAGATCATGACAAAATCTCTGGAGCCTACGGGAATGATTCTCCTTGTCACCGCCTGCGGCGGCGTGCTGCGCTATATGCTGCAGAATTCCGGCCTGGGCGACGTGATCGGAAACGCGGTTTCCTCGGCGGCGCTGCCTATCGTGATTGTGGCCTTTATTGTGGCGGCCCTGGTACGCATCTCCGTGGGATCCGCTACCGTTGCCATGACCATGGCGGCAGGAATCATTGCGGCAATGCCGGAGATCGCAAACCTCTCGCCCCTGTATCTTGCCTGCACCACGGCGGCTATTGCCGGCGGGGCGACGGTATGCTCCCACTTCAACGATTCCGGCTTCTGGCTGGTAAAGTCCCTGGTGGGAATGGACGAGAAGACCACACTGAAAACATGGACCATCATGGAGACGCTAGTAGGCGGAACCGGATTTGTGGTGGCACTGATTATTTCCTTCTTCGCATAAGGGCAGTAATCCTGCAGGTGCGGAGTTCTGAGAGCCGCCAAGGAATGAGACGGGACAGCATACTTTGGAAATCATATATCGTGTTAACACAATTTATGGAAAAAGGCTTGTTCGAAGCGGAGAAAGGTGATAAAATTTATAATAAAAATTCAGATGATGAATTTGCCTCTTCACGGCATTGGCAATGAGAGACTCAGGAGATTCGCCACAGAACCAGGAGACGGAGAGAAAGGCATTATAAGGGGAATCAAATAAAAAATATTTGATTCCCCTTTTGTCTATCAGCAGTAAGAGAAATGAAAGGAATGAAAGATGGGTTTTGAGTATAAGCTCGTATCTTCCCTGTGCAAGGTGTTTTCTGACGGGGAAAACATGGAGGAATTGCAGGAGAAGAGAATGACAGGCCTGAAGGGGGAGACGCTTTCCTTTCAGATCGCCTATTATTGGGGCGGGGGAAGGCGGGAACGGGGAAGCGCTGCGGTGGTATCGCCCATAGCGGATCGGGTGCACGTGCGCACGGTGAATCTCGTGCCATGTGAGTACCCCTGCCACACAAGGAGGGATCCGGGATATCTCACCGACAGACCGGGACTGTATCCGGACCGGCTCAGTGAGATTTCCGGGCGGGGATTTCCGCTGGTAGCCGGCCAGTGGCGGTGCCTTTGGATCGACGTGGAGCTGGACGAGGGCATGGAGGCGGGGGATTATCCGGTGAAGATCCGCATGGAGGCGCAGGGTGCGGTGCTTTGCGAGCCGCAGATCCTGTGCCGGGTTGTGGACTATGTGCTTCCCCCGCTTCCCATCCCCCATACAGAGTGGTTCCACAGCGACTGCCTGGCGGATTACTATCAGGTGGAAGTGTTTTCCGAGAGGCACTGGGAGATTATCAGAGCCTTTGTGAAGTCGGCGGCGCAGCACAGGTGCAATATGCTCCTCACCCCTGTTTTCACGCCGCCCCTGGACACGGCTGTATGGGGTGAGCGCCCTACGGTACAGCTGGTGGATGTGACGGTCCTCGGTGAGGGGAAATATGGATTCGGCTTTGAAAAGCTGCACAGATGGGTGGACATGGCCCGGGAGTGCGGGATCGAATACTTTGAGTTTTCCCATCTGTTCACCCAGTGGGGAGCGAAGGCGGCCCCTAAGATCATGGCGGTGAAGAACGGGGAATACGTGCAGATCTTCGGCTGGGACACGGACGCTGCCGGCGGGGCGTACCGAACGTTCCTTCATCAGTTTCTCACAGCCCTGAAAAAGGAGCTTGCGGACATGGGAATCAGCCAAAAATGTTATTTTCATATATCCGACGAGCCCTCCATGGATCATCTGGAATCTTACCGGAAGGCGTGGGAGGCGGCTGCGCCGGACCTTGAGGGTTATGAGATGATCGACGCCCTGTCTCACTATGATTTCTATGAGAAGGGCCTGGTCCGCCAGCCGGTCTGTGCGGTGGACGCCATAGAGCCGTTTCTGGAAAAACGCCCGGAGCGTCTGTGGTGTTACTACTGCACATCCCAGTGCGTGGATGTGCCAAACCGCTTTATTGCACTTCCTGGATACCGCACCCGGATCCTGGGCACGCTTCTGTACAAATACCGGCTGGACGGATTTCTCCACTGGGGCTATAATTTTTATTATTCGGAGCGCTCTCTTTATTCCGTGGATCCTTACCGGAGCACGGACGCTGACGGGTCGTTTCCCTCCGGCGACCCGTTTCTGGTTTATCCGGGAGCGGACGGAAAACCGGAAGGTTCCATACGGCAGATGCTGATGGACGAGGCCATGTCGGATTACTGTGCGTTCACGGCGCTTGAGAGGCTGGCAGGGAGAGAGAAGGTTCTGGAATTGATTGATGGGGAGAAGGTGGCCTTTGACGAATATCCGCAGGAGGAGGCTTACCTTCTCCGGCTCCGGGAGAGGGTAAACGAAGCCATTGCGCAGATAAAGGGGCGGATGGCAGAAACGAATGGATGATGCGGGGAGATTCTGTGAAGACAAAGGAAAAGTTAGAGTGCTTTTTGAGAAAGAGAAAGGGTTATGGGGCGGCGGCCCTGGCGTTGGCGGTTCTTCTGACAGGTTTTTTGCACCCGGATTGGGGAACGGGCTTCTGTCCCTCCGTGGTCTGCGCCGCAGAGGAAGAAAGCGAGAAGCTTCTTGCGAATTACGAGGATTACCAGCGCCGGCTTGAGGGAATTGAAAAGCAGGCGGACATCGGGCCCGGCGGTTTCCGCGTGATCGAGGATCAGGTTTTTGCGATTGAGACGAAGCGCTTTGGCGAGGTATGCCTGGTTCCCGCACTGGAGGAGAAATACAGCCGTCTGGCGCTGTTCTTTACGAAGGCGGACGGAACGGTGGTGGAGCGGACGGATCAGCTGGAAACCAACAACCGAAGGACGGGGGAGCTGGAGCAGCCTGTAAAAAGCATTTCGGCAGTTTCCTTTCAGGATCTCAACCGGGACGGACTTATGGATATCGTGCTGATCACAACCTGCGCAAACCGGGAGGGAGCCTATGCGGGAAAGCCCTATAAGATCGGGGACGTGCTGTTCCAGAGCGAAGAGGGCTTTTACCGGGATTACCGGATCTCCGATAAGATCAACCGTTTCGGAATGAACAAGAGCGTGGAAAGCATCACGGCCTTTGTGAGGGACGGCTATTCCACGGAATTTCTCTACACGGCCACAAGCCGCAGCGAGCTGCTCGGAAACGGTTTCTCCATTGCCCAGGAGCAGTGCTATCCCAGACGGTTTGAAAAACTGGGAAGACTGGAGGTGGTACCGGGCACGTACACAATGGCTAATTTTTCCACCTTTATGATTTATCTGATCGATGAGCAGGGAAACATTGTGTGGAGCTTTCAGCCCATGGGGGATTTTGATAATCTCTATGCGCTGAAGGGGATTACCTGTCGGGATATTGACGGGGACGGGATGAAGGATATCCTGGTGCTGGCCCGTTACAGCTACGAGGGAAACGGAAACGAGCTAATGATCGAGAGCGACTATTCCATTTATTACCAGAGAACCGGCGGTTTCTATGCGGACACGGAGGTAAAGAAAAAGGTGCGCTGCGACGAGGAGAGCACGGTGGCGGAGCTTGTGGAAAAGGCAAGAGCCTGTTGGGGGTGGAAATCAGAGTGATAAAGATATTGATTGTGGATGATGAAAAACCGATCTGCGACCTGATCGATCTGAATCTGTCGGCGGCGGGGTATCACTGCACGGCGGTTATGGACGGCATGAAGGCCATAGAGGCCATTGACAGGGAGAATTATGATCTGGTGCTCCTTGATATCATGCTTCCGGGAGCGGACGGCTATGACGTGATGGAATACATCCGGCCCCTGAGGATTCCGGTGATTTTTATCTCGGCCAAGCATGAGGTGAAGGACCGGGTCAAGGGGCTTAAGCTTGGAGCGGACGACTATCTGGTGAAGCCTTTTGACGTGGTGGAGCTTGTGGCCAGGGTGGAGGCGGTGCTTCGGCGCTACAACAAGGCGGAAAAACAGATCACCATCGGGGACGTGGTGGTGGACGTGGAGGCCAGGACGGTTACAAGGGCCGGAAGGCCTGTGATCCTTACCAACAAGGAATTCGAGCTGCTGCTTTTGTTTGTGGAGAACCGCAATGTGGCCCTGTTCCGGGAGACTCTGTATGAGAAGGTCTGGGAGGGAGAATATTTTGCGGACAGCCGGACGCTGGATCTCCATGTCCAGCGGCTTCGCAAAAAGCTTGGCTTGGAAAAAAATCTGGTGGCGGTATATAAGGTGGGCTACCGCCTGGAGGTATCAAGTTGAAGTTTTCGGTAAAGCTTGTGCTGTGGACCATGATCCTTATGGCGTTTGCCCTTGGCCTCAGCGGATTTTATTTTGTCAATTATGTGTTTGAGACCTCTCTGGAGAGGGAGATCGGACAGGCTCTTGACGAGAACAGCATTCTGCGGTTTGCGTTTGAGACGGCGGCTCTCAATGTGCCGGTGAAATATGGCGTGCTTCCCAACGGGACCGTGGAGCAGATCGCTTCCAATCTGGAGACTAGCGGGCAGGATGTGCGCCGTCTGCTTCGGCTTTCCGACGAGGAAAAGAACACCCTCTATGTGAGCGACGGATTTGATGCGGATTCCGGGCTTTTGGAGGATGCGGGGGAAAACACCAGGGCTTACCGCGTGGTTTTGAGCGGAGGGAAATATTACATACAGACCAGGAGCCGCGTCAGTGCCCTGGACAGAAGACTTTATCTGGAAACCATGAAGGATGTGTCCGGGGTTTTTTCGGAGCGGGCGATGGGATATTCCGTTTACAGGCGGATCACGATTCTCATGCTGGCGCTGGGAGTGGTGATCATGCTGTTTATCGCCGCCTGGCTGACAAAGCCCATCCGTCTGCTCACCAGGGCAACCAGGGAGATGGCGGCAGGGGATTACGGTTACCGGGCGAAAAAGGTAAGCGGAGACGAGCTGGGAGATCTGACCCTGGATTTCAACAAGATGGCCGGGGTTCTGCAGGAGAATATCCAAAAGCTGGAGGAGGAGATAAAGGCCAGGGAGGATTTCGTGGGAGCGTTTGCCCATGAGCTGAAGACGCCGCTCACCTCCATCATCGGCTATGCGGATATGCTGCGTTCCAGGAAGCTGGACGAGGAGAAGAGCTTTCTGTCCGCCAATTATATTTATACCGAGGGAAAGCGGCTGGAGACCATGTCGTTGCGCCTTCTGGATATTCTGGTCACGAAGCGGGGCCAGGCGCAGCTTCGCAGGGTTTCGGCGGAAAGCCTCTTTGCCTATCTGCAGGACACATTCATGCCTTTTGGATGTGCGCAGCCGCAGAAAGACGGCAGGAGCGGCTTCTCTGATGACGGCCAGGGGTATCAGTTTGTGTATTCCTATGACAGGGATTCTGTTTTTGTGGATTCGGATCTGATCAAAACCGTGCTGATCAATCTTTTGGATAATGCCTGCAAAGCCTCGCAGCCGGGGGGTCTGGTCGAGGTGATGGGAAAGCGGGTGCGGGACGGCTACCGGTTTGCGGTCAGGGATTACGGCGTTGGAATTCCCAAAACGGAGCAGGCCAGGATCACGGAGGCTTTTTATATGGTGGACAAGTCGCGATCCAGAAGCCGCAACGGCGCAGGTCTTGGACTGGCCCTCTGTGCGGAGATACTCTCCCTCCATCAAAGCGGCCTGGAAATTGAGAGCGAACCAGGCAGGGGAAGCTGTATCGGCTTTGTGATCCCCGCAGGGAAGGAGGATACTCATGAAAAAGCAGATCATTAATCTTTTGCTTCTTTGTTTTGCCCTGCTGGTAGTGGTTCTCTCCATATGGGGGCCGGAGGCCCTTGCGGTATACAAGGACAGAGGGGTGATCGGGCAGATCCACGTGCAGGAAGAGGAGGGTGAGAACGAGGGCTACCGTTACCGGCTGAGCCGCAATGAAAAGCTGTTTATTCTTTCCCAGTGTCTGAACAGCCAGATCCTTCCGGAAAGCGAGCAGAGCGCGCTGATTCGCGACACGGAGATGGATTATCAGGATCTGACGGGAACCTATGCCTTTGTGGTAAACCGCAAAGGCCCGTCCGGAAAGGAAATCACGGACAAGGAAATCTACGAAACCTGTGACCGGCAGCTGCAGGAGCTTAAGGAGCTGGGAATTCTTCCCGGGGAAATCCGGCAGGTGCAGGCGTCAGCCTATGATGCGACGCTGTATTCGGCCATTGACGTGCCGGAGCCCAGGAACAATGTGGCGGTTTGGAAGATGAGTCTGTCCAACAGCCAGAAAAACGCAAATAAGGAAAACCGGCTGATCGATGCGTATATTGACGCTGACGATGGAAAGATTTACGAGTTCTATGTGAGAACGCCGCTTAAATGGGAGGAGATCGATACGGACCGCATGATCGAACGGTGGAGCGCTTATATGGGGCTGGAGGCGCCCGGGGAGTATGAGACGGACAACCCTCTTTTGGAAACCACGCCTTATTATAAGAAATACGCCTTTGCGGGGATGGGCGAGGACAGAACCATTGTCACCATCGGATTTTATGAGGGAATCAACGAGCTGTTTCTAAAAATCTCCAAATGATGCAAATATGATGCAAAAATGATGAATGTTTGATGCATCCTTTCTGTATGCTGACAATATAGTTAATAGGAGTCAGATACCGGAGAGGAGCATCATTTTTTATGTACCATAAGAGAAAGATAAGAAGAAAAAAAACGTCGGCGTATGCGTGGCTTTTTGCGGCAATTGTGGGAGTGTCTCTACTTACGGCGGGCAGGGTGCTTGCGGCTCCGGAAGACCCCGAAATGGAAGAGGCGGCCAGGGCAGCCCGTGAAAAGACGGCACAGGAAGAGCGGGAAAAGGCTGTACAGGAGGAGACGGAAAAGGCCATGCAGGAGGCGGCGCAGCAGGAGCGGGAAAAGGCCATGCAGGAGGCGGCGCAGCAGGAGCAGGAGAGCGAGCCCGAAAAGGAGCCGGTGATCGTCATAGATCCGGGGCATGGAGGCCTTGACGACGGCTGTGTCAGGGACAGCATCCGGGAGAAGGACATCAATCTTCAGATCGCTCTGCTGGTTTCCGATAAATTGTCCGAAATGGGTTATGCGGTGAGGCTTTCCAGGCAGGAGGACGTCTATCTTTCCAAGGAGGAGAGAGTGGAGCAGGCAAATGTGCAGGAGACGCTTATCTTTGTGAGTATCCATCAGAATTCCTGCGAGGATGCGACGGCTGCGGGGGTGGAGACCTGGTATGACGGGAGCGACAGGTTCAGAGACAGCAAAAGACTGGCCCGGCTGGTCAATCAGGAGACGGCAAAGAGCACCGGGGCCGTGGAGAGGGAGCTGGTGGGAGCATCGGATCTTTGCGTCACCACAAAGACGGATATGCCGTCCTGCCTGATTGAGACGGGATTTCTTACAAACCCGCAGGAGAGAGGGCTTCTTGTCACCGGGGAATATCAGGAGAAGATTGCGGAGGGGATTGTCAGGGGGATCGATCTCTACTTTCATCCAAAGACTATGTATCTGACCTTTGACGACGGGCCCTCTGCAAAGAACACGGATTTGATACTGGATATCTTGAAGGAGAGGGATATTAAGGCGACATTTTTTGTGATCGGCGAATATGTGCGAAAGCACCCGGAAACGGCAAAGAGGATCGCACAGGAAGGCCATACGGTTGGGATTCACTGTGATGTGCACGATTACAATCTCCTCTACAAAAGTGCGGACAGCTATATAGAGGATTTCCAGAAGGCGTATGACACGGTTCGTGAGATTATGGGCGTGGAGGTAAAGCTGTTCCGCTTTCCGGGCGGCAGCGTGAACGCCTACAACAAAACGGTGTGCAGGGAGATTGTGGAACGGATGGAGGAGCAGGGCTACATTTATTTTGACTGGAACGCCAGTCTGGAGGACGCCGTGGGAGAAAAGCAGGCGCAGGAGCTGATTGCCAATGCCAAAGCTACCACCCTGGACCGGAAAAAGGTGGTTCTTCTTGCCCATGACAGAGTGACCGCGACAGCGCAGTGTTTAAACGAGCTCATCGACGCTTTTCCGGAATACCAGATGAAGCCGCTGACAACCAAAATCGAACCGGTGCAGTTTAAACGATTCTGGGAAAAGTAAACGGAGAAACAAAACAGGAAAAAAAGAAGCAGTCTGTTTTCGAAGAGGAAAACAGGCTGTTTTTTCATAGAATTTTATAAACAACGAAATTTTCTGTTCCTCTCCTCCTGATCTCCGGTGAAAAAGAAAAGCAGGACAGATATTCTGCCCTGCTGACGGTAATTTTGACGGCTGTAAAATTTGTGATCCCGCACATTTGAGGGATGATCAATCATTGGAATAGAGACAGTCCTCAAACCGCTCCATGAGCTGCTTTTTGCGCTGCATGGTGGAATGGACATAGAGATTGAGCGTAATCTGGATATCGCTGTGCCCCAGAATCTCGCTCAGGCTTTTCACGTCAAAGCCCTTCGTGATACAGCGGGTGGCAAAGGCATGGCGGAGCAGGTGAAAGTTAAAGTTTTCCAGTCCGCATTTCTTCAAAATTCCCGCAAAGCGGTACTGCAGTGTTCTCGGTTCCGCCCATGGTTTTCTTTTTCCCTTGATCAGATATCCCTCCGCCGCCTGCTTTTGAAGCAGGGCGAGAAGGCAGGGTGGAATCGGGATCGTCCTGCGGGAGCATCCCGTCTTTGGCGTCTGAACCAGGATTCTCGTGCTGTTTTTTTGACCGTCATTTATCTTTACCCGCTGAAGATTCTGACAGATACAGACAACTTCCTCCTCCAGATTGATATTCTCCCAGGTGAGGGCGCAGATCTCCCCGATCCGCAGCCCCATACACAGAACGATCAGGATGCCAAGGCAGGTGGCGTCGCCTTCCCCGGCCTGTTCCGTGAGATAGCGCTCCAGGATAGCCAGCTTTCCCTCGCCGGGAATCCGCCTTTCCCGGTGCCTTTTTGACGGAACGACATTCTGCGGTATCTCGATGGCGTAGCGGTATCTCCTTTTTATATATTTCATTGCCCTGACGACAACCGCACAAATATTTCTCTTGTAACTGTCTGAAAGCCCGCACTCCCTGCCGATATCCGCTATAAATTTTTCCATCCGCATCTCGTCCATAGCCGCAAGACGCACATTGCCAAGCCCTGGAAAAACATACTTGTGCGCAATATGCTCATAAGTGGCATAGGTGGTCTCCTTCCAGTGCCCTTTCCTCTCTTCCAGCCACAGGTTTAACGCCTCTCCCATGGTATGTTTCCCGGGAAAAGCGCCGGATAAGCCTTCTGTCTTTGCGCACTCCATCCTTTTTTTCACTTCCGCATAAGTCCTCCCATAGACCGACCGGTATCTGCGTATCCCGCCACCGGTATCCTCTGTTTTGATCCGGCCTTCCCAGCGCCCGTCCTTCCTCTTGTAAATGTTTATTCCTCTCTTCGGCATATGTGCCTCCTTCCCGTGTGACCAAAAAATTGACGGTTCAAAACTTTCTATGACCAAAATCATAGCAAAAACCATCTCTTTTTTTCACAAAATGCAAAGTCATTCCCACAATTTTAAAGTTATAGTTGATTTTTGGAAGTATTTGTAGTATATTACTATCGTTGTTTCGAACTGCCGCCCGCTTTGGCGCTTTTCACAAATTATAAAAATTTACGAAATAAAAGGACAAAAAATGAAATGAAATCTTATATAGATATTCATTCCCATATTCTGCCCGGAATAGACGACGGAGCCGAAAATTTTGAGACAAGCATGCAGATGCTGCAGATTGCGCAAAAGCAGGGGATACACAGTATCATACTCACGCCCCACTATAAGCCCATGCATCACAATGCGCATCCGGAAAGCCTCGCCGCTTTGCGGGAACGTCTTCTTGAAGGGATGAAAGGAGAAGGACTGGATATCGGCCTGTATCTTGGAAACGAGTTTTACTTCCACAGCGGGATGTTCCAAAAGCTGGAGGAAAAGCAGGCCTGCACCATGGCCGGATCCGCCTATGTCCTGATCGAGTTTGGGCCGATGGACAGCTTCGGGACGATACGCAACGGTCTCTACGAAGCCCTCTCCCAGGGATACAGGCCCATCCTTGCCCACGTGGAGCGGTATGGAAGCGTGAGCTCCCAAAGAGGGCGGGTGGAAGAGATGGTGCAGATGGGCTGCTATATTCAGATCAATGCGGGAAGCGTTATGGGAAAATTCGGATTTGCAGCCAGACAATTCACCAAACGGCTTCTGGGAGACGGTCTGGTACACTTTGTGGCTACGGACTCCCATAATGCGGGAAACAGGAGCCCGCAGCTTGCCGAGTGTGAAAAATACATCAGCAGAAAGTTTTCCGGGGAGTATGCGAAACGGCTGTTTTGGGACAATCCCCTGTGCGTGATCAGGGACGAATATATTTGAGGGAGAAAGCCATGGAGAACAAAAGGGAAAATAACAAGATTGGGATTGAAATCGATCTCTTCGAGATATTTGGAATCCTGCTGGGAAGAATCTGGATCATTTTGAATGTGGGATTGCTGGCAGCCCTTGCGTGCTTTGCCGTCAGCCGGTTTATCCTGATGCCGGCCTATGGATCTACCACCAAGATCTACATATTGAATAAAACGGACAATACCTCCGTTACCTACAGCGACGTCCAGATGGGCACGCAGCTGACCAAGGATTATGCGGAGCTGATTAACAGCAGGTACGTGCTGGAGGAAGTGATAAGAAAGCTATCCCTGGACATGGAATATGGGGATCTGCTCAGCCGGGTTCGGGTATCCACTCCCACAGACACGCGAATCGTCTCCATCACTGTGGAGGACAACGATCCGGTGCAGGCCATGCACGTTGCCAACTGCATCCGTGAGGTGGCAAGCGGACATATCCAGAACGTGATGGATATCGAGGCCGTGAACGTGGTGGAGACCGCAAACATGCCGACGAAAAAGGTGCGCCCCAGGGTAGCGGTCTGGACGCTTTCCGGAGGGGTTATCGGCATGTCACTTCTGTGCGTGGTTATCCTGGTGCAGTTTATGATGGACGACACCGTGAAATCGGCCGAGGATCTGGAAAAATATGCGGGCCTCAGCACCCTGGCTCTTATTCCCATGGCGCAGGACGAGAGCGGAAGCAGGAAAAAGAGGAAAAAGAAAAAATGAAACTTTGTCATAGAAGAAGGGAACAGAAGATGCAGGAAGTAAAATTGCAGTTTGATAAATCCATGGACGACTACCGCATGAAAGAGGCCTTCAAAACGCTCAGAACCAATATTGAGTTTTGCGGAGGGGATGTGAAGGTCATAGCGCTCACCAGCTGTACGCCCAATGAGGGAAAATCAAGCATTGCCATGGAGATGGCAAGGGCGTTTGCGGAAGCGGGATACCGGACGATCCTGATCGATGCGGATATGCGCAAGTCCGTGCTGGTGGGACGCTACCGGACGGGAGCGGTAAAAAGCGGACTGACCCACTGCCTGGCAGGGAGGGCGGGTTATCAAGATGTGATTTGTGAGACAAACGTGGAAAATCTGCATGTGATTTTTTCCGGCCCCGTGCCGCCCAACCCCAGCGAGCTTTTGGGAGGGGAAAAATTCACATCCATCGTCCAGATCATCCGCAGTAAATATGATTTTGTGATCATCGATACGCCGCCTTTAGGGAGCGTCATTGATGCGGCTGTGGCGGCCAAAAGCTGCGACGGAGCGGTGCTGGTAGTGGAGTGCAATGCGGTGAGCTACAAGTTTGTCCAGCATGTGAAGGAGCAGCTGGACAAGGCCAACAGCCGAATTCTCGGAGCGGTGCTCAACAAGGTGGATATGAACGGAAAAGGCTATTACGGCCATTATGGGAAGTATTACGGAAAATATTATGGAAAGTATTACGGAAGATATGGGGAAGACAACCCGGGAACTGCGAAAAGAGAAACGGGGAAAGCCGCACCCGTGTGCGTAAAGGGCGGTGCAAAAGCACCAAAGCCGGAAAGCGGCGGGGACATTGAGTATATAGAGGATATTTGAGAGACCGGAGGAAATCCCGATGAAGCAGGGAAGAGTGGCCGGCATGGTGATTGCCGGAATCAATGTGATCTTAATAATTGTCTGTGTGGTTTTGTATTTCAGGACGGACCGCATTGCTCCGCATTTTGAGTTCCAGGCGCTTTCCGTGCGCTATCGGGAAGGAATGGATCAGTCAGAGCTCCTTGCGGGGATTACGGCCCGTGATAATGTGGACGGCGATATCACGGACCGGGTGGTGATTGAGAAAATGATAGAGGATACCCAGGACGGCTCCGTGGTCGTTTTTTATGCTGTCAGCGACAGGGCAGGCAATGTGGCCAAAACATCCAGAGTGTTCGAGGCCGTCTTTGACGACCAGAGTGCGGGCCGCTATATGGAGGCCGGGATTGACGCAGCTCTGCAGATGGAACATATGACAATTGACTATGAGAGAGGGAAGGATGGGCAGGATGAGGGCGAAACCGAAATCATGCCGTCTCCTTCCCCCCTCTCCTCCATTACGCCGTCGCCTTTGTCTGAACCGGCATTGGATCCGACATCCGCTGCAACGCTGTTGGAGAGCACTTCGGGGCGGGAGGCTGTACGGCCTTCGGAACAGCCCGTACCCACGGCCAATCCGGCAGCGCCAGTACTTACGCTGAAGACATCGGAGATACGGGTCAGGGCAGGACAGGGGCCGGCATGGGTAGACATAATAGAGACGCTAACAGACGATAAGGACAGCTATGAAACCCTGTTTCGCAATCTGAGCGTGAGCAGCTATGACAGGGACCGGGCAGGCTCCTACCGCGTCACGGTCTGCACGCAGGATTCCGACGGGAACCGCTCGCAGAGCGTGCCCCTTACCATTCTGGTGGAATAAGGTGGAGAAACAGGCTTTTGACTGTGTGGAGTGTGGATGTGGAAAATAAGAAAAAGAGGGACCGGAAGGCGGAGCTGGAGAAAGATCTGCTGCTGGATCCCGAAAAGTGGAAAAAGAGGAAAAGAGCAAAGAGAAAAAGATTCCTGTCTGTCATGGCAGCCCAGCTTGTGATCCTGACCGCCACGGCCGCCGCAGCCTTTCAGATCGTGCGTATGGTTGGAAAGTCCAGTCTGCTTGGCAGGGCCCAGGCTGCGCCGGATCTCATGCCCATACAGGCCGAAGAGGCGCTGAGCGAGGAAGAGCAGAGCAAATGGCAGGAGGGATGGGTCAAATACAGAGGAAAGGTTTATGCTTACAAGGAGGATATCCTTACCTTTCTGATTATGGGAATTGACAAGGACAGCGACGTGAGACAGGCGCAGGAGGGAACAAACGGCGGCCAGGCGGATGCTTTGTTCCTTGCGGTCCTGGATCCGGACGAAAAAGCAATCCGGGTGATCGGGATTAACCGCAATACCATGGCGGATATTGACGTTTACAACGAGGAGGGCGCCTATGTGACCATGACAAAGGCTCAGATCGCCGTCCAGCACGGCTTCGGGAACGGCCTGGAGGAGAGCTGCGAGCGCCAGGTGAAGGCGGTTGGAAGACTGTTTTACAACCTGCCCATTCACGGCTATGCGGCCGTCAATATGAGCGCAATCCCCACCATCAATGATGCGGTGGGCGGCGTGGACGTGAAGGTGCTGGAGGATCTGACTCAAACGGACAGTGCGCTGAAGGAGGGCGAGACGGTGCATCTGACGGGTGAGAGTGCCTACGTCTATGTAAGAGAGAGGGACACGGCCGAATTTGCCTCTGCCGACAGGCGGCTGCAGAGACAGAAGCAGTATTTGGAAGCCTTTATCGGTGCGGCAAAGCAGGCGGTAAAAAAGGATTTTTCTGCAGCCCTTGACCTTTACGGTGCGATTTCCAGCCAGATGGTGACGGATCTTTCGATGGACGAGGCGGCTTATCTGGCGACCGTGGCCGCAGACTTTTCATTTTCCCCCGATGGCTTTTTGACGCTGGAGGGGGAGACGGTGATGGGGGAGCGGTTCGAGGAGTTTTATGCGGATGAGGATGCGCTCTATGAGATGATTCTGGATGTATTTTATGAGGAAGTGAAAAATGACTGAGAGAAGAAGCAAAATGGCGTTCCGGCTTTTGACCGCAATGACAGCGGCAGCCCTGCTGTGTGCGGGATGCGCCGGCGGGAAAAACGGGGAGGAACCGGAAAGCCTTACTCAGACAGAGAAGGGAACGGACAGCGCCTGGAAGGAGCAGCCGAAGAGCGGGATTGCCGGTGAGACGGCTGCGGATACCGCAGTGGACTTTGAAGCGTTGCAGGCCGAGAATCCGGATATTTACGCATGGCTTTACATACCGGGTACGGGGATTGACGATCCTCTGCTGCAGAGCCCGGAAGCGGACGATTACTATGAGACCCACAATGCCAGTGGGGAACCGGACCAGGGCGGAGCCCTCTATACGGAGCTTGCCAATCTGAAAAATATGTGCGATTTCAATACGGTAATTCACGGGAAAAGCGATGGGGGAAACGGTCTCTTTGCCGATCTGTACCGGTTTGCCGATCCCGATTTTTTTGAACAGCATGAGGACGTCTATCTTTATCTTGACGGGAACCTGCTGACCTACACGGTGTTTGCCGCTTATGAGAGGGAAAACACCAGCCTGATCCGGAGCTATGATTTTACCTACGGTTCCGGCTGTGAGCAGTTTTTGAAAGATCTGTACGAGAGCAGACAGATGGGAAAGAATCTACGCGAGGGCTGGGAGGAAATGACGCCTTACCATTTCCTGATTACGCTGACCACCGAAAGCCAGGGGGATCCCAACAGGCAGTTTGTGGTTGTGGCGGCCCTTGTGGGAGATGCGGCGGGAGAGATTGACCGCACGGTGGAATGGTGAGGGCGGGATTTGTTTTGAATTGCTATATCTGGTATTTCCATCTGCGGGTAAGCGCATGTGCCCGGCGCCTTACGGCGCCGCCCTGCGGCAGAGCCCGGTAGATGTAAATATAGACCACACTTAGGATGCCCGGGTATCCGGGAAGAAAGGAGGAAATGTCCGATGAGAAGATCAATCGCATTCGCACTGGCAGGCGTTATGTTATGCGCACTGCCCGTATGTGCGGCGCCGAGCCCTTCCGCAGCGGTAGTGGCAACAACCACTGCAGCCGTTACGGAGGAATCTTCCGTACCGGCGACGGTACAGGAGGCGGCCGCAGCACAGGGGAAATCTGTTGGTGAATACACCAACAACGCCGTAGTGAGCGTTCCCGGCCTTAGCGAGGTAACTCCTATGGGCCAGGGCGGACACGTTATCATCAACGGCGCGCCCAGCAACGTGATCTTTTTCCTGACAAAACCGTCGGCTGCAGCCGTGGCTTCCGCAAAGAGCCAGGCCGCCGTACTTGGCGGAAAGGTGCTCAACGTAGTCACAACTACCTCGCAGGTAGTCGGCAAATTTGGCACTGCTCAGGTTAATTTTTACGCAAAGGGTGTAAAGGCCGGACAGCTCATCAAAGTTTACCAGTTCGTTGATGGTGAATGGGTGGAGCTGACCGTGGCCGAGATCCGTGAAGACCATGTGGTTGTCGATATGACATCCCATGGAACGCTGGCATTCATTGAAGTGCCTGCTGTTCAGTAAAGCTTTACAAGGTGTCACGACCGTAAAAAAGTTATAAGAAATCGTCTTTCCGGGTGTGGTGGTGCGTACTGCCGCTTTTGCGGCAGTACGTTGATAAGAAAGGATACGCTTTGATTCACGGAAGGGGGCGCAGGGATGAGTCTGATCAAATGGAGAAAGAGAGAGATCACTACGGCCATATGCAGTGCGTTTCTGGTAACGGTCAATCTGCTGCTCTTTCATTTTATCTGGAAAAAATACTACGTCCCGTTCTATTATGATCCGTTTTATTCCATCGGAAGATATGCGGCCACGGTAGTCTGCGGAGGATTATATGTCTATATGGGAAGGCTGTACGGATCCTTCTGGCTCAAGATCAGCCGGATCTCCGAGATCCTGTACGCAAACATGGTCACGAATATCATGACGGGCGTTTCCATGTATCTGGTGGCATGGATTCTCATCCGGCATCTGCCAAGCATAATCCCCATGCTGCTTATTATCGGCATATGGACAGCGGCGGCATGCCTCTGGGTAAAACCGGCGATCCTTGTGATGAACCATTATTGTACCGTGGAGAGGCTGGCAATTATCTATGACGACAAGGTGAACTTCCAAAACGCGGTAGCGGTTCTCGGAAGATGCGCATGGAGATTCAAGGTGGCTGGGGAAATCCGTGCCGACGGGGATATCTCTTCCATTATGAAAAAACTGGAGCTGTTTCATGCGGAAGCGGTTCTTCTGTGCGACGTCTCGCCGGCGGCAAAGAAACAGATCCTCAAACAATGTGTCCTGTACAATATTGCAACCTATGTACAACCGGATGCACAGGAGTATCTGATCAATTCCGCAAGGTCGGTTCAGATCGCCAATCTGCCGTTCCTGTTCTGCCAGCGGGCTTACGATTCTTTTCTTTATGTCTTTATCAAGAGAGGCTTTGATCTTGTACTTGGAACGGCGGCGCTGCTTTTCTTAAGCCCTCTGATGCTGGCGGCTGCGGCCTGTGTGAAGCTTGGCGATGGCGGCCCGGTACTGAGAAGGGAGCAGAGGATCACGATCAACAAAAAGGAATTTACCATCCGGAAATTCCGCACCACCAGGCCGGGGGCGGATGGGGAGGATGATTCCGGTATCCCGCCGTATGCGGATCGGAGACTGACGGCGGTGGGAAAAGTGCTCCGGCGGTTTCGCATTGACGAGCTGCCAAAGCTTTTAAATGTAATTAAGGGGGATATCGCGCTGGTGGGCCCTCGCATGGAAAGGCCTGCCGAAGCCGCACAGCACGAGAGGGAGATCCCGGAGTACGCCCTGAAATTTCAGGTTAAGGCCGGGCTCACGGGATACGTGCAGATTTTTGGAAGATATTCCACAAGTACCAGGGTCAGGCTGCAGATGGATTTGATGTACATAGGCCAGAGAAGTCTGACGTGGGATCTGAAAATGATCCTTGCAACCATAAAGGTTATATTCCTGCCGGAAGGGATGGATCTCGTTCTGGATAACAGGATATACACAGAGAACGTTACGGAAGAAGAGAGGGGATATTATGGACAGACTAAAGCATGACATCCTGCTTCGGGCGGTAAAGCTGATCAATCTCGTATTGATTACCATTCCATTTGTCCTATGCTGGGTGAATTACTATGCGCCGAGAACCGCCTCCCGCTATTATTGGAGAGGCAACTGCCTTGTGACTGCGCTCTTTGCAATTCTCTATCTCATTTACGGAAGGGTTTACGAAAGCTTTCTCGTTTCCCTAAGCCGGATTTCGGAGATGATTTACAGCCAGTTTCTGGCCATGCTGATCTCAGACGGAGTTCTCTATATTGTGGCATGGCTCCTGATCAAGAGGCTTCCGGCTGTATATCCGATGCTGTGCGTACTGGCGGGCCAGCTTCTGCTGTCCGCACTTTGGTCCGTGTCTGTGCACCGCTGGTACTTCAAAACCTTTCCGGCGCTGAAATCTGCCATTGTCTACGACATGCGCCGGGGATTTGACGGACTGATCAATGAATACGGGATGGACAGGAAGTTTGATATATGCGTGACGGCGTCTGCTGAGAAGTGCATGGAAAACCTGTCCATTCTGGACGGAATGGAGGCCGTGTTCTTAAGCGGCATTCACAGCCATGAGCGCAATCGCATACTCAAATACTGCGTGGAAAAGGATATCCGGGCGTATGTGATTCCCAGAATCGGGGACGTGCTCATGAGCGGCGCTAAGAGGATGCACATGTTTCATCTCCCCATCCTTCGGGTGGAGCGCTATGCTCCTTCGCCGGAATATCTCTTTTGCAAAAGATTCTCTGATATTCTGTTAAGCCTTGCGGCGCTGGTTCTCCTTAGCCCTGTGATGATCGTAACCGCACTGGCAATCCGGCTGACAGACGGCGGCCCTGTCTTTTACAGGCAGTGCAGGCTCACCAGAAACGGAAAAGAGTTTCATGTCCTGAAATTCCGCTCCATGTGTGTGGATGCGGAAAGGGACGGCATCGCCCGACTTTCCACAGGGGACAGGGATCCCCGTATCACCCCGGTCGGCAGCGTGATCCGCAAATGCAGGATCGACGAGCTTCCACAGCTGTTTAATATCCTGGGCGGCAGCATGAGCCTTGTGGGTCCAAGGCCGGAGCGGCCCGAGATTGCTTCCCAGTATGAGGCGCAGATGCCGGAATTTCGGCTGCGCCTGCAGGCCAAGGCCGGCCTTACCGGGTACGCACAGGTTTATGGAAAGTACAACACAACGCCCTATGACAAGCTGCAGATGGATCTGATGTATATCGCAAACCCGGGTTTTAAGGAGGATCTGCGGATCCTGCTGGCCACCGTGAAGGTGCTGTTCCTTCCGGAGAGCACGCAGGGGGTGGAGGAAGGACAGGTTACGGCAAATGTCCATTTTGATAAAAGCAGAGAGATTAAAAGTGTAGACGGTCATCACCAAAAAGTGTGAAGGAAGAATATGGTGAGTATGGGCGAGAACTATTCGGTACTTATGTCGGTATATTATAAAGAGAAACCGGAGTATTTGAGAGAAAGTATGCAAAGCATATATGAGCAGACTATTCCGACAGATGATTTTGTACTTATCTGTGATGGTCCACTTAATGAAAAATTAGATGCAGTTATCCATGAGATGCAAAAGAAATTTAAAAAAAGATTGAAAGTATATCAGTTGGAAAAGAATGGTGGATTGGGTAATGCGTTGAATATTGGAATACATAATTGTAAAAACGAATTGATTGCAAGAATGGATAGCGATGATATCTCAAGGCCGGATAGATGCGAAAGAGAATTAAATATTTTTAAAGAAAAACCTGATATAGCTATTGTAAGTGGAATAGTAGAGGAATTCGATCATGATAAAGACTTTATTCAGGCAAAAAGAGTTCTGCCTGAATACGATTGTGAAATAAAGGAATTTGCAAGATTTAGAAATCCATTTAATCACCCATGTATAATGTATAAAAAAAGTCAAGTGGAAATAGCGGGAGGATATAGAGATTTTTATTTGTTAGAAGATTATTTTTTGTGGATACGAATGTTTCAATGTGGATGCAAGGGCTATAATATACAGTCTCCGTTATTATGGATGCGTACCGGATCAGAATTGTATAAGCGACGTGGAGGATGGAAATATGCGATGTCACAGAAAGCTTTATTCCAATATATGGCAGAGAATAATTATATTGGGAAGACAGATTATTATACATCAATTATTGGGAGAACAATAATATCGATAATGCCGAATCCATTGCGGGAATTTTTTTATAAAGAGTTTGTGCGAGGATAAAAACATGAAAAACATAAAAATTTTGCAAATCGGATTAGGATCCAATCAAGGTGGAATAGAAAGCTGTGTGGTAAATTATTTTAGTAATATTAATAGAGAAAGAATATGTTTTGATTTTGTAGATATATTTGGGTATGGGATAGCATATCAAAGGAGGATTATTGAACTTGGAGGCAGGATTTTAAGAACCGAAAATTGTAAAAGACGTCCTATAAAATTCGCTTTTGAGCTAAAGAAAATAATAGTTGATGGGAAATATGATATTGTACATATTCATGTTTTGTCAGCGGCTAATCTGGTTCCTGTTATCGTAGCAATAGTAACGGGAAAAAATTGCGTTATCGTACACTCCCATAATAGTTCAATACCGTCAGGCATTATAAGGAAAATGATGCACTATATAAATAGACCGGTTCTTCAGAACTTAAATGTGGAAAAATGGGCCTGCAGTATAATGGCGGGACAATGGCTGTGGGGGAAAAAATTTGAAAAGGATAATATCATTTTTAATGCTATTGACAGAACTAAATTTGTCAAATGTAAAGAAGAGAGGGAGAAAATAAGAAAAAAATTAGGCTATAACGAAGAAAATATTGTTATGGGATATGTAGGAAAGCTTGCTGAACAGAAGAATCCCTTTTTCTTGTTAGAAATAGTTAAGCGACTGTATGCTATAAATAAGAAATTTAGACTGTTGGTAATTGGTGATGGCGTCTTGGGAAACAAATTCAAAAAGAGAGTAGAATCGTATGGGTTAACTGAGTCCGTCTTTTTGGCAGGAAAGGCCGGCAGTGTTGTCAAATGGTATCAGGCAATGGATTTATTTCTTTTGCCAAGTCTTTTTGAGGGGCTTCCGATGGTAGGGGTAGAGGCACAGGCAGTTGGCTTAAAATGCTTTTTCTCTAATCATATAACACATGAGGCGGATATTACAGGAAATGTAGTTTTTTTACCAATAGACCAAGGAGCCGAGATTTGGATATCTCATATTTTGAATTATATTTATGGGATAAACACTGACCGGAGTAACAATTTTTGTAAAGATTATGATATTGCATATGCGGCTAAAAGGCTGGAGGATAACTATCAATTTTTAGTAAAAAATAGTAATTGTAATTAGGTTAATAGGTGGAGTGTTGTGATTTCAGTTATTGTACCCGTTTATAATGTTGAAAAGTATTTAAGAAAATGTTTGGATTCTATATTAAATCAGACATACCAAAATTTTGAAGTTATATTAGTAAATGATGGTTCTACGGACGACAGTGGGAAAATATGTAACGAATATGCTTTGCGGAACCCTGTTATAAAAGCGTTCCATAAAAAAAATGGAGGATTGTCTGAGGCCAGGAATTATGGTGTTGTATATGCAAAAGGAGAATATGTAACTTTTATTGATTCGGATGATTACATAGACTATCACTATCTTGAAAGAATGAAGAAAGCGCTCAACTTATCTAATGCGGATATAGTTATAGTCGGACAAATAGATGAAACTGAGGATGGGAATATATTAGGAATCAAAGGAGATTCCAAAGAGGAAATAAAAATATTATCTCCTATGCAGACACTTGAAAAAATGTGTTATGAGAGAGAGATAGGGACATCTGCATGGGGCAAGTTATATCGTATTGAATACATAAGAAAAAATCCATTTCCAAAAGGAAAACTATATGAAGATTTGGCAACCGTATATAAAATAATTGGCGATTCTGGAAAAATCGTATTACTTAGCAGTACTTTTTATCATTATATACAAAGACCAGGCAGTATTCGAAATAGTACCTGGAATGAAAATGTAATGGATATAATGGATGCTTCATTACAGTTATTGAATTATGTAAGATGTAATTTCCCAGATATAGAAGTGGCAGCGGTATATCGTTATTTCTTTTCGGCAAATGAAGTTTTCACGCGGGCATTTGAGGAAAAAAAATATTTGAAAATAGTTGCATCTATTAGAAATGATTTATTAGAAATGTGGCCGTTTATAAGAAAAAATATATCTGTCACTAACAGGCAAAAAATAAGATATTATCTTATGGCATATCATCCGGTGTGTTACAGGGTTATATGGAAAGTTGCTAAGCGGGGAGTATATTAAATGTTAAGTGGGATGATCGTATTAAGTGTTGTGTGCCCGGTATTTGCCTTACCAACTGCTTTTTATGGAATGAATAAAAATAATAATTATTGGAAGGTATATTCTTTCTTATATGCTCTTTTTTTTGCATCCATTGCTTATAATTATTATCCGGTCATAGAAACTGATTTGACAAGGTATCTGGCTACAGCGGCATCGTATACAGATAAGCCGTTTTCCTATGTACTTGAAACGGATCAATCACATTTATATGTTCAGGATTTATGGTTTTGGATAATCGCACAAACGAAAGATTACCAGCTGATTCCTGCAATGTCGACCTTCGGTGTATATTTTACTGGCGCTTACATTACTAATTATATTTCTTATAAACAAAATGATAAATCATTTGCTGTCTGGCAGCTGTTCATGCTGTTTTGTTGTATAGATTTAACAATTGTTATTAATTATATAAGAAATATTTTGGCTTTTGCATTAATTTTACTGGGGTTTTTCAGATGGGTGGTTGAGAAGAAAAAGAATTTAATTACTCTGCTCTTAATCTTCCTGCCTATTTGGCTTCACTCTATTGCTATATTTTTGGTGTTACTTATTTTTTTGGCACCATTAATGAAATACTTTAGATTAGCCAGCGTTGTAGTTATTTTTGTGATGGGTACTTTTATTAATTTTGCATACAAAAATTTGTATTTTGTTATAACTAATAAATTTTTCAAAGCTGTGGTTTTAAAAGCGTATAAATATTTTAATAATGATGTTGCGACTGTATGGGCAAATCAGACAGCAACTAACTTTATGTCAAAATTAGTCAAATTCTATAATGTGTCTCTGATTGTTTTTTGCATTGCGTTGTTTTTGTTTACTCGAAGGAATGAAAACGAATATGAAAAAAGGACAAACAATATTATTCAAATGCGAAAAGAATTAACTTTGTTTAATGACTACATATTTTTAATTGGTATTGTCACTTTGGGAATTACAATAATTACAGCGCCGATATATCGTCGATTCTATACAGCCTTCATGATTGGAAGTGCGGGGATGCTTGGCAGTAATTTTATAAACAGGAAATTTTCTAAGTTATTATATGCCTACTCGTTTATCGGACTCATTAAATGGCTTTACACAATACATTATGAAGCGACGCTGTGGCGGCTGGCAGGAACGTTTATTACGAATCCGTTATACATATTAATTAATATTATTATATCGAAATTCGGATTGTAATATTTTATGTTCAGGAGGAAAGCAGATGGAAGCGAAAACGACACTGCAAGAAATAGAATTGGATATATTCAAGCGGTTTAAACGTCTCTGTCAAGATTATAATCTTCGTTATTTTGCCATTGGCGGAACGTGTATTGGCGCAATACGGCACAATGGTTTTATTCCCTGGGATGATGATATAGATGTAGCTATGCCGCTGGAGGATTATATAAAATTAAAAGAAATCGCCATGCGGGAATTAGAATATCCATATTCACTGTATACGACCGAAAAAAACAGGCACTGGTATGCCGGTTCCATGAAAATGCAAAATGAAAATACTACATTTATTGAAAAAGATTGTTTTAAGTATGAGGATAGGCATACAGGAGCCTGGATAGACATTATGCCTGTTTACGGATTGCCTCAGGGGAGTATTAAACAATATTTTGCCTCAATATTATGCGATATGTATCTTTTTTTAAATCGCAGGTTCCGTTTAGACTATGATCAACAGATGACTATATTTAACAAAGTTTTATGGAAGCTGCTTAAAGGCTTGAAAAGAGACAGAAATTTTAATTATTATATTGAAAAATCAGAAAAAGTGTTAGGAAAATATCCATTTGATAATTCGAATAAAATAATATTCAGCTGGCGACAACGTCCATATTTTTTTCGAAAGACGACTTATAAGAGCGTATTTTTTTATGAAGATTTTAAGAAAGATATTGAAGTCCCGTTTGAGGATACCACAATAAAAGTTCCGATAGGATATGACAGGTATTTAAGGATGGATTTTGGAGACTACATGCAATTGCCGCCTTTAGATAAAAGAGTGTCTAGGCATAATGCGGATATAATAGATATGAATCAATCGTACAGGTATTATATGGAGGAACAAAAGAAATGACAATAGGCTATACAACGGGCGTTTACGACCTTTTTCATATAGGACATCTCAATTTGCTGAAAAACGCAAAGGGCTTGTGCGATAAACTGATTGTCGGGGTGACGGTGGACGACCTCGTCGCATATAAAGGCAAACATCCAATGATCCCTTTTGAGGATCGTATTGAGATAGTCAGGAGTATCAGATATGTGGATGCAGCAGTGCCGCAATATGATATGGATAAATTAAAGGCCTGCAAGGAGCTCGGGGCTACCGTTCTTTTTGTAGGCGATGACTGGTATGGAACAGATAAATGGAAGGCATACGAAAAGGAATTCAACGAGGAAAAGATTAAGATTGTATATTTCCCGTATACCAAAGGAATATCGTCCACACAAATTACAAAAGCGTTAAAAGTGGTGAGGGGAGAATAAATGAAATCAGATATCAGATATTGCTGCAGTTCTTTTTTGATGTACCGGATGATCGAGGATCCTGAAAAATGTTTTTCTGAGAAATACCAGCCATATTTTCCGGATTTGAATTTCCCGAGGACGGAAATAACAAATAGCGATGAGCTGTTGATTGCGCTGAGGCAGCAAATGGAAATGGCAACTGCGGATGGAAAGTCGGCGCTGGCGTTAAGCGGAGGGATTGATTCGGCAATTCTGGCGCGGTTCATGCCTGAGGGCTCTACGGCATACACATTTAAATGTGTTGTGCCCGGCATGGAGGTGACTGACGAGACACAGACGGCAAGGCGGTATGCCGAAGCATGTGGTTTGGAACATAAAATAGTTGAAATATTCTGGGAGGATTTCGAAGAATTTTCTCCTTTATTGATGAAGCATAAAGGCGCACCGGTTCATTCGATCGAAATCCAGATCTATAAAGCCGCACTTGCCGCTAAGGCAGCCGGATTTGAGAGAATGATTTATGGGGAATCGGCAGATTGTATATTTGGAGGACAGAACGATATTCTCAGTAAAGACCGGACAGTAGGAGAGTTTATTGAGCGTTATGCCTATCTTATGCCCTATAAGGCATTAAAAGAATCTGAACTTATCGTGGAACCTATTGCAAGACATGCCGGGAAAGGCTATGTGGATCCTCATGAATTTATGTCGACGGAATATCTGCCTGAAAGCGTGGGTTCTTACTTCAATGCCTCTGAAACGGCGGGAATAGGCCTCTGTGTCCCTTATACGCATTGCAAAATGGCTGTCCCCATAGATTACTCCAGAATTCGAAAGGGAGAAAATAAATATTTAGTGCGCGAAGCTTTTAAGAAGTTATACCCTGATTTTGAAATACCGGCCAAGACACCTATGCCCAGACCTATGGATGAGTGGCTTAGAGATTGGAACGGTCCAAAAAGGAAAGAATTCTGGCCTGATTGTGTGGCGGGGGGAGGTAATTTGACAGGTGATCAAAAGTGGTTGATATGGATTCTTGAAAAGTTTTTGGAGATGATAGATGTGGATGAGGTGTAAATCTTCGTGCGAAATACTTGTTATAATAAATATAGAAATTTACCAGTACAGGCCAAAGCCTCGTTTTGGTTTTTAGTATGCTCTTTTTTGCAAAAAGGTATATCAATTTTAACGACACCAGTTTTTACAAGACTGTTAAGTACTGGTGAATATGGTCAATATAATGTTTTTAGCTCCTGGATGGGGATCATTACAATATTTGTCACCCTGAATCTGTATGCAGGAGTTTATACCCAGGGACTTGTTAAATTTGATAAAGAAAGAAAAGTTTTTTCTTCTTCTTTACAGGGATTAACAACAATTATGGTTATGGGCTGGACTGCCGTTTATCTGGTGTTCAGAGAATTTTGGAATACGCTGTTTTCGCTGTCAACGGTTCAGATGCTGGCAATGCTGGTGATGATATGGTCGTCGACGGCATTTAGCTTTTGGGCGGCATCCCAAAGGGTCCAATATCGTTATAAAGCACTGGTTATAATTACGCTGATCGTTTCCTTTGCAAAGCCGGTAATCAGCATCGTATTTATCTTACTTGCAACAGATAAAGTAACCGCCCGCATTTTGGCGTTGGTTTTAACTGAATTAATAGGATATTCCGGATTCTATATAATTCAGATGAAATCAGGGAAAAAATTTATATCAAAGAAGTTCTGGAAATATGCGGTGCTTTATAATTTGCCGCTTATTCCACATTATTTGTCCCAAACGGTATTAAACAGCGCTGATCGTATTATGATAAAAGACATGGTTGGATCTGTAGAAGCGGGTATTTACAGCCTGGCATATTCTGTTTCCACAATTATGTCATTATTTAACTCAGCGCTTATGCAAACCATTTCGCCATGGATATATCAAAAAATAAGAAACAGAGAGATCAAGGCTATAGCATCAGTTGCATATCTTTCCCTGGGGATCATTGCCGTAGTTAATTTGATTTTGATTGTTCTTGCGCCTGAGGTAATCGCGGTATTTGCGCCATACGAATATCATGAAGCAATCTGGGTAATACCCCCGGTAGCGATGAGTGTCTATTTTATGTATAGCTATGACTTGTTTGCCAAATTTGCTTTTTATTATGAAAAGACAAATTTTATAATGATGGCGAGTGTATGCGGGGCTGTATTTAACGTTGTCTTAAATTACCTGTTTATAAAGCGATTTGGATATATGGCGGCTGGATATACGACATTGGCTTGTTATATCATATATGCAGTTGGTCATTACTTTTTTATGAATAAAGTCTGCAATCAATTTTGTGATGGCGAGCATCCCTATAATTCAAAAATAATAATAGGTATGACCAGCGTGTTTTGTATTTTGGGATTCGTTTTTTCTATTACTTACAAATTTGTTTTGTTGAGATATGCGATAGTCTTTGTTATACTGCTTATTATATTTTTAAGGCGTGACGATGTAAAAAGAATACGTATGGAACTGCAAGCTTTCAAAAGCAAATAGGTGGGAAACGTTCGCTTTGCAGGCATTATAATAAAAGTCTAAAACCTTGTTTTAGCGTCAGGAGAAGAAGACGAAATCTCCAGGGAATCAATTGCTAATTCTACGCACCTTATAGTAGGACAGAAGTATGAGCTTATCAGATTTACAGGACATAACAGAAATAGTCTGGCATCCCTTAAGGATGCGTTTGACGACACATTTTCCACAGGCGGCTTTTCTCTATCTGCTGCTTCTGTTTTTGTGGCTTGCGTGGTGCGTCGGAAGAGAGTATGGGAGAACGAGAACGCTTACCTCCTTTTTGTTTGTCTCCTATTCTTTTTTGCTCTTTGCACTTTTATTCTTATGCCGCAGGCATCACGAAAATCCTTTTGTCGCTCCCTGGGGTGACTGGTTTGTCAGGCAAAACAGCAAAGGAGAGTGGGAGCTGGACTGTATCTATAATCTTCTGGCATTTCTGCCTTTTTCCTTTTTGTGTGGATTATTGAGAGGAAAAGTTTTCAGATCGATCCTGGTATGCGGTATCGTATCTTGTCTGTTTGAATGTCTGCAGGCTTATTTTTCGGTGGGGGCTTTTCAGATATCCGATATTGTCTATAATGCGCTGTCCGGCGGAATAGGGGCAGGGCTTTATTCAATTATTTACAAACATTGAACGAATATTCGGAATACATTACATGATACATTGAATAGCTGAACGGCGGTCAGCAAGCAGCTTTGCGATGCCGTGATAGCTCATTCCCTGTAGGAACAGGGCCTTTGTTCGCTGTAATTTCAAGTTCCTCTGCGCAGAATATCAAGATATACTTCATAGGCAAAAGTACGGTTTCGGCTGGTATCAGATGTTTGCAGCAGGACACCGGCATCGACTAAACGATTGACTGCGCTGGATGCGGTATTAAAGGTAATGGCCTTCTAAGAGCGTGATGGATATGGAGGTTTCCAGTACCAAAAAGAAGTTCAAGGATAAGAAATTTGCGGCCGGGTGCTTGAGGGATATCATCCGACAGGGTGCGGAAAACCTGGGCTGGGAACGCTGATCAATACGGCGGCTGTGGCGGCAGGCGGCCTGATTGGGCTGCGTCTGAAGAACGGCCTCAAAAGGCAGATGCAGGAAATCCTGATGCAGGCCTGCGGCGTGGCGACGATTTTTATCGGTGCGAAGCCTGGCGGGCGTGGGTTAGCATGCCAGGACACCTTACAGGAGGGTTTCCATTCCCACCTTCTGGGGCTTTAAGCCGCAGGCCTCGTAAAATTTCATGGCGCTCTCGTTGCAGGACCAGACATTCAGGGTCACGTTGTAGCAGCCGCTTTTTCTGGCAAAGGACAAGACTTCCTCATAGAGGCGCCTGCCGATGTGCTGCCCGCGGATGGTCTCGTCCACGCACAGATCGTCGATGTACAGCGTTTTGATGTCCGTGAGGATGTTGTTGTCTATGTGCTGCTGAAAGACGCAGAAGGCATAGCCGAGAACCTCCTCTTTTTCGTTTACCGCCACGAAGATGGGGCGCTTGTCGTCGTAAATGATTTCGAGGAGCTGCTTGTCCGTGTATTTTTTCGCCCCGTATTTAAAAAGATCCGGCCTGCCTTTGTGATGTACCAGGCAGACCTGCATTAACAAAGCGTTGATTCCGTTCATGTCCTGTTCTTTTGCTCTTCTGATTTCCATTGTCAATGTTCCTTTCTTTCTGTGTTGTTTTCTTCAAAACTTTGGCTGTGGCACCACTGACTGTATTCCTCCGCATTTTTTGAAGTCTGTTTATCAATACGGTTTTTCCAGCCCCCGGCAGTCCACTGAAAATAATGGACTGCTGGGGGAATATTCATTTTAAGCGCTTCGAACATTTGATCAACTGCCAGAATATCGTCATCTCTTCCGGCCAGATAAGCGGGCGTTAATCCGACACCGGGACGATATGGATTTATTTTGAACATCAAAATTACCTCCATGTATAATATGGCATAATTTCCCGCTTCCGTCAATTCTGTTACGCCTCTGTGCGCAGAAAATATCCTATAAGTTACTTTCCGGCGGCCGTCTTGCCCTCTTTTTGCTCATACCGATCCGCAAGACGCCGCACGCCAGCAAGCTGCAGGATCTGTTCCCGTACTGCCTGAGTGTCTGCGCCAAGCCCCACGGTCACTTCGTAATTAGCGGAATCCGCCAGGGGATTTGTGTCAAAAGAAGCGGCAAGCTCTTCAGTGAGATAGTTTTCGGCAAAGTCCTTCCAGGCATCGTCGGCGCTGACAAAGCGCACGGAGACGATTCCGTCCATGGCAGAAAGGGCTTCGCCCAGCTCGTCGATCTGTTCCCTTTCTATGTCATAGTCGAAAAACACGGCCAGATTTTTTGTCTGGTAAAGATCATAGGCGGCGTAGGCGGGCATGCTTACGGTGAGCAGCATGGCTGCGGCGGTAAGGAGGGCTGCGGCCGCTCTGGAATGCCTGAACCGGAAGTTGTCCGTATGACGGCGGCTCCTACAGCCGTTTATCAGGTTTTCTTTCATCTGCTGTGGCATGGCGATTTTTTTAATACTGTCTTTCAGTTCTTCGTATCTCATAAACAGACCTCCTGTTATTCGGTTAATTTTTGTTTTAATGCTTCTTTTCCCCTCTGCAGGCGTTTTTTTACTGCGCTTTCGGAAATGCCGAGAATCCGGGAAATTTCCTTCAGCCGGTATCCCTCGATATAATAAAGAAGAAGTACCGTCTTATATTTGGAAGGAAGCGAAAGCACCTCCTTCATGATCCCGTGATCCTCCCGGATCTCGCATGGGGCGTCCAGCTGCTCCAGACTGACATAGGCATGGCGCCGGTTAAAGCGCAGAAAATCCTTGCACAGGTTGACTGTCACGCGGATCAGCCAGGCTTTTTCGTGATCTTCGTTTTGAAACGCAGGCGCTTTGTCCATGTATTTCAAAAAAACTTCCTGCAGCACGTCCTGGATATCGTCAGGATTTGCCAGAAGGACATAAGCGCTGCGGTAAAGAAGATCGCCGTAAGCCGCAATCACACGCTGTATCTGGGTTTCACTTTTTTTATTCACAGGTTGTTCCTCCGAAGCGGCCCGTATGGGCGCTTTGTGGGCAGGCGAGCGCTCGTTTTTTACGATTCACAGCCTCTCCGCTCACATGCGCAAAACCAGCCAGCTGCGCTGTCTGCCGCCGCTTAGCGGCTTTCTGTTTTGCTTATGTGGGTGGAGTGACTGCTTCCAGTCACCTGAAAGTCAGCAGCCAGCTTCTTACAAGCAAGCTTGATGAATCTGGCTGCTGATTTTCAGATGGCTGTGAATCGTAACCCTGCTTCTATCATATACACGTTTCGGGAATATAAAAAGTGACAAATGCGGGAAAATAAGTTAGTATTATTTTAGCGCTGCCGATATGCAACGTATGAAAGACTACGGGAAGGGAAGGAAGCTATGGGGACAAAGTATGAATTTAAGGCGCAGGATATACAGACCATGAGCAGGACCATGACGGGAACATCCAAGATCCGGAATATTCTGGGGCCGGAGGCGGGGGCCTGGGCTTATCAGGGAGGAAGCACTCTGTGCCTGGGACAGCTGAAAACGCTGTTTGGCGAGCCGCTGTATGTGACAAAAAATCTGGAGGATCAGTATGCTTACTGCATCCTTGCGGCAGGGGAGGACGGAAAAGAGATCTATCTTCAGGTCTACAGCGGTCCCACCGGTCCGGCCATCGGGGGAGAACAGGATGCGGACAGTGCGCGGGCTGCGGACGCACTGGCAGAGCTGATTACCAGCGCAAAGGCTGCGGATTACGATTACGAGGGATACTATATGGACGGCCCCTGCATTGTGAGAGAGGGAGTGCGAGGCGGCGAGCCCTACATGGAGGAAGAAGAGCTGGACGCATCGGGGGAAGAATTTGCCAAAATATGCGAGGAGATTTACGGGAGGATATGATGAATTCATTCAGCGAGGAAGAAAAAAGACAGATGTGTGATGAGATTGCGGAGTTTTTCAGGCAGGAACATGATCTGGAGCTTGGGATCATCGGGACGGGGAATATTCTTGACTTTTTCCAGGACATGCTGGGAAAACGGATCTACAACAAAGCGCTGGACGACGCAAAGAGATTCTACGAGACTTATGCGGGAAATATGGAATCGGATTATTATGCGCTGTACAGGGAACTGCCGTGAAAGGGAGCCCAAAGAGAAGGAGAGTGGAGGTGGAGATCTTCGGCGATGAGAACGAGCTGCTCTGGATCCCGAGAGAGCAGGATTTTTCGGACAGGGGCACGTTTGCCGGCGAGGGAAACATCGGGCATATTATGAAAGGATGAAAGATTATGTCAAATAAGAGATATGCGGTAATCACAGGGGCCAGTGCGGGGATCGGCGCGGAGTTTGCCAGAAGGCTCTCTGCAAAGGGTTTTCCCCTTGTGCTGGTGGCAAGACGGCGGGATCGTCTGGAAAGGCTGGCAAAGGAGCTTAAGACGGACTGCGTGGTCATGGAGGCGGATCTGTCAAGGGAAGAGGAATGTTACCGCGTCATGGATCAGCTGAGGGAGAGGAAGGTCGGGATCTTCATCAATAATGCGGGCTTTGGCGACTGCGGGAGATTTGTGGAGACGGATCTTGCCAAGGAAATGGATATGGTGCAGCTCAATGTGAAGGCGCTGCACATTCTGATGAAGCTTATGCTCAGGCAGATGCGGAAGGCGGGAGGCGGCTATATCCTGAACGTGGCATCTTCTGCGGGGCTTATGCCCGCAGGCCCCTATATGGCGACCTACTATGCCACGAAATCCTATGTCGCCAGCCTGACCCAGGCAGTGGCCGAGGAGCTTCGGGAGGAAGGGAGCCGTGTGTATGTGGGGTGCCTCTGCCCCGGGCCGGTGGACACGGAGTTTAACAGTGTGGCCAACGTGGAATTCGCCCTAAAGGGCATCAGCGCCGGGTACTGTGCGGCGTATGCGTTGGAACAGATGGCGAAGCGGCAGGTGATGATCATCCCCACCCGCCTGATGCAGGCCGCCATGCTCGGGGGAAGATTCCTTCCCAGATCCCTGTATGTGAAGATTGCGGCCCGCCAGCAGAAAAAGAAGCTTTACGGCGGGCTCTAAAGGCCGCCGCAGACCAGGTATCAGATAAAAGGCTCCGGAATGGGAATCCGCACAATGGCGGCGGTTCCCTCCGGAGTATTTTTTTGGAAATCCAAACCGAAGGATGGGCCGTAGAGCAGAAAAAGACGGGAGGAAACGTTGGAGATGCCAAAGCCGTGCCCGCTTCTGCTCTCCGGAATCCGGGAAAAATCCTTCATGCCCACCCCGTCGTCCAGAATGCTGATCCGGATCGTGCGGTGCTTTTGTCTCTCGATCCGGATACACAGGTGTCCCGGGATTCGCCTGCTTTCCTGCAGGCCATGGGTGATGGCGTTTTCCACGAGAGGCTGCAGGATCGTCTTGGGAACCGGATAATCCAGAAGCTCCTGATCCAGATCCTCCTCATACAGAAAGGTATCGGGAAAACGAAGGCGCTGCAGGCGGATATAAGAGCGCACATGCTCGATTTCCTCCCGCAGGGGAATAAATTCCTTTCCGTTGCTTAAGCTGAGCCGGTAGAAGGTGGCAAGGGAGGATACGGCCTCCTCGATCTGCGAGAGCATTCCCTCCTCGGCGAACCACTGGATCATGTCCAGCGTATTGTAGAGAAAATGAGGGTTGATCTGCGCCTGAAGGATCCGAAGCTCGGCATTTTTCGTCTCCTGTCCCAGCAGATACTCTTTTTCGATCAGCTCCTCCATGGAACGGATCATATAATTGTAGGTGCCGGTGAGCTCGCCGATCTCGTCCCTTCCCTGGATAATGGAGGAGGGAAGGGGAACCAGGTCTCCCTTTTTTACCTGCTTCATGCGGGAGGTGAGACGGATGATGCGAACGGACATGGTTTTGGAAAGGAGCGTGGAGAGAAACAGGCAGAACAGGATGAGGATTCCTCCGATGAGAAACGTGAAGTTCCGGTGGACATAATATTCGCTGAGCAGGCTTTTTGCAGGAAGCATGGTGATCAGGGTCAGCGGGTAGGAGGGCAGGGGCTGGCGGATCACGAAATAGTCGGTTCCCTCCAGACGGTACTGCTGCCAGGCATCCGGCATAGGAAGGCCCTCATCCGGCCCGCAGGCAAGAAGCTCCTGACAGAGCGCCTTTCCGGAGGCGTCGGAGAGGGAGAGCAGCCGGTCGGATCCGCTGTCCACAAGGAAGGTGAGGGCATTGTCAAAGCTGCCAAGGCTGATGGCCTCGTTCAGATAGCTTTCCGGAAAGTCCAGCTTTAATATGGCAAGCGGCGAGGGATAATACGTCTTGTCCGGCATTACCCGGGCAATGGACATGTGCGGCATCTCTCCGTCCTCTTTGGCGCCAGGCCTTTGCGGAAGGATAAAAAAGGAGGTGCGGTTTTCCCGGTAGGTGTCGTAGATGTGGCGAAACCATTCTTCCTGCTGGATGGAGGAATAGGTGAAATAGCGTCTCTGGTCATTAAAGTACGGAAACGAATCCTGGAAATAGACGTAAATATCGCAGTCCGGGACGGAGTTTCGGATCTGCAGGGGAATACAGGAAAACATGGCGGTCTCAAAGTCCGTGCGATCCTTGCGGATCCGGTTGTAGTCATAGTCGTCTCCCGGATGGGAAAAAAGATCCGTGACGGTCTCCATCATGGAAAAGCTGTAGGTCATATTGTCATATTTCTGAATCAGATTTTCCAGGGACAGAATAATCTTCTCGGAGGTGGCCTGTGCGGAGCCCAGAAGCTTTCTTTCCAGGATGCCCGCGGAATTGGTGTACAGAAGGATGGTCACAAGGAGAATGGCCAGCACGGAAAGCGCAAGATGGGAAAACAGCAGCTTATACTCCATCTTCATGTCGTACAGATAATACAGCTTTAATTTTCGAATGATATTCATGCATACCCCTTTCTGATCTCAGACATATCCCCGGTATTCGGTGGGAGTCATACCCGTACATTTTTTAAAAAGCTTGGCAAAATAATTTTGATCCGGAAAGCCGCAGCTTAAGGCAATCTCGGAAACTTTGCGGTCGGTTTTCAAAAGCAGGGAGGAGGCCATGTCAATCCGGTAGGAGATAATATACTGATTGATGGTATTCCCGGTTTCCTGTTTGAACAGCTGGCTGATGTAAGACTGTGACAATCCGAGGCTTTCACTCAGAAACGGAAGCCCAAGGGAGGGATTCTGGTAATTCTGTTCCACCAGCCTGCGTATATTGCCGGAGACGGAAAGCTGGGCCTGGTTTTCCCGGATAAAATCAAAATAGGACTGATACAGGTTCACGGCCACCTGGTGGAGCTCCTTTAAGGTTTGGGCGGAGGCGATCACGTCCCAAAGCTGTTTGCTGCTGGCGGATGGAAAAGGGGTGTGGTGGTAGATACAGTGCTGGAACAGCTGGGAAAGGCAGAGATAATAGTTTTCCCGCACGACGCTCACCAGTGTGCAGGGATGGCTCTGATACGCCCCATAGAGCAGGTCCAGAAGACGAAAACATTCCCTTTCATCCCTCTGCTTGATGGAGCTTAAAAGCTCCTTGCAAAAGCTATCGTCCGGATGGAATTCGCCTGCCTGCCTCTCCCCGGCAAAGGAGACGGTATTGGTTCCCAGAAAGAAGTTCTGCTGCAGGGCAATCACTGCGGACTGATAGGAGAGGTACACCTCCTGTATGGTTTCCGAAAGCTCCCCGACGGCAATAAACCAGGACTGATTTTTCAGCAGATAGGAGATCCGCTTAAGGAGCGAGCACAAAAAGGAGCGGGAAAGCATGGAGACCAGCCGCCCCTCGTCGGAAAGAAGGTGTATGACGAGAAAGGATTCGCGGGTATCCCCAAGGATGCAGCGCAGGCCGCTCTGCTCAAAAAGCTCCCCAATCTTCAAGGACAGGCCGGAGGGGATCCCCTCCGGGGCAAGGCTCTTTAGCAGGATTGTCCGGGAATCCGAAAAATGCACGGGAGTGAGGGCGCAGTCCGCAAGAAGGCGAAAGAGAGCTTCCGGTTCGGGCTTTGGGCAGCAGAGCATTCTTGCCAGACGGCTTTCTTTGATTTTGGAGGCGAAGATGGAGGAATTCTGCATGTGATCGCAGTAGGCTGCCGCCTCTTTCACCGCCTCCGCCACCTGCAGTGGCGATACCGGCTTGTCGATATAGGAATGGGCGTGGAGGGAGATTGCGGAGCGCAGATATTCCTTGTCGGAATAGCCACTGAGAAAGAGGATGACGCAGTCCGGATACAGCGCCCTGATTTTTTCCGCCATCTCCATTCCGCTCATCCGCGGCATGCGGATATCGGAGATGAGAATATCGATTTTATGCTGCAGTGCGGTCTCGTATCCTCTGATCCCGTCGTCCGCCTCCAGCAGAAGATCAATCCCGAGAGCGTTCCAGTCAATTTTGTCCCGAAGCTTTTTCCGCACATGAAATTCGTCGTCCACCAACAGCAGGGTCATAAAAAATCCTCCCAAACCAATGCCTCTTTTCCCCTTATTATGCCCATTGTAGCATAAGAAAAGTCCGGTTGAAAGAAGTGCGGGGGCGAGTAAAAGAATTTACCAGCAGTGTGGGAATTTACTAATGATTTCAGGGTTTCTTCCAGAGAGCCCGGGATTTTACGATTGAGCGGACTGCGTCCGAACCGCTATAATTGCGATAGGAACCGGAGGACAGGGCTGGTTTGGAGAGATGGGAAACGGGGGGATGTCTGTGAAAACAAATGGGAGCGGAAAAGGAAAAAAAGGAAAATACGGGTTCGGCAGGCAGATACGAAAAAACAGGACACTGATCGCCATGCTGCTGCCCGCCCTGCTTTACGTGGTGGTGTTCAGCTACATCCCCATGTTCGGAGTTACCATAGCGTTTAAAGACTATAATTATAACGACGGGGTTCTCAGAAGCCCCTGGTGCGGGCTTCAAAATTTTGAATACCTGAAAATTTCCGGAAAGCTTCTGGATCTGACCAAAAACACGCTTCTGTACAATCTGGCGTTTATTGTGTTCGGCATCCTGTTTGAGGTGGGATTTGCCCTGATGCTTAGCGAGATCACGGGGAGAGTGTTCAAAAAGGTTTCGCAGGCGTTCCTGTTTCTTCCTTATTTTATTTCCTGGGTCGTGGTGTCCACCGTGATGTTGAATATTTTCGGGCAGAACGGCGTTTTGAGCAATATCCTTTCCCATTTCGGGATTGAGGATTTCAGTATTTATCATCAGGTCAGGCAGTGGCCCCTTGTGATGGTGGCGGTAAGGCTCTGGAAGCAGACCGGGTACGGGACCGTGGTTTATCTGGCGGCCATTGCGGGCCTTAGCCAGGAAATGTTTGAGGCGGCCGCCATAGACGGGGCGAATATCTGGCAGAAAATACGGTTTGTCACCATTCCCAGCTTAAAGCCCACGATTTTTATCATGTTTCTGCTGTCCGTGGGGAATATTTTCAGGGGAGATTTCGGGATGTTTTACCAGATTGTGGGAAACAACCAGCTGCTTCTCGAGACCTCGGATGTGATCGACACCTTTGTCTACCGGTCCCTGATCACTTCCCCCAATATCGGAATGTCCGCGGCAGCAGGCTTTTACCAGTCGGTGCTGTGCTTTGTGACCATTGTATCGGTAAACTGGATCGTCAAAAAAATAGATCCGGAATACACGCTGTTTTAGAAAGGGAGGGTGAAGATGAGAGTAAAAAAAGGAAGGGATGAAGTGGTTTTCCTCGCACTGTCCTATGTGCTGGTGACGCTGTTTGCGTTTTTTTGCCTGCTTCCCTTTTATCTGATTGTCGTGGGCTCGTTTACCAGGGAGAGCGTGATTCTCACGCAGGGGTACAGCTTTTTCCTCACGGCCAAAAACTTTTCCGCAGAGGCCTACCGGATGGCCTTCAAAAGCCCGGATACCATAGTAAAGGCTTACGGGATCACGCTTTTTGTCACAGTGGTCGGCACGTTGACGGCGGTTTTTTTATCCGCAATGACAGGGTATGTGCTGGCAAGGCCGGATTTCCCATGGAGAAACAAGGTGTCCTTTTTCTTCTTTTTTACCACCCTGTTCAGCGGCGGCCTGGTACCCTGGTATCTGATGTGCTCCAAATTTTTTAAATTCAACAACCATATTTATTCGCTAATCCTGCCCTGTCTGTTCTCGGTGTGGAACATGATTATTGCCAAGAGCTTTATGAAAGGAATTCCTTTTGAGATGACGGAGGCGGCCAAGGTGGACGGAGCCGGGGATTTCTATACGTTCCGGAAGATCATCCTGCCGACGGCAAAGCCGCTGGTTGCGACCCTTGGACTGTTTACGGCGCTCACCTACTGGAACGACTGGTATAACTGCATGCTGTTCATGAGCACCGGCGGCACCTGGAATCTGCAGTACACGCTGCAGAATATCCTGAACAGCTCCGAGGCGCTAAAGAGGATCGCTTCCATGACGGGAATGCAGGTGGGGCAGGTGCCCACGGAGGGGCTCAAGCTTTCCATGACGGTGATTGCAACCGGGCCTATTATTTTGCTGTATCCGTTCCTTCAAAAATATTTTGTCAAAGGTATGACGATTGGAGCGGTCAAGGGATAAATCATTAAGAGGTGTGCACTGCACACGGAAGGGAGAAGGTATGAAAAACAAGTGGAAGAAAAAGCTGTCAGTGTTATTGGCGGCGGCAATGACAGCGGGGCTGTGCGCCTGCGCCTCGGGCTCTGACAGTTCCCCGGACAGCGCTTCGCAGAAAGCGCCGCAGGAGGATTCGGCTCCGTCACAGGAGGCGGAAGGGACGGGGCAAGAGGCGCAGGGTGCGCAGGAGAGCGTTTCCGCAGACAGCCCCTATTACGGAAAGGGCTATGATCTGGAAGAGAGAGTAAATGTGGTGCTGTATGTGCTGGGCGACGCTCCGGCGGACATGGAAAAGGTTCTGGAGGAGGCGAACAGCAAGTATCTGATTCCAAACCTGAACTCCACGCTGGAGATCAAGTTTCTGAACTGGAGCGATTACCAGACCAAGTATTCTCTTGTGCTGGCGGGCGGCGAGGATGTGGATCTGATCTATACCGCTTCCTGGTGCTATTACAATGAGGAGGCGGCAAAAGGGGCCTTCAAGGAAATGGATATGGATTTTGTGCAGAAATATCTGCCCTACACCTATGAGCAGCAGCTTGACGTGAGCTGGGATCAGGCCAAAATAGGAGACAAGCTCTATGCGGTGCCCAAGGGGAATGCGTCTTTCAGCAACTATGACTTTATTGTGGCAAGGAAGGATCTGATTGACAAGTACCAGCTGCCGGAGCCAAATGACTGGGAGAGCTTTAAGGAATTTCTGACCGGGCTTGCAAAGGTGCAGGTAGAGAGCGGCGTTGTGGCAATGAACACGAACGCTAACCGGAACCAGACGCTGGAGCCCTATCTGCAGGCAAAGGGATATGATTATTTTACAGAGGGCTTCGACTATTTTTACAATGCCCAAAACAGGGAAGAGCTTCCGGCATGGGATTCGGTGGTTTATCTGTATACCTCGGACCTGTATCTGGATTATGCGAAGGAGATGGCGCAGCTGGCAAAGGCCGGAGTGTGGTCCAAGGATGCCATCAATGACACCAATGATGCCACGGCGTATTTTGAGAACGGCACATCGGGCTGTATCGGCTGGAATTTCTCAGCCATCGATGCCGGGGAAAAGCTGGAGACGGCGCAGCTTGGAACCTTTGCCGTATACGATGTATCTCCGGACATCCACATGGCGAGAAGCCGTTATAACGGCGACATGATCGCCATTGCCACAAACTCCAAGCATCCGGAGAGGGCGGCCCTTGTGCTGGATTACATGAAGAGCGATGTGGATCTGAACCGGACGCTTCTGGGAGGAATCCGGGGAGAGCACTGGGATCTCAATGAGCAGGGGCAGAGGGTGGCTCTTGATGCGGCGGAAAATTACAGCTGGAACAGCTGGGCCTGGGCGCTGAACCGGGCGGACGAGCCCGTGATGGCAGGAACGGATGAAAGAAAGCTTGCCATCAGCGAGAGCATTGATTCCCGGGAGCTGTTTGCCCAGGTGGCCGGTTTTACCTTTGACTCCTCTGTGGTGGCAACGGAGCTGTCCGTGGTCAATTCCATCGTGGATGAGTATGAGTACAGCTTTTCCCTAGGTATCTACGGGGACGACACGGAGACTAAGTTTGGCGAGTTTAAGGCGAAGCTGGAGGCGGCGGGCCTAGATAAAGTCACGGAGGCCATGAAGACCCAGTATGAGGCCTTTGCGGCAGAACATTAAGCGGCAGCGAACGGATAAAAGGCTGGAAAGCGGAGGGGATACCGGCATGGCAGGTATCCCTTTCCTGCAAAGAGAAGGGAGGAATCGAGAAGATGGAATCGAACGGGATGAAATTTCTTGCGCCTTTTCAGGGACAGGATCTGACGGACATAGCGCTCCACTTCAAGTGGACGAGAAGGGACGGCGGGGATACGGAATTCATACTGGAGATGGCGGACAACGAACGGTTTGCGGATGCAAATGTCATGGAAGCCGCAATTTTGGAGGATGCGGAGGTTGGCTATTATTTCCCAAAGAAGGACGAGCTGCCTTCCTGCGGCGGCCCCTGGTATGCCAGAGTGCGAGAAAAATCAGAGGATAGCTGGTCGGAAATTTTGGAGTTTGTGATTGACACGGACCATGGGAGAAAACCGGTAAAAAGGACGATCAACGCCGAAAACCCATGGTTTACCATCTTTGACTACAGCGGCCATGAACCGGGACAGGTCTGGGAAATGCTGCCGCAGGAGATGAAATCCTATGTGGGGATTGGGCTGATCGCCTCCTACAAGGCCAAGGCGGAGGATGTGGCCGGCTATATGCTGCGGGAGGATGCGAAGGGGTATCTGTGGCATCTCGGCGCACTGGGCCCTCATGAGACGCAGTTTGGAAAATACTGTATCACCAGTCTTTGCGAGATCGAGCATGTGATGCGGCATGCCCGAAATCTGGTGAGTGTAGGCTTTGTGGAGCAGTATCTCGGCACGCAGGAGGAGAGCTATTGGAGGAATGAATATTTCTTCCGGCTTCTCGCCCTGTGCGCAAAGTATGGGTTTGCCTTCATCTACTCGGATGGAAACCGGAACAACCTGGAGCTTGCGGCCATGATCAAACGTCCCTTTTTTATGGATAAAATGCGGGAATACTCGGATTACTTTATTTTTTCCTACAAGCAGAATCATTCCCATGCCGCCTATTCCTGTTTTGGGGCCATATTGGGAGCGTGGATGGACGGCGCCTGCTGTGAGATCGGGGTACAGCCGGAAAACTGGTATTGGAATGATGCGGGATTCCGGGACAGGCCGGGGGAATGTTACGGGTATCTGCAGGGAAACGAGCAGCAGATATCCGCCTGCATGAGTGTGGAGATGCTGCTTACGGGATTATCCATAGGAGCCGCCCACTATTCCATGGAGGGGGAGAGCTGGCTGATCGAGTGCGGGAAAGAAGGCCGTCTTGTCTGGTCGGACCAGGGGATTGCGGCGCTCTCCTTTTTCCGGGCCGTGCTCTGCCATGACCTGATTCCCCGAAAGAGGGAGGTCCTTGACAAAATACGCATGGCGGTTTCGTATGAGGGATGGAGCAGGCAAAAGCTCGGGGACGCCTGGACGGGCGGAATCCTGCGGGAGGTTTTCGAGCCTCTCTTCCATGTCAGAAACGGGTTTGAACTGTTCCCCAAAGAATCCCGTTTTTACTATCTGCCCCTTGTCACGGACCGTACAGAAGCCTTTGACGGGCTGGAAATCCTGGAGGCGGACAACGCGGACCGGGAAAGTGCCCGGAAAGCCCTCCGCCAGAATTATCCGGAGGAAGGACTTGGAAATGCGTATTACGTGAGGTTCCGGGATCTGCTTATCCTGATGAATTCCAGGGAGAACGAGGAGGAAGCCCAGTGGTTTTCCCTTCCCGTGGAAGAGGGATTTCTGACCCGGATCCAGGGAGCCGTTTCCCTGTGGCAGTATCTGATCATGAAAAAGGAAAAGGGCGGATATCTGTTCCATGTGAATACGGAGAGAGGGAAAAATCTGCGCTTTTGTCTGTACCTGTCCCGAAAACCGGCGTGGCTTGCGGATTCGAGGCTGGTGGAAATGGACTGGAACGAGGAAGAAGGGCGTCTGGAAATCCGGGTGCCGGGAAGCGCGCAGCCTGTGGAGTTTGCGGTTGCGGACAGCGTCAGAGCAGGCATGGATGATGGCATCGATAATGGTGTTGACAGCATCAGCTGCACAATCCGGAATCGGCAGGAAGATCTGCCAGGACCAATACCTGCAGTTCAAAACCGAAAGGAAAACCCCCTTCCCCTGCTCTCGGACCTGCCCTGGAGCGCACAGGAGAGTGCGGACGGCTGTCTGCCCTGCCAAAACGCTTGCGCAAACCGGTCCTGCGGAAGGCTCCCCCTTTTGGTGGATCATCTCCGCTACCGCCACGGAATCAGCGTGGGAAATCATACGAGAATCCTCTGGAACCTCGGGGGAAGGTATGAGAGCCTTTCTTTCCGCTACGGGTTTGACACGGACGCATGGCTGCCCCGCATCCTGGATCGCGACAACATCATATGGGACCGGTCGGAAAAAAGGATCTCCATGTACCTGCGCCTGTACGGGGATGGAAAAGAGCTGTTCCGCTCCCCGGAGCTGACAAGCACGGAGGGCGTGCATGAGGGCCGGGCAGAGCTTAAGGGAATCAGGCAGCTTGAGCTCTCGGTGGAGGGCGACGTGATTTCCGAGGATCCGAACCTGAAGGTGTACCTGGATGTGGTGAATCCTGTGCTGACAGTCTCCTGATAATTCGAAAAATTCCGTCTGTGCCTGGATAGGCCAACAACCCCGTTGCTTGCAACGGGGTTGTTGGCTGGCACTAAAAAGGGGGAGGTGCTACGGTAGATTATTTATCTGCTTTCGCACCTCTCCCTCTGTTGTTTTCAGTGGATTAATTCAGTTGGAATTTATGTACCAGATTATTCATCAGCAGGGACTGGTTTGACAGCTCCTGTGAAGTGGCGGCGCTTTCCACCGAGGTGGAGGAGGTGTTCTGAACCACGGAGGAAATCTGGTCAATTCCCTCGGTGACCTGCATGATGGCGGTAGTCTGACTTGCCACTGCCTCCACGACGGCATTCATTTTAATCGTCACATTTTCTGCAATAGAGCTGGTTTTATCCAGTGATTTTGTTACTTTGTCTACCACCTGGCCGCCTTCCATGACAGTGGCGATCGAGCTCTCGATGAGCTCCTTGGTGGCTTTGGCAGCCTCATCCGATTTAGATGCCAGATTGCGCACTTCATCGGATACCACGGCGAAACTCTTACCGGCGATTCCTGCCCGGGCAGCTTCTACAGAGGCATTGAGCGCCAGAATATTGGTTTGAAAAGCGATATTCTCAATTGTATTAATAATCTTACTGATTTCTGCGGAGGAATTTGAAATTTTTTCCATGGCAGTGTTCAGTTCCTTAACGTAGTCCACGCTTATGCCCAGTTGAGCGCCGGCCTGGTTTACGAACTGTCCGGCCTCCTCGGCGGCGGCGGCAGTCTGTCTGGCGTTTTCCTCAATGCTGGAGACGGTTTCGGAGAGCTCCTGGACAGCGCTGGCCTGTTCTGTGGCGCCCTGGCTTAGGGACTGGGCTCCGTTGGATACCTGGCTGGCGCTGGCCGCCACTGTCCCGGCGGATTGACTGATTTGAAGAAGCGTGTCTTTCAGGGAATGGTGAATCGCCTTTATAGACTTTTCAATGGCAATAAAATCGCCCGAATATGTACGGGTAATATCTTCCCGGAAATCTCCCTGGCCCATTTTGCCCAGGTGATAGGACACGTCCTGCACTACATCGTTCAAACGGAGGATGGTTGTATCCAGAGCCTTTGTCAGTTCTGCGGTCTCGTCCCGGGATTTGACAACAGGAGTCGGGGTCTGCAGATCACCGTCCGCCAGACCTTTCAGCCGGACAACGCAGGATCGGATGGGTCTTGAGATGGATCGGCCTACGACTACCGCAACGGGAAAGGATGCGATCACGACAAGAATTACCACCAGAATCGTAAGCATGATGCTGCGGTCCAGCGTTGATTTGAATTCCCGCTGGCTGGTCTCGATTGCGATGCTCCATTTTTGATAACCGTCTATGGGAGCAAATCCAACGAATTTATTATCACCATAAAAATTATAAGAACCAAAACCGGTTTCTCTCTGGATCATACGCTGATTCACTTCTGCCACGTCCGCAATACTGGAATCCGTTTTGACGGCTTCGATCATGTTGGAACCTTCTTCCACCACGGAACGATCCCTGTGGCCGATGACGTTGCCTTTATGATCCAGCACATAGGCAACGCCGTCGTTTCCTATGGACAAATTGAGCACAATGTCCGACAGGAAGTCAGCGTTGATGCCTCCATAAACCAAGCCGTCAAAATGACCGTCGGTGATGATTGGAACCTCCAGCAGGAAGATCAACTGCTGGCCATCGTTTATAACCTAAATTCCGCAAAAAATTATAACGAGGCTAATGATTTTAGGCTTAACCTCCCATAAACACTAAATTTTTCACTTTGTATCCATTGATTTTTTGCTTCTATATCGTTATAATAATTATAATGAGGTGATGAATCAATGAGTTTTCGAGGTGAACAGGTTATTAAAGGGACGACATATGTCTTTGAAGCCATTGCACAATGGGATGCCGAAAAGCAACAGTCCCGTCAGAAACGTATTTATATTGGAAAAAAAGATCCTGTGACTGGAGCTTTTCTGCCAAATAAAAAATACTATGAACTTTATGGGGAAGATGCAGATACCACAAATTTTCAGACCAGTTCCGTTATGAAGTCTGTGGAT
>CAJTVN010000003.1 GCA_910579685.1 uncultured Lachnospiraceae bacterium | reverse complement strand
TCTATGACCGTGTTGTAAACGGGCTTATTCCAAGAACCAGGCGGGAGAAAAGTTATTTTGTTGCAACGGCACTGGCAGCAGGTATCTGCGAAGAGATTGTATTCCGGGGATTTTTGTTGTATGTTTTGATAAGAATTTTCCCGGAATTATCGCCGTTTCTCCTGGCTGCTCTGGCAGGTGCCTGCTTTGGGGCAGCCCATTTTTATCAAGGTATCAAAGGCGTGATAAAAACAGGGCTTCTGGGTATATTGTTCGGATTTTTGTATATCAGCACAGGTTCCTTGTATTTGTGCATGGCAATTCATTTCCTGTTTGATATTTCAGCCGCATTTTTATGTGAGGAGGACAAATATGAAGTTTGAAGCCGTAATTTTTGACCTGGATGGCACATTGCTTGATTCGATGGATGTCTGGGAGAAGATTGATATTTGTTTTCTACAGAGGCGTGGACTGCCGGTTCCGGCAGATTATGTGACTGAAATCTGTGCCCGCAGCTTTGAGGAAGCAGCGCAGAGGTTAGGGGCAGCCCCACAGCACTGTCTGGTCTTCGAGGATGTTCTGCCGGCTGTCAAAAGTGCGAAGCAGGCCGGAATGCTGATATGCGCTGTATATGACAAATATTCTGCCAGGTACAGGGTATACAGATGGAGCAGGCGGCGGATTTTACCATAGCAGATTTCAGAGATGCCCCTTTATCAGATGCAGATTTCGAGGAAGAAAGCAAAGAGGCTGGATTTTTGCATCGGAGAATGACATTCCAGGCAGACTGGAAACGGATGAATGTGCAATGCATTCGTTTCATGACGGCACAATAAAGGATATATGCACAACGGCAGTTTATTCTGGCAGTGGAAAGATTAACGCATCCATTACGGCACAGCTTTTAATCGACAGATATGATGTGGATGCAATTATTTTTTCAGGAATAGCGGGCGGGATGAAAAAAGAGATACAGGTCTTTGATACGATAGTATGTACCGCATCTGCATTCCACGATACAGATAATGAGATATATACAGATTTTCCGGTGATGAAAGAGCCGATATTTTATGCAGATGATGGATTGACTGCACTGGCAAAGGAAGCAGCCGGAAGGATAGGGCGGAAAATACATTTTGGAGTTGCGACAACAGGAGACAGATATATGGAGCCGATTCATCCGGACGCATTGTGCATTGATATGGAAACTGCGGCAGTGGCTCATGCCTGTTATCTGAACGGGGTTCCTTTTATAGCAGTCCGTTCCATTTCGGACAATGACAAAGAGGCGGGGCAGGAGGCAATCAACAGGAATTATGATAAGGCAGTACAGCAGTCATATCAATTTATTTTAGAAATGCTTGAAGGAATCAGATAGGAGTCAGTTATATGCAGATTTTACAGACAAAGCAGTAAAAAATACTATGGCAAAGCCCTCAATGTTACCCGTGCGGTGGATGATGTATCTTTTTCAGTGAACAAGGGTCAATTTGTTGTCATAGTTGATACGTCCGGTTCTGTCCTTGTCCATGGAAAGGAACGTTCCCAGATGAATGATGAGGAGCTTACCACATTCCGCCGCCGGGATATAGGGTTTGTTTTTCAGAACTATAACCTTGTCCCGATCTTAAACGTGTATGAGAATATCGTTTTGCCGGTGGAACCGGACGGGGCACCGTGAACCGGGATTTTCTGGATGACGTGGTTCATGTGTTTGCACTGGAGGATAAACTGAAAAGCATGACGAATAACCTCTCCGGCGGCCAGCAGCAGCGTGTTGCAATCGCAAGGCCGCTGGCCACGAAGCCGGCAATCCTTCTTGCCATAATTCGCAGCCGGTTCAGGTAAAATAATCAGTAGTCTGGCAGACAGGAGCATCAGAGCGGACAGGCATCGTTGGATACCTGCTTTTAGCCACAAATGTTACAAAAATGCTTGACCACTACAATCTTTCCAGCCAGCGGAAGCTGGGATTCGGCGTAATACCGGTATCCTGTAAAGTCATCCACAAAGTCCGGACGGAGAATCCCTGTTTCGTCATAGTGATGCAGCATACGGATACTGATCTTTGACGGCTTTGAAAAGTCTCCTATCTTTAACACTTGTTCCACCTCACATATATGTGTATTCCTGAGCTCAACTACAGTTTAGAGTATACCACAGTGTGGGAGTCAACCCTGAGTTAAAGTGGATTTGTAGTAAAAAGTGATGTTCTCCGGAACGCTTTTTATTTTCTCTCCTTCATGGCTGTACTGCGAACAGTCCGCAAACACGATTCTGCCGTCGGGAAGGGCGCAGTACATCACGCCTTCCCAGTTACAGGGCGCCTCATAGGCAGGCAATACATTAAGCGCCTTATCTTCTCCCAGATTATAGGTGAAGATACCATCATATCCCCAGAACACAAAATCCGTGTCAGAACCCGGTGCCACGATATCCAGCATGATCGTTCCCTCCGGCACGATGTCCATATAGATTTGATCCAGAGAGCCTTTTACCGGGTCAACGGAGGCGATACCCATCCGGTTTTTTGTCTGTATCTGGGTATAGACCCTGCCGTCCTTTCCGATTCCGAGCCCGCCAAGGTCATGACAATTAAATTCCTCGGAGGTGACGCTCCTGATATAATTCCCCTGTTCGTCCAGGACAAGGAGAAGCACATCCCATAAAAATGCCGCCCGGACATAGACATAGCCCTGCTCATCCACAACAATTCTCGTTATCATACGGCTTCGCACCCCATATTCCTGTTTCAGAAGGGATGCGATATCCACCTTCCGGATCACCTCTCTGTCCGCATTCAGAATCCAGAGCCATGTCTTGTAACGCACTCCCCCTATTGTGATCCCGCTGTCTGCGCTGTCATCGTTTTCATCCATGCGCACATTCAGACCCAGATAAAGATTTCCCTTTTTATCCTCGTACATTGCGTTTACATAGGTTTCCTTTTCAAAGCCGTCAAAAAACAGCTCAGAATCACTGCTTCCGATCTTCATTCTGTGAATGCAGCTCTCTCCTGCCAGGTAAATGCAGTTCTGCCCCGACGCAATATACTGAAATGCCAAATCTCCCGTGTAAGGAATTGTCAGCTCCTGACCTGGATTTTGGATCGTACCCTTTGAGGCGGCAGCCGTCTCCTTTCCCGTTGCCGTCTCTTCTTCCCCTGCGGCTTCCTCACCAGCAATTTGCTGTGCACCCTGCTGTGCGATCTGCTGCGCAGGAAAGGAAATTTCTCCCTCCTCAATCTTTTGATTCATGGCCTGAAGGCTGTAATCCCGCTTATACACGAAATCAATCACCTCAAGAAGCTCCTCGTCACTCATACTCTCTTCCGGAAGGAAAAAGGTGGACGTATCCTTGTAAAAAGCCACACCTTTTCCACTGTATTCCTCAGGGGAGGAAATCATGGTCAGGATCTTCTCGGGAAATACCGCTTCCTCCTCGTAGGAGGTGCGCAGCCCGTCCATGCGCTCCCGCTCCGCATCTGTCAGAGGACGGCTGTAATTGTCCGCTCCCAGCCTGCTGGTATAAATCTGTACAAAATAGTCCTCCATCTCCCGTTCGTTCATGGCTTCCATCCTCCGCTGCAGGGCTCCCACCGCTGCCGTCACGGTAAGGGAACACATAGCCACAAGCGCAGCCGCAAGAATCACCGCCCGTTTCCATGTCATCCTGCCCAAGCGTTTTGCCTGGTGTATTTCGGAAAGCTTATCATCCACTTCTTTGTATACGGTCTCCGGCAGTATCATTTTTTCCCGCTGTGCCATTCGGAATAAATCCTGTTCCAACTCATCCGCTTTATTTTTCATTTGCTTCCGGCCTCCTTTTCCATCGAAAAACTTCCACATCTATCATTGATCCGACAACTTTTCCCGCAGCAGCTTTTTTCCCCTGGAAAGCCGGGACTTTACCGTACCCTCCGGAACATGAAGCGCCTTTGCGATCTCCCGGATGGTAAGCCTCTCATAGAAATAGAGCAGAACCGCCTCCCGGTAAACCATCTCCAACCCCATCACCACGTCCCAGAGCTCGTGATAATCATCGCAGAAGTCCGGCATAAGATCTTCCATATTCTCCGCCGGAATTCTCCGTTTATTTCCGGCATAAATTTTTTTCGCCTCGTTTGCCGTAATCTGCATCAGCCATGTGCGAAAGCACTCAGGACGGCGCAGCGTATGTATTTTTTCAAAAGCTCTCAGGATTGTCTCGCCCACGGCATCCTGTGCGTCCTCATGGTTTTGTAAAATACCATAGGCAAGCCTGTACATATTCGGCGTGTATTCCCGGATCCGCTGCTCAAACACTTCCTCCTTCATTGGCCTGTCTCCTCCTTTCCGGTTTTGGATTTTTGTGATCCGCCGGACTTTATTCCTGCGGGCAACGAGCCAAGCGGGCATGCTTGCATGCACATTTGGCGACTGCCGCAGGGGTCAATACCCCGCAGCTCTGCTGCGTTGCAAGTTTGATGCCCCGTCAGCTTGCTGCGGGGTTGTTGACTTTGCAGAATATAACATCAACGTTAATTTTACCGGCTTCTGTATATTATGACCATCCAGGGGCCAAAAAGGTTCCCGGTAATTTTTTCTGCCGGGTATTGACCCTTGCGGATACCTGAAAATGGCCGAAAGCAGTGCGATCTGCTCTCGGCCATTCCGGATTTTTTCCACTTCTGATTTCGTGACTCTCTCTACAGGTCTTCCGCTTTAAAAGTATTGTAGCCTTCATAATAATAGCTGGCATCAATGCCCTTCATGTACATTTCCCTGTCATCTATCTCATCTGTTAATGCGTTCCTAAGTAAAACCTTGATTTCCACATCCTTAATCGGACTTCTTTCCATAGCAAGCAAATAGTCTTCCTTATCGACTTTATTCCAGTCTACAACTAATTTTAATTCTTTTTTTAGGATCAGGTCAAGCCAAATGCGTGTGCTTCTGCCATTTCCTTCCCGGAAGGGATGAGCAACATTCATCTCTACATATTTCTCAATAATTTCATCGTATGTCGATTGAGGCATATCATCAATATGTTTTAATGCGGCATTCAAATACATCACGGGTGCGAACCGGAAATTACCTTTTGCAATATTTACCGTTCTTATTTTTCCGGCGAAATCATATATCTCTTCAAATAGAAATTTATGAATTTTTGCAAGCCCTGAAAACTTTCCAATTTCAGATTCATCAACAAGATTGCTTTCATACAATGCAATTGCTTTCATTTTGCTTATTTTCTCTTCTGCTCTCGCAAGCTCTGCCGAATTAGTAATGCACAGTTTATTTTCCAAAACCATAGTAATCCTCCAAACTCAATTCTTCCATCTGCTTTAATGCCGCACTGATATCGCTGCAGCCCGCACCGGTCTCGGCACTTAATCTGACCCTCCGCTCATACCGCAGAGTTCGGCCTTTTTCTAACAGTATACCATAAAAAAATCCTGAAAACCCGTTTTCTTTTACTTCTTCTGAAATTGTGCCCCGACTCAAAACATGGTATAATTAGATTCACAGGATTCATTATGAAGGGAAAGAAAAATATGCTTAGCAATCATGATTTTGATTTATGGGCGGATGGTTATGACCGGAGCGTGGGAATATCGGATGAAGACGGCACTTATCCGTTCGCCGCATACAGACAGATTATGAACGAGATTTATAACAGAGTGCTGGCGGGGAGCGGAAAAGCCGTGCTGGATATCGGCTTTGGGACGGGAACCCTTACCGCCAAACTGTATGAACAGGGATGCGGCATCTGGGGACAGGATTTCTCCCGGCGGATGATGGAACTGGCCAGGGAGAAAATGCCAGGGGCAAAGCTGTATCAGGGCGACTTTTCCAGGGGCCTTGTGGAGGAATTAAGGCAGAACAAGTATGACGCAATCATAGCTACCTATTCCCTGCACCATCTGACAGACGAGCAGAAGATCAGCCTTCTGGAAATTCTTTTGCCCCTGTTGAACGACGGCGGCTCTGTTTATATCGGGGATGTGATGTTTGAGACCCGCACAGAGCTCAAGAAACACAGGACCCTGCTGGACAAAGAATGGGATGACGAGGAGATTTACTTTGTGGCTGACGAGCTGGCCAGGTCGTTTCCGCAAATGAGATTCGAGCCGTTTTCATTCTGTTCCGGAATCATTGAGATATCAGGAGGTATCAGGAATCATGGATAACTGTATGATCTGCGATAGAATTGAATTGATTAAAAGCGGGGAGAATCCGTACTTTGTGAGAGAACTGAACACGGGATATGTGGTGATCGGGGACTGCCAGCGCATCCGGGGCTATTCCCTCTTCCTGTGCAAGGAGCACGCAACCGAGCTGCATTTCCTGGAATCGGAATTCCGTGCCAGGTTCCTGTGGGAGATGTCGCTGGTTGCGGAGGCGGTCTACCGGGCCTTTGATGCGGAAAAGCTCAACTATGAGCTCCTTGGCACAGGTGCGGGCGTGCACATGCACTGGCATTTTTTCCCGAGAAGAGCCGGGGATACGCCGAAGCCCGGCCCTGTCTGGCAGCTTGGAAGCGAGCTGCACACTAAAGAATATTATCCCACCGAGGAAGAGCTGGAGGATTTAAAGCGGCGGCTGAATGAACAGCTGGATCTGCTGCTGTAAACGCCCTGTCTGTCCTGCAATACGGGATTATTTCCCGTTCTCCCTGACGACTGCGATAAATTTTACCATCAGGGGAATATAGGTGACGGCAAAAACAGCTGCCGCTATGATTCCCGCAAATTTTCGGTTCTTTTTCGGTATTCTTATGCCGACTAAGATGCCGGTTGAGAAGAGACAGAATTTAATCAGGGCCAGATCCTTCCAGCTGCTCTTCTTTATATATCTGTCCGCATAGCAAAACAGCGGACAAGTTGTCTCTTTGTTCCATAAGTTTTTCATTGCAGTTCCCTCCTTTTGCTCTCGCATTTTGGTTTGTGTTTTTATTATAGCATGAAGCCTGGCGGATGGGAATGCTGTCTGGGCAGAACGGCTCAATTCAACCGAAAGCGCAGCATATTGAAGGAAAGTTTTTTGAAAACAGCCGTGGCCACCCCGGAGGAGAGCTTTGTATTTTCTATCTTTTTCGGAACCACGCACTCCGGGTTTTCGGCGGTATTGCAGACGGAAAGGTCGTCCGTATACACGCTCTTGTGCTCAATGAGCGATAAATCGCCAAAGGATGTCAGATCCAGCTGCGTTTCAAGATCCTGGTCGCAGCTGCGGTTAATCACAAATACGGAAAGCTCCCTGCTGGCAGGGTCAAGGCTGGCTGACGATTCGAGGTATTTGAGACCCTCCTGAGCAGGGACCTGACTGAAATCGTCTATATTGTAACCGTCTGTGTCATAGGTACCGCACGAGATGGAAGGAGTAAGGGAAAATCCCCTGCTTCCATAACGGATAAGCATTTCATAGGCATAGTATCCGACACGTTTCCAGACCTTCTCTTCATTGTGGCCAATGACAAAAAGTCCGGGCGTCATGCACCCGATTTTAACCCGGTCAGCATGGCGCATCAGCATCATCAATATCGAACACAGGGCAAGGGACTCTAACATCTCACTTTCAACGCCATCGTTTCTTGTCTGTGAGGGATGAAGGGAATTGTGTTTAAACGGCTGCTTTAGGCGGCTGCCAAACTCGCTGTAAGCACTGTGATCAATATTTCCGGCCCGGCCAACCGTGGTCTTTTCCTGCTTGCGGAAAGAAACGCCGTATTCGTCAAATGCTATCATCAGCGGACGCGGTTCACGCAGCATACCCTGCATCACATCACAGGCGGCAATTTCTCTTATCAGAAAATCCTCGCAGACATCAGATGCGCTGAGGTATGCCTTCAGATCGCCGGTTAATGCCGGATGATAATAATGGAGCGAAAGATAATCTACCGTCTCATAGCACTGCTCAAGAACCGTCAGATCCCACGACAGATACGACCGGTTGTGGGGCGTGCTGGTACCGCACACTACCGTTTCCGCTGTGGGGTCCACCCACTTAATCATTTTGGATATTTCATTGCTCTTTACCCCGTATCCCTTGGGATCTTTTTCCCAGGAATGAATCTGCCAGGGGCCGTCCATCTCGTTGCCAAGACACCAGGTGTGCACCTCGTGCGGTTTTTCGAAGCCGTTTTTTCTGCGTAAATCCGACCAGTAGGTACCGCCCGGATGCCTGGTATATTCTGCCAGATACTGGGCGTCTTCCACGGTGCCTGTCCCCAGATTGACCGTGTAAAGGGGATCCGTGCCAACACTTTTGGCCCAGGCAAGGTATTCATCATGGCCAATATCGTTCGTCTCGTACTGACGCCATGCCAGTTCCAGATGGGTCCTTCGGTTTTCCCTTGGCCCTATGGAATCCTTCCAATTCCAACCGGATGTAAAGTTGCCGCCAGGAAGACGCACTGCGGGCACTCCCAGCTCTCTTGTCATATCCATGATGTCTTTTCGGAATCCATATTCATCCGCCGTGGGATGTTCGTTGTTCCATATCCCGCCATAGACCCAGTTGCCAATCGGTTCAAGGAAAGCCCCGAAGAGCCTTCGATCAATCCTGCCTGCCGTATAGGCAGGGTGGAAAAAAATTTTATTGCGGTTTTCCATATGATAAGCTCCCTTCTGTCTCTGATAAATGATATACCGCCTCGAAGAGACGGCATATCATAGAATACATCTTTGAAATACACATTGTAAAAATCAGCTGCTGCTGTTTGCAGTCCGAAGTCACGGCCTAATGACAGGACGATAACCCAACATCCTTATTGTGCAAGCGCATCTTCTCCGTGAACATTGACAATAACTTTTTCCATCTCTTCCTGTGCGGTTGCGATAGCTGCCGCATAATCGCTTTCGAAGTTATCTCCATACACGACGGCCTGCTGCAGCGTATTTAAAATCGCCTGGACATCATTCGCAGCTTTGAATGTAGATGGAGCATAGGTACTCTTCACCGTTGCATCTGCGGGGGGTGTAACGCTCTGCAGCCGCTCGTTATTTTTATAGGCATCGCTGTTGATCGTAGGCAGGTAGCTTGAGGGATATCCATAACTGTTGGACCATGTATAGTCACCGCAATCCTCAAGATTTGTTGAGGAATCGTTCCCCATATACCACCACTGAATGAAACGCTCCGCTGCAAGTTTTTCTTCCGGAGAAGCGCTGGTTGTGATATAGAACTCAGCGGGATCGGCAATTACGAAGTTGCCAGCATCGCCATAAGGCTGCAGGGTAACGCCATAATTCACGCCCGTCTCATCGCATCCGCCCTGAAGCCAGGGGCCGTCGACCAGAAGGCCGAGCTGCCCGGCTTTAAACATGGATGCCAGATCCGCCTCGCGGGGGAAATCGCCGTTGGCGATCAGGTCAGCTTCCCACTTGAAAAACTTGTCATATCCGGGATTGTTTGCAAAATTTGCCTTGAACTTGCCGTCTCCTGCCTCCACGACCATGTTGTCGCCGAACTCGGTCATTGTGGAAGCTACCTGGACAGGGCTCTCCGGATAGCAGCCGGTTCCATAGACACGATTGGCCTCATCCGTAATCTTTGCGGCCATTTCCGCCCATTCATCATGGTTCTTGGGCGGCGTATTGGGATCCAGACCTGCCTTTTCAAACAAATCCTTATTCCAGTAGAGCAGATAAACAGAATACTGGAACGGCATACCATAAAGCTTATCATCCATCATACCGACACTGAGGCCTCCCTCGGTGAAATCGGATTTGTTAAGATCAGTGTTGTCAAAGATATCATCCACATCCTGGAGATACTCCTGCCAGTTCCACTGGGAGCTTGTACCGAGCAGGATCAGATCCGCCGCCTCGTTTGCAGGTGCTGCAGTTGCAAGCTTTTCTGAGAACTGGGCGGATATATCCATTTCTACCGTTATGCCCCATTTGTTTTCCTGGTTGAATTTTTCAACCATTGCCACCAGCGTATTACCGTCGCCGCCTGTCCATGAATTCCAGAATTCAATGGTAATCGGCTCGTAATTGCCATCTGCCTCCGCCTCCGAACCGGTATCGGCCTCCGCCTGCGAACCGTTGTCTGAATCCGTAGCAGCGCTATCCGATGATGAATCTGCTGCGCCGCTGTCTGACGAACTGTTTCCCGAATCCGCAGTGCCGCCTCCCCCGCAGCCTGCCAACAAGCCTGCGGTCATTGCCATGCAAAGAAACACAGCCACAATTTTCTTCTTCATTTTCCTTTCCTCCTGTCAATATGACTTGTTTATGCTAAAGGGTTATCCCTTTAAGCCGCTTGTAACCTGGCCTTCCACAAAATATTTCTGTCCGAAGATATACAGGACGATCATGGGCAGAAGCGATATGGCGCCTCCCATAAAGGCCGCTCCATACTGTTCCGTACCCGTGCCTATGAAAAGGGCAAGTCCATTACTCAATGTTTTCATGTTGTTTGAGCTGGTGACAATCAAAGGCCACAGAAGGTCATTCCAGCTGCCGTTTATATTGAGCACGATAAGTGTGATCAGAGCCGGCTTGATCTGCGGTATCATGATACGGGCATAGATGCCGAACTCGCTGAGCCCGTCTATTCTGGCGGCCTCCTCCAGTTCCCTGGGCAAGCCCTCAAAGGCCGACCGCATCATAAATACCCAGTAGGCATTGGCGATCTGTGGAATAATAAGCCCCGTATACCGGTTGTACATCCCAAGGGCATTCACTTCGAGAAAACGCGGGATCATGATAACCTGAAAGGGAATCATCATTGTAGCCAGATACACCAGGAAAATGACATTTTTCCCTTTGAATTCATATCTTGCAAAAGCATAGCCCGCAAGTGAATTGACAATAAGCGATGGTATAGTCTGTCCGAGCGCATAAATCACGGAGTTTTTCATAAGCGTCCATATGTTGAGACGGCTCTGAACCTTTCCGATATTAGCAAGTGTGAATTTGTGCGGTATGAAGGTAGGGGGAAAGCGGATAATTTCTCCATCCATTTTAAATGCTGAGAGGATTGTCCATATAACCGGCACAAGCATTATAAGTGCCAATATCGACAATACGGTAACTATTGGTATATTAATGAAAATACTCTTTGTTTTCTTGCTCATAAGGCCTCCTCCGATCAATCCTTTGTTTTATTCATGATCACATACTGAACGATAGTTAATATCATAATGATAAGAAACAGGAATTCTGACATGGCCGTCGCATATCCCATACGGGTAGAGGATACAAACGCCTTGTCATACACGTATGTGACAAGCGTTTCGGTCGAATGGCTCGGCCCGCCCTTCGTGAGCGTATACACAATGTCAAATACCTGCAGAGAGCCTATAACCCTGGTCATGAGCAAAAACCAGAAGGAAGGCTTAATGCATGGAAGCGTAATGGAAAAGAACTGGCGTATCTTTCCGGCTCCGTCAATTTCGGCGGCCTCATAGTAATCGTGCGGTACATTCTGCATAGCGGATACGAGGATAATCGTGGAGATCCCAAAGGTTCGCCATACCGACACAAAGATAACCACATGCAGTGCGGTAGAAGGCTGAGTCAAAAAACCGGTCTGCTGTACGCCGAGCTTCCAGAGCCAATGGGACACAATTCCTATGTTAGAGTGAAGGATTAGATTCCACATCACGCCAACCACCGTGGCCGAGCAGACAATTGGCAGAAAGTAAATGCTGCGGAAGATCTGGTTGCGCAGCGTGTTTTTTGTCAACAGCGCTGAGAGAACAAGGCCCATTATCATCTGAATAGGAACTTCCATCAACGTGTATTTGAGAGTTATTCCGAGACTGTTCAAAAAATATTTATCTTGAAAAGCCTCTACATAATTCCCAAGCCCAATAAATTTGGCCGAATCAAACGATACCTTCATGTCGAGCGTACTGATATAAAATGACGCCAGCAACGGATAGACATTAAACATCAGCAAAAGAACCGCCGAGGGGAAAAGAAAGACATAAGCAATCCGACTCGGCTTATTCAGCCACCTGCATTTTTCTTTAAACCAGCTCATACACCATCCCTCCATTATTTTCTGCCAACAGCCAAACACGTTCATCCCTGCGAGAGGGAATGATGATTTTGTGCTTTTTTGTTAGAATTTTGAAGATTTCTGTAAATTTTTCACTAATTTTATCATTTGCAATAAAATTAGTCAATACGTTAACGTTAATCTTTTTTGCAATTTGAATAAAAAACTATAAGTTTAATGTTAATCTTAGTGAGATTTAATGAATATACATATGAAATAACTGATAAAAAGAACAGAAAATAAAACGCCGTATTTGGAAAAAGTGCCGGAATTCAGTCGGCGGAACAGAAGGATTTGCATCACAAAAAGAAAACCGTTGCGTTTGGACGGTTTGTTACGTGAAACGTGGAGCGGACACCGTGCTTTCCTTTTCGTGGAGAGAAACGGGCAGTATTTCGGTGACATAAGATGCATCAGAGTTATGGATTCTGCGCAGCAGCAAAGACACAATCCGGGATGCCATGTCGCCCATATCCGTACTTGCTATGGAAGTGAGCGGCTGCAGATAGGCCAGAGCTCCTTTGATATAGTCAAATCCGATGATTGAGACATCACCGGGCACACTGCGGCCTTCGTACCTGAGCGCATTGATGGCATGATATGCGATCTGATCATTAAACGCAAATGCGCCTGTGAACTTGATGTTTCTGAGGATATCCATAATTCGGTCTTCGCGGATGGATTGATATACGGTCTCTTCATCCAGAACCGCTATGTCAGACGGTTGAACGCCGCACTGAAGAAGCCTGTTTACAAATCCTGTCTGCCGCAGGGGCTGTGCGCCGTTTTTTTGGGGACCGCCCAGATAAAGGAATGATCGGTGCCCAAAGCCGAGCAGATAATCGGCGGCGATTACTCCTCCCTGATAATCATCACATCGGACAATGTCGGCTTCGATACCGTCGACGCCCCTCTCAACAAAGACAAATGGAATGTGATTTATTTTGAGCATATCCACGATAGCTTTGTCATCTATACTTGGAAAATACAGGATTCCATCCACGAATAAGGAAACGGAGAGACTTGCCATCCTGAATTTTTTGGATGCGTTTGCCTGCGTGCTGAGGATGATGATATCGTACCCCTCGTCCTTTAATATGCAATCCATTTTCTCTATAAGCATGGAATTGTGGGGATTGTCCACATCCTCGACTATGATGGAAATTAATTTGCTCTTGCTGGAGCGCATGGCAGAAGCCAGACCGTTCCGGATATAACCCATTTCCTTTGCCGTCTGCTGGATCTTCTGCGTGGTCACCGCAGAGATCCCGGGATCGTTCCGCAGCGCTCTCGATACGGTATTGGCTGTTGTCTGGCATTTGTTTGCAATATCTTTTATCGTTACACGTTTCTTTGCCTTGTTCATTTTACAGCATTTCCTTAAATAAAAACTTTAAAGTTACATACGAATCCATATATAATATTATCGTATAATTATTGTGTAATCATTATATAAAACTTGTATAAATATACATAAGGTGATGGATGCGGGATTCGTATTCCGGTGCTTGTTATTGCAAGATTTCATCCTGTGGTTTATATTTGTGTTATAGTAAATTGTCTGGAAGATGGAAATGGAAAGAAAGATAATATGGATTGGGGTGAGAAAATTATCATGGATATCATGCCCGTTTCGGAAGTAATTGAGAGGGTTGCCGCAATCTGTAAGGCAAACGGCGTGCGAAGGCTGGATCTGTTTGGCTCTTTTGCCACAGGCACGGCAGCGCCGACCAGCGATATTGATTTTGTTGTTTACGGATGCGGGAATATACAACGTCTGGAAGAAGAGGTTTTGGAGATAGATACCCTGCGAAAAATTGATCTGTTTCACTATGAGGAAATTAAGAATGAATTTCTGCTGGAGGATATAAGAAGATATGGAAAGCAAATATATTAATCGATATCATACATTCTGCAGAAGCCTGAAAAATCTGAAAAAAAGCCTGGACGCTGATCCCAAGGCAGATTTTGTGCTGGAAGGAACTGTCATGAATTTCAATCTTACCTTTGACATTTCGTGGAAGGTAATGAAGGATATCCTGATAAAAGAGCTTGCGATTCTCGATTTTGCGGTTGGATCGCCCAGGGAAACATTACGGCAGGCTTTTCTCAATGGAATCATTGACAGTGACAAATGGATGCAGATGCTTCGGGTAAGAAATCAGCTTGCGCATGATTATGAGGGAACGTTTGCAGCAGAGCAATTTCAGGATATTATAAAGGTGTATTGTCCTTTATTCGAAAAATTCGAAGGAGATGTTGTAAAGTATTACAAATAAACAGATAACTGTGAAGGGAACGGGAAGGAGCTTCTGGTCGAATCAGGGGCTCTTGTTTTTATATCTAAAAACAGCCTTCGGAGGAAGAAAAATGATTGTGCCTCACAGAAAGAATCTACAAAAAAACCACAAAACTCAATTCTTTTGTTGACAAAGTGCATAAAAAGAATTATATTTAGTTTAGGAAAAAGTTTTCGGAAAATATTTTCTTAACAAAAGGTGCAGACATGACAATTAAAGAGATAGCAAAATTATCCAATGTGTCCATTTCCACGGTCTCCAAAATTTTAAACGGAAAGGATTCATCCATCAGCGGGGAAACCAGGGAGAAGGTGCTGCGGATCGCCCGGGATTATCACTATGTTCCTTATGAAAAAGCGGGTAGCCTTTCCCGGTTTCTGATCGGCGTGGTAGTCAGGGATTCTCCGAAGGGAAGAATGCTTCTGTCGGGAGTCAGCAGGGCGGCCAGGAAAAACGGGTATGGAATTTTCTGCTGCGAGTACGGACCGGAGACTGAGGGCGAGAGAAAAGCGGTTGCGGCCATGTGCGCACAGGGAGTAACCGCGGTGATTTGGCAGAGAAACGGCGAGGAGAGCGAGAAGTATCTTTCCTGCTTCGAGGAAAAGGAAATTGAAGTTTATTTCTGCGATTTTCTTGACTGGGAGGAGGGGGAGAGGCAGTTCACGCTTGATTACGGGCGGTACGGCTACGAGGCGGCCAAATATCTTGCCGGACTTTATCACCGGCGGATCGGATGCTGTATCCGTGAGGACAACGAGAGAACCGCCCGATTTGTGAAGGGGTTTCAGCGATGCCTTTATGACAGGGGGCTGGAGAATCGCTCGGATTTTGTGATGAAGTGGGACGAGGCCAGGGAGTTCTGCGATATTACCCTCTACGGAATTACGGCTCTTGTGTGCCAGAACGAGGAGATAGCTGCGGATATCTGCCGCAAGGCAGCGGAGAGGGGATACAAGATACCAAAGGATCTGTCCCTGATCACTTTGTCGGAATGCAGGGACAGACGAATTCTGTACCCGAAGCTGACCAGCATTTACCTTCCGGTGGAGGAACTTGGAGAATATGCCTGCAGCCAGGTGATTGCCGATCTGGAGAAGCGGGAGAGGACTTCGGGGAATGAGGAGATTGAAATCCTGGAGGGCGACAGTGCGGGAGAGATTCCGGATCATATCGTTGGGAAGATAGTAGTGGTGGGGAGCATTAACATGGACTCCATCATCAGTGTAAGGACATTTCCGGAGGCCGGGCAGACCTGTGTGGCCGAGGAACTGCAATCCTATGCGGGTGGCAAGGGCTTTAACCAGGCGGTAGGCGCGGCCAAGCTGGGAGCGGAGGCTGTCCTGATCGGAAAGATCGGGCAGGACTATGAGGCCAAGGTCTTACGGGATGCCATGGCCGGATACGGAATCAGCGTGGAGGGGATCCTGGAGAGCACCACCAAGGGAACGGGAAGAGCCCACATAACGGTTCAGAAGAACGGCGAGAGCAACATTATCGTTTATCCCGGAGCAAACCGCTTCCTCACCAGGGAGGATCTGCACAGAAAGAAGGGGCTGTTCGCCGGAGCGCAGTTCTGCCTTCTTCAGCTGGAGACGCCTGTGGAGATCGTGGAATATGCGGCGGACATCGCAGGGGAGATGGGAAGCCGCACGATTCTCAAACCGGCGGCTGTGGACGAGATCAGCGAAAGCCTTTTAAAGAAGATCGATATCTTCGTGCCCAATCGAAAGGAGCTGGAGCTTCTCTGTCCCAGGCAGGGCACGCTGGAGGAGAAAGCGCAGTATTTTCTGGATAAGGGAGTGGGAGAGGTCATTGTGACGCTGGACGAGGATGGATGTCTATGGATGAACGACAGGGAAATCTGGAAATTTCAGGCGGCGGATTTCGAGGCCGTGGATACCACCGGTGCGGCGGACGCTTTTATAGCGGCCCTGGCGGTGTATCTGTCGGAAGGCTTTACCATGAAGCTGGCGATACAGTATGCCACTTATGCGGCGGGCTTTTCCATCACCAGGAACGGGGTTCCCGCCTCCATGGTGGATCGAAGCACTATGGATATTTACGCCAAGAGGATTACGGAAACGATTTTATTTGAGAAACATGGGAAAGAGTACATAAGGACAGAGGGTGAAAGGAAATGAGGAATAGCAGAAGGATCAAAATATTGGCGCCCTGCGGGATTTTGGGATATGGCTATCCCAGGGAATCCTTCCTGAACGGGATGGCGCAAAAGCCGGATGCCATCGTGGTGGATGCGGGCAGCACGGACGCCGGCCCGCACAAGCTGGGGGCAGGCACCGCCATTGTCAGCAGGCATGCATGCAAAAAGGATCTTTCTCTGATGATAACCGAAGGGGCTAAGGCCGGCATACCGGTGATTATCGGTTCCGCAGGGGGAAGCGGAGGAAAGGTTCACGTGGAGTGGACCTGGGATATTATCCGGGAGATTCTGGAGGAAAACGGACTTGAGGAAATGCGCACGGGCATCCTGTGGGCGGATATTCCGAAAGCGGTAGTGAGAGAGCGGATGCGGGAAGGAAAGGTTTTCCCGCTGGGAGCCGCTGTCCGGGAGCTTACCGAAAAGCGCCTGGAGGAGACCACGGGGATCGTGGCGCAGATGGGACATGAACCGGTGGTGGAGGCGCTGCGGCAGGGATACCGGCTGATTATCTGCGGCAGGGCATACGATCCGTCCCCGTTTGCGGCGGTTGCAATTTATCACGGACTTCCGGCGGCATACGGCTACCATGCGGGGAAAATACTGGAGTGTGCCGCACTCTGTGCGGTTCCCGGCACCACCAAGGATTGTATGCTGGGGGAAATATGGGAGGAAGGCTTTCGTATTATGCCGCTGTCAAAGGAGAGGAGATGCACCTCCCTGTCCGTGGCGGCGCATACCTTCTATGAAAAGGATCATCCCTATATTCTCCACGGGCCCGGTACCGTGCTGAACCTGGAAAACTGCAGCTTTGAAGAGCTGGGGGACGGGAGCGTTGCGGTCACGGGCAGCAGGATCGAGGAGACAGAAAAGTACTACGTCAAACTGGAGGGGGCGAGGCTTGCGGCCTACCGGACTTTTGTGGCGGCAGGCGTCAGGGATCCCATCTTTATCTCGCGGATCCGGGAGATCGAGGAGGCGGCTCAGAGGCAGGTGGAAGCTTACTACAGCGAGATCCCGAAGGAATCCTATACCATCCATTTTATGAATTACGGGATTGACGCCGTGATGGGAGAGCTGGAGCCTCTGCGGGACGAGCTGCCGCACGAGGTGGGGATTCTCTTCGAGGTGCTTGCGGATTCTCAGGAAACGGCGGATACGGTCTGCGGTTCCCTTCGCTCGTCGCTTTTGCATTACGGGTATGAGGGAAGGAAGGCGACTGCGGGAAATCTGGCATTTCCCTTTGCGCCCAGTGACGTGTCCTTTGGAGCGGTGTATGAATTTTCCGTTTACCATCTGATGGAGGTAAAGGACGGTCAGGAGATGTTTCCGCTGGAGGATGTGACGATACGGCAGCAGCCGGATGCGGTGCGGGAAGACGGCAGGAGGACGAAGCCGGGAGAGCGTAAGGCCGCAGAGCCAAAAGGGGAGGTATAGGGATGGCAAAAAGAAAACTCTATGATTTGGCCAAGGTTCTTCGTTCCAAAAACAGCGGGCCCTTTTCCATTACTCTGGATGCGCTGTTTTCCGACCGGGAGGTTTACGAAGCGATAAGAGACAGCGGCTTGATTACCAGAGAAAGGATAGCCGGGCTCTACGGGATCACCCAGGATGCGATCACACAGCTGGTGTTTTTCGATGCGGCCCTGGGATTTAAGATTACCTTTGACCGAAAAATTTCATCCGGAACCTGCATGGACAGCGATGTGTATGGCGCCCAGCAGCATGCCCCGCTAGGGGAGCTGGAGATAGAGATTTGAGCGGGAAGAGATGCGCTTTGGAGGGAGCCGGAGCGGAGAAAGAGAATTTCGGACAAATGGATTTTGACGTAAGGCTCATTGTATCGGATCTGGACGATACGCTGATAAGGCGGGACAAAAGTATTTCTCCCTATACGCAGAGGGTATTTGCCGAGTGCGCACACCGGGGAATCCGGACAGGTTTTGCGACCGCCAGGCTTCTTGCGGCAACACAGGCGGAGCAGGAGATACTCAGACCGGATTTTCGGATCGTCTCGGGCGGCGCAATGGCGCTGGCTGGGAAGGAAGTGCTCTTTTTCCGGGGAATGGGGAAAGAGGAGACCTCCGATTTTCTGCGGGCATTGCAGAGGAAGGGTGCGGAGGGGCTTCTGGCAGGCTGCAGGGAGCGGATGTATACAAACAGCCGCCGTTTTGAACACTCTCCCAGACTTCATACAGCCATAATCCGGGACTTTGAGAAGCCGACGGGGGAGGAGGCATGCCAGGTGTTTTTCCGGCTGGGAAGCGAGGAAGAGGTGCGCGGTCTCAAGGAGGTTTTTCCCTTTTTTGACTGGCTCCGCTACCGGGACGGGACTTATGCGGTGACGGCAAAAGGCGTATCCAAAGCCAGTGCGCTTTTTGAGACGGCGCGGAGATATGACATAGCTTTGGCGCAGACGGCGGCTTTCGGGGATGACGAGGGAGACTGCGAGATGCTTGCCCTCTGCGGAGTGGGAACCGCAGTGGAAAATGCCCTGCCCTGTGTGAAGCGGGCCGCGCGGTTTGTCACCGGATCGAATGAGGAGGACGGGGTGGCGCAGTTTGTGGAGCGCTGCATCCTGAAGAAAATGGTATGAGTAGAGAAATGATTAAAATGATTATCACGGATTTGGATCAGACGCTGCTTCGGGATGACGGAAGCGTGTCGGATTACACCCGAAGTATCTGGCGGGAGTGTAAAAGAAGGGGAATCGTGACGGGAATCGCAACGGCGCGGCTGGAGGCGAACGCAGTACAGATACAGGAGGATCTGGGTGCGGATCTGCTGATCTGTTCCAACGGAAGCAAGGTGATCTTTCGGGGAGAGATGATTCAGTGCGACATGATGGATGAGGAGACGGTTCAGGGGCTGACAGCGGCTCTTTGCGCCCTCCCCTCCCAGACGGAGATCCTGGTGGAGGCCGGGCGGGGACTGCTCATCAATCCGCACAGGTTCGCCCCCTCCCATCCCTTGGGGAAGGCGGAGTTTACAGATTTCTCAAAGGGTATCAGACAGCGGGCAAGCCAGATTTATGCCAGTATCGGACAGGAACGGGAGGCGCAGGTGATTTGCGGAAGATTTGCAAAATGCCGCTGTCTGCACTATCGGGACAGTGTACGATACGCGTTTATGGCAGAAGGGGTATCGAAGGAGCGGGCGATTATCCGGACGGCGCGGCGGCTTGACATACCGCTTTCCATGACGGCCGCCTTTGGAGACGACGAGGGCGACCGGCAGATGCTTTCACTCTGCGGCCTTGGAGTGGCTGTGGACAATGCCCTGCCGGGCGTGAAGGAGATGGCGGATGCGGTGGCAAAAAGCAATCAGGAAGACGGTGTTGCGCGGTTTATTGAGCAGAAGATCCTGCACTGAACGGCAAATCCCCCGGAAGGGCGGGGGAAGAAAGAGAGAGGATTCAATATGTGGAAAAGGATAAAAAAGGACAAGGTGCTGTATCTTTTGATGCTGCCTGCCATGTTATATTTTCTGATATTTCATGTGTGGCCCATTCTTGAGATGAGACTTGCCTTTTACGACTACAGAATTGTGGGGGACAATATTTTCGTGGGGTGGAAGCATTTTAAGACGCTGTTTTCCACGCCGGCCTTTTACAATATTATCAAAAACACGCTGGTGATCAGCTTCATGAAAATTGTGCTGTTTTTCCCGCTTCCGGTGGCTTTCGCCCTGGCGCTTAACGAGATGCGCACCAGGCATTTCCGGAAGGTGGTGCAGGTGGTATCCTACCTGCCGCACTTTTTGTCCTGGGTTGTCATTGCCGGAATCTGGTACGAGTTTTTGTCGCCGTCAAACGGGCTGGTCATGGATATCGTGGCGGCCTTCGGGGGAGAGAGGGTCAACCTTCTGACAGACAAAAACAGTATCCTGTGGGTTCTGTTCGCTTCCAGCACGTGGAGAAGCATGGGATGGGATTCTATCATATATCTCTCGGCCATTCTGGGAATTGACACGGCGCTGTATGAGGCGGCCAGGATGGACGGTGCGGGGCGGTGGAAGACGATCCGCTACATCATTCTCCCGGCGCTGGCAGGCCCCATGGTGACAGTGCTGATCCTGAATGTGGGATTTGTAATGAGCGCCGGATACGATCAGATCCTGAACTTTACGAATGACGCGGTGCTCAGCAGGGTGGATATTCTCGACACCTACGTATACAGGATCGGACTTTTGCAGGGGCAGTATTCCTTTGCCACTGCGGCCAACCTGTTTAAGGGCGTGATCGGGACGGCCATGATACTGCTTACCCATTTCACATCCAAGAAGCTTACCGGGAAAGGAGCGTGGTAAATCATGAAGAGAAAAAAGAAGAAATTTGATCCCGGAGAGCTTGTCCTGAATCTTTTTATGCTCGTGATCGCGCTGACCATGCTGATCCCGATTCTGAATCTGCTGGCGAAATCCCTGTCGGATCCGTCGCTGGTTCCCAGGATGAAAGGCTATCAGGTGTGGCCAAGCGGATTGGATCTGATCCATTATGAGGTGATTTTCAGCAATCAGATTATCTGGACGGCGTTGAAGAATTCCCTGTTTATCACCATTGTGGGAGTGGTGGTTAATATTCTCGTGACCACGTCCCTGGCCTATGCGCTGACCCGGCCGAATCTGGTGGGGAAGAAAGTGATTATGGTTTTCCTGATCGTCATGATGATTTTTGAACCGGGAATTATCCAGGAGTACTTTGTGATGAAGGATGTGCATCTTCTCGACAGCCTTTGGTCCATGGTGCTGTACCGTTCCGTCAGTGTGTACAACGTTATTCTGCTGATGCGGTTCTTCTCGGAGACGCCGGAGGCGCTGCTGGAGGCGGCCAGAATTGACGGGGCAGGGCATATCAAAATTCTGTTCAGCATTTTCCTTCCGCTGAACAAGATACCGATCATCACGGTCGGAATGTTTTATGCGGTTTACCGGTGGAATGAGTTCTTCCACAGCAGTATTTTCCTTTCCTCAAGGGGGAATACGGTACTGCAGGTGTTCCTTAGGCAGTTTGTTGTGGAAGGGGATACGACGGCGCTCTCGGCGCTGGGAACGCTGGACCTGAGCGCAATCAATGTCAGCGCTTTGCGGGCGGCCACCATTATTGTGACCATGGTGCCCATCCTGCTTCTTTACCCGTTTATTCTGAAATATTACACCAGCGGGGTGCTGGCGGGAGGAGTGAAGGAATAAAAGCCATGATTCCTTCGGGAAATGTTTTGAAAAGGGCGTAAGACGTGCCGCGCTTTAAGGAAGCGAAACGTCTTGATAATAAATTTTTTAAGGAGGTTAAGGTATGAAGAAGAGGTTGTTGGCATTGATGATGACTGGAATGCTTGCGGTCGGTATGCTTGCGGGCTGCGGCAGTTCCGATGCGGGAGGAGCGACGCAGGAAGCGCCTGCGGAAAAGGAGGAGAGCGCTGCGCAGGCCCCGGAGCAGGAAGAGGCCGGCCAGGAGGAGAGCAAGGAGCCGGAATCCGCAGACGGCGGGGAAAAGGTGACGCTGCGGATGATTGAGAAGGACGTCAGCCCGGAAGATCCGGTTTATCAGGAATGGATGGAAAGATTCAACGCAGGGCTGGAAGAGGCAGGTATTAACGCACAGATCGAGCTGGTTTCCCTTCAGAGCGGTACTTACTCAGAGAATCTGGCGCTTCTGCTGAACAGCGGCGACATTCCGGATATCATCTATTTCCAGGGCGGTGATGAGGATTTCGCATTGAACCAGCAGATTCTGGAGGATCTCACACCGTACATTGAGAGCTCCACTTATATCAAGGGAATGGTGGACGCCCGCCCTTATATCCAGACGAGGCAGAAAAATTATCCCTATCTTTTGTATCTGTCCGTTTTGAGCACAAAGGTACCGGTAATTCGGACGGATATTTTTGATAAGTGTCCGGTGAAGGATACCTTCCTTGCGGATCCTTCCGTTGAGAATTATCATCAGCTGATGGTGGAGGCCAAGGAACAGGGCGGCTATCTGGCGGCTTACACGGTAGCGGGCGACCTGGCGGAAATCAACAACGTATTTGACCAGGCATTCGGGCTTTCCACCACATGGGTGGAGCAGGACGGCAGCTATATTTACGGCCGTGTCAGCGAGAATGAGCTGGAAGAACTGAAATTCTACGCACAGCTCTACAAAGAGGGACTTCTGGACAACGAATATGCTTCCGCTAACTGGGAAGACAAAGAGAACAAGTTCTTTGGGGACGGGGCGGCTATCGTATCCGGTACCCAGGGCGACGTGGTTGACAGCTATAACACCAAGCAGCAGAAGGCGAACGGAGAAGGCGCCGTGCTTACGGTGCTTCCTCCCGCAAAGGGTATCGGACAGGGCTATACGCCCATTGACATCAGCAAGGAATCCAGAGGAATGGCGATCAGCGCACTCTCCGAGCACAAGGATCTTGCGTTCCAGGTGCTGGAATATGCGGCAAGTCCGGAGGGAAGAGTCCTGGATCTTCTGGGATTCGAGGGAACTCACTACAATATTGATGCAGACGGAAAGTATGAGCTTCTGGATGCGCACAACAGCTGGTACAGTGTGATATGGGGACTGACGGACAATCTGGATATGAGCAAGATGAGTGAGAAGACCCCTTACATGAGCGAGCAGGGACAGAAATCACTGGATATGTTCCTTGAATACTCCAGTGAGGACAATGCGGTGGTAATTCCCTCCGACTATGCGGTTGCCTGGGATGCATGCACGGCGGTTTACAAGGAGTTTGCGGCAGACTTCGTAATGGGCAACAAGACAGAGGCTGACTGGGATGCTTACGTACAGTCCTGGAATGACGCAGGCGGCGCACAGGTAACGGAATATATTAACACAGTGTTGAAGTAATTTAAGAAGACGCCATAAATGACAGCCCTGATGAGGCAGCATGACAGGAGGCTGCGGCCGGTTATGCTGCCTCATTCCATGGCGGCAAGGAGGAATTTCATGAGAAAAAGAGAAGAACTGGTAAAGGACAGACAACTGGCGCTGGATAAGGCGAAGGGTTCTCTGTGTGGTCTTGCCATAGGCGACTCCTTTGGAGATGCGGCCAGAAAACCGGATTTTCAGAGGGACTATGGGATCACCACGGATTTTCAGAAAGGGGCTTCCTGGAGCACGGATGATACGGAGTTTGCCCTGCTTACCGCATATAATCTGATCAAGCATGGGGGAAGCTTTACCACGGAGGATGTGGTGGAACTGTGGATGGAGCATGTGGCCACGCAGGACGAACTAAAGCGGGGAGGCGTCAGCGAGGTGGAAGCATGCAACAATTTAAGAAGAGGGATCCGTCCCCCTGATTCCGGAAGGTTTAACGCCTATTATATGAGTGACGGCGCGGCGATGCGAAGCGGCCCTATCGGAATCGTCTGTGCGGGAGATCCGGAGAGGGCGGCCCATCTGGCGAAGGAGGATGCCTGCGTCAGCCATTACCGGGAGGGAATCTGGGGGGCCCAGGCCGTTGCGGTTGCGGTTTCCCTGGCTATGGTAGATGCGGAAATGGACGAGATCCTTGAGGCGGTGAAAAAGACGGCCCCGGAGGATTCCTGGTTCCGGGCCTGCCTGGAGCGGGCCTTTGAGATTGTGGAGCGGGCCGAAGGACGTGTTGCGGATGCATGGATGCCGCTCCACGACCAGCTGTTTTCCACGCACCGCTCCACTGTGGCGGAGGCGCTGCCTGAGGTGTTTGGCTGCCTTAAGCTGGAACACGGTTCCTTTAAGTCAGGATTGATTCTCGCCTCGAATTTCGGCAGGGATGCGGATACCATCGGGGCGGTTGCGGGAGCGGTTCTGGGAGCCAGATACGGAGCCGGGAACATACCTGAGCACTGGCTTGCCAAGACAAGATATCCTTCCGGAACCTGTCTGGCCTTTGCCAAGGGGATCGATTTATTTTCTTATGCGGAAAAGCTTGCGGAGCTGATACGTTAGGGGGTACAATGGATACGACTAATTATCTGGAAAAGGTTTATGCCGGCTTCCTTGGCATGAATATCGGGATCCGGCTGGGAGCGGCGCTGGAGCCGGCCGTGTGGACATATGAGCGGATCCGGGATACCTACGGAGATATCCGGGATTACGTGAGGGATTACAAAAAATTTGCGGCGGATGACGATGTGAACGGGCCGGTATATTTTTTGAGGGCCCTGCGGGATGATGCGGCACACAGAAGGGTGACGGCCCGGGATGTGGCCAGGGCCTGGCTGAACTACACAAGAGAAGGGGTTGGAATGTTCTGGTGGGGCGGTTACGGCGTCAGCACGGAGCATACGGCCTATCTGAACCTGAAAAACGGAATTCCCGCACCCGAATCCGGAAGTGAGAGGCAGAACGGAAAAGTTATGGCGGAGCAGATCGGCGGACAGATTTTTATCGACACCTGGGGGCTGCTTTACCCGGGAAATCCGCAAAAGGCTGCGGATGACGCACAGGCTGCGGCAAGCGTTTCCCATGACGGAGAGGGCCTGTACGGCGCGCGCTTTATCGCCGCCTGCATTGCCTGCGCCTTTACGCAGAATCGGATTGAGGACGTGATCGAGGCGGGATTGGCCCAGATCCCGAAGGAGAGCCGCTACAGGGCGGTGGCGGAGGCGGTAAAAGCCTTTCACAGGGAGCATCCGGAAAACTGGCGCGGCTGCTATGAAATGCTGGTAAAAGAGTGGGGATATGACCGCTATCCCGGCGTATGCCATATAATACCCAATGCGGGCGTATGCGTTTTGGCCATGCTTTACGGGCAGGGGGATTTTGCCAGGACAATAGAGATTGCGGTAATGTGCAGCTGGGATACGGACTGCAATGCGGGAAATGTGGGAACCATACTCGGGGTAATGACAGGAATCGAGAGCGTTCCCAAACACTATCGCAGTCCCATAAATGACAGTCTGATTCTGTCAGGAATCTCCGGCTATCTGAACATACTGGATGCGCCTTCCTATGCGAAGGAAGTTGCGGCGCTTGGGATGGCCGCACAGGGAGAGAGCGTGCCCGCACAGTGGAATCTGCCGAAGGACGGGACGCTTTGGTTTGATTTTGAGCTCCCGGGATCCACCCACGGTTTTCAGGTTTCCAACTCGTATTTTTGCAGTATGGAGCACAGCGCGGAACATGCCTGTACAGGAAAGGGTTCCCTGAAAATCCTGATGAACCGAATGGTTCGGGGAAATACCTGCAAGATATTTTACAAGCCCTTTTATAGCAGGGACGCTTTCTCGGATGAGAGATACGCTCCGGTTCTGACCCCGCAGGTCTATTCCGGGCAGAGAGTCAGCATGCAGCTGTATCTGGATCAGTGGGATGGCTGGGAGGAGACGGATGTGGCTCCCTATGTCAGGACGGCTTTCGACAAAAAGGAATGGATCGGCGGCGCCGTAAAGCTGGTACGGAATGAGTGGAAGCGGCTGGAATTTACGGTGCCGGATACGCAGGGAGCTTTGATTGACGAGGTGGGCTTTGTCCTGCAGCCGAATACGCCTTCCAAGTCGAGAACCACGGGATGCGTGTACCTGGATGATTTCTGTGTGGATTCCGTCCAGAATTACAGGATTTGCTTTGCAAAGCAGAAAAAGGAATTCGGCACGGTCACCCCTTTTTCCGCGGATCACGGAGCCTGGGAGGTGACGGAAGGAAAGCTGTCCCTTATGTGCTGCGGGGAGGCTTTTGCCTATGCGGGAAATTACTATGCCGCAGACTGCTCGGTTTCGTCAGGGGTTCTTGCGTTGAATGGGAGCAGCCAGCTGCTTCTGATCCGGGCCCAGGGGGCAATGCGGTTCTATGCTGCGGGATTTGAGGGCAGCGACGTTGTAATCTACAAAAATAATTTTGGTTTTGAGACGCTCTGCCGCAGGGAGTTTTCCCGAAGGGAGGGCAGAGAGTATCTGCTTACACTGAAAGCCGCAGGAGAGAAGCTGACGTTATCCGTGGACGGGGAGAAGCTTCTGGAAGCGGAAGACGGCGATTTTGCTTACGGCATGTACGGCTGCGGAAGCCGTTCCATGGGAAGAACGCTGTTTGGAGATTTTGCGGTGCAGGTAGAAAACACATCGGGGACTTAGGAGGAAAAACCTGTGAAGGTACTGAATTTTGGGTCGTTGAATTATGATTATACATACCGGGTCAGTCATATGGTGAGGCCGGGCGAGACGCTTGCCTCGGAAAATCTGCAGACCCACTGCGGAGGCAAGGGCCTGAATCAGTCCATAGCCCTGGCAAGGGCCGGTGTCAGCGTATTTCATGCGGGCATGGCGGGCGAGGATGGCGGCCGGCTTCTCGAGGTGTGCAGGCAGGAGAGAATCCGCACGGATTTTATCAGGAATTGCGAGGGAAAAAGCGGCCATGCGGTCATTCAGGTGACGCCTTCGGGGGAAAACTGTATTCTCCTCTATGGAGGCGCCAACCGCAAAAACTCTTTGGAACACATTGAAAATGTGCTGCGCTCTTTTGGGGAGGGAGACATCCTCCTTCTCCAGAATGAGATTAATCTGGTGGACGAACTGATTGAGAGAGCTTTTCGGAAGAAGATGAAAATCGTGTTAAACCCCTCTCCCTTTGAGGAAAAGCTTCTGGATTACGGCCTGGAAAGGGTGGATACCTTTCTGATCAATGAGACAGAGGGCAGGCAGATGAGCGGAGAGAAGACGCCGGAGAAGATTTTGGAAAGGCTTAGGCAGACGTATCCGCAAAGCGAGATCGTTCTGACATTAGGAGAAAAGGGCGTCTGCCTTGGAGGAAGAAAGGAGACGGTATCGGTTCCGGCCTTTTGCGTGAAGGCGGTGGATACCACTGCGGCGGGAGATACCTTTACCGGCTATTATCTGGCGGGAGTTTTGCAGGGGCGCGGGAAGAAGGAGAGCCTGCGCAGAGCCTGTGCGGCCTCGGCGCTGGCGGTAATGAAAAAGGGTGCGGCGGATTCCATTCCCCGAACGCCGGATGTGGATTTGTTTTTGGATAAAGGATGCGGCGGAGTGTAAAAACTCCGCCTTTTCTTCTGGGTTCGAAACAGGCCGTTTCAATTGAGTCTTTCTCTGCCTCTCAATATCTGGTTGATTGTTAACGAGCCTGTCCTATGATAAAATTGACAAAAAGAATTTTGTATTGGCAGATAAGGGAGGATATCCATGATTGACAGGGAAAAGGTGGGAAGGGCGATTGCGGCGCAACGCAGAGAGAAGGGACTGACACAGAAGCAGCTTGCACAGGCGCTTAATGTGTCCTATCAGGCGGTCTCAAGATGGGAGCAGGGGATCAGCCTGCCATCGGTGGATATTATTTACGATATTGCCACGATGCTTGAAACCACTGTGGATTTTCTGCTCAATGGATTTGCAGGGGAGAGAAGAGTCATCAGCTATATGGATTCCGGTCTGGACGTCAAAAGGCTTCATATGACGAAGGAGAGATTGACAGGCCTTGTGACCACGGACGACATGCTGCTTCATGCAAAGGAATCCGACCCGGTCTTTTTCAGGCCGGATTTAGTGGGAATGGATGAGCCGGTGTCTGTGTTCGCAACCCATGTTCCCGGTTCCAAGGAGCGTTTTGCCATGGAGAACGGATATGACAGGGAAATATGCATGGATCTGGTGGCAAATGCGGCCAATAATCTGATACGTTTTGGGGTGAAGCCTGCGGTACTGCGGGCGAATGTGCTGTGCGGAAACAATGATGAGAGCCAGCTTCTCGCAATGGGTGAGGCTTTCAAGGAGGCCTGCGAGAGCGGCCAGATTGTATTTGCGGGAATGCAGGTGGCTGCACAGGCCGTAAATTACAGCGCCTGCGAATATAAAATCAGTGCCTTTGTCACGGGTATCGCAGACAGGAAAAATATAATTACGGGAGAGCAAATCGCAGAGGGTGATGTCATAATCGGACTGCCTGCAGAGGGCATATCGTCGATCAGCTATCCTTTTATTAAAGTAATACTGGACAGAAGGCCTGACGTTCTGGACGCAAAAGTTGACGGACACCATGCCTTTAAGGATGAATTGATGAAACCGAATACGTGTTTCGTAAAGGCAATTGACGAGCTGAATAAGAAGCATCTGATACATGGCGTATTCAGCGTTGACAGGTCGCTGTTTAACAGGAGATGCTACGGTATAATGCCCAGAGGGCTTGGAGCCGGGATTTGTATTTCTCCGATACCGGTACCTGCGCTGTTCCAATATATTTATAATCTGCATATGATGGACCGGGAATGTTTTCTGGAAAATTTTTCTCTGGGCATCAGCACGCTGCTGGCAGTTCCGAAGGAACATTGTGGTGCGGCGGTAAAGGTGATTGAAAAATATCACAGATGCTATGTGATAGGAAGGGTGGAAAGAGATGAGGAGCATGCCGATGCCAGGGTATGGATGGAGGAAAAGCTGAAGCTGTGACGAAACGCTCATATCGGAGGAGGATTTGAAGCAATATGAAAAAGAAAAGGATACTTTTTCTGTGGCTGCTTGCAGCCATGCTGGTTTTTTCGGTCTGTAAAAGCTGTTTTCCGCAGAAGGAGGAAGGGGTTTCGCTGCCTGAAAACGGAGAAGGCGGCGCTTTCCAATGGGAAACCCTTCCGGCCTATGAAAAAGAGGCGTACGTTACGGTGAACGAGGGCATCCCCTTTTTTGCGGCTGACGAGGCTGCGACAGATGCTTTTGAAAGATACAGTAAGCTCGATCGTCTGGGACGCTGCGGGGCGGCCTATGCAAATATATGCAGGGAACTGATGCCGACAGGGGAAAGGGGGGATATTGGCAGTGTAAAGCCAACGGGCTGGCAAACGGTTAAATATAACGTTATCGCTGACCGGTATCTCTATAATCGCTGCCATCTGATCGGATATCAGCTTGCAGGCGAGAACGATAACGAGAGAAATCTGATCACGGGTACCCGGTATATGAATGTGGAGGGAATGCTTCCCTGGGAAAATCTGGTAGCGGATTACGTGGAGGAGACGGGGAACCATGTTCTGTACCGGGTTACTCCCTGGTTTGAGGGAGAAAATCTCGTTGCCTATGGCGTCCTGATGGAGGCCTGGTCCGTGGAGGACAACGGAGAGGGGATTTGCTTTAACGAATACTGCTATAATGTACAGCCGGGCGTTATCATTGATTATGCCACGGGAGAGAGCCGGCTGGATGAGTCGTGGGCCGGAACGGGAGACGGCAGGGGAGGCCGGTACGACTATGTGCTCAACACAAATACGAAGAAATTTCACGATCCCTCCTGTGCCGGCGTTTCGGATATGAGCGATAAAAACAGGGAGTTTTTCAGCGGAACAAGACAAGCTCTCATTGAGAAAGGCTACAGTCCGTGCGGCCGCTGTAAACCATAGAGGGCGAAGACATGCGAAGATCCGACTGGCTTTGCCCTGTGCGCCTGCTTTGTCTGCGGTATTCGTTTGGAGAATAGCCGATGTTCTTTTTGAACTGTCGGTTGAAATTTGATAAGTTATCGTAGCCGCAGCCAAAGGCTATTTCCGAAATCATTTTGTCCGTGGAGGAGAGGGCTTCGCAGGCGGCGTTGATGCGCAGATGGCACAGGTATTCAATGGAGCTGATACCAACGGCCCGTTTAAAACGGTTCATAAAATAGCTTTTGCTCATGTGGGCGACACCGGCCAGCTGTTCCACGGATATATTTTCAGGATAATTCTTCATCATATATTCTAAAACCGGGCGGATGCTCTCCTCGCCGTGCGCCCCCTCTTCCTTTCTTTTGGGAATGCCATCATCTGTTTCGAGAAGCCAGAAAAAACGCATAAGCTCGCTCTTTAGCAGAAGCCCCGGGCTGGGAACGCAGCCCTTAATACAGGCGAAAATCTGCCCGGCGCAGGCCTTTAGCTGCGGATAATTGCGGGCGTTTGCGGGAACCAGGGGAGTGATCCGGCAGGCGCCGTTCATCAGCGGGCGCACATAGTTCATGGTACAGCGGTCCTGAGAAGCGGCTCCGAGCATCGATGGGCTGAATACCAGGGCATAATAGAGAAGCCCGCTTTCGGGGCAGGGATAGGCGCAGTGGAGCATATTGGGCGCAAGAACCAGAAGGGAGCCCTCGCCTGCCCTAAATCTTTCGCCTCCGCAAAAAAATTCCCCTTCGCCCCTAATCACATAATTGATCTCAAATTCACTGTGCCAATGTGCGGGCACGTTCATAAAGCTGTGGGGAATGTCACATTCATAAAAGCTGTAGGGAATATAGGCATTGCTGTGCTGCCGCATTTCCCGCATCTCATTTCCGGGCGGTATCATTGCGTCTCCTTTATCAAAGCGCTTTCTCATGGATGAAAGCCGGCTGTCGTCCGGGACTTTCACAGAAAGTAGGATCGTATCAGTATTTGATAGTATATCATTGGATTCTGCGCTTGTATGATAGTATGATATCATTCATAGAGCGGCTTCGCAAGAGCGTGTGTGAGGGGCTTTGTGAAGCAATATTTTATTCAGGAGGGTCAGTATGAGATTTGAAAGGGATGAGTCCGCATTAGTGTTTTTTCACCAGGGAGAGCGGGTGAGGATTGAGCCCTGGGGGAAGGATTCCCTGCGTGTGAGGGCGTGCATGCTTCCGGATTTTTCGGGAAGGGACTGGGCTTTGACAGAGGATGTGGACAGAGGTAAGGCGCAGATTGTCATAGAGGAAGTGGATCACTGGGTGGGTGACGGCACCATTGATAAGAGAGAAAAGGCGACGATTGCCAACGGCCGCATCAAGGCGGTGGTCAACCATGCTGGGGTAATGGCCTTTTACAGGGATGACAGGCTGATTCTGCGGGAGTATTTCCGGGCATATGACGGGACCGTTTCCCGGGAGAGCCGCTGCCTCAAGGTGGTGAACCGGGAGTGGAGAGGGATCATCGGGGGAACCGAGTATGCGCTGAACGTCAAGTTTGAGAGCAACAGGGGCGAAAAGATTTTTGGCATGGGACAGTACCAGCAGGAGTGTATGGACATGAAGGGCTGCGTGCTGGAGCTTGCCCAGCGCAATTCCCAGATTTCCGTTCCCTTTGCGGTCTCGAACATGGGATATGGATTTTTGTGGAACAATCCGGCAGTGGGAAGAGTAACCTTTGGCAAAAATTATTATGAGTGGATTGCCAGGGCGACAAGGGAGATGGACTACTGGATCACGGCCGGTGAAAATCCCAGGGAGATTCTCGAAAACTACACGGCTGTCACCGGGCGCGCCGACAGGTTCCCGGAGGATCTGATGGGGCTGTGGCAGTGTAAGCTGCGCTACCGCACCCAGGACGAGGTGCTCGAGGTGGCGAGGCGGTACCAGAAGGAGGGCATTAAGATCGATCAGATCGTGATTGACTTTTTCCACTGGACGCTGCAGGGCGACTGGAAATTTGACAAGAAGTACTGGCCGGATCCCAAGGCCATGGTGGACGAGCTGCATTCCATGGGGATCAGGGTTATCGTGTCCGTATGGCCTTCGGTGGACCGCAAATCCGAGAACTTCGGGCCGATGATGGAGAAGGGCCTTCTGATGCGCACGGAGAGGGGAGCGGCCCAGACCTATGATTTCCAGGGCGACTGTGTGGAAATCGACGCCTTTAATCCGGAGACAAGAAAGTATGTGTGGGAGGTCTGCAAACGGAATTACTATGACTATGGCATAGACGCTTTCTGGCTGGATAACTCCGAGCCGGATCTTGGCAGGTACGACTTTGAAAACTACCGTTACTGCGAAGGGCCTGCGCTTGCCGTCAGCAATCTGTATCCCCAGATGTTCAGCCGCACGTTTTATGAGGAGATGGCCAGGGAGAGAAAGGGGCCTGTGGTGAATTTGCTGCGCTGCGGGTGGGCCGGCTCCCAGAAGTATGGAAACGTGATCTGGTCCGGAGACGTGCCGAGCACCTTTGAGGCCTTTGCAGACCAGCTGCAGTGCGGCCTGAATATGGGGCTCGCCGGTATCCCCTGGTGGACCACGGATATCGGAGGCTTTATGACGGATGACGTGAACGACCCGGATTTCCGTCAGCTTCTGATCCGCTGGTATCAGTTTGCAGTCTATTCGCCGGTGCTGCGGATGCACGGGGACCGGGGTCCCTACAACATTCCCGCACTGGATGAGCGGGATTGGGGCGGCGGATATCTGCACACGGGCCAGCCCAATGAGCTGTGGAGCTATGGGGAAGAGAATTATGCGATCATGCGCAGATATTATGAGATCCGTATTTCCATGCACGATTATATTAAGTCTCTCTATGAGGAGGCCCATGAAAACGGTTCGCCCCTGCTGCGGGCCATGTTCTATGAATTTCCGCAGGACGATAAATGCTGGGAGCTGCAGGATCAGTATATGTTCGGAAGCAGGTACCTGGCAGCGCCAATCCTCTGCCTGAATCAGTTTGAGAGGGAGGTTTATCTGCCTGAGGGGTCCTGGAGACTGACTTCCACGGGAGAGACGTTTGAGGGAAAGCGAACGGTGAAAGTCAGCGCGCCGCTGGAGTATATGCCGGTGTTTGAGAAGATGTAAAAAGAATCTTTTTCTTGAAAAGTTTCGCTGGATTTACCTGAGTTACAGACACCCGACGGACAGGGGCCGCTGCGAAAGGATAAGTGATCGTCCTGGAGCAGGGGCTCCTTTTCTGCTTTTTTGACTTGCACAATGGTCTGCGGCGTGTTGAGGGGATGGATCGAACATAAAGAATCTATAAAGATTCGAAAAATTTCTTTTTTTTCTTAATATCAGAATCCTTTTATGCTATACTTTAATAGACAGAATTGTGTGTCTAAATATTTTGGAAGAAAGGCTCTGATATTTTGCAGCTCAACAGATCAAAAATCAAAGAAAAATTCCTGGAAACCTTAAAAGCGGTATTTCCCATCATTGCGATCGTACTGCTGCTGTGCTTCAGCATCGCACCAATCGAACCGAGCATCGTGATGGCGTTTCTGATCGGCGCCGTGCTGCTCATAGTGGGAATGATGCTCTTTTCCATCGGTGCGGAAATGTCCATGAGCCCTATGGGCGAGAGAGTGGGTACCACCATGACAAAGAGCAGGAAGCTTCTTGTCATGATACTTGTCAGTTTTACTCTGGGCTTTGTCATAACGATCTCGGAGCCGGATCTGCAGGTGCTTGCGGAACAGGTTCCCTCGGTTCCCAATATAGTGCTGATCCTGGCGGTGGCGGCGGGGGTCGGCTGTTTTCTCGTGATTGCCCTTCTGCGTATGCTGTTCGGGATCGCGCTGCCTCATATGCTGCTGGGCTTCTATGCGGCGGTGTTTGTTCTGGCGTATTTTGTTCCCAAGGATTTTCTTTCCGTGGCATTTGATTCCGGCGGCGTTACCACGGGCCCCATGACAGTACCCTTTATCATGGCGCTTGGCGTCGGTATCTCGGCAATCCGCAGCGACCGCCATGCGGCGGACGACAGCTTCGGTCTTGTTTCCCTCTGTTCCGTGGGGCCTATCATCGCAGTGCTGGCGCTGGGCATGATCTACCATCCGGGAAGTGCGGAGTATGTGCCAAAGTCCATACCGGATATTGACAATTCCGTACAGCTCTGGGGACTGTTTGCGGAGGGTTTCCCTACATATATTAAGGAGATGGCTCTTTCGCTCCTGCCGATTATCCTTTTCTTTGGCCTGTTTCAGATTATCTCCAGAGACATCAAGAAGAAAGCGCTGATCAAGATTGCCATCGGTCTGGCTTATACCTATGTCGGCCTCGTGCTCTTCCTGACAGGGGTGAACGTGGGCTTCATGCCTGCCGGCAATTACCTGGGGCAGGTTCTGGCCGGGCTTCCCTATGCGTGGATCATAGTTCCCGTCGGTATGGTGATCGGTTATTTTATCGTCCTTGCCGAGCCTGCGGTGTTCGTGCTCACCAGGCAGGTGGAGGAGATCACTTCCGGTTCCGTCTCGGCAAAGGCCATGGGCATGAGCTTGTCCATTGGTGTTTCTCTTTCAATCGGGATTGCCATGATCCGGGTTCTCACAGGAATCTCCATCATGTGGTTCATTATTCCGGGCTATGCGATTGCGCTCATTCTTACTTTCTTTGTGCCGAAGATCTTTACGGCCATTGCATTTGACTCAGGCGGAGTGGCATCCGGGCCCATGACGGCCACCTTCCTTCTGCCTCTTGCCATGGGAGCCTGCAGTACGGTTGGAGGAAATATCGTGACGGACGCTTTTGGCGTGGTGGCAATGGTGGCAATGACCCCGCTGATCACGATCCAGGGGCTTGGCCTGATCTATCGTCTCAAGGCGGAGCGTCTTCAGAAGAGTACTGCGGCGGGATATGCCTCGATTGATATGTACGGCGATATGGAGATTATCGAACTGTAAGGTTGGCTTAGAATAATTGCGAGGTGCTTTATGGGCAGACTGTATATGATGACCACGATCATCAACAGGAAACTGAGTAAGAAATACATGGGTTTGTATAAACAGGATGAGCTGCAGGTGACGTTCATTACCTTGGGCTCCGGCACAGCCTCCGGAGACGTGCTGGATTATCTGGGCCTGGAAGCGACGGAAAAGGCGGTTATTTTTGCGGTGCTTGAGGAGAGCAGCTGGATTAAGACAAAAAAGGATCTGCAGAAAAAATTTCATATTGACGCACCCGGCGAGGGAATCGCTTTCGTGGTTCCCTTAAGCAGTATCGGGGGAAAGAAAACGCTGCAGTTTTTGACATCGAATCAGGAGTTCCAGAAAGAGGAGGAGTCGGTTTTGAAGGACACGGTTTACGAGCTTGTTATTGTGATTGCCAATCAGGGATATATTGAACTTGTGATGGATGCGGCAAGAGGCGCGGGAGCTTACGGCGGTACGGTTCTCCATGCAAAAGGAACCGGAATGGAGCAGGCGGAAAAATTCCTGGGGGTATCCCTTGCGGCGGAGAAGGAGATTATTCTGATCGTGGCCAAAAAGCAGCAGAAAAACGATATCATGAAGGCGGTCATGGAGCAGGCCGGAATGGAATCCAAGGCAAAGTCCATCGTATTTTCCCTGCCGGTAACAGACACGGCAGGCCTTCGGCTGCTTGAAGATTAAATACAAGACAATCGTTTATAGAGAAAAGAGGAAGAGGTTATGTGGAATGGAAAACGAAAAGCAGTGACATTCAGTTATGATGACGGAGTGACACAGGACAGGCAGCTGGTGGAGCTGCTTAACCGCTACGGGCTCAAGGCGACCTTTAATCTGAACAGCGGGATTCAGAGTTATGCGGAAGTCTTTGAGAATAACGGAATTCGTATTCACCGCCTGAATGCGAAGGAACTTCCAAAGCTTTATAAGGGACATGAGATAGCGGTACACTGTCTGACGCATGCAAATCTGGCGCAGTGTGATGAGGAGACTATATATAATGAAATCAGCCGGGATAAATGGATTCATGAGCAGACATTTCAGAGTGAGGTTTGCGGCATGGCCTATCCTTTTGGCACATACAATGAGACTGTGATGAAAATAGCGGCGGACTGCGGCATTCGGTACGCAAGGACCGTGATCGAGACAGGAGATTTCGGGATCAGTGAGAACTTGCTTGAATTGAGAGCCAGTGCGCATCATAACCGGGAAAATCTATTGGAGATGATCGATGATTTTGTGGCGCTGTCACCGTCGAGCCCTCAGCTCCTTTATATCTGGGGCCACAGCTATGAGTTCGATGTGGACCGGAACTGGGACCGTTTGGAGGAAATCTGCCGCCGTCTGTCCGGGCATGACGATATTTTTTACGGTACAAATGCCCAGGTTCTGCTTTAGAAGACAGCCTTACGGGGCTTAAATTCATAAGAAACCACTATAATCAGTTTCAATTAACAATCAGGAAAGGGTACGGGAATTCAAATGAAGATAACATTTATGGGAGCGGGAAGTACGATTTTTGCGAGGAACGTATTGGGGGACTGCATGTGCACCCCGTCCCTGTGCGAGAGCGAGATCGCTCTCTATGACATTGACCCAAAGCGTCTGGAGGAATCCAGAATTATACTGGAGGCCATAAACAAAAACGTGAACCGGTCAAGGGCCAGGATTTTTACATATCTTGGCGTTGAAAAGAGAAAGGATGCCTTAAGGGGAGCGGATTTCGTGGTGGATGCCATCCAGGTGGGAGGATATGATCCGTGTACGATCACGGATTTTGAGATTCCAAAGAAGTATGGTCTGCGGCAGACGATTGCGGACACGCTCGGAATCGGGGGCATCATGAGAGGATTGCGCACGATCCCGGTGCTGGAAGGCTTTGCACAGGATATGGCCGAGGTGTGCCCGGATGCTCTGTTTTTGAATTATACCAATCCCATGGGGATTCTTACGGGCTATATGCTGCGTTATACGCCGATAAAGACAGTGGGACTGTGCCACAGTGTTCAGGTCTGCTCGGAGGGTCTTCTCAAGTCTCTCAATATGGAGGATAAGCTGGAAGGACGCCGGGAGCTGATTGCGGGAATCAATCATATGGGGTGGCTCTTAAAGCTGGAGGACAGGTTCGGAAATGATCTCTATCCTGAGATCCGCCGCCGTGCAAGAGAGAAAAACGCCGGGGAAAAGCATCATGATATGGTGAGGTTCGAATATATTGAGAGGCTGGGCTATTACTGTACGGAATCCAGCGAGCACAATGCGGAGTACAACTGCTTTTTCATAAAACCGGAATATCCCGAACTGATTGAGCGGTATAATATTCCCCTGGACGAGTATCCGAGAAGATGCGTCAATCAGATCGAGGGATGGGAGAAGGAGCGGGATGAGATCCTGCAGAACGGAGAGGTCACTCATGAGCGCAGCCGCGAATATGCGTCTTATATCATGGAGGCTGTCACGGAGAGCAAGCCCTATGAGATCGGAGGCAATGTGATCAACCATGGATGTATCGAAAATCTTCCTGATGATGCCTGCGTGGAGGTGCCCTGCCTCGTAAACGGCGACGGGATTCACCCCTGCCATATGGGAAGACTCCCGGTACAGCTGGCGGCTATGAACATGACGAATATCAATGTGCAGCTGCTTGCCATTGAGGCCGCAAGAAACAGAAAGAGGGAGGCGGTTTACCAGGCCGCTATGCTGGATCCGCATACGGCTGCGCAGCTCAGTCTGGATGATATCGTGAAAATGTGCGACGAGCTTATCGATGCTCATGGTGAATATATGAAGATGTACCGGTAGAAACCAAAATTCAGAGGGAAGATGGAAAAGCATGATAAGATTGAAAATTCAAATTACCCCCGTCAGGCTGCGGCGGGGGGTGCTGACTTGCTTGCTGTGCCTGCTGCTGACGGGATGCAGCAATGAATTTGCAAGACGGGAGTATGATTCCAATGAAAAAATTGCACAGATAGAGGATCATTATGCGAAGGAGGTTTCCGTTGCCAATTCCATAAACGGAGAGTATTCACTTACGGTTTCCAAATTTGACGGGCGACAGACGATATGGACAGAAACATTAGAAGAAAATCAGAATATGGATATAGACTTTTCTTTCAGCCTCTCAAACGGATTGGCAAAGATAGTGCATATTGATGGCGACGGCAATGTCACGACGGTGCTCGAATGCTCGCCGGATACTTCGACAGACGGATTCGTAACTAAAACGATATCGTTTAAAAGCGGCCAGAACAGATTGAAAATCGTTGGCTATGATTGTAAAAATATTGATTTAAAAATGGTGTTTGAAGAACTGTAAGGAAAAACCGCCCTCCTGGATTTACGACAGGAGGGCGATCTAATAATATATACTTTTTTCAATATCTGGCAGTAATTTATAGATGGATTTTTCGGCCATTCTCTCGAAATAATCCTTATATTGGTAAGTATAATTCCAGCGGTCAACAGAAAACGGATATATTCCATATCGTCTCGTTGTATCAACAAATCTTTTTTCAAGGTTCGTCCCATCCTTTGGAAGTGGCATAGTCATAACCGTCAATATTGTGCCTTAAAGCTGAAATACCTGTCCGGCGACCGATATCATGCAAGAGTCCGCAGACAAATGCTTTATCGGGGCTCATGCCCTTGGAATGTTCCGCAATTATTTCTGCTGCGTTTGCAACATTATAAGAATGCTTTGTCCAGGGACCGGGATTCATTTGACCGGCAATTTCCAATTCATGCATCGCTGTTTCTCTATCCGGGAACGTAGGTAATCACCTCCATGGTTTTAGATTTAGTTCTCCATATTTATGATCAGCCCCACCGGGCAGTGATCCGAACCCTGTACATCCTTGTAGATCAGCGCATCCACGAGAGAGCCCTCCAGAGAAGGGGAGGTCAGAAAGTAGTCGATGCGCCATCCGGTATTCCGCTCCCTCGCATGAAAGCGGTAGGACCACCAGGAATAAGCGCCCTCTAGATCCGGATAAAAATGGCGGAAGGTATCAATAAAGCCGGCTTTTGTCAGTCCGGTAAACTTTTCCCTCTCTTCATTCGTGAAGCCTGCGTTATTGCGGTTGGTCTTTGGGTTTTTCAGGTCGATCTCCTGATGAGCCACATTCAGGTCGCCGCAGAAGATAACAGGCTTTTTCTCTTCCAGGGATTTGAGATAAGCAAGAAAAGCGTCTTCCCATTCCATGCGGTAGGAAAGCCTTTTCAGCTCATCCTGGGAGTTGGGCGTGTATACGGTTACCATATAATAATGATCAAATTCAAGAGTGATCACACGGCCCTCCCGGTCATGCTCCTCGATTCCGATTCCATAGGAAACGCTGAGCGGCTCTTCCTTTGTAAAAACGGCCGTTCCGGAATATCCCTTTTTCTCCGCATAATTCCAGTACTGATGATAGCCGGGAAGCTCCAGACTGATCTGGCCTTCCTGCAGCTTGGATTCCTGAATACAGAAGATATCGGCATCCGCTTCCCTGAAAAAATCCAGAAATCCTTTATTGAGACAGGCCCGCAGACCGTTGACATTCCATGATACTAATTTTTTCATTTTATGGGGTTCCTTTCTCTAAAAAGCCGGATTTGTCGCTTGCTATAATGCTGGCGGCATCTTGTTATAAGTATAGCATACCGTTATAGGTAAGGCTACAGGTTTATCTTCGGGGCAGAGAGATTTAAAATTTTTTTAGCATAACTTCATAAAAAGTAAAGGGAATGAACACAGTTTTGTCACAATTTCAAATTATGATAAAGATTGTCAGCAGACAAAAAATATGACAGAAAAGAAGCTGGCAAGTATTTGTTTTAAGGAGGAGAAAGTTATGAAGAAAAAATTGGCAATGGTATTGACAGGTGTTGCGGTATGCGGCCTTTTGATGGTGGCATGCCAGGGCAAGGACAAAGGAGCTGTGGCGGATGATGTGCAGACAGAAGGAGTAGATTCCATGACACAGGATGCGCCGCAAGAGGCAGAGCCCACTCCTGAGGCGGCAGAACCGGAGGCGACTCCTGAGGCGGAGGAAAACGGGAATGAAACCGTTCCCGAGGCAGGTGAGGCGGAAGATGCCGGAGAATCCGAAGGGGAGGATACGGAAGATTCTGCTGATGCGGAGCCGGAAGCAGGGGCTGAGGGAGAAGACGGCAGCGCAGATGTGAATGCCGCAGAAAACGAAGAGCCGCAGGAAGAAGCGGATACGGAGACAAAAGCAAATTAACTACTTTTTGTAATAGTGTTCCCAAAAGAGAGACAGCTGGGCCGGCATCCGGTTCTGGCTGTCTTTTTTTCATAGAGAAGACCTTGTTCTTATCAAAAACGAATATTTTTTCTCCGGCTGTGCATTCTATTTTATGCCGTGACGATTAAAACGGCCAAATGACCAAAAGGATGTAACGAGACAAAAACGGAGGAAAATAGGATGAAGAATATAGATAAAAATCTATTGGATGAAACTCTTGCAAGAAACACGCTGGATGATATTCCGACACCCAAAAATGATGCGAAGGAGATTGTGGGCCTTACAAAGAGCAGCGGGCGCATCACGGGATATCAGCTTTCCGATGGCTCCACGGTATCCAAAGAAGAAGGAGTGGCTATGGCAAAGGACGGAGAGATCCGGGGAGTCGGAATCGCCCACAGAAAAGATACCGAGTATCTGAAATCCCTGCCGGATGATTCGGAAAACAATAATCTGGGAAACCTGCCATCCGTGTCGGGGTGAAAACGCGCATTGCCTCTTGACAACCGGGCGGTGTCTGTGCTATTTTATAAAAAATGTATAAGTAACAGAGTTTAAGAGAAAGGGATGTGAGGATGTATCGTTTTTCTACCAGATAACTAATTTAATAGGTTGTGTGTAGAAGAAGGACATCTGACTCATTTTATATATTTTTTGTTATTATAAATTCCTTTTCGGAGTGGAAACGGATCATTTAAGGTGCAGAGCTTTTCTTCTGCACCTTTTTATGTGCAGACCCGCGCAAAGGAAATATGCCGCCAAGGCGGCGCACGGGCAGCACGGCGGGCGGGAAAAAGTCTTTCCTGCTCGATTGCGCCGGCCGCATGTGGAAGTCTGCGGTCGGCAGAAGACCGGACGAGGAGGAATGCATATGTCACAGATCAGTGTAAATAATCTTACTTTTTATTATGAGGGAAGCTATGACAATATTTTTGAGGAGGCGTCCTTTCAGATCGACACCGACTGGAAGCTGGGATTTATCGGAAGAAACGGGAAAGGAAAGACCACTTTTCTGAATTTGCTGATGAAAAAGTACGAGTACAGGGGATGTATCAGCGCATCCGTGGTTTTTGATTATTTTCCGTTTGAAGTTAAGGACAGGAACAGGAATACCATTGATATCATTGAGGAAATTGATGCGGATTATGAATTCTGGATTCTGTGCAGGGAGCTTGGGTTTCTTCAGGTGGACACGGAAGTTTTGTACCGTCCGTTTACGACCCTGAGCAACGGGGAGCAGACAAAGGTGATGCTGGCCCTTCTCTTTTCCAGGGAAAATCATTTCCTGCTGATTGACGAGCCGACAAACCACCTGGATATGGAATCCAGAGAAATCTTAAAGGAATATCTGAATAAGAAGAAAGGATTTATCCTAGTGTCCCATGACAGAAACTTTATGGACGGCTGCGTGGATCATGTGCTGGTGATCAACCGGGAAACCATCGAGGTGCAGCAGGGAAATTTCAGCTCCTGGTGGGAGAATAAGCAGAAGAGGGATTCCTGCGAGCTTGCGGAGAATGAGCGGCTGAAAAAGGACATCAAGAGGCTTACGGAATCCGCCAGACAGAAGTTTCAGTGGGCAGAGCATGTGGAGTCCACCAAGATCGGCAAGGGGGCGCAGAACCGTGAAAAAAGTATAGATGCGAGGGCTTATATCGGGGAAAAATCGAGGCGGATGCAGATGCGCCGCAAAAACCTGGAACGCAGACAGCAGAGGGAGATTGATGAGAAAGAGTCTCTTTTAAAGGATCTGGAAACGGTGGAGGATTTGAAGCTGCTTCCCCTGCGGCATTATAAGGAGAAACTGGTCATTATGGAGGACTGTACCCTTTCCTATGCGGATAAGGACGTGATAAGCGGTTTTCACCTGGAGGTAAGGCAGGGGGAGAGGGTTTTTCTGAAAGGGAGAAACGGCTGTGGAAAGTCCAGCGTTATCCGGGCAATTCTGGAGGCGGCGCAGTGCGGACCGGCGGATCCGGGAGCGGGGGGCCCGGTTCTGAAAAAGGGGAAGATTGAGATTCCGGGTCAGCTGGTGATCTCCTACTGCAGCCAGGACACCTCCATGCTTCACGGAACCATAAGAGAATATGCGGCTGAGAACGGGATCGACCTTACGCTTTTTCTGTCACTCCTTCGCAAGCTTGACTTTCCAAGGCTTCAGTTCGAAAAAAGGATTGAGGATTACAGCGGCGGCCAGAAGAAAAAAGTTCTTCTGGCAGGGAGCCTGTGCAGGCAGGCGCATCTTTATATCTGGGATGAACCGCTGAATTTTATTGATGTTTTTTCCAGGATGCAGATCGAGGAGCTGATCTTAAAATTCAGACCCTCCATGATCCTGGTGGAGCATGACAGGATGTTTATGGAGCATACCGCCACAAGGATTGTCACATTGTGAGAGCCGTCAGTCGGCAAACCCTTTGTATTTCCGGTAATAATCGGTATAAGCATTGTACGCTGTCCATCTGGAGAGATTAAAGCTCCGGATGGACGTCCTGTTCGGAAGCTTTTCTTCGGATGTCCGTACAAAATTGTTGTCCCGGCAGCTGGCAAGGACGATCCGGGAGGCATAGCTGGAAAACCAGTACTGGCTTTCGCTGCCCCCGTATCCTAATTCATCCGCCTTCTGGAAAATCACCGGGGCCGCATCCAGGGAAAGCTGCATCAGATAATTGTAATCTTTGAAGGGACGCTCCTGGATTCCTTCCTGGCCCGCAGTGCTGTGGTTCAGATTGTATCTGGCGATCCAGTAATCCGGATGGGAAAAGGAAAAGCCCAGGTAAAGAACGGTCACGGCAGTCAGACAGTATTTGACAAGCGGGAAATCCTGCCTGTGTATGGTAAAGAGCGCTCCTGTGATCAGGAAGAAAATTACAAGCAGGGCCCACAGCACGAAGATCCGCAGGAAGGTCAGGTAATACATCTGAATATAGAGAAGCATCCGGTATGCGCTTGAGGCAATCATGATATAAGTGCACAGACAGATAAAGCTTAAGAGCCCCTGCAGGATTCGACTCCTGCGAAAGCGCTTCGTGCAGACCAGGATAAGGGAGAGGTTGATCATGCATACGAACACCAGTTGGAAAAATCCTTCCCTGGCATATCTGGCGTAGGTGTAATCCGTGGGCAGTGTGCCAAAGCCGCCGAACAGATAGACTAGCTGGATCAGGCAGAAAATCAGGTAAACCACGGAAATCAGACCGGTAAAGGTAATCCCGGTCACGGGCTCCGCCGTCTGTCTGCGGGCAGTCTCCTCTTTCAGATTGTGGTCGGATATCCGGCTCATGATGCTGTAGGATGCAAAGAAGGCAAACAGAAAGAGAAAGCCGATTCCCCATATATGGTCTTCCAGATCCGGACGGAACAGGGAGAGACTGACCAGCATCTTTCGGAACACGGCGTCGGCACTGGCAAGGAGCGCCAGAATGACCGATAAAAGAGGTAAGGCGATCAGAATTCCGAGGAATATATATCTGGTATTGTTGTTTCTTTCCGTTTCCCGCTCTTTCCCGGCGTTTCGAAATGCGGCGAAATCCGTGAAGGGGCGCAGCAGGTGCAGAAAGCTTGAAAAGACAACTGTAAGGATGGCTCCGGTATATTTGGCCAGATCCCAGCTTCTGTCCTCATACAGATTGTGAAGCATCAGGTAGAAGAACAGGCAGAAGATTACGGTCTTGTTGAAAAAGATCAGGATCCAGGAATCCGTAAGGCAGGTGGAGATTCCAAGCAGAATCAGGCTAACGGTGATAAATACGGTAAATTTTTTGGCGGTAAGCCCGCACTTTTTCAAATAGAAGAAGAAAAACAAGCAGGTTCCGCCTACGAAAAAAGGGTAGGTAAGTCCCGAATTATTTCTGTATAAAAACAGCGTATAGAAAAAAGCGTAAATCAGGCTCCCGATTCCCATGAAGGGAAAAAGGGGATTGGGTTTGCGCCGTGTTTCTCCTTCCGTGATAATGACATCGGTTTTGGTAATTATTTCAGGATCCATAACAAAAATCTCCTTTAAAAATTTTATTGCAGCAGTTTGGCGGCAGGTTTTTTGAATTTTGCGGTTGGAACTGCGTTATTCAAAGTTCGGCCTCGGAATCCTCCACGTATTCCAGGATATCGCCGGGCTGACAGTGGAGCGCCCTGCAGATTGCGTCCAGGGTGGAAAAGCGCACGGCCTTTGCCTTGTTATTTTTCAGAATGGAAAGATTGGCAAGGGTGATATCCACTTCGTTTGCAAGCTCCGTAAGCCCCTTTTTCTGCCTGGCCATTTCCACGTCCAAATTGATTTTGATTGACATAAGCGTTTCCTCCGGTCAGATAGTCAGGTCGTTTTCCTGTTTGTAGGTGACGGCCTTTTCAAATACCTGGGACAGGACCTTGCTGAAAAGGCCGGCAATCACAAAGACCAGGATTACGATCAGCACTGCCGGAGTCAGATAGAGAAAAAGCCGGCAGCAGGTGATAACTGCGATAAAAAAACTGTAGGTTCCCATTTTGCGCAGGCTCTTTACGTTTTCCATAATAAAGCAGTTTCCGTTCAGCACGGTTTTGAAGATTCTGCGCAGTTCGCCTATGATAAGGACGGCGAAGACTCCTGACAGGATAAAAATCAATGACAATTCCCATATGTTTTCTCCAAAATAGCGGTTGTATCTTCCATAAAACCGGATAATGAAGGGCACGGCCGCAGTCGTGATGATGCCGGCATAGAACATAAAATCCAGAATGCCTTTTGTAAGTACGGTCAGTCGGTCTTTCATATCTTCCTCCCTTTGCGCTGTGTCTTTTCAGACGTTTTGACATGAGTCCTTTTTCCTGCCTCTAAATTTATCACATAGAAAATCGATTGTCAATAAATATTTATTGTTAAACAATAAATATTTATTATGAATCAATAATAAGGGAAAAATAGGGAAAAGTCATATTTTGATTAAATCAAGTAGAAGCATTTGTTGAAATATGATAAAATGAATTTTAAAGAGTTTGAGTGCGGCAGAAAGAGTTAGAAGGGAGGACGGAATATGTTTCCAATGATTGATAAGGAGAGAACCGGAAGAAGGCTGAAATATCTGATGCGGGCAAAAGGGCTGACCCCCAGGGATATCCAGAAATATCTTTCTTTGTCCTGCGTCCAGACGGTATATCGGTGGCTGGAAGGGGTCAATGTGCCGTCTATTGATAATCTGTATGCCCTGGCCGGGCTCTTTCGTGTAAAAATAGACGAGATGGTAGTCGGCAGCAGGCGGCAGGATTTTGTTCTGCCCGATACCCGAAAGAAGAGAATGTTCCTTTATTATATGCGGCTTTGCGGAAATTCATCCGGGGCACTATTGTGACAAGTGCCTGGAACATCATGCATTGAATTTTGAATTCAATGACAAATCCTTCCGCTTTCTCTAAAATGGTAGATACCAGAATAGCAGGGAGGAGGATTACGGATGAAAATAAGAACCGATTTTGTCACGAATTCAAGCAGCAGCAGTTTTATCATCGCCAGAAAAGCGCAGCTGACGGAGAAGCAGAAGGAGGCAGTGGTCAGGTTTGTGGAGGAGAACATGTTTGGCGAAAGCGTGTTGACCGACAAGAAGGATGTGGACAGATTTATAGAGGAGAATTATCTGAGCGAGGACTATCGTGAGGAAATCTGCAAGGCGCTTGAGGAGGGAAAGGACATTTACCATGGCTGGGTCAGCTTTGAGGAGTGTGAGTATCATATGGCGGACCTGTATCATGACCTGTGGGATGCCATAGAGAAGGCCGATCAGGAGAATTTTACGGGTATCGACACCTCTCTTGACTATTAGAGGTGGCCGCTATGAAAAAAAGAGTGGATCATACGGGAAAATTTACCTCCGGATTTGATGAAAGGACGGGGTTTTATTATCGAAGCGGTGTAATCGAAAAGGGGTGCGATACCGGAGTGGATCCATTTATGTCGGAGTTTCCCGAGCTGATTGACGTGGGAATCATGGGACACTGTATTCATGGGATGAGCGGCAGATGTATGTTGGCAAAAGTCCAGTGCTACCAGAATGGGCCGAACATCCAGCAGCCTAATATGAGGCTGGACGATTTCAGGAGCATTGTGAAACAGTGTAAGGGGAAAACTTATCAGTTTGCGCTGGGAGGGAGAGGGGATCCCGACCAGCACGAAAACTTTAAGGAGATATTGAAACTGTGCCGTGATAACGGAATCGTGCCAAATTTCACCTCGTCAGGGTTCGGGTTCAATGAACAGATTGCCGGAGTGTGCAGTGAATACTGCGGGGCTGTGGCGGTCAGCTGGTATCGCAGTCCGTATACGCTGAGAGCGGTAGAGCTGCTGCTGCGGGCGAAGGTAAAAACGAACATCCACTATGTGCTCAGCAATGATACCATCGGTGAGGCGGTCAGCAGACTGAAAAAGGATGATTTTCCCCGGGGAATCAATGCGGTGATTTTTCTGCTTCACAAGCCGGTTGGTCTTGGCCGGGAGAGCAATGTCCTGTCAAGTGAGGACAAAAGGGTGAAAAAGTTCTTCGAGCTGGTGGAATGCCGAAGGCATTTTTACAAAATAGGATTTGATTCCTGCACCATACCCGGCCTGCTTAATTTCACAAGGAAAATCAGCCTCAACAGCATTGATACCTGTGAGGGAGGCAGATGGTCTGCCTATATTACCCCGGATATGAAAATGCTGCCCTGCAGCTTTGACAGCGAGGAAATGCGCTGGTGCGTGGATCTGAGGACCCATACGATAAAGGAGGCCTGGAACGGTCAGGCATTCGAGGCATTTCGGAATATCTTAAGATCTGCCTGTCCGGAGTGCGGGATCAGGGAACACTGCATGGGAGGCTGTCCGATCCGCAAGGAGATTGTGCTCTGCGGGGACAGGGAGGAATTTTCTGCGGAGGATTTATAACGGTTGGATTTTCAGGCTTTTCATTATATAATCACATCAACGGGGCGGGGAAATTCTTACCGCCGGAGAGGATGTGAAAGGGAGTTGAGATATTATATAGCGGATCTTCATTTTTTTCATAAGGCGGTGAATACGGATATGGATCACAGAGGTTTTGCCAGTGTGGAAGAGATGAACGAGACTATGATCGAAAAATGGAATGCCAGAGTGAGGAAGAAGGACGAAGTGGTGATTATTGGAGACCTGTCCTTCGGAAGCGTGCAGGAGACGAACGAGCTTGTCAGGCGGCTCAGAGGAAGGTTGTATCTGATAAAGGGAAATCACGACCGGTTTGTGTGGAACAGGGAGTTGGACGAAAGCCTCTTTCAGTGGATCAGGCCCTATGAGGAACTTTCCGACAACCGGCGCAAGGTTATTCTGTGCCATTATCCCGTTATGTGTTATAATGGGCAGTACCGCCTTGACAAGGATGGAAATCCCGGGACCTATATGCTTCACGGGCATATCCATGATACCCATGATCAGAGGCTTCTGGATCACTTTCAGGAAATCACGAGAGGAACCGTGGTGACAGATGTACAGGGAAACGTGAGAACGATACCCTGTAATATGATCAACTGCTTTTGTATGTATTCGGATTATACGCCGTTAACTCTGGACGAGTGGATTGAATGCGACAGGAGGCGCAGGAGTGCGGTCAGAGCGGAAAAAGAGATTGCGGCTCCGGATGAGGGCATGGTATAGTGAATCTATAAAAATACGAAGAGGGAGAAAGTAAAATGAGTAAGCAGATCTATAATCCCTATATGCCTTCTTTCGAGTACGTCCCTGACGGGGAACCGCACCTGTTTGGCGACAGGATCTACCTGTACGGCAGCCATGACCGCTTTGACGGGGCGGAATATTGCCTGAATGATTATGTGTGCTATTCAGCGGACGTGAAGGATCTTACGGACTGGCGCTATGAGGGAGTCATCTATCGAAAGGAACAGGATCCCAGGAATCAGAATATTCCGGCAGACACACCGCCCAATCAGCCCAGATTCGGCGTGGAGGTAAAGGATGAAAATTCCCTGAATCCGCCCGGTATTCATGCCATGTGGGCGCCGGATGTGGTGAAGGGACTGGACGGCAGATACTATCTGTACTATTGTCTGGACTATCTGCCGGAGATTGCGGTTGCCGTCTGTGACACCCCGGCCGGGAAATATGAGTTCCTGGGGCTGGTAAAGCATGAGGACGGCGTGCCTCTCGGTAACAGGGAGGGCGATCTCAAGCAGTTTGATCCGGGAATTTTTATTGATGATGACCGAACGATCTATCTGTATTCCGGCAATGCGCCGAGGCTCAAGGAGCAGTATGACCCGAAAAAGGGGTCTCAGGTGATGACGTTGTGCGAGGATATGCTGACGCTGGCTGCGGAACCGAGTCACCTGATGCCTGATATCTATGAGGCGGAGGGAACGGAGTATGACGGACATGCGTTTTTTGAGGCAAGCTCTATCCGGAAGATTAACGGAACTTATTATTTCGTGTATTCCTCAATCCAGAGTCATGAATTGTGCTATGCGGTGAGTGACAGGCCGGACGAGGGCTACCGGTATGGAGGCACGCTGGTGGATATCGGCGATATCTTTCTGAACGGGCGTACGGCAGACAACCCATTAAACTGTCTGGGCAACACGCATGGAGGAATCGAGTGCGCCGACGGTCAGTGGTATGTCTTCTATCACAGACAGACAAACCGCACGAACTTCAGCAGACAGGCCTGTGCGGAAAAGATCTATTTTGATGAGGACGGAAGAATCGCCCAGGCGGAGGTCACTTCCTGCGGATTAAATAAAGGTCCTCTGAGGGGGAGAGGAACCTATCCTGCCAACATTGCCTGCCAGCTGAACCGGCATGGAAGACAGGTGTATTCCCAGCCTTCGGAGATGGAAGAGAAATTTCCCTATCTGACCCAGGATATGGCGGACTGTGAACCGGATCCGGAGCTGATCCGAATGGATCGTGAGCTTCCGGTTCAGTATATCAAGAATATCAGGGATGGAAGTGTTATAGGGTATAAGTACTTTGAATTTGACGGTGCGGACAGAATCTCCATGAAGGTGAGAGGAAAGGCACAGGGAAGCTTTACGGTTGCCGTAGATACCACGGAAAATGTGGTGGGAAATATTCCCGCAACAGTCAATTCCGGGGAGTGGACGGATATTTCGGGAGAGATCGAAGCGGTTAGAGGGGTACATGCCCTGTACTTTGCGTTTAAAGGCAGCGGATGGCTGGATTTTGTGACATTTTCGCTATTGAATGCTAAATAGATATTACAATCCCCTTATTTTATGACAGTCGGGCGCTGACAAAATGGAGTAATGTCAGCGCCCGCATTTTTTCAAATACGATTCTTTTTAAATCTTATATTGTGGCCGTAAAATCAGCGTCTCCTTCCAGGGCAATCACAGTGTCTTTCTTGGAAATCTTTACTTCTCCCTGTGAAACAGAGATGGCAACCAGATTTACCAGGCGGATGGTATAGGTTTTTTCCGATTTTACTATGATATGGATCTGATTTCCGTTGCGGGAAGCCGTCATGATCAGCTCTTCCCGCTGATCCATTCCATAGATCACGGTGGAAGCCTCTTTTCCGTCCTTTAAGGAATACAGGCAAAGCTCCGCATGATCGCCGTAGTCGTAATCAGGCCTTCCTTCCGTGGAGCCAAGACATACAATGGAGTTTTCCCTGACCATAAGAGGGATACTCAGATAGCCGTGCTTTTCATTGATCCAGCCCGGCCCTCTCTTTTCCTCGCCGGTGAAGAAATCTGTCCAGAGCCCTTCCGGCAGATAGTACTCGGCAATGCCCTGATCATTGAAGATGGGCGCAACCAGAAGAGCGTCTCCCAGCATGTACTGCTTATCCACGTAATGACAGGTCTTATCCCCGGTATATTCCAGAACCATGCTCCTCATGGTGGGGATTCCGGAACGGGAGGTATCCACGGAGGTCTTATACAGATAAGGCATCAGCCTTGCCTTCAATCTGGTAAAAAACCGAACCACGTCCACAGCCTCCTCGTCGTAAGCCCAGGGAACACGATAGGAGGAGCTTCCGTGAAGTCTCGAATGGGAGGAGAGCAGGCCAAAGGCTACCCAGCGCTTGTAGACGTCTGCGGTGGAGGTGCTCTCGAAACCGCCGATATCATGAGCCCAGAAGCCGAAACCGCTCATCAGCAGAGAGAGACCGCCGCGCAAACTCTCCTCCATGGATTCATAATCAGACCAGCAGTCGCCGCCCCAGTGTACCGGAAATTTCTGTCCGCCCACGGTTGCGGAGCGGGCAAACAGTACGGCCTGCCCTTTTCCCCTCTTTCTTTCCAGGAGCTCGTAGACACATTTATTATAGAGGTACGTGTAGTAATTGTGCATCTTCTCCGGATTCGAGCCGTCAAAATAGACCACGTCCTTTGACGGAATTCTCTCGCCGAAATCTGTCTTAAAGCAGTCAACTCCCATATCAAGAAGTATTTCCAGTTTATCCTGGAACCACTTCCAGGCGGCGGGATTGGTAAAGTCCACAATGGCCATTCCGGGCTGCCACATATCCCACTGCCATACCTGGCCGTTGGAACGCTTGATGAAATAACCCTTTTCCATGCCCTCGTCGAAAAGGCAGGACTCCTGGCCGATATACGAGTTAATCCACACACAGATATTAAGTCCCTTTGCCTTGATGCGTTCCAGCATGCCCCTGGGGTCAGGAAACACCCGGCTGTCCCAGACAAAATCGGACCAGTGAAATTCCTTCATCCAGAAGCAGTCAAAATGGAAAGTCCGAAGAGGAATCCCCCGGTTTAACATGCCGTCCACAAAGCTCATCACCGTTTCCTCGTCATAATTGGTGGTAAAGGAGGTGGAAAGCCACAGGCCAAAGGTCCAGGGTGCGGGCAGCGAGGGCTTTCCGGTAAGATCCGTATAGCGCATGAGAACCTCTTTCATGGTGGGGCCGTTGATCAGGAAATAATCCAGATAACCGCCCTCCACGGAGAATTCCGTTCTTGTCACCATCTCGGTGGCCACCTCGAAGGAAACCCTTTCGGGATGATTCACCAGAACGCCATATCCCTTGTTGGTAAGGTAAAAGGGAATGTTTTTGTAGGACTGCTCGGTGCTCGTGCCTCCGTCCGCATTCCAGATGTCCACGCTCTGCCCGTTCTTCACAAAGGGGGTAAAGCGCTCGCCCATACCGTATACCAGTTCTCCAACAGACAGGGAGAGCATCTGGCGCATGTAGGTCTCCTCATTGTCGCCGTGGTCATAGGCATAACCCTTCCAGTCGGTCTTCATTAGGGCAAGATCCCGGCCCGTGCTTCTGGTGATCACCTTGCCGTTTCGCAGATAGGTCATGGACCAGTTTTTCTTTGAGATGGAGAGAGTGAGGGAGCCGCTTGCAATATCAAGCGTTTCCTGACTGTCGGTCACCTTAAGGGGAAGCTCGTCCGTAAGCTCCAGGTCAAAGGAGGGTGAATCCCCCACGGAGCCTTTGTGATGATATGTACGCACCCGTAGGATTTCGGGCGCAGGGGACGTGATCTCAAGGGTCAGATTGATACAGCCCAGGGTATCGCCTCTGTTTGTGATATGAACAGTAGGGGCACATATAGTCACCTTACGGTCTTCTGCTTTGGTAAAATATACCTCCTGGGGCGCATGACAGCCGCAGCCCTCCTTCTGCAACCAGCATCCGTTACTGAATTTCATAAAAAATTAATTCCTTTCTTTAGAATAGTGGATTCCTGTTTTCTCTGCTCTTATTATAATGGATATTTATCCCGTTGCATACGGATATTTTTAGAGATAGGGCCTGTACTTTTTAAGCCGTTTAAACCTGTTTACAAAGCCCGGATTTCTTTATATACTTAGCCTGAATACAAATATGGATCCGGGGGAGTATGGCAGGTATATGGACAGAGGCGTACTGCGTTTTTTCAGAAAGGTAAAAATAAAAAAGCAGCTTTATGTGATCTACTTTATGGCTGTGTTCATGCCCATTACGGTTATAGGCTCCTTTTTGCTCATCAGTACCTCCAACCTTCTGACGAATTATCATAGAGATCTTCTTAAGTCGGATAATGTGCGCATGAAGACGACTCTGTTTGAGATCACCACCCAGATTTATAATATATCCGAGGAGCTGGCCTTTGACGAAAGCATACAGGACGTGATCTCCGGAGCGTATTCCTCCCGCTCCGATATGGCCGGGCGGGTGTCAGAGGTAGGAATTATTGATAATTATGAGTACAATTATGCGGAGATCGAGAACATAGAAATATATACGGACAATCCGGAGCTTATGGATTACAAGCAGTTTCACCGGGCGGATGAAGAGATCCGGGAGGCGGAGTGGTTTCAGAGGGCGGCTTCTCAGTCCAGTGTGTTCTGGATTCCTATGATGAGCACGGATAAATATGGAAACGAATACTGGAATCTGTGTCTTGTGCGCAGAATTCCCCTGATCGATTCCCGCTTTAACGGGGTTCTTGTGATAAAGATCAGCGACAATTATCTGAAGACAAGGATTAACAGTCAGGAATACAAAACGATGGTTTCCGTGGATGAAGGCCCCGTCTTTTTCAGCTCGGACAGGCAGGCTTATGGGGAACGGCAGAAGGTGGAGATCGACTATGATGAGAGCTACTATCAATATGCGGGAAATATGGAATCGGAGGACGGCACCAGCTTTGTGGAGGTTTCCACGCTCTACCTCTACCAGTCGGAATCCAGAGTCTATATCTGCACTGCGAATGATCAGGCTTACGACAATATCAGGAGAATCATTTTCATCTGCCTTGCGATTATAGGTGTTGCCATTCTGATCCCGGGTGTGATTATTCATTTCTTTACCTCATACTTTACCTCAAGGATTCTGACTCTGCGGCAGGCCATGCACCAGGCCAGCAACGAGGATTATGAGATCGGAAGCTCCATGCAGGGACAGGACGAGGTTTCGGAGGCTTTCTCCGATCTTGAGGTTATGGTGCAGAAGATCAAGCAGAAGGATGCGGATATGTATGAGGCCAGACTCAATGAAAAGGAGCTGGTAAGCCAGCAGCAGGCCATGGAGTTCAAGATGCTCTCCAGCCAGATCAATCCGCATTTCCTCTATAATACGCTGGAAACCATCCGGATGAAGGCTTTTACCGCAGGTGACCGGGAGGTGGCAACCTCCATAAAGCTCCTTGGAAAGTCTCTCAGGTATGTGCTGGAAAATATAGGAACCAACTTTACCACCTTAAGCAGAGAGCTGGAGCACGTAAAGGTTTATCTTTCGATCCAGAAGCTCAGATTCGGGGACAAATTTGACAGTTCCTTTGAGCTCCAGGAGGGAATTGATGCGGACGGTGTATATATCCTTCCCCTGCTGCTTCAGCCCATAGTGGAAAACGCCATCCTGCACGGATTGGAGGAGAGGGAATCGGGAGGCGTGATCAGGATAGCCGTTCACAAAAGGGAGGGAGAGGGGACTTATGCGATTACGGTCAGTGACAACGGCTGTGGAATGACCGTTCAGGAGCTTGTGGAGCTCACCAGAAATATTGAGATAAGGGATAGCGGGAGGACTAAAAGTATTGGCCTTTACAATATCAATCAGCGCCTTAAGCTCAGCTACGGATCGGAATACGGGTTGAAAATTCTGTCTAAAATAGGACAGGGAACCTCTGTAAGGATGATGATTCCTGCAGAATCAGGCAGAACGCAGGACAAATAATGACTGTATTTTTTATCCAGTTATTATGGTATTAAAAACTTAATGATTTTTTTATAATTAATACATCATAAAACAAAGAGCGTTTTATGGTGTATTTTTTACTGCCATAAAACAGAAAGGGAGGAGAAAAATGGATAAAAGCAAAACTGCGAAAGAGCTGGCATCTGACAGAGTCTATTACTTTATCAGAATAGCGGTCCTTCTTTCCGTGGTATTCCTGTTTGTCCCGGCGCTAAATCCGTCAAGAATCTGCGGACTGATCAATAAGAATCTGTCCCTCTTTACATCCGGTGTGGCTTACTCGACCTTGACGGCAGATTTCGGCCGTGCCTTCAGGAAAGGGTGGGTGGCAAAGTCCTCCATCCAGATTCTTTATGCGTCGTCCCTGGCGGTATGCCTGGGAATTGCGGCAAATGCGGCAAGCGGATGCATGTCCCTTGGAAACATCAAATTTAAAAAACTCGGAAATCTGATCTCTCTTGTCGGCAGCATCGTGGAGCTGGCGGGCATGGCGGGGATTTATACGGCCTATGGACAGGTGGCGGCGACCTCGAAGCCCAAGAGAGTGGAACCCATGTTCCCCGGCTGCTTCTGGCTGGTTGCGGCGGTATTTGCCCTGATTCTGGCGGCTACTGTTATCCAGATCGTGATGATGGCAAAGAGCAAATCGGAGGAAAAGTTTGAGATGGAGACCAAATTCAGACTGTTTCTCATGTTTCTGCCGTTTATTGCGCTGGTGGCGGTATTCTCCTATCTGCCCTTGTGGGGCTGGAGATATGCGTTCTTCGATTACAAGGTTGGCGATACGCTGACCATGGATAAATTTGTGGGCTTCAAGTGGTTTACTGAACTGGTGAAAAATCCTGCCACGGTGAGAGATATTGTAAACGTTTTGAAGAACACTCTCGGAATGAGTTTTATCGGGCTTGCCACCAGCTGGCTTCCCATGGCGTTTGCCATCTTTCTGTGCGAGATGAAGAATATAAAATTCAGGAGATTCGTGCAGACCTTCACTACGGTTCCCAACTTTATCAGCTGGGTTCTGGTATATGCCATTGCATTCTGTATTTTTTCCACGGACGGTTTTGTCAGCAGCCTTTTAGTGAATCTGGGCATCTGGCAGGAGGGACAGAATCTCCTTATGGACGGTTCTCACACCTGGTTTAAGATGTGGCTGTGGGGAACCTGGAAGGGAGTGGGATGGAGTGCGATTATTTACATTTCCGCTATCTCCGGTATTGACCAGCAGCTCTATGAGGCGGCCACGGTAGACGGGGCGGGAAGATTCCAGAAGATGTGGAACATCACGGTTCCCAGTCTGATTCCCGCCTTTTTCGTGCTCTTCCTCATGGCGGTGGCAAATATCCTGAGCAATGGAATGGATCAGTATCTGGTATTTAAGAACGCAACGAACGCCAATTCCATTCTGGTTCTTGACTTATACGTTTACGAGCTGGGTATCGGAAAGGGATCCATCCCTCTCACCACGGTGGTCAGTATGCTGAAGTCGATAATCAGTGTTGTTTTGCTGTTTGGCGCTAACGGGGTTTCCAAGCTGCTCCGGGGCGAGAGTATTATATAGGGAGGTGGAAGTATGGCAAAGACGGCACAGGAAAAAGCAGACGCAAAAGCGGAAAAGCTTTACAAAAAGACACATAAGCGCAAATATGCGATGAGCCCGGGCGATATCCTGTTTGAAGTGCTCAATTACCTGGTATTTACTTTATTTACCATTGCGTGTATCTTCCCCTTTTATTACCTGTTTATCAACACCATCAGTAATAATGACATGGTTCTGAAGGGTACCATCAACTTCATACCCAGGGGAATCCACCTTGGAAATTACCTGGCGCTTCTGAACGTGGGAGATCTGTCAACCTCCTTTCTGGTATCCGTGACAAGGACGATCCTGGGAACGGCCCTTATGGTAATGGCCTCCGCCCTGGTGGGTTATCTTGTGACCAAACAGGAGATGTGGGGGAGAAAATTCTGGTATCGGTTCCTCGTGGTCACCATGTACTTTAACGCAGGTATCATTCCCGTGTTTTTGAACATGCAGATGCTGGGTCTGACCAACAGCTTCTGGGTATACATCATTCCCGGTATTGTGGCGCCTTACAATATTATTCTGGTAAAGACGTATATCGAATCCATTCCGTCGGATCTGGAGGAGAGCGCTTCCATAGACGGGGCCAGCCACATGACTATATTCCGCAAGATTATCTGGCCTCTGTGCAAGCCGATTCTTGCAACCATCGCCATTTTCGGTGCGGTAGGACACTGGAACTCCTTTACGGATTCCCTGATCTACATGCAGTCCGCACCGAACCTGTACACACTGCAGCACAGACTGTACATTTATCTGAATCAGGCATCCAACCTGAAGTCCCTGATGCAGTCCGGAGGGGCGGTGAGCGAAGCGGCAATCCAGTCGGCGCTCAGCGGAAAGATCATCAAGTATACCATTTCCATGGTAACGGTAATCCCGATTCTGCTGGTTTACCCTTTCATGCAGAGATACTTTGAGGAAGGGATCATGCTGGGAGCCGTAAAGGGATAAAACAAAATATCAATAACGGTGTTTCGCCGTATGCATGCGGTGTCCATGTGTGCGTAGTCATGCATACGGCTATTCATAACACAAAAAAAGGAGGAAGAAAAAGTATGAAGGCAAAAAAGATTGTTGCACTGCTTCTGGCATCTGCCATGACGATTTCTCTGATGGCATGCGGAGGCGGCGGTACGCCGGCACCGGCTGACACGGCTGCGGAAGACGACGCAGATGATGTGGACGATGCTGAGGATGAAGAGGACGTGGCTGACGCAGAGACTGCGGAAGGTGAACAGGACGCATCGGATGAGGCGGAAGACCTGGATGCGGAAGATTATGAGGAATTACTGGCGGAAATCATTCCCGAGGAGACAGTGACCCTGGACGTGTTTGACCAGCTGGCAAACTATTCCGGAGAGCAGATCGGATGGTTCGGTCAGATCATGCTGGAAAAATTCAATGTAAAACTGAATATCATTCCGGATCCGGACGGGGTCTATGAGACGCGTATGGAATCCGGAAATCTCGGCGATCTTGTAATCTGGGGCAATGACGGAGACGAGTACATGCAGGCGGTAGAAAAGGGCATGCTGTATGACTGGAACGAAGATGATCTTCTTACGGAGTACGGTCCTTATATCAAAGAGCACATGCCTTATGCGATTGAGAAGAATACGAATCTTTCCGGCGGCGTGACCTACGGATTTGGCTTTGACGTGGCAGTGGATCCCAAGGCCCGTCAGGATGCTATGTATACCTGGGATCTTCGCTGGGATCTCTACAAAGAGCTGGGATATCCCGAGATCAAGACGCTGGATGACATGGTGGAAGTTCTGGAAGACATGAAGGAGATCTGCCCTACGGATGACAATGGCAAGACCACTTATGGAGTTTCTCTTTTTAATGACTGGGACGGCGACATGGTTATGTATGTAAAATCTCTTGCACAGGCTTACTATGGATATGATGAGTTCGGATTCGGACTGTATGATCCGTCCACCCAGACTTATCATCCCTGCCTGGAGGAGAACGGACCTTATATTGAAGCGCTGAAATTCTACAACACGCTGTATCAGAGAGGACTTCTGGATCCCGACTCACAGACGCAGAAGTATGACGGTATGGTGGAGGATTATCAGAATGGTGCGGCGTTCCTGAACATCTTTAACTTCTTAGGATCGGCTATGTACAATTCGGACGCACATGCGGCGGAAGGAAAGGCTATGTATCCCTGCCCTCCCACAGAGGCAAAACCAATTATTTACGGACAGAACGTGTACGGCGGAAACAGAATCTGGTCCATCGGCGCCAAGTCAGAGTATCCTGAGCTTTGTATGGCGATTCTGGACTGGCTTGCAACACCGGAAGGACGTATGGTGGCAGAGTATGGCCCGAAGGATGTGTGCTGGTACTATGGTGATGACGGTAAAACATATTTCACGGAGCTTGGACGTGCCGCTAAGCTGGATCCCAAGACAGAGATGGCAGAAGGCTATTCGGGAACCTTTGAGGACGGTAATTTCAAGATGAACAACTCCACGTGGGCTATTGATGCGGCAAATCCGGATTCCAATGGTGAGACCTACAATTACAGAAAGTGGGCGAGCTTTACGGCGGAACCTAATTCTGAGATTGAGGCTGACTGGAGAGAGGTCACAGGCTGTGCGACTCCTGACGAGCGTATGGGACAGACTGACTATATTCTGGCTCCCGGCACGACTTATTCAGGCGGTGTAAGGTCCGATGAGCTGCAGGTTGTGTGGAATCAGGTTGCAACCTGCATCAAGGACAATTCCTGGAAGGCAATCTATGCATCCACGGACGCTGAGTTTGATCAGATCGTGGCAGACATGATTTCCCAGGCAAACGAATACGGTTATGATCAGTGCGTGGAGTTCCAGGAGAACGAGGCGAAGCTGAGAGCGGCTGCAGAGGATGCTGTGAAGTAAGCAAAGCGGCGATTGCAGAATCGGTCAGAGGTAAAAAGGAACGGGCAGAGGTAAAAAGGAACGGGCGAGGGCTGCCAAAGGGGCAGCCCCTGACCTGCTAAGAAAGGATCAGTTTATGAAGTTTTTCAGTGTTGAGAGCCCCTTATATCGTTTTTTGAGCCGATTTATGGATATGCTGAAGCTGAATTTTATGTGGCTTCTGTTCAGCATTCCCATCGTTACCATAGGGGCAGCAACCGTTGCCGCCATGTCGGTGGCGCTGAAAATGGCGGATGATGAGGAGGGATATATCGGCAGGAGCTTTGTCAGGGCTTTTCGGGAAAATTGGAAGAAAGGCACTGTGCTTTGGGTAATCACGGTGATTGCCGCTTATGCGGTGTATCTTGATTTTCAGTTTTTTAACGCCATCGAGGGAAATCCGATCCTGTTCCTGATCATTGGAATCGTGTCCTGCTTTATCATAGTCCTGTCGCTGATTTATGCTTATCCGCTGACGGCCCGGTATGAGAACACGCTGGTAAAGACCATCCAGAATTCCTTTGAGATAGCCAGAAGATATTTCGGACGCACATTGCTGATCGTTTTTCTTCTGGTATTTGAGTTTTTGATTTTTCAGTTTAATGCTACCATGATCTTTTTCGGGATTCTGATAGGACCAGCCTTTATGATTTTCACGGTGGCGGCTTTCAGTAAGAGGATCTTCCAAAAGATCGAAGCTGAGCCCGGGACTGTGACAGAAAAGAAAGAAGAGCCAGCCTGACCAATGGACTGGCTTTTCTATGGCTCTGACTTTGCACAAAACTGCCTTTGAAGCCAGAGAACATGATCCATGGTATTTTTCCATCCAAACTGTTTGAGATCCACTTGCCATCCCTCTGCGGTCCATGTAACAGTGATTCCTTCCTCTTCCAGAAGAAGCTTTTGCATATCAAAGGTTTCAAAGCAGGCGGCTCCGCTCAATAATCCCCTTGCGTTTACAACCCGATGGGCGGGAACCTCTCCGGCAAGGCCGTGTTTTAAGGCATAACCCACCTGCCGGGAATTTCCGGGCTTTTCACATAGAAGAGCGATCTGCCCATAGGTTGCCACCTGTCCCCGGGGAATGCAGTTACACACGATTCCGATCCGCTTGTAGATCTCCATTGGAAAATCTCCTTGTATAATAAGTTTATGGCCAGTCAACAACCCCGCTGCAAGCAACGGGGCATCAAGCTTGCAGCGCTGCAGAGCAGCGGGGTATGTGACCCTTGCGGCATTCGCCAAATGTCTGCTTCGCAGCCGCTTGGCTCATTGCTCGCAGGAATCAAAACAGGCGATAGACTTCCTCGTTGCATTCATTAACTCCAAAAGCCGGGGCCGTATTGCTGGCCCGGAAGAGGCTGCAAAAATAGTACAGGCTGCGGCACGCAATTTATACAGGTTTTCACCGGAATTTCTCCTTTTACGAGGAAGGGGAATGCGGGGATTCCCTGCATTTATCCAGATAAGCCTGTGCCTGCATTTCCGTCAGATGAAAGCGTTTCTGCAGCTTCGACCGGATTTTTCCATCATCAACGTTTTCCTCCAGATTGTCCAGAATCAGGGCTTCGATGCCCTGCTGGATGCCCTGCTGGATGCCCTGCTGGATGCCCTGTTGGATGCCGTGCTCGGTTCCCAGCTCCTTTCCGGCTTCGTATCCTTCCCGGTATCCGCTTTCCTGCGCTTCTCTTTTCAGAGACCTTTCATATTTTTTTCGATCAAAATGTCCCAGCATAATGTCTAATACCTCCGCACGATATAGTTTCAGCTGCCTGCCCAGTATGTTATTATCAATACAATAGTCAATGGCAGCATTCAGGGCCGTCTTTGTATTGCCGGTCTGTGACGCATATCTTCTGGAAATTTCCACAAATTCAGCGTATTCCTTCAAAAGCCGGCAATGCTTCATCAGTTCCGTGTTATGGCCGTAGTTGATATTCAGCATCCTTACTTCCAGCTCGACCCCGGGTTTTATCTTTTTGTTTTCGAATGCGTCAGAAAGACGCAGTATTTTTTCTTCCGGCACGTTTTCCGTTCCATTGTAAAAAACAATGCATTGGGGGGTGGGGAGTGCGATCAGCCTGGAAGAATAGAGACTTTCCTCCGCCTGTTCCACGACCTTGTGATATTCCTGGGCAAGGTACATCAGAAACCGCACGGGCATGTTGGGATTATAGGTGCTCTGGTGTTCATACATATTGAGGACACCGGTGACCACAAAGGCCAGATCATTTTTCATCTCCACATAGACCGCATTTTCAATTGTGACAATTTTAAGCTGTGACGAATCCGGGTAGTCTGATTCATTCAGAGCATTGTATATCTGGAGCAGGGCCTCTCTGTCCTTGGCAAAAAGGAAACGGAAAAGCCTGTCCTTATACTGCCTGTGAATTCGGCCTAATACATAGCGTGTTAAAAAGTTCTTTGTTTTCTTAAAATCCATAAAATATCCTCCTTTGCGTCGGCAGGACACATTATGGAACCGGGCTCCGGACTGCTCCTGCCAATATTGTGAATGAGTAAAACTGTGGCAGAAACTGCCGGAATGTGCGATGCACATAAAATGAATACCGATATGGTTATACAGCCATATTTTGAAATGTGATACTCAGTAATTATATTTTAACAGTTTTGCCCTGTTTTGTCAATCTGAATAAACGAAATAATGTTATGGCCAAATAATTTCTCTGATGATAAAATAAGTAGAAAGAGCCAGAATTTAACGGGAGGATCAGGAAATGATTAACAAGATATTTGACATGACAGTACAGGGCAGTATGGGTGCGCCAACGCTTACCACTTATCTGCTGGATACGCCGGAAGGACTGTTAATCCGGGAAAGACCAATCGTGCTCATATGTCCCGGAGGAGGTTACAATCACGTGTCTGTGCGGGAGGGGGAACCTCTTGCCCTGCAGTTTATGGCAATGGGTTTTCATGCGGCGGTACTGAACTACTCGGTCTCGCCGGCAGTTTATCCCACGCAGCTTTTAGAGCTTGCGAAGGCCGTGGCTCTGCTGCGTGACAGAGCGCAGGAATGGCATATCAGAAAGGACGGATTATTTATTCAGGGATCCTCTGCGGGGGGACATCTGGCCGCATCCTTTGGCTGCTTCTGGAAAAAAGAACTGTTTGCAAAGGAAGCGGGAGATGATGCGGAAAAACTGCGCCCGAATGGACTGATTTTGAGCTATCCTGTTATCACCTCCGGGGAGTTTGCCCACAGGGGTTCCTTTGAAATGCTTCTGGGAGACCGTAATGAAGAGCTTGCCCGGGAGCTGTCCCTGGAATATCAGGTAAATAAGGACACGCCAAAAACCTTTTTATGGCATACCTTTGAGGACGGAGCTGTCCCTGTGGAGAATTCCCTTCTCTTTGTTCAGGCGCTGCGCCGGGAGAAGATACCGGTGGAATTTCATCTCTTTCCGTCAGGAGGGCATGGTCTGGCGCTTGGAAACGAGCTTACTTCAATGGAGGAGGGCAAAGAAATACAGCCCCAGGTCACTGCCTGGATCGCTCTGGCCGGAAACTTCATCAGGAATCTGTAGAGCAACGGGATAATCAGCTCAGATGTGTGTGGGGGGGGGTATTTTCCGGTAATGTTTTTACGATATTCAGCAGGGCTCATGCCTACATATTTCTTGAACTTTTTGTGGAAATAATCCACATTTTTGTAGCCCACCTGCTCTGCGATTTCGTAGACCTTGAAGCGGTTTTCAGAAAGAAGCTCCTTGGAATGCTCAATGCGGCGGTGGTCAATGTAGGAGTTAAAGCTTTCACCAATGGCCTTATTGAAAATCTTTCCAAGGTAGGCGCTGTTATACCCGAAAAGAGGGGCGATGCTCTCCAGCTTGATATTATTCTGATAATTATGATCTATGTAATAGAGAATATCGTCGAGCACGGAATCCTGGGACGAGTTCCCCGTGGCATTCATAATCATCTCACTCTGCTCGGATATTAGCAGTATCATTTCATAGAGATAATGGCAGCTGTCCAGCCGGTCAATCGCCTGTGTGTTGGTGGGAAAGGGAATCGACACATTGCTGTAGGTATGTGTGACCTTTTCCTTCACCCGCAGATAGAGATCCGTGAGAAAAAGCTTGACGGCATCGATCGTATTTTTCACATCATATAAATATTCTTCCAGATTAAAAAGCGTCTCAGCCACTTTCTTCCGGTTAAAAGAAAGCAGATAATCTGTCAGCAGATTGCAGTATTCTTCCAGCTTCTGATCGCTGATCTCCTGACTTGGACGATTCATGTTGGGAAGCTCGTCATAGCCCAGGGTGTGCTGTCCCTGTGTACAGAAAAAGCGGCGCCTGCGCAGGGTGGAGGCCTCTTCGTAGGATAAGTGAATTTCATCCAGACCGGACACGGGCCTTCCATATGCCAGAAACAGGGAGTCCAGAGGGCTTCCCTCCTGAAGTCTGCGCTTCTCGTAGTGATCAAGGAAATCCTGAAATTTTGAAAGGGCAAAGCTGCCTTTGAGAAGAATGACCTCGTTTCCTTCCTCCTCGAAGTGTTCAAAGGTGTGATTCCCCTTATTGGCCACCTTAAGCAGGTCCGCAAAGCTATAGGAGGCATCTTCCGGATTCTGACCGAATTTTTCAAAGATCACGACCTGATAAGTGTCAGCCTCCAGATTCATTTCCCGCAAATCCTCCTGCGAAAAAGCCGGATCCTCGGAGGGAGTATAGAAACCGGTCACGATCTCGTGAAGGATCACGTTTTTCGCTTTTTTTCTCATCAGCTGGAAATTATCGGACCGGGACCGCTCCCTTTCCAGTATATCAATGATCTTCTGAAGGGAGGAGAGAAGCTCGTCCTCGTCAATGGGCTTGGTCAGATAAAAGTCCACGCCATAGCGGATCGCTGTCTGGGCATAGGCAAAGTCCGAGTAACCGCTCAGTATTATGAACCTTCCGCGGTAGCCCTTTTCTCTGGCAATGCGCACAATATCAGTACCGTAAAGCCTGGGCATACGGATATCCAGAAGCACCAGGATTGGATTTTCCTTCAGAATAAACTGCAGGGCCTCCTCGCCGTTTGCGGCTTCCCCGCGGATTTCAAAGCCCAAGGCCTTCCAGTCTATAATGCATTTCAGGCCTTCTCTGATATTCTGTTCATCATCTGCAATCAATACTGTTTTCATAGGTTTATTTTAACGGCGGGGCGCCCAAATGTCAATGAAGGGACAAAGAAGGAATAAAAAACCTCTTGCTTTTTTCAGACAACTGTGATATTCTATGTAAAATTTTCAGTAATGCAGGAGAAAATGTATGTATTCGATTAAAAACAGTGTTCTTTTTATTCTGATTATGGTCGTGCAGCAGATTTTTCACATTACGGTCACAGCCTGATAACAGTTGCAAACAACTGAACCGGCATGGCCGTAAGACGGAAAGTCTTATTTGGCTATGCGGTGATCAGGATCAAACAGGAACCGCATGCTATATGCACAATGGTGTATGTAACAGGCGGTTCCTTTTTTGTTTCATAGGATAGACCTTGTCGCTGCGAAGTGATAGAGAATATGCTTTTCCTGTGAAACAAAAACCTTATGCGCATGGATGCACGTGGAAACATCCGGGGCAGCAAAGTTACAGGCCTGCGCAAATTGGAGAGGAGGAGAAAAGGTTGGAAGCGATCAGAGTGGAAGGGTTATCAAAGACCTTTCAGGTGAAACGAAAGGAAAAGGGGATGAGAGGAAGCCTTAAGGCTGTTTTCCATCCTCATATGGAGAAAATCAGGGCGGTGGACGATGTCACGTTTTCCGTTCAGGAGGGAGAAATCCTTGCTTTCATCGGGCCTAACGGGGCGGGGAAGAGCACCACGATCAAAATGATGACGGGAATTCTCTATCCGGACGGCGGGAAGGTGGAGGTGCTCGGGATTGATCCGGTAAAAAAGAGAAGGCGGCTCGCCTATGAGATCGGAACCGTGTTCGGGCAGAAGGAACAGCTCTGGACTCACCTGACACCCTATGATAATCTCAAGTTTTTCGGTGCGATCTATGATATCCCGGATGATGAGGGAGAAAAACGGATCAGGGAGATTGCGGAGCTTTTCGAGCTTGGAGCCTTTATCAATACGCCGGTGCGGAACCTCTCCCTGGGCCAGCGCATCCGGTGCGAGATTGCGGCCTCCCTGATCCACAGGCCGAGAGTGCTTTTTCTGGATGAGCCCACCATAGGACTGGATCCGGTGGTAAAGGAAAACATCCGCACGCTGATAAAGCGGATGAACACGGAGCTTAACACCACGATTTTTCTTACCAGCCATGATACAGGGGATATTGAAAAGCTCTGCAGACGCATTATCATCATCAATTCCGGGAAGGTAGTGCTGGACGATTCCATGGAGCACCTGAAATACAATGTTTCCGATACGCCGTTGGAGGATATTATCATGGAGATTTATAAGTCCCAGGGGAGAGGAGAGGCGGTATGAAGAAATATGCGGTGATCTACCGGTCGGTGCTTATGGAAAATCTGCAGTATGCGGCAAATGCGGCCATGGGCTTTGTGAGCTATTTTGTCTTTATCTTCATTTTTACCCAGCTCTGGAACTATGTGTATTCGGATCCCGGGCAGCTGATCGCGGGCTATACCAGGGAGCAGATGATCTGGTATGTGATGATAACGGAGATGCTTTGGTTCGGCACCAGAGCCGCGGCGGTATCCGGACAGGCGGCAATGGATATCCGCGGCGGGAATATCGCCTATCAGATCAATAAGCCCTATCACTACGCCCTCTATCTTCTTTCCAGATATACTGGGGAGTGGAGCGTGCGGCTGCCCATGTATGCCCTGCTTTCGGCCGTGACCGGCCTCGTGCTGGTGGGAGGCCTGCCGGGATTCGGGATTTTGACGTTTCTCGCAGTCATACCAAGCGTGGTGCTGGGAATTACCATCCATGCGGTATTTAAGCTGAGCATCAGTTTTTTCTCCTTCTGGATCGAGGATTCCAATCCGTTTCAGTGGCTCTATGACAAGCTGCTTCTGGTGGTGGGAACCCTGTTTCCCGTAGAGATTTTTCCCAAAGCGCTGCAGCCTCTGTTCAGGCTCACGCCCGTCTATACGGTATGCTACGGGCCGGCAAAGCTGATTGTGGATTTCAGTGTGGAGAAATGGGTGGAGATTCTTGTCGCGCAGCTCTTTTATCTGGCGGCAGGCTGTGCGCTGATGTTTTTTATTTATGGAAAGGGGGTCAAAAGGCTCTATGTTAACGGCGGTTAAAAATCAGGTGCGGGTGTGCGTCCTCTCGGTGAAATACAATATTATGAGGGAGATGCTCAACAAGGTCACGTTTCTGACGAATATACTCTTTATGATGCTGAACAATGCCACCTTTATCGTGCAGTGGGTGATTCTGTTCCGGCTCCGGGAGGACATCGGGGGCTACACCATGAGGGAGATGATGCTCCTGTGGGGACTGACTGCCAGCAGCTTCGGGCTTTCTCATATCCTGTTTGCCAGAGTGTTTTCCCTCTCCGATCTGATCATAAACGGAAAGCTGGATTCCTATCTGGTACAGCCCAAGAATGTGCTCCTTGGTGTGATGACCTCGGCGACCAGCACGTCTTCGATCGGTGACTTTCTGTATGGCGTGGCACTTCTTTGCGTGTTCTGCTTCAGCGTGAAAAGATTTTTCCTTTTTCTGCTGTTTGCCGTCACGGGGGCGGTGATCATGACCGCCTTTGCCCTGCTTATGGGGAGCCTTTCCTTCTGGCTGGTGCGGGCGGATATGCTGGGAAATAATGTGATAAACACCATGATCGGCTTTTCGACCTACCCGGACGGGATCTTTAAGGGCGGGGCGAGATTTCTGATTTACTATATTATTCCGGTGGGGATGGCGGTTTACAAGCCGGTGCATATTATGGTAAGCTTTGATGCGGGAGAGCTGTTTTCCGTGCTGGGATTTGCCGTCGGACTTTCCGCTCTCTCCGTATTCGTGTTTTACAGAGGGCTTCGGAGATACTCGTCGGGCAATCTCATGGAGGCCAGAATATAAAAGGAACTACGGCTATGGACAGTGGTTACAGGATAGCGGTCTGCGACGATTCCGCCGCAGACCGGGATTACATTACAGACCTTTGCAGGCGCTGGGCATTACAGACGGGATCGGACGTGCAGATCAGAGGCTTTTGCTCCGCCGAGGATTTTCTATTCCACTATGCGGAATGCAAGGAATATGACTTTCTCCTTCTGGATATAGAGATGGGGGATCTGGACGGCGTTTCCCTGGCGAAAAAGCTCCGGCAGGATAACCGGACTGTGCAGATCGTTTTTATCACCGGTTTTCCGGATTTCATTGCGCAGGGGTACGAGGTGTCGGCGGTTCATTACCTGATAAAGCCGGTGGGGGAGGAAACCCTGGCAAAGGTGCTGACGCGTGCGGCGGCAAATTGTAAAAAGGCGGAAAAAGCCCTGATCTTCTCCGTGGACGGGGAGAGCGTCCGGGTGGATGTGGGGGAAATCCTCTATGCGGAGGCTCTGTCCCACTTTTGCCGGATCAATATGAGGGACGGAGCCTTTGAGGTCCGGCGGAATTTTTCGCAGCTGGAGAAAGAGCTGGGGGAGAGCTTTATCCGGACCCACCGGTCCTATCTGGTACGGATTTCCGCAATGCGCCGTATCGCAAAGACGGAGATCACTCTGGATAACGGGGAAAAGGTACCGCTCTCCAGGGGCAGCTATCAGGCCGTGAACCAGGCGTTCATCAGATGGTTTAAAGGAGAATGGCAATGAGGCTTTTGGATGCGCTGTTCGGGCGGATGATTGACCGCCGGATTGCGGAATATCAGAATGATCTGATTACGAAGCACTGCGACGAGGTGCAGAATATTTATAAGACAATGCGGGGCTGGCGTCATGACTACCACAATCACATACAGACCCTGCTGGCCCTGAACGGAGACCGGGAAAGAACCAGAGAGTATCTCTTAAACCTCAACCGGGATCTGACTGCGGTTGACACGGTGCTAAAAACGGGAAATGTGATGGTGGATGCCATTCTCAACTCCAAGCTCTCTCTCCTTGGCTCAAAAGAGATCCGTGTAAGTGCCAGGGCGGTGGTTCCGCCGGCGCTTGGTATATCCGAAATTGATCTGTGCGTAATTATCGGCAACCTTCTTGACAACGCTCTGGAGGCCTGCATGAAACAGGAGGATGCAAAGGAGCGTTTTGTCCGTGTGTTTATCGGTATCCTGAAGGATCAGCTGTATGTTTCCGTTACCAATTCCACCTGCGGGTTTGCCAAAAAGTCCGGCAGGAACTACCCTTCCGCCAAGAACGGCGAGGGCCATGGCTTCGGTCTTGTGCGGATTGACCGCATCGTGAAAAAGTATGGCGGTTATCTGAACCGGCAGGATGAGGAGGGGGTCTTTGCCACAGAGATCATGCTGCCGCTTTGACCATTCGCGTCATATTTCCGACAGCTCGTGCCAGATAAGGCTCGCAGGAGCCCTCCCGTGGTATGATGCTTTTGGCAAAGGAGGCGGAAAATGATGAAGAAACAAAAGGAACGTCCCAAGTATAATATTTTTCAGAATATTTTATTCCTGCTGAAGGACATCCGGCAGGAGCATCCGATACTGATCTTGTTTATCCTTACAGAGATTGTTCTCTCTGTGATTTCACCTGTGTTTGGCATTTATATTCCAAAGGCCGCTTTGGATCTGGTTCTGGAGCGGGCGCATCCGGAGCAGGTCTTTTTTACCCTTGGCACCTTTGGGCTCATTATGACTCTTTCCATGGCGCTGTCCGGAATGACGGGACAGGGAAAGTACATGCTGTACAACGATATGCGGCGCTACTATCAGACAAAGCTGTTTCTGCAGTCCTTAAGCTGTGATTACAAAAATGTGGAGAGCATGGAGGGGCAGGCCAGATATCAGAAGGCCATGGGGACGCTTCGGGGCGGAGACTGGTCCGGCACCTCAATTCTGCTGGTGGCGGCCATTGACATGGCGGTCAGCGTGCTTTGCTTTGTGATCTACTCCGGTATCATGTCATCTCTCAGCCCTGTTATGATACTGGTGCTTGTGGCGCTGTCTCTTATCAGCCTGTTTGCCACACGCCGTGCGCAAGGGTATGAGCACAGCCGTCGGGATGAGGCTGCTGAGTATGAGAAAAAGCTGGAATATGTGATCCGGGTGGGAAGCAACGCCCAGTTTGGAAAGGACATGCGCCTGTATCATGCGGGCGGATGGTTTGCGCAACTTCGGGAGAGTTTAATTGAACAAAGCACAAAGCTTACGAACCAGATTCAGAACCGGTATTTTGCCTCCGGTTTGGTGAATGCATTTGTGCTTGTTTTGCGGGACGGGATCGCCTACGCCTGGCTGATTCACAGCGTGGCATCCGGAATCATCACCATTTCGGAGTTTACTCTGTATTTCGGGGCGATCACTGCCTTTTCCGGGTTTGTGGAACGAATTGTGAACAGCCTGAACGAGCTGAACGGGGCGAATCTGCAGATGAATGACATGCGGGCCTTTCTGGACGGAACGGATGAACCGGAGCCGGTCTCTCCTCTGGATCCTGACAGCCTTAACGAATATTCCATAGAATTCCGTGATGTGTGTTTTTCCTATGAGCCGGATGGAGCGCCTGTGCTGGATCATCTGAATCTCAGGATAGAGGCCGGGCAGAAGGTGGCCCTGGTGGGAGTGAACGGAGCGGGAAAGACCACTATCGTGAAGCTCCTGTGCGGTTTTTACAGGCCGGATTCCGGGCAGATTCTGATCGGCGGCAGGGAAGCCGGAAGATTTCGGAAAGAGGATCGGATGAAGCTGTTTTCCGTTGTGTTTCAGGATATCTATATCCCGCCCTTTACGGTTATGGAGAATGTCTCCCTGTGCAGCGAAAAGGACACGGACGAAGGGCGGGTCAGGGACTGCCTTGTGAAGGCGGGGCTCTGGGAAGAGATAGCCGCCAAGGAAGCGGGAATTCACACGCCCATGACCCGGGAGCTTACGCAGGGGCTGGTGCTTTCCGGAGGCCAGCAGCAAAAGCTGCTCATGGCAAGGGCGCTATACAAGGATGCGCCGATTTTGATTCTGGATGAACCCACGGCGGCTCTGGATCCCATTGCGGAGAGTCAGACCTATGAACAGTTCCACAAGATTGCATCGGATAAGACCGCAATCTATATCAGCCACAGGCTGGCCTCCACCCGGTTCTGCCACAGGATCGCTTTTCTCGATAAAGGCAGGGTGGCCGAGGAGGGAACCCATGAGGAGCTGATACGGAAAGGCGGTGCCTACAGTGAAATGTTCGCACTGCAGAGCAAATATTACCAGAATGCGGAAGGAGGCGGGGAAAATGAGGAATGGTAAACTGAGAAAGGTAGGCATCGCGCTCGAGCTTCTGTGGAAGATGGACAGATGGCTCCTGCTCCACACGCTGATCGTGTCCGTGATCAAGTCGGTGAATCCCTTTGTCGGGATCTTTCTGTCCGCCTATGTTCTGGACGGACTGCAGGCCGGGAAAGAGACCCGGCGGCTCCTTCTGATTTCCGCACTTTGCGTTGCGGCCGTCTTCCTGCTCGGCGTACTGCAGGCTTATTTTCAGAAGCGGAGAGAGGTTCACACCAGCATGTGCGGGAAAACCTTTGATACCCTGATGAGCATGAAGACGATCACCATGGATTATCCTCTTTTGGACAGTCCGGCGGTGGGTGACATCCGTACCAGGATTCAGCATGACAACAACTGGGGAGCCGGCTTTTATTCTCTGGTGTGGCAGCTTCCCCTGCTTCTGGGAAGCGTGATTACGGCTCTGATTTCGCTGGGAACGCTGATACCCCTGTTTCTGAACAGCCGTATTTTTGCAGATGTGTCGGTCATAACGCTTCTTGTCCTGTTTGGCGCCGTGGTGATGATTCAGATATGGTTTAATGCGGAGAATCATAAGAAACTGTTCAGGCTTTTGGATGACGACACTCTGGACAAGAGCTATCTGGGCTATTTCCTGTGGAAGGATCAGGATTATCATTACGGAAAGGACATCCGCATTTACGGCGCAAAGCCGCTTATAAGCAGTAAAATAGAGGGTGATGTCAGGGTCAAGGAAAAATGGACGGGAAAGCTTGTTGCCAACAATATGGGGGCGGGCTTTGTCGGTAATTTTTCCGCAGGGTTTCTGCAGGTGGCTGCGTATATTTTCGTGGTGGTCCGGGCTGCGGCCGGTGCCCTGAGCGTGGGCTCCGTGGTAAAATATGCGGGTATTATCTACCGGTTTTCGCAGGCCATTGCGTATGTCTTTTTGATTTTTGACGAATATGCCGTATCCTCGGACCGGCAGTCCTCCACTCTGGAATACTTAAATATGGAAGATATTCTTCCAAAGGGATCGCTTCCGGTGGAAAAGAGGGCCTTCTGTGAGGGCGGGGACAATGATTACGAGATCGAGTTCCGGGACGTGTCCTTCCGGTATCCCGGATCGGATTCCTATGCCCTGCGGCATGTCGATATGAAATTTGACGTGGGAAGACGGCTTGCTGTGGTTGGAAGAAACGGAAGCGGCAAGACAACCTTTATCAAGCTGCTCTGCCGACTGTACGATCCCACGGAGGGAGAGATCCTTCTCAACGGGATCAATATCAAAAAGTATGATTATGACGAGTACCTGCGGATTTTCTCCGTGGTATTTCAGGATTTCAAGCTGTTTTCCTTTGGCCTTGGACAGAATGTGGCCGCCAGTGTGGAGCCTGATGAGGAGCGTGTCAGGGCCTGCCTTACAAAAGCCGGCTTCGGGGAGGCTCTGAATAAGATACCGGAGGGAATCCAAACCTGTCTTTACAAGGATTTTGAGGAGAGCGGGGTGGAGATTTCCGGCGGGGAGGCGCAGAAGATCGCTCTTGCAAGGGCTTTATACAAGGATGCGCCCTTTATCATACTGGATGAGCCCACCGCTGCCCTTGATCCTGTGGCGGAGTATGAGATTTATTCGAAGTTTAACGAAATCGTGGAGGATAAGACCGCCATTTACATCAGCCACAGGCTGTCCTCCTGCCGCTTCTGCGACGAGATTGCCGTGTTTGAAAAGGGTGAGATTATCCAGAGAGGCAATCATGAGGAGCTGGTTCTGGATGAGGATGGAACCTACTATGAGCTTTGGCATGCGCAGGCCAGGTATTATAAATAACCGTGTATAGGTATCTGGGGAATCCGATTTAAAACGCCGCCTCTGCGGCTCCGGCGCTTTAAATTTGATTCCCGGTTGAGGGCGGCTTTTTACATTGACGAAAGCCCTGGTATCGCTCATAATAGAGTTATCAATGTTAAAGGAAATTATGGCGTTATGGGGAAGAGAGGAAAGCGGCTGGCGGCGGTCAGTCTCATATGCGCACTGGCGCTTTCGGGATGCGGAGGACGAAAAGAGGAGGAGGCATGTCCCTACGAGGATTTTATCGTGGTGGACGTGTTTGACTGTCTGGCAAACTACCAGGGAATTCAGTCAGGATGGTTTGCGAAGATCGTGAAGGACAAGTTTAACATGGAGCTGAATATTATCGCCCCTAACGTGGCAGGCGGGGGCGACACTCTCTTTGAGACGCGTTCCGCGGCGGGGAATCTGGGCGACATCCTGATTGTCAGCGGACAGAATGAGATACTGCAGGATATGGTGACCTCCGGTCTTGTGCTGGATATGGAGCCCTATCTGAGGGATAAGGATATTATGCGGTTTGACATCGCTATTGAAAGTCTTAACGGCGGGATAAGCCCGGAGGGGATTTATGCAATACCCTCCGAGGTATCGGAGAATGCGCCCACGGTTCCGGGGGAAAGCCTGGAGCCCGTCTACGGACCTTACATACGCTGGGATCTGTATAAACAGATGGGGTATCCCCGGATGGAGACACTGGAAGACATCCTGCCGGTTCTAAAGAGGATGCAGGAGCTGGAGCCAGTGGCGGAGAACGGAGAAAAAACCTACGGCTTTTCTTTCTTTAAGGACTGGGATGCAAACCTGATGAATGCGGCGAAGCAGCCATGCTGCTTTTACGGATACGATGAAAACGGTTTTGTGCTTGTAAAATATGACAGCAGTGATTATCAGGATATTCTGGATGAGAATTCTCTGTATATCCGTATGCTGAAGCTGTATTTTGACGCCAATCAGCTGGGGCTGGTAGATCCGGAATCGCCCACTCAGAATTATGAGACGCTGATAGAGAAATATGAGAATGGCCAGTTGCTGTATTCTCCCTGGCCGTGGGTGGCACAGACTTATTACAATACCATATCCCGCAAGCGTCAGGGCAAGGGCTTTATGATGGCGGACATTGAGGATATGAAGATCTATTCTTACGGATGCAGCAGGGAGGGAAATCACAAGGTTATCATTGGAGTGGGATCAAAGGCACAGGATCCGGAGAGAATGGCGGCTTTTATCGACTGGCTGTACTCGCCGGAGGGGATCAGCGCTAACGGGGTGACCAGCATGGCTGACACCGCGGGACCTAAGGGACTTAGCTGGGAGTATGGTGACAATGGGCCGTATCTCACGGAATTTGGCGTGAATGCCATGCTGGAAGGAAACGCTCAGATGCCGCAGGAGTGGGGCCAGGGAACCTGGAGGGAAGGGATCTCGGAGCTGAATTATATGCCGGTGGGAAGAAGCGAGGTGGATGAAAAGGGGTATCCCTATTATTATCTGCAGTGGGATTCGGTTTTGATGATGGAGGAGACAGAGCTGGACAGAGTGTGGAGGGAGCACATGAAAGCGTCCACCACCATGGAATATCTCACGCTTAATCATAAACTGGCCGTTGCACCGGGCTGCGGGTATACGGCGCTGCCGGAAACTCCCGAGGAGGCGGCCCTTCGCAAGCAGTGCCGGGCCGTGATACAGAAATATTCCTGGGACATGGTTTTTGCGGAGAATGAGGATGCCTTTTATGAGCTGTTTGGCAGGATGCGCACAGAGGCGGAAAGCCTTGGCTATGAGAAAATTCTGGCCTTTGATATGGAGAGCTCCGTAATAAAGGAGAAGGCGAGATGGGCGGCAGTAGCCGAATATGATGAGAGCAGAAAGAAATAATTCCATCTGTGCGCTGGCGCTCTGGCTCTGGCAGCGCACAGACGGAAATAATATTAATTCAAGGAGAAGAGACATGATATTAAACGACAAGGTACAAAAGATTCTGTTCGGAGGGGACTACAATCCGGAGCAGTGGCCGGAGGAGGTCTGGGAGGAGGATATGCGGCTGTTCAGGCTGGCCCATATCGACGTGGTGACGCTGAATGTGTTCAGCTGGGCGGCGCTGCAGCCGGATGAGGATACCTACGATTTTTCCCGGCTTGACAGAATCATGGAGCTGGTGAAAAAAAACGGCATCAAGGTATGCCTGGCTACCTCCACGGCGGCTCATCCCGCATGGATGGCGAGAAAACATCCGGATATCCTGCGCGTGGAGCGGACCGGAATGAAGAGGAAATTCGGGAGCCGGCACAACTCCTGTCCCAACAGCCCAACCTATCGGAAGTATTCCGTGGCACTTGCGGAGAAGCTTGCGGAGCGTTATCGGGACTACGACAACATCGTGGCGTGGCACATCGCCAATGAATACGGGGGAGAATGCTACTGCGATAACTGCGAAAAGGCTTTCCGTATCTGGCTGAAAGAAAAGTACGGCACCATTGAGGAGCTGAATCGTGTGTGGAACACGGCCTTCTGGAGTCATACCATGTATGATTTCGAGGATGTGGTGGTGCCGGATCTGCGTTCGGAGGAGTTTGAATGGGGCGGCAGGATGGCCACCAATTTCCAGGGAATTTCTCTGGACTACAATCGCTTTAACTCTGACAGTATTCTGGCATGCTACCGGCTGGAGGAAGAGGCGGTGAAGAAATACACGCCGGATATTCCGGTTACCACGAACCTGATGGGAACCTACAAGACGCTGGATTATTTTAAGTGGGGAAAGCACATGGACTTTATTTCATGGGACAACTATCCGGACAGCCAGGCGGTTCCGGCACAGGTGTCTCTGCGGCATGATCTCATGAGAGGGCTTAAGGGAGGTATGCCCTTTGCGCTCATGGAGCAGACCCCCAGCGTCAGCAACTGGCATGCTTACTGTAAGCTCAAACGTCCCGGCGTGATGCGGCTGTGGAGCTACCAGGCGGTGGCCCACGGTGCGGACACGGTGATGTTTTTCCAGATGAGAAGGAGCATTGGGGCCTGTGAAAAATATCACGGTGCGGTGATCGATCATGTGGGAACGGAAAATACCAGGGTGTTCCGGGAGATTGCGGCCCTTGGAGAGGAGCTTGACAGGCTTGGGAACGAGCTTCTTGGAGGCAGGACGCCTGCGAAGGCAGCCATTGTCTTTGACTGGGACAACTGGTGGGCGGCGGAGTATTCCGCAGGCCCGAGCAAGCTGATCAACTACTGCGGCGAGGTCATGGCCTATTATAAGGCTCTGAACGAAATGAATATTGCGGTGGATATTATTGATGCGGAAAAAGATTCCGAGACAGATTTATCAGATTACAAGCTGGTGATAGCGCCTCTTCTTTATATGTGCAAGGACGGGTTTGACGAGAGAATACGCAGCTTTGTGAAGAGCGGAGGCACATTCCTGACCACTTTCTTTGGCGGCTATGTGGAGGATCACGATCTGGTGGTTACAGGCGGATATCCCGGAAGGCTGAAAGATATTCTGGGAATCTGGGTGGAGGAGACCGATGCCCTTCCGGAGGGAGAGGAAAATTCCTTTTTCTACAAAGGGAAGAAATATCCGGCCACATTGCTCTGCGATCTTCTGCATCTGCAGGGGGCCGAGAGTCTTGCTTCCTACGAAAGTGATTTTTACGAGGGCATGCCCGTGCTGACCTGCAACCGGATGGGAGAAGGAAAGGCTTATTATGTGGCGAGCCGTTCGGACGATGCATTTTACAGAAGCTTTCTCGGGGAGCTGTGCGAAGAGCTTGGCATTGAACCGGCAGCAAGAACGCCGGAGGGTGTGGAGGCCGCAGTCAGGGAAAATGAGAACGGAAGCTTTCTTTTCCTGCTGAACCATACGGAGGATGAGACGGAGATTATCCTGCAGCATGGAGGTACAGAGCTGCTTGGCGGAAGGACTTTTGAGGCCGGCGAGAGTTTGAGGCTCCCTAAGGCCGGCGTGGCCATACTCAAGAGGGACTGAGGGGAGAATGTGACCTTCCGGGAAGGACGACGGTGAAAATACTGCCTCCGCCGGCAGCGTCGCAGACCCGGATCGAGCCTCCGTGGGATTTTACAATTTCATAGGCAATGGACAGCCCGAGCCCGAAGTGCCCTTTGGTGCTTCGGGCTTTTTCGGCCCGGAAAAAACGGTCAAAAATTTTCCCCTTATCCTGATCGGAAATGCCGATTCCGTTATCCCTGACTGAGAGCAGGAAACGCTCCTTTTCATAGGTAAGAAGAAGCTCAATCTTCCCGTGCTCCGGCGTATAGCTGACCGCATTGTGCAGGAGGATGGAGAGTACCTGGCTGATGCGGTCAGGATCGGCCAGGCACAGAGGGAGCGCTCTCTCCGGCAGGCTGACAGACAAGGTGATGGACTTTTCCTTTGCAAGAGGCTGGAAAGCTTCAAAGACATTCATGAACAGAGTGTCCAGCTCGGTTGGCTTTGGTGAGATGGAAAAAAGCCTGTTGTCGGATTGGGAGAGAGTGAGCAGGTCGTTGATGAGAGAGGACATGCGCTGTCCTTCCTTTTGGATAACCGAAAGAAATCCCTTTTTCTCCTCGTCGGAGGCATTCCTGCAGCACTCGGCACAGGATAGGATGACCGCAAGGGGCGTGCGCAGCTCGTGGGATGCGGATGCCACAAACTGAACCTGCTTTCTGTGATTTTCTATAATGGGTTTTAAGAGTCTTCCCGTTAAAATCCAGGAGAAGAACAGGAGAAACAGCACGGCGGCGGCATCAATGAGAAAAAAGTGCAGCCGCTGTTCCAGAATCTGGCGGGAAAGGCTGTCCAGGGGAGAGAGGACTATGATCTGAAGGCAGGAAGCCGCACCTTCCTTTCTGGAAAGGATGATACCGGCAAAATACTCCATGTCCATGAGAGCAGAGGAAAACCGGAACTCCGAATGCGTCGTGATCTGTCCGGTGGATATATTCTGCGTTGAGACGGAAACGGACGGAGCGCTCTCGCCGCCCTTTAGGGCCTCTTCAAAGAGCTGCCTGCGCAGAGAGCTTTCCTCCTGCGCAGGCAGCTGGTTATAGAGAAAGGGAACTCCGTTGTCCGTGGCAAAAAAGAGATAATTTCCCTGAGCCTCCATCCGGGAGAGCCATTCCATGGAGATAACGGTTTGCTGTTCCAGGCTGGTGGTGATCGTGTTCATGTCGTTGCAAAACGCCCGGAACTGGTTTTCGTAAAGACTGTTCTCAGAGACGAACAGATAGAGCAGCGACATAAAAATAGTGATAAAGGAAGTGGCCCCTGCACACAGAGCGGTAAGCCTTAAACGGACTTTTTGGAACATCTTAATCCTCCTGCAGGCGGTAGCCGATTCCACGGACGGTCGTAATTCTGAGGCGGCTTCCGGAGATCTGGAGACGTCTGCGCAGAAAGTGAATGTAATTGTCGAGATTGCCATCCTCCACATCGCTGTCGGGACCCCAGACCTTTAAGAGCAGGGTGCTTCTATGCAGCGTCTGTCCCCCGGAGCGCAGAAAGGCTTCTAAGAGAGCGGCCTCCTTTTTGGAGAGCGTGCAGCTGCCGGAAGGACCCGTGAGGATGCCCTCCCCGAGCTGAAAGTCAATGTCGGCAACGGACAGGGTATCGCTGCCCGTGAGAGTATGAGGCCGTCTTGCCACACAGCGGATTCTGGCTAAAAGCTCCTCAAAGGCAAAGGGCTTTACCAGATAATCGTCCGCTCCCAGATTAAGGCCCTCCACCTTGTCCGTGAGGGTACCCAGGGCCGTGATCAGAATAATGGGGGTAACAATGCCCTTTTTGCGCAGCTGCTTGAGAATATCGGTTCCCTCCAGGCAGGGCAGCATCCTGTCGAGAAGTATAATGTCATGGATGGCCTGCTCACAGTAAAACAGGGCTTCCTCGCCGTCATAGCAGGAATCCACTATAAATCCTTCATGCTCCAGCTGGTAGGCCAGGGTCTGGTTCAGCGCTCTGTCATCTTCCGCAAGTAAGATTCTCATCATTGTCACCTCATTGATACTTTTATTTTACCACTATCTGCTTATCTTACCATTGGAATCTTTAAATATTCTCTAAAAAGTCTTAAGCTCTTCTTAGTTTTAGGACAGCCTGCTTCCGCATTCATGGCTGTGACAGGGTGACAAAAGTAAACGGATAATATACGGTTGCAAAACGGGTATAAATTGGGTATAATATGGTAAAGAGAGACGGAGGAGGAAGGGATATGACGATTGAAGAGATGAAACGGATCAAGAAGGAAAAGGGCTACTCTTACACGCAGATTGCGCAGATGAGCGGGGTGCCGCTGGGGACGGTACAGAAGGTTTTCGGCGGGGAGACGGCAAATCCCCGCTACGATACACTGCAGGCGCTGGAGAGCCTTTTTAACGGGGAGAGCGGTACGCATTCCTCAGTCAGGGAGGAAGAGGCGGCATATGGATCCGTCAAGAAGCAGGGGGATTATACGGTGGAGGATTACTATGCGCTGCCGGAGGACAAGAGGGTGGAGCTGATCGACGGCGTGTTCTATGACATGAGTTCGCCCACCTTTGTACATCAGAGAATCGGAGGTGAGATTCACCGGCAGATTGCAAACTTTATTCTCGATCATAAAGGAAGCTGTATTCCGCTAATGTCCCCGGTGGATGTGCGGCTCGACTGTGACAACAGAACCATGGTGCAGCCGGATGTGATCGTCCTGTGCGACAGGGATAAGATTATGAAATGGGGTATCATGGGAGCGCCGGATTTTCTGGCAGAGGTGCTCTCCCCTTCCACCAGGCGCAAGGACTGTCTGAAGAAGCCGGGTAAATATCTGAATGCCGGTGTGAAGGAGTACTGGATCGTGGATCCCTATAAGAGGAAGCTGATCGTCTATGATCTTGAGAGCGGGGATTACCCGTCGGTCTATGGACTGAACGGTAAGGTTCCCGTGGGGATCTTTGGCGGAAAGCTCATGATTGATCTGGACATGATCGGAGAAATGGTGGTGGATTATCCGGATGAGGGAAGGGACTGACATGCGGGGGGATTGATATGGAGCGGATATTGATAATTGAGGATGACAGTACGATTTTGTATGCGCTCTCCGAGCTTCTAAAGGAGGAGGGGTTTGGAGCTGCTGCGGTGAAATCCCTGCAGGAGGCATTCCGGGAGGACATCAGAGAATATTGTATGATTCTTCTGGATCTGGGACTGCCTGACGGGGAGGGATGGGCGTTTCTCGAGAGGCTTCATGCAGAGGGAAAAGAGGAAGAGGCGCCGCCCGTAATCATTCTTACGGCAAGAGAGGAGGAGAGAGATATTATCAGGGGGCTGGATATGGGAGCGGATGATTATGTGACCAAGCCCTTCAAGACAGGGGTGCTGATCTCGCGGATCCGGGCAGTGCTGCGCCGCCGGGGAAAAGCAGTGCGGAGCACGCAGGCGCTTACCTGCGGGAACATCCGGCTGGATAAACAGAAAACCATAGTCACCGCAGGCGGACGGGAGATCTCTCTCACCGCCGGAGAGTTCCGGCTTCTGCAGTATCTGATGGAGAATAAGGAGAGAACGCTGACCAGGAATGTTCTGCTTGCGCATTTTTGGGATAATGACGGTGAATTTGTAAATGACAATACGCTGACGGTTATGGTGAAACGCCTGCGCAAAAAGCTCGGAAGCGGTTCCAGGCAGTATCTTCACACTGTCCGGGGGATAGGATATAAGATGGAGGATGCGGATGACTGAGAGAAAGACACAGATCATTTGGGCCGTATGGATTTTTGCGGTCTGTACGGTTTTTGGCACGGCAGTCTTTTTCGGATGCCTGCAGTGGAGTGAGAGCCTGTTTTATGACAAGCTGGCCGCCGTGGCCTCTGCGATGCCGAAAGAGAGCTCTCTTGTCATGAAAGCCCTTAAGGATACGGAAGGCTTTGATCTGGAGGCGGGAAGAGTAATACTTGGAAAATACGGCTACCACGGACAGCTGTCCGGGCAGGACAGGTATACGGCGGTCCTTTTGTGCGGGGGACTGGCCGGGGGCGCGGGAGCCGTAGTATTTCTGTTCTTTTCAAACAGGGAGAGGCGAAAGCTCTGTAAAAGAGTCGGAGAGCTGACCGAGTATCTGAGAGGGGTGGAGGAGGGCGATTATTCCATGTCCCTGGAAAGAAGGCAGGATTTTCTCTCCCTTCTGGAGGATGAGATATACAAGACCGTGGTGACGCTGCGGGAGAGCAGGGAAAGCTTGAGGATGGAGAAGGAAAATCTTGCCCGGGATATGGCGGATATCTCCCACCAGTTCAAGACGCCCCTCACCTCGCTCTCCGTGCTCAGCGAGCTTGTGCTGCGCCGGGTTACAGGGGAGGAAGTCCGCATGACGGTGCAAAAGATGGAAAGCCAGACGGACAGGCTCTCTGAGCTGTGTGCGGCGCTGCTCACATTGTCGAGAGCGGATGCCGGGGTTTTGTCCTTTAAGATCAGAGAGGTGACGGCAGGCGAGCTTATGGAGTGTGCGATGGAGGCCGTCCGGCCTCTTGCGGACAAAAAGGAACAGCGGATTGAGTTTGCGGGAAAGGAGGCTGAATGGGAGGATATCTCCCTGTCCTGTGATCTGGGCTGGACCAGGGAGGCTCTGGGGAATATTCTTAAAAATGCTTCCGAGCACGGGCCTGCGGGGTCGGTGATCACCATAGGAATATGCGGCAATCCGATCTATACACAGATCACGGTGGAGGATCAGGGACCGGGCTTTTCGGCTGAGGATCTGCCGCATCTGTTTGAACGCTTTTACCGGGGGGCGGGGGCCGAAAGAGACAGTGCGGGGATAGGACTTTCCCTGGCAAGATCCCTGATCGAGAGCCAGAACGGGGAGATCCGGGCCCAGAACCGCAGGGAAGGGGGCGGGAGATTTGTGATCAAATTTTATAAAAACAGGTGAATGTCACCGGATCGTCACATTGCCCTGTTAAGGTACAAATAGTCTGTAAGGCCGGATGCGGCAATTATCGATGCGGGTTTTGGCGAAAGAACGGAAAGGCAGGGCAGTTAAATGGAAATCGTAAAATGTGAAAAGCTGTCGAAAATATACGGCAGCGGGCAGACGCTTGTAACAGCGCTGGATCAGGTGGATCTGTCTGTGAGACAGGGTGAATTTGTGGCGATTAACGGATCCTCGGGTTCCGGAAAATCCACGCTACTCCATATGCTGGGCGGAGTGGACCGTCCAAGCGGCGGAAAAGTCTGGATCGAAGGGACGGATCTTGCCGGGCTGGATGAAAAGCAGAGCTCAATTTTCAGAAGGCGCAAGGTGGGTATTGTTTACCAGTTTTATAATCTGATTCCTTCTATTAACATAAGGCAGAATATTCTTCTGCCCATGCTTCTTGACGGACGAAGGCCGGACGAAAAACGGTTTGACGAGCTGGTGGAGACGCTGGGGCTGAAGGATCGGCTCACCCATCTGCCCAGCCAGATTTCGGGAGGGCAGCAGCAGCGGGCTGCGATTGCGAGAGCGCTGATCTACCGGCCGGCGATTCTGCTGGCAGATGAGCCTACGGGGAATCTGGACCGGAGAAACTCGGATGAGATTCTGGGGCTCCTTAAGCTTTCGAATAAGAAATACAGGCAGACCATTCTCCTGATCACCCATGACGAGAGGGTTGCGGTTGAGGCCGACAGAGTTATCACGATTGAGGATGGCAAAATCATTGCGGATGAGAGGATCCGCCCGAACGAAGAGAACTGCAAGGAAGGGATTTGCGGGGAGGTGGGGCGATGAAGGTACTTTTTTCCTATACCCTTAACACGATAAAGGAAAATAAGCGTACATCCTTATCTATCATGGCTGCCGTGCTTCTGGCCTCCACACTGCTGTGTGCCCTGTGTACTTACGGCTACACGGAGCTTGGATGGCGAATCGAAATAGAAGAATATGAATCCGGACAGTGGCACGCGGAGCTGGGCGGGGAAATCTTTTCGGATAAACTTGATATTGTGGATAATAATCTCTATGTGGACAGAACCATGGTAAAGGGGCCTTTTTTCTGTTTGGAGCTGCCGGAGGGGAGTGCGCTTCCTTATCTGCTTATGCGGGATGCGGATCAAAACTACTGGGAGCTTATGGGGGAAAAGAATGCGGTTCTGGAGGGCCGGGTGCCCAAAGCCCCCGGGGAGATCGTGGTGTCAAAGTCTTTTTTCGAGAGGAATCCCGGATATCATCTGGGAGATACCATAACAATGCCCATAGGGGAGAGAAGACTGGGGGAGGAGCTTTTGGATGAGACCCGCGTCAGGCAGGCGGGGGAGGTCTTTGACCGGACGGGCGAGGTATCGGTAACGCTGGTTGGCAAGCTGGATGCGACAACCAATACCTCGATTCCCGGATATTATGCCATGGGATATCTTGACAGGAGCTCACTTGGCGGGGACGAGGAGCTGGTCATCTATGTCAGACTGAAGGATGTACGGAAGACCTATGAGATCATGCCGCAGATTGCCGATGCGGTGGGAGTGGAGAAGAATGAGTACGGCAAATATGACAATCATTTCCGCTACCATACCATTCTTCTGGCACTGAACTTTGTTTTTCCTCCCGGAATAGAATTCTCCATAGGGAACTGGGGTGTGCCGATTATATATGGAATTCTGCTTCTGCTTGCCATGGGCTGCTTTGTGATGATCATAAATGGAGCCTTCCAGGTATCAGCACGGGCGAGAATGAGACAGCTGGGGATGTTCCGGTCCGTGGGAGCCACTCCCATGCAGATCGCCGGTTCTGTCCTGCTGGAAGGAATTGTCCTGTCTGCGGTTCCTGTTCTGCTCAGTATTGGAATCGGGTATCTGTTTACCGAGACAGTGACGGGAATTTACTCGGATCTGGCGGGGGAGCTGCTGTATTTTCCCGTTACGGTGCGGTTTCCGCCTCAGGTGGCTCTGTTTTCCGCAGCGGTTTCTCTTCTCACGGTTCTGATTTCCGCCGCACTTCCCGCATGGAGGATTGCCAGGCTTTCACCTCTGGAGGCCATACGGATGCAGGAGAACGGGGGTGCGGAGTTAGGAAAGAGGCGCAGGCCTTGCGCTTTTTCCGGCAGGTTTGGCACGCTGGGAGAACTGGCCGGGGCAGCCCACTATGCCAACAGAAAAGCGTTTCGTGCCGGCGTGGCATCCCTTACGCTGTGTCTGATGCTGGTTACAGGCTTTTTCACATTGATGCGTCTGAACGATTTTTTGAGCGAGAGGAATGTAAAAGCGAGATATTATAATATCATAGCAAGGCTGGATCATGTGGCGGAGGCGGACAGAGATCTGCTTTCGGATATCCTGTCTGTTCCAGGGGAGCAGGATGGGGCTTACTTTTGTGTGACCAGAATGGCGCTCTGGGTATCCGGCCAGGAGGAGACGGCGGAGTTCAGAGACAGGGGCGGCTTTGCCGGACTTGATCTGAATAAATGGGCAATTGCCCAGAGCGATGGAAGGTACAGAATACGTGCGTATCTTTACGGCCTGCAGGAGGAAAAGTTTGATGAGTTCTGCCGTTTACTGGGCGCAGATCCGGCAGAATATTACAACACCGGAAATATCAGGGCGGTGGCGCACAGTGCGGCGCCTTTATACCCAGATGCGGTCAATAACGAGCAGAAAGCAAATCTGTCCTATTCTCATTTGCAGCTTTCCGCGGGGCAGGAGCTGACTCTTGAGGAAAAGACGGAGGACCGCATGAGTACGGACAAAACCATCCGCCTGGAAATAGGAGCCGTTGCGCAGGAGAACCCGATTCTGGATGATGAGAGGAATAACTATACGGTTAATCTGTATATGCCCCTTTCCGTTTATTATTCTGCGATCAGTGGGCTTGATCAGGAGAGAGCTGGAAATTACAACGTGGAATTAAAGGTGAAGACGCAGCCGCAGGATGATCTTGCGGTGACGGACAGGATTACACGGCTGTGTGAGAGCGCAATGGCGGAGGAAGACTTTTTTGTTATCAGTACGGAACAGGAAAAGAAAAACAATGCGGCAGGAATGCGGGCCATGGGCATGGTGATAAACTGCATCGGCTTTCTTATGGGACTGATCGGGGTGTCAAATACGCTGTCTGCGGTCTCCCATTCCATGATGAGACGCCGCAGGGAATTTGCCATGCTCCGCTGCGTTGGAATGGATAATCAGGGAGTGGAAAAGATGCTTGCGCTGGAAGCGATCCGCATGGCTCTCACGCCCGTGATGATCGCATTACCTGCTGTCTTTGCCATGCTGCAGCTTTTAATGATATTACTGGATGTATCGTGGAGGGAGATGGCTTCCTGGCTTCCCTGGGGCAAGCTCTTTGTCAGCATTCTGGCCGTCATGGCCGCCGTGGCGGTCTCCTACCTTGCCTGTGCGGGGAGAATCCGGAGAGATACGATTATTGAGGCGGTGAGAGAGGAGAATGTTTAGAGACGATCAGGAGACGGCGGGATTCGCAGTCTCCTGAGAATAGGTATTATTTTACATATTTTGTTATTTTGTGGGCGACAACCTGAATATCAATGGGTTTTGCCAAATGATCGTTCATACCGCATTCCAGGCACTTCTGAATGTCCTCCGAAAAAGCATCGGCAGTCATGGCGATAATGGGGATATCTGCGTCTGTGCGTTCCAGCGCCCGGATGGCCATGGTCGCTTCGTAGCCATCCATAACTGGCATTCGCACGTCCATAAGAATTGCGTCGTAATATCCGACAGGGGATTCCGTGAATTTTGCAACACACTTTTCCCCGTTTTCAACCCAATCCAATTCCAGCTTGAGGACGGAAAGCAGCTCTCTTGCAACCTCCCAGTTCAGCTCGTTATCCTCCGCCAGCAGAATGTGCTTCCCGCTAAGCTCCGACAAGATCCTGCCTTCCGTATTGGAGGAGTTTTTTCCGGGAGCGCCGGCAAGCGTTTTGAGGGCGTCAAATAAGGCTGATTTGAACAGAGGCTTGGAAACAAATCCGGAAATCCCCGCCTCTTTCGCCTCCCCCTGTATCTCGCTCCAATCACAGGCCGAGAGCAGTAAGGCCGGGCTGTCTTCCCCGAAAGTTGACCGGATTGCATGTGCGGCCTCAATCCCGTTCATGTCCGGCAGCTTCCAATTCAAAAGAACGATATCATAGCCGTCATTTTGGTGATGACGTTCAGCTATCAGCTCCAACGCACATTTGGCGCTCGGACACCACTCGGAGCAGATGCCGAGAGATTGTAAGGAACGAACCGCACTGATACATGACCGTTCGTCATCATCGACGATCAGCATGTTCCAGGAAGGAAGATCCATATCCGGCTCCCGCTCTGCCCCTTTCTGCAGATCGAGAACAACGTGAAACGTACTGCCCTTGCCCTGCTCGCTGTGGACTGAAATGACACCGTCCATTGCGTCTACAATATATTTGGTAATTGCCATTCCCAATCCGGATCCTTCTGTTTTCTGTACGCGGGTGTTATCCTCTCTGCTGAAGGATTCGAATATTTGCTGTTGGTATTCTTTTGACATACCAATTCCCGTATCGTTCACAAGAAAATGGGTACGAACCCGGGCTGTGTCATTTGGCAGCTCTTCCTGGTACACGGACACTTGGACGGATCCGTTCTCCGGCGTGAATTTTACAGCGTTTCCCAATAAGTTAATCAATACCTGATTCAGCCGTATACTGTCACAGTATACATCTTCTGAAAGAATTTCGTAGGCATTCACAGTGAAACATTGATTTTTTGCCTTAACCTGGGGCTGTATAATATTGACAATGCTGTCCATCACCTCTCTTAGCGATGCCGGCTCAATATTCAGCGTCATTTTGCCGCTCTCGATTTTGGATATATCCAGGACATCATTGATAAGTCCAAGCAGATGCTTGCTGGACAGTGCGATTTTGCGCAGATAATCCTGAACCTGTGCCGGATTGTCCGTATTGTCCAATGCTAATGACGTCATTCCGATTATGGCGTTCATGGGGGTACGGATATCGTGGCTCATGCTGGAGAGGAAATCCTGCTTTGCCGCATTGGCCTGTTCCGCTTCCTTCTGTGCCTTTTCGGCGGCCTTCCGTGCCGCATCCATTTCCGTATTCATGAGCTTTAATTCAGACACCTGATTTCTGAATATTTTTAAATACTGGCAGAATATGTAGAGGAGCATGGCAATTACGGCAAAGGAGGAGGCGTAGACGATGATAAGCCAATGACTGCTCATACCGGAAATCGCATGATCCAGTCCTTCAAAGGGAAGGACCGTTACCAGGTACCACTCACAGTAGGGGAGATTGGTACAATACAGATGACGGCGCGATCCACCGTTTTGCAGAATGACGGAATAATCTTCGCCCGCATTCATGGCCGCAGTCAACTGTTCAATATAGGGGGCCGCCCCTTCGTTTTGGCCATCAAAGATACTGGAAAGCCTGTCAAAATAGTTATTGTGGACATCGCCCTCGTTCCCGACAACGTAGCTGCCATCCTTTCGAATAACAAAAGAATACATCAGGGAATCGTCAGAATCAAGGAAAAGAACCTCGCCCATATACTTGGTAGAAAGCCCTACAACAATGGCAAGGCTGTCGCTTCCGTCAGACATGGGATATTCACAGGGAACGCCAAACAAAATCACGCCATCCCCGTTGCTGTCGGCAGCGGAGGCCGCCTTGCGCTCTCCGTTCCTCAGGCTCTCCAAAAACGGCTCGGGATGGTTGGGATCCACGGGATCACCGTAAATCATCTCAATTTGACCATCGGTCGAATATAGGGCGGCGCATAAGAAATGTCTTGCCTTTGCGCCATATGCTATTTCTTCCTTTGAACCGTAGCTGGAATTTCCATCGCCTGCGGCAATATGCGCTATGGATTCGGCCATTGTCAGGCGCAGCTCAATGATCGTCTCAAAGTGTAAAGACACCTGCTCATTCATTCCGGCCATATAAGCGGTGCCTATATCCTCAATCGTGTTTTCGCTCATACTATGAATGGACATGCCGAGGAAGGAAAACACGAAAACAGTTAAACAAATAATCACCGCTATGCTGATTTTTAAGGAATGCGGCAAAGTCTTATTTTTCATACTCATCATCTCCACAGTTATTAATATTTGTGCTGTCTGTGGATCGGGAGCACTCTCCGTTCCTTGTTCTTAACAGCACCTGAGCCGGCTCATGACCTTGAACATTTTGCGAATGTCCACCGGCTTTGCCAAATGCTCATTCATCCCGGCATCCTTTGCCAGTACAATATCCTCTTCAAACGCATTTGCCGACAGTGCTATGATGGGCACGGTTTTCGCATCCGCCCGGTCCAGGCTGCGGATCACCCGCGCCGCCTCATATCCGCTCATGACCGGCATCATCAAATCCATAAGCACACAGTCAAACGTTCCCGGATCGGATGCCGTGAACGCATCCACGGCGGCTTTCCCGTTGGTGGCGGTCACGACCCTGGCTCCCGCATCCATGAGAATATACTCTACGATTTCGCAGTTAATCTCGTTATCCTCCGCCAGAAGCACGCACATTCCGTCAATATTGCCCGGCGCATTCTGATCTTCATCCATAGGCTGGATGCTCCGTGTCTCATCGACCCGAAAGGGCAGAGTGATTTGGACTACGCTCCCCTTTCCGATCTGACTGTCTATCGAAACGGTCCCCTTTATCTGATCTACCAGCTTCTTGACGATGGACATGCCAAGCCCAACGCCGTTATAGTTAGTTCTTGCGCCTTGATGTTCCTGGGCGAACGGCTCAAAAATGTGCTCTTTAAAGTCCTCCCCGATACCGATTCCGGTATCCTCGATTACAAAACAATAGCTTGCGGTTCCGTTCTGGAAGGCGGTTTCCTTTGCCTGTACAAATACGGAGCCATGGGGCCGGTTATATTTGAGAGCGTTGTCAATGACATTCATCAATATCTGCTTTAGGTGCAGCGGATTTCCAATCACTCTGCCATGCTGCAGGCCGGTCTCATCCAGCTCCAGACGGATTCCGCACTCCTGTGCCTGAGTGGAAAGAATCGTGACGCAGTCTTCCAATGTGGCACGGAGGTCAAAGGGTTTCTCTACCGCCGCCGGTCTTCCGGTTTCCAGCTTGCTTATCTGCAGAACATCATTTACCAGGGAGAGGAGATGCTCCGTTGACACCCGGATTTTCTCCCGGCACTCCCGCTGCCGCATCGGGTCATCCTGGCTTTTTTCCAGGATGGTGAGCATTCCCAGAATTCCGTTGATAGGTGTGCGCAGATCATGAGACATATGAGAAAGAAATTCGCTTTTGGCCGAATTTGCCTGCCTTACCCGCTCCAGAAGTTCCATAATAGACTGCTCCTGCCGCTTTCTCGTCACCATAGTCTCCGTGATGTCCTGATGGTATCCGTTCAGGCAGACTCCCGGTTTTTTGAATGTTTTGTCCGGAACGCCGCCGCAGCGGACATAAATTTTTCCAAGCGTGGGGTGATTCCAGGGATAGATTACCTCGGCGCGCCCGGTTTCCACTATTTCCCGCACCGCTTCCTGTACCATCTCCACATAATCCGGCGCAATACGTTCAAACCATCGCCGGTAGCATTCCTCCGGCTCAATCTGATCCGGCACGCCCAGAAGAATCCTCATGGTCCGGTCCGGAAACATCCTGGGCTGGCAGCCCTCCTCAAGTTCAATCGTCCATATGCCGGTTCTGGCGCCCTCCAGAATGTCCTCGAGGCTCTGTCTTGCCTCCAGCTTGTATTTTTCTTCCTGCTCCACAACGGCATTGACATCGCGCTGCGCAAAAATCGCACAGTGCTCCTTCTCCGTCTTCTCCGTGGCGGAAAAATGAAACTCCAGGTGCTTTAGTCCGGAGGAACTGTCTTTCACCTGGTAACGCACAGAGAATTTTTTCTTTGTCCGCAGCTCGGCAAGAACATAGTCCTTTTTCGTCACTGCACGGAGCCGGTTCTGATCCCTGGGGATCACGTACTCGGAAATATAACGATCCATAACCGCCTGATAACCATTCTTAAAATCAGCGGCCCAGTCCATACCCATCTGTTCGCTGCTGCGGTAGACCTCGCATTCTCCTGTATCGAAGTTCACCTGATAGATGCCCAGATAGTCCACGCTGAGGGCATGAAGCACGTTGTAGCTCTGCTTTTGAAGCTTCCGGAACAGGTTGCGCCGTTTCAGGGATGATACAATAAAGTATGCCGCCGTCTGGAGCATATTTGATGCGTATTCAAGCGACTTTGCGGGAGGATTATCCACGCCGTAAAAGCCAATGATTTTTTTGCCGTCATACAGTGGGATCACCACAAGGGAATGGATACCCTGCCGTTTCAGATTCTCATACTGAAGGGGATCCGTTTCCCGAATGCTTTCCAGACTCTCGATGACAATATGCCTGCCGATTCTGAAATTCCGATACCAGCTGGCGCACACCTCCGGAGGAAGATTCTGCAGGTTTTCTTTTTCGGGAAGAACCCCGTCTGCCGCCCACTCGTAGGTATTGTCGTCACAGCCCGATTCATTCTGTTCAAATATGTAGGTCCGCTCCCCGTTCAGTGCTTTTCCCAAATGCTCCAGCAGCACGTCCAGGGAGTCATCCGGAGTTTTTTCCAGAAGAGCGACACGAAGGCCTTCGTTGATGACGGCCTCCAGATTCTGAACGCTCCGCATACCGCTGTGTTGTTCATGGGTATCGCTGATTGGAGCTCCTTCTCCTGTCTGTTCAAAAAGTCCCTCTGAATAATCCATATGTCTGCCCTCCGCATTGACCGCACTCATTTTGCTTTGTTTTGCAGCGCTAGCGCTGCTGCACATGTCAGAAAAGTCTGCATCATCATATCATATGCCCGCCAATCACGTCAATGCAAAAGGAAGAACGCGGGCGTGTCTTTTTGACATTTCGGGAAGCGAAGCACAAGTGAGTTTTTTAGAGATATTTTAGAGAAAACCCTGTTATGATAACCATGACGAAAATTTTAATCAGACAAGGAGAAATATTATGAAAAGAAAAGGTTTGACTCTGGCAGCGGGATTGATGCTGCTTCTGGCGGTGGGCTGCAGTAACAAAAGGGAGGAGGACATCACCTCGCAGACGGTACAGAGCATTCCGGTTTCCGCACAGACTCAGGGAAATACGGAAGACATGGACGTTCCCTCCGGCGGTGAGGAGCAGAATGGGGATGAAAACATTACAAATGAAGGCGGCACTGACACGGCGGCCATACAGGCGGTTACAGAGCTTCTGGGAAACGTGGTCAGCATTGGAGATAACAGTGTGGTAATCAGCCAGAGCTTTACAGAGGAATCCCAGGATGGAGGGGAGGAAATCATGTGGGCTCCGGCAGCGGGCAGCGAAAGTGAGGTTCTGATCAATGTAATCTTTACAGCGGATACACAGTACGAGTATAAGACGGTAAAAAATTCCGGAATCAATCCGGAGGATATCGAGACAAGGGCCGGAAATTTTTCCGATATAAAAGAGAATCTGTCCCTTCATATGATGGGAAGCTATCAGGGGGATGATTTCTATGCGGTCAAAGTATCTATCAGCGAGTTTGTTCATTAAGCGGGAGGAAAAAGAATGATTCAGAAAAAAGAAAAGTGTGTAAAGAAGACAAAAAGGATTCTGGCGGTTCTGCTTTTGCTTTCCATGCTGACGGCGCTCTTTGGCGGCTGTGGAAAGAAAGATGCCGCGGCTGTGGGTGAGAGCGGAGAGAAAGAACAGGAGATGGGAAGCGCCAAGGAACATCAGGTGACGGAGGCGGGCGCACAAAAGGAACAGGAGACAAAGGATACGGCCATGGGACGTTATATGGAGACGATCCTGGATCTGTCAGAATTTGCATCCTACAATAACAGCCTCTACCGTCTGGCGGACGGAAAGCTGATCATAACTGATAAGTACAAGAATTTTATCGCTTCGGAGGATAACGGGGAGACCTGGAAACCCTATGTGAGCAATTGGCGGACAGCCATGATTGAAAATGAAAATTACGTGATGGATTATGCCATAGGCAGGGACGGAACGGTTGCCGTGGTTTGCGATGTGGACGAGGAGCCCGAAGAAAATGACCCTGAGGAAGAAGCTGCCAAAGAGGAAGACGGTACGGAAAGCGAGGAGGACGATTATACGCTTCACACGAAGCTTTTTATCTATAAGCCGGACGGAACGGAGATTCCTGTGGAGATGGAGTTCCCGGAGGACTATCTGGTGGGTGTGTGGATGTCGGATGACGGCAGAATTTTTGTAAATACCCACGGAAATACTATTTACGAGGTCAAGGAGGATGGGAGCAGCAGAGAATTCCTCACGGTGGACAGCGGTTATCCCAATCTGGTGAGCTTTGTGGGAAACAGGATGATTCTGGACGGATATAATTATGATACGCCTCTGATCTATGATATGGAAAAAGGAGAATACGTCGAGGATGAGGTTCTGGATGACTTTATCCGTGAAAATTATCCGAAGAGAGACGCTAACGGAGGCAGCTGGTTTGACCTGTTCTTTTTCCCGGGAGAGGAAAATGTCCTTTACCTTGCGGGGAAAAAGGGACTGCACCGACACGTGCTGGAGGGAAGCGCAGTGGAGCAGGTTATAGACGGAAGCCTGTGCACGCTGAATAATCCGGCCTACGGACTTCAGGGAATGACGATGCTTGATAACAATGAGTTTCTCGCATTTTTTACAGATGGGCGGCTGGCGCGCTATACCTATGATCCCAATGTGCCCACGGTACCGAGCGAGCGGTTAAAGGCTTACAGTCTGGAGGAAAGCGACACCCTGCGCAAGGCGATCAATGTCTACCAGGGCGCACACCCTGAGGTCTATGTGGAATATGAGATCGGCATGGGGGAAAATGACTCTGTGACAAGGGAGGATGCCCTGAAAAAGCTGAATACCCAGATCATGGCAGGAGAAGGGCCGGATCTTATGATTCTGGACGGCATGCCCGTGGATTCTTATATGGAAAAGGGAGTGCTTCTTGATCTTGCGGCTCATCTGGACGGCCTCTCCGGGGAACAGGAGCTTTTTCCCAACCTTGTGGACGCATTCCGAAGAGATGGAAAAATCTTTATGATACCCTGTGAGTTTCAGCTGCCTGTAGTGCAGGGGGAGGAAAAATATATTTCACAGATCGACGGCCTTTCCGGAATCGCAGAGGCAGTGGAGGCGCTCAGGGCGGACAATCCGGGTGCGGACCTGCTTGACATCTGCTCGGAGCTGGGTATCATGAGGACTCTGACCGCGGTCTGTGCGCCCTCCTGGAAAAATGAGGACGGCAGTATTAATTCGGAGACGATATCGGAATTTTTGGAAAATGCAAAGCGCGTGTATGATGCCCAGATGGATACTCTTGCGGAAAGTGAAATTGAATCATACCGTCAGAGGAACGAGGAATGGAGATCTTACTATAATTTTACCTGGGAGGAGTCGCCATACTTTACCAACGGTCTGGATGAGATCGGCTACATTGCGGGCGAGAAAAAGCTGGATTTCGGAACAGTGGGATACGCCTATGGTTATGCCTTTGCGACCAGCCTGGAGCGGCGGGATGATCTTGCGGGGAGCAGAACCGACTTCCTCAACGGACAGGGAGGAAAGGTTTTCATTGCCGAGACACTGGCAGGAATCAGTGCGTCATCGCCATATGCGGAAAAGGCCCTGGAGCTGCTTGACGTGCTGATCGGAAAGGAGAGCGTGGTCGGTGAATTTTCTGTAAACAAAGCGGGCTTCGAGGAATCCCTGATGCCGGATCCGGAAGTTTATGAGTCGGATGACGTGCCCTATAGCAGTATTTCTTCCAGCAATGGGGACGGCATGGTGGTAGAGGTGGATATCTACTGGATGAACGAGGAGCAAAAGGAAAGGCTCAGAGGATGGATCGCATCCGCGGACACGGCTTATGTTTCAGACAGTGTGCTGGAGGATGCCGTGTATGAGAAGGGTGCGGCGTATATTCTGGGAGAACAGAGCTTGGAGGATGCGGTCAGTGAGATCGAAAAGAAAATGGCGATTTACATGGCGGAGTGAGCTTCCGTCCAAGGCACCCAGCGGATATGGGCGGGGGAAAAAGGACAGGAAAATGTTTTTCCACAGGAAAATGTTTTTCCTGTTTCTTCTTCCCAGCTTCGGAGGCGTGCTGGTATTTGTGCTGCTTCCCTTCCTGGACGTGCTGAAACGATCCTTTTCCACGGCGGTTACCGGACAGTTCTGCGGTCTGCAGAATTACCAGACAATTTTTACCAATACTGCCTTTCTTCTGGCCGTAAAAAATACCGTCCGCTTTACCTTTGTCTGCATCCCGCTGCTGGTGGTGATCGGCCTTGTGATCGCACTGCCCATCAGCAGGTTAAAGGATGGGGCGGTGATCAAGTCGCTGTATCTGTTCCCGCTGGCCATGCCAACGGCAACGGTGGTGGTGGTCTGGAAGATGTTTTTTTACAGACAGGGCTTTCTGAACCTGATCCTGACACGGGCCGGTGAGTGGACCGGCCTGTGGGGGGAGGTTCGCACAGACTATCTGGGAACCGGGGCGGCTTTCTGGGTTCTGGTTTTCAGCTATATCTGGAAAAATACGGGTTATACGGTGGTGCTGTGGCTGGCCGGGATCTGGGGAATATCAGGAGAGCTTTTGGAGGCGGCGAGAGTGGACGGGGCAAACGGAAGGCAGTGCTTTTTCAGGATCGTGCTTCCAAACCTTAAGGGCAGCCTCTACACTATCGTGATCCTCTCGTTTCTGAATTCCTTTAAGATTTACAGGGAGGCTTATCTTGTGGCCGGTTCCTACCCGCAGCAGGATATTTATCTCCTGCAGCATTTGTTCAATAACTGGTTTGTGAACCTTGACCTTGACAAGATGGCTGCCGCCGCAGTGTGCGTGGGAGGTTTTCTGTTTGCGGTAATTATGCTCCTGCAGAGAATGTGGGACAGACAGGACTGAGGGGAAAGGATGGCTGAGAAAGGATATGAACAGTAAGAATCGAAAAGAGGGATGGAGACAGATTAAGGCGGCGTTTGCCGTACTGCTTCTTTTGATCCCCACAATTTTTGTCATTCTGCCAATTATACTTCTGGCTACAGGCTCGGTAATGGGAACCGGGGAGCTGCGGGAGTATTTAACCCCGGTATTCGGAGAAAGTGCGGAATTTATCAGATGGAAGCTGGTGCCGGACTATCCAACCTTTGAGAATTACGGAAAGCTTCTCTTTCTGACGCCCCAGTTTTTTGTCCTGTTCTGGAATTCCATAAGGCTCACGGCAGGAATCCTGGCAGGTCAGCTCCTGGTCGGAGTTCCTGCGGCATGGGCCTTTGCGGTGTATAAGGCAAGGGGCAGCAAGGCGCTTTTTGCGTTGTACGTGGTTCTGATGCTGCTTCCCTTTCAGGTTACGATGCTTTCCAGCTATCTGGTGCTGAACCGGCTGGAACTGTTGAACACTCACGGGGCAGTGATCCTTCCGGCGGTCTTTTCCACTTTTCCGGTATTTCTCTCCTACGGAGGGTTCCGTGCGATACCGGCGCAGCTTTTTGAGGCCGCAAGAATCGACGGCGCAGGCGAGTTTACCATATTCCGGAGGATCGGGCTTCCCCTTGGAAAGAGCGGCCTGTTATCCGCCATGGTGCTGGGTTTTCTGGAATACTGGAATATGATGGAGCAGCCCATGGCCTTTCTGGACGACAAGGCACTGTGGCCTTTGTCTCTGTATCTGCCGGAGATTACCTGGGTGCAGGCAGGCAGCGCCTTTTGCACCTCTATTATCACGCTGATCCCGGCGGTGTTTGTATTTGTCTTGGGACAGGATTATCTGGAGCAGGGAATTATTTATTCCGGGCTGAAGGAATAGGTATAGGAGAGAAGTAACATGCAGAGAAAGAAAAAAATATTGGCGGGATTTCTTTTGTTTTTGATCCTGATGTGGTTTTGCACCGTATTGTCAAAGAGCATCTACACCTCCGAGCTTCCCATTGTCAGTACGGTTGCGGCGGAGCGGAAATACATCGAGCACATAGTGGAGTTGGAAGGGATCGTCATAGCGGGGAACAAAGATCCCGTTTCCAGCCTTGGCGGTCTGCGGATCGATCATCTTATGGTTCAGGTGGGCGATAAGGTGGAAGAGGGCGATGTGCTCTTTACGATAGATATGGAAGATCTTGACGAAATCATGGAGGCAAAGCAGGACGAGATCCATAAGCTGCAGCTGCAGATCGACACAATCCTTCAAAATCAGGAACTTGCCAGGCAAAAAAAAGTACTGGAAGAGGAGCGGGCCAGAGAGGATTATAATGCCCTGGCAAGATATCAGGATACGCTGGTTGGCCGGGCGGCGGAGGGCATCAGCCAGGTGGAGGAGGATATCGACGAGCAGGACGGAGGAATGAGCGATGAGCTCCGGGACGAACTGCAATCCGCAGCCTATGCGGAGGCCGATGCCAGATGGAACAGGGATAATACCATAAAGGATGCGGAAAGAAGGGTGGAGGATATTCTTCTTCCGGAAAATGAAGATGCCACACTTGACACCCTGCGGGTGGATCTTTCCGGACGGCAGGAGGATCTCTCCCAATATCAGGAGATCAAAAAACAGGAGGGCGTGGTCACGGCTCGCAGAGGCGGCCTGATCACGGATATCTTTGTAAGTGCCGGGGGAAGGACTGCGGACACTGCGGTACTGCTTATGGCAGACGATTCGGTTCCCTGCCAGTTCAAGGCAGTCCTTGGCAGGGATGAAAAGAAATATGTGGGCTTAAACGACTCCGTGACCTTGAAGCTGGAGGGGAGCGGTAAGGAGAAGGATCTGAAGGTGGACTATCTGGCTGAGAGCGAAACCATGCCGGGAAGCTTTGACCTCTATATTAATCTTCCGGAAGGGACGGGGATGCCGGGACTGTCCGGTGTTATGACACGCTCGGAGACAGGAGAGCGGCAGCCCCTGTGTATCCCGCCCCTTGCGGTAAATACTTCGGAAACAAGAAGCTGGGTCTATGTGGTGAAGGAGCGGGAAGGAATCCTTGGAATGGAGTATTATGTGGAGGAGGTGGATGTAAAGATCAAAGACCGTAACGAGAGCTGGGTGGCAGTGGAGGGTGCGCTTGATAGTGAGAGCAAAATACTGCTCTCATCCACAAAGGCAGTGAAGAACGGAGATACGGTGAGGCTTTAAGATGCGGGGCCGACTCTAAAACCGCCCTTGCTTAAAGGGCGGTTTTCAGACGGTCAGACAGCAGCATAGGACAGTCCGGCTTCTATATACAGCTGCCTGCGGTAGCCCTGGTCAGACAGGGCTTTCTTCAAATCTCCGATTCTGCCGCTGTCTATGAGAGACTGCGCCAGACTGGCAAAGAGCGCTTCTCCCTTGGCTTCTCCTTCTGCGATTCCTTCGGTTCTTCCTTCCTCCCTGCCTCTGGCAAGGCCCCGTCTTTCATACTGGTCAAATAATTCACACATTTTAATCTCGTCCTCCTCCCTGATTCCCTGTTGGTTCATCCATTGCTCCACATCCTCCGTATCGGTGTCTCCCGACAGCACCCGGATCATCCGGATCAATGCCGCTTTATGTGTGATCTTCCTGCTGGAGCGGTAACTGTCGCCTTCAGCCAGGAAATCCACCACGATGCGCATGTCGCTCTGAAATAGTTTCCTCGTCTCCTCCGGCAGATACCTCATTTCAAAAACGTGAAGCTTCATCTCGTCAATATAGCTCCAGGCTTTCTCCGAAAGCTCCTGATGCCGGAACAATCTTCGGCTGTTCCGGTTTCCCCTCCATCTGGGAATTCCCCAGTAGAGCACGAACGCTATGACGGGAAAGGGCTTCTGTGTCCGGTCCCCATACTGGCTTCGGTATACTCCTCCTGTATAGCCTGCCTTGCGAAGCAGCATCTTGCCATCCGTTTTGGTCTGATTGGCGATCAGATACATCAGTCTGATTTTTCCATTCGTGACCTCGAATTTACACACATCTTCGTATTGGTTACGAAGCTTCTTACTCCCCTGATAGATACTCTCCGTAGGCCCGGCGAGCAGACTTTTGGCTTCGGTTTCTTTACGCCCCTGGTACAATAGTGCATTAATCACATCAGCGGCGATATCCGGAAAGGACAAAAATTCCTTTTCCATAATGTCTTTTGTCTCTTTGGGCTTTCCCATCTGTCCTCCTTTGACAGGGCGGAAGGAAAGGTCAGCTGTTTATCCCTGCCCTGTTATATTCAAAATGGTGATAAAAGCAAGGATTCTAAAACAGATAACATATCCCCGAAAGGAATGTCGGTCAGATACTGAGATGATAGAACGAATTTCCGTTAGAATTTCTGTGCTTTGTTTTATTGTAGCAAAGAGATGAATATATCGTCAATAAAATACTTCTAAAATTTTGATAAATATCCTCTTCTTTCTGATTAATCCGTCAGAATGCTGAGCGGAGCCTCGCAAAAGGATATAAAAGAAGCAGGCTTATCGCCTGCTTCCTAATCTAGTTGTAATTGTTAATGCAGGGCTGGAACATATCCTTGCTCACACCGCACAGAGGGCATACCCAGTTGTCGGGAAGATCTGCGAATGCGGTTCCGGGAGCGATTCCATGCTCGGGATCTCCTTTCTCAGGATCATAGGTGTATCCACAGGGATTACAAAAATATTTCTGCATGACAATGTTCTCCTTTCGTATCTATAAATTGCTTTATCTTAACCAAAGTATCTCTTAAGCAGGCCCTCGAATGCCTTGCCGTGTCTTGCCTCATCTCTTGCCATCTCATGAACGGTATCATGGATTGCGTCCAGGTTTGCCGCCTTGGCTCTCTTTGCAAGATCAAATTTGCCTGCGGTTGCCCCGTTCTCAGCGTCAACTCTCATCTCCAGATTCTTCTTGGTGGAATCTGTAACAACCTCGCCAAGCAGCTCTGCGAACTTAGCGGCATGCTCTGCCTCTTCCCATGCGGCCTTCTCCCAGTATAAACCGATCTCGGGATAACCTTCTCTGTGCGCAACTCTTGCCATGGCAAGATACATACCAACCTCTGTGCACTCACCGTTGAAGTTCGCTCTCAGATCTGCAAGGATGTCTTCGGAAACGCCCTTTGCCACGCCTACCACGTGCTCTGCGGCCCATGTCTTGCCGTCAGCCTGAGCGGTAAACTTGTCGGAGGGCGCATTGCAGACCGGGCATTTCTCCGGAACGGAATCTCCCTCGTGAACATAACCACATACCTGACATACAAATTTCATAGTATCAATCTCCTTTACATGTTTTATTTTTATTATTGACATAATGAATAAGAGTAATTCATTATGTACTAACCGAATGGAAGCGCTGGCAGCAATCCCGGCATCTGCCGTGAAAATATACAGTATGACATTCTATCTGGCCGTCAAAATTCCGGGAGGCGATCTCGTCAAGGTCTATCCCCGGCATGTCAAGATCTCTGACGCAGCCGCATTCGCTGCAGATAAAATGATAATGAGGGGAAGTGTCCGCATCAAAGTGATCCACGCCGTCTCCGACATGAATTCTGGATATTTCTCCAATGTCTGCCAATAGGGTAAGATTCCGGTAAACAGTGCCAAGACTGATATTGGGAAAAGACCTGCGTACATTGTCGTACACCACGGCTGCCGTGGGATGGTCTTTGCGGCCCATAAGAAATTCTTTAATGGAATCTCTCTGCTTGCTGTGCTTTAAAACCATCGTATTTCCTTTCCTAAAGTGATAATGATTACTGATATCAGTATAACAAATTGCAGAGATTAGTCAATATAATTTATAAATTTTTTAGAGATTCCAAAGTTCTTTTATGAGTCATATGCGGGATTCTATGATATAATGAGCTAGGCAATTGCGAAACAGTAGGTTGTGAGAATATGCAGATCCCGCAATTACCTGTGACATAATGAGCGTTAGTGAGGAGAGCTCAGCCATGAAATTTAAAACTCGTCTTTTAATCACGTTCTTTACCATTATATTACTGCCGCTTACACTGGCGGTTACGGCTTTTCTGGCGATCGGAAACTATCTCCTGAAGGAACAGGAGGAATACGGGTTTCGCAACAGCGACTACAATGTCCTCATTGATCCCACGCAGGCGTCAAGGGTGATGTCCGATGAAATTTTCTTTGAAGTAAAGGACCGCCTGGCTGATGATCCCGACGCCCTGGAGGATGAGGAGGTGCTTGAGAGTATTAATGACAGGATAGCGGGCAAATCATCCTATATTATTATCCGGAGGAACGGCGGGCTGTACTATACGGGAAATGAAGTGGCTTCCAGCCAGATTTTTGACAGGCTGCCGGATTTTGAGGAGGATAATATCGATTCGGAAATCTCCCAGAGCATATATTATGACGACATGAAAAAGCAGGTCCGTCAGATGGATTTTTATTTCGGGGATGGAAGCCAGGGAAGCTTCTTTGTCATAACAAGAGCCAATCCCCTGATTTCCAGGAAGCTGTTCGTGGATATGGCGATTTCCATAATGGTAATCCTGTTTTTTACCAGCCTGTTCCTCACCCAGTGGATTGCGAAGGGCGTCTTTGACCCGATTAACCAGCTGAACAAAGCCATGCAGAATATTGCGGAGGGAAATCTCGAATATATGCTTCCCGACAAGCAGGACGGAGAGATCGGAGAGCTGTACCGCAATTATGAGGACATGAGGCTTCGGCTGAAGGAATCCACAGATGAGAAGATCCTGGCGGAGAAACAGAATAAGGAGCTGGTCAGCAACATTTCCCATGATCTGAAAACGCCGATTACCGCAATCAAGGGTTATGTGGAGGGCATTATGGACGGTGTTGCCGATACGCCCGAAAAAATAGACAAATACATCAAGACCATTTATAACAAGGCAAACGACATGGACCGGCTGATCAATGAGCTGACGGTGTACTCGGGAATCGATTCCAACCGGATCCCTTACCATTTTCACAAGATCAACGTATCGGAATACTTCGGGGATTGTATCGAGGAGGTGGGGCTGGATCTGGAATCCAAAAACATAGCGCTGAATTATTCCAGCCTGATATCGCCTGATACACTGATTATTGCCGACCCGGAGCAGATGAAGCGGGTCATAAATAATATCATAGGAAACAGTGTAAAATACATGGATAAAGAGAAGGGCGAGATCGATATTCGGATTCTGGACGAAATTGATTCCGTCAGGGTGGAGATCGAGGACAATGGAAAGGGAATTGTGGCCAGAGATCTTCCCAATATTTTTGAGCGGTTTTTCCGTACGGACGCATCGCGCAATTCAGCTCAGGGAGGCAGCGGCATCGGCCTCTCCATTGTGAAAAAAATCATAGAGGATCATGGGGGCTATATTTGGGCTACCAGCAGAGAGGGCGAGGGAACCTGTATGCATTTTGTGATCCGGAAATACCAGGAAACACAGGATTAAAATAAGAGGAGGCTTAAGATGAGCAGAATATTGATTATTGAGGATGAAGAGGCGATTGCGGATCTGGAAAAGGATTATCTGGAGCTGAGCGGGTTTGAGGTAAGCATCCGAAACACAGGGGATGAGGGGCTGCGGACGGCGCTCGCGGATGAGTATGATCTGATCGTCCTTGATCTCATGCTGCCCGGGATGGACGGTTTTGAAATCTGCAGGCACATACGGGAAGAAAAGAATATTCCTATTATAATGGTATCCGCAAAAAAGGATGACATCGACAAAATCCGGGGGCTGGGTCTTGGGGCGGATGATTATATGACCAAGCCGTTCAGCCCGAGCGAGCTGGTGGCCAGGGTGAAGGCGCATATGGCCAGATATGACAGGCTGGTGGGCTCCAGCCAGAAAAGTAACGATATCATTGAGATCAGGGGAGTCCGTATTGACAAGACGGCAAGGAGAGTTACCGTTGACGGGACGGAAAAGGCGTTTACTGGCAAGGAGTTTGACCTGCTGACCTTTCTTGCGGAGCATCCGAACCATGTATATACCAAGGAGGAGCTGTTTCGGGAGATCTGGGATATGGATTCCATTGGGGACATCGCAACGGTGACGGTTCACATTAAGAAGATACGTGAAAAGATAGAATACGATTCTGCGAAACCACAGTATATTGAGACGATTTGGGGTGTGGGATACCGCTTCAAGGTGTAAAAAGGATGTGACGTTTCAGTGCAAAAGAATATCGTGTATGAGGATGAACATATTCTGGTTGTCTATAAGCCGTCAGGGATTGCCACGCAGACAGCGAGGCTGGGGCAGCAGGATATGGTGAGTGAGCTTAAGAATTATCTGGCGGGAAAAGCCGGAAACAAACAGAAGGGCGAACCGTATCTGGGGGTTGTCCACAGGCTGGATCAGCCCGTTTCCGGTATCCTTGTTTTTGCCAGGACGAAGCAGGCGGCGTCCCGCCTTGGCAGACAGATAACGGAGAGTGCGTTTCGGAAATATTATTATGCGGTTATATACGGCAGTCCGTCACACGGGGCGGGAAGACTGGAAGATTACCTGTGTAAGGACGGGAGGACGAACTTAACCAAAGTGGTGGAAAAAGACGTCCCGGAGGCGAAAAGGGCGGTGCTGGATTACCGGCTTGTAAAAACTCTGGTTGCGGTGGAGCCCTGGAAGGAAACCTCTCTTATGGAGATCGTCCTGCATACAGGCAGGCACCACCAGATCCGGGTTCAGATGGCGCATGCAGATATGCCGCTTTTGGGGGACAGCAAGTACGGTACCCGGGACGACAGAGAGTTAAGCCGTGAGATCGGCCTTAGAAATGTGGCGCTGTGCGCATACAAGCTTGCGTTCCGGCATCCGGCCACGGGAGAAGAGATCTGTTTTGAGCAGCCGCCAAGAGAAGAAATTTTTCAGGCGTTTTTGCAGTAAAAAATTAAAAATTACCCATACTAGCTATAGTATTTCAAAATAGCCGGGTGGGTGATTTTTTATGGAAAGAAAATATGTAATATTTGCCGCTGCCGTGATCGGCGTTTACGTCTTTATGAAATTTTTGAGCCCTGTCTGTTCCCCTTTTATTTTTGCTTTTCTGATTGCGGGCCTTCTGAACAGGCTTACGAAAAAACTCCCTGTGAAAGTCAAAAAGTCTTTTTTTGCAGGAGTTATTTTGCTGATGGCGCTGGTTGCAATCCTGATTTTGCTGTGGCTCATCGGCGGAGTGATTTTCCGGAAGGGAGGAGAGCTTGCGGAGCAGTTTTCCGGCTGCGGGACACAGCTTGGGGGACTTTTGGGAAACTGCTGCGATTTCATGGAGAGCAGCTTCGGAATCGACGCAAAGGCTATGGAGACTTATGTGCTTGAGCAGGTTAATATTTTTGTGGAGAATATGGAGGTCGATATTCTGCCTGCAATTATGAATAAGTCGGTATCCTACGCAAGGAATGCGGCGGTGGCCGCCAGCTTTTTCGTGGTAATGATTATTGCCGTATTCCTTATTTTAAAGGACTATGAAAGAATTATGGAGACGCTGAAAAAGGACAGGGGATTTCACGGAGTGCGGGAAGTTGCAGGCGGCGTCATTCTCTATCTGAAAACCTATTTGAAGGCGCAGGTGACAATTCTGCTTATCATCAGTGCGCTCTGTTCCGGGACGCTGGCGGTGCTCAAAATAAAGGGAGGTATCGTATACGGGCTTGTTACGGGCTTTATGGACACGCTTCCCTTTATCGGAACCGGAATCATGCTGATGCCGCTGGCTTTTCTGAGGCTTCTGGACAGAAATTATTTTCAGGCAGGAGCTATCGTGTGCCTGTATGCGGTCTGCGCCCTGCTTCGGGAATTCCTGGAGCCGAAACTGATCGGGAGCAGAGTGGGGATCTGGCCTGTTGGAATTTTGTTTTCGGTATTTGCAGGGGTAAAATTATTTGGTATATTTGGTATAGTCAAAGGCCCCATAGGGCTGGTGATTCTCTGCGAGACCGGTAAATATCTTTTCAGGACAAAGGAAGAGCCATGTTAAAAAGAATTGACCATTTATTTGCAAGCGCCTATTTACTGCTTCTTTTCTGTGTTTATCCGTTTTATGTGCAGGATGGATATGTGGATATCGGAGAAGCCAAAAGCCGGTTTTTCATCTGTGTATCCATAGCTGCCTTTTTCCTGCTTGCGCTCTGTGCCGCTGTGCATTTTGCGGCTTTTGTAAGGAACCGGAAGGGAGAAAGAAGACCGTACTTTATTGAGTGGGAACAGATATCTCTGACAGACCTGTGCGTGATGCTCTACGGGGTAGCCGTATTCTGGTCTTATATTCTGACGGACTACAGGGAAGAAGCGCTGTGGGGCACACAGGGGTGGTACATGGGCGCTGTCCCGCTGCTTCTTCTCTGCGGATTATACTTTATGATCTCAAGAATGTGGCAGGGCGGAGAATTAATTATGCACGGCTGCATGGCTGCGTCGGGGGCTGTCTTTGTGTTCGGCGTCCTCAACCGTTTTTCTTTTTATCCGATCCGGTTCGAAATTCTGCAGCCGGATTTTGTGTCCACGCTGGGAAATATCAACTGGTACTGCGGCTATCTTTCGGTCATAGCGCCGGTGGGCGTCTGCCTCTTTCTGTTCCCGAAAAGCCGGGCGCAGGGAAAGGGGCAGGCATTGCCTGTGCGGTTGTTTTACGGTCTCTATGTACTGATCTGCTTTACGGCAGGGTTCTGTCAGGGGAGCAGCAGCGTGTTTTTATGGTTTGGGGCGCTTTTTCTGATCTTGTTATTTCTGGCGGCAGATAACAGAGAGCGGATTTTGGACTGGACGGTGCTGGTTTTTCTGTGGGGCGCCTGCGCACAGCTGGTCAGGCTCCTGCGCCTGCTTCTTCCGGGCCGCTACAATTATGACACCGATAATTTGTGCGGATATTTCACAGATTCGCCGCTCACTCTGTGGATCTGCCTTGGGGCCGGGCTGCTGTACGGATGGGTCCGTATGGAGAAGAAAGAAAAGGACTGGAAAAAAAGGGCCGGGAAGATCAGGAAATGGCTTGCGCTGTCCGTATGCCTTCTTGCGTGTCTGTGGCTAGTGCTGTCTGCGGCAAACACCCTGTGGGGAATTCCGTCGCTGCGGGATAAAGGCATGTTTTCGCTGAATGCGGATTGGGGAAACGGAAGAGGGTGTGCCATTTATGCCGGGGCGGTGATCTGGAAGGAAATGCCCCTTGTACATAAGCTGGTCGGAGCAGGGCCGGACTGTTTTTCGAAGTATGCGTATTCCCTTCCGGAAACAGAGCGCCTGCTCAGAGAATGCTTTGGCGCAAGCAGGCTGTGCAATGCCCACTGCGAGCTACTTACGGGCCTTGTAAACACCGGAGTTTTCGGCCTGGTATTTTACATCGGTATTTTTGCTTCTTTTATACGTGATTGTATCAAAATGGGCAGAAAAAATACGGAGGTCATTCTTTTCGGCGTGTGCGCCTTCTGCTACCTGATTCATAATATGGTAAGCTTTGCCCAGGTGCTGAACCTGCCGTTTGCATTTCTGCTTATGGGAATGGGAACGGCGGTTATGAGAAAAATCCGTCGGGGAATGTTGACAAGTCCGTAAATTTTTCCTAAAATCAGGGTACAATGCGTATTTCATCTAAGACACAGGAGCAGGACGGGATAACCTGCGGAAAAGAGGAGAAAATGGCTGATAAAAAGTTAGTGGAAGCAATCACTTCCATGAATGAGGATTTTGCACAGTGGTATACGGATGTGGTAAAAAAAGCGGAATTGATTGACTATTCCAACGTAAAGGGCTGCATGGTGATCAAGCCTGCGGGATACGCCATCTGGGAGAGTATTCAGAGACAGCTGGACGAAAGGTTCAAGGCCGTGGGAGTGGAGAACGTATATATGCCCATGTTTATTCCGGAGAGCCTCCTGGAGAAGGAGAAGGATCATGTGGAGGGATTTGCGCCGGAGGTGGCGTGGGTGACGCATGGCGGTTTGAATCCCCTGCAGGAGCGGATGTGTGTGCGGCCAACGTCGGAAACGCTTTTCTGTGACTTCTACAAGGGTGACATTCATTCCTACCGGGATCTGCCAAGAGTTTATAACCAGTGGTGCAGCGTGGTGCGCTGGGAGAAGGAGACCAGACCCTTCCTGCGCTCCCGGGAATTTCTTTGGCAGGAGGGTCACACCGCCCATGCCACGGCCGGGGAGGCCCAGGAGAGAACGGAGCAGATGCTGAACGTATATGCGGATTTCTGTGAGGAAGTGCTTGCGATTCCCGTGATCAAGGGGCGCAAGACGGAAAAGGAGAAATTTGCGGGAGCGGAGGCCACCTATACCATCGAGGCATTGATGCACGACGGCAAGGCGCTGCAGTCCGGAACCAGCCACAATTTCGGTGATGGGTTTGCGAAAGCCTTTGGGATACAGTTTACAGATAAAGACAATACGTTGAAGCATGTCCATCAGACCTCCTGGGGGATGTCCACCAGGATTATTGGCGCAGTGATCATGGTTCACGGGGATGATTCGGGGCTGGTGCTGCCGCCTAAGATTGCGCCCACGCAGATTATGATCATACCCATTCAGCAGAAGAAGGAGGGCGTTCTGGAGACGGCTTATGCGCTGCGAGACCGCCTGGGGAACTTCCGCGTAAAAGTGGATGATTCGGACAAGAGCCCTGGCTGGAAATTCTCCGAACAGGAAATGAGAGGGATTCCCATGCGGGTTGAGATCGGGCCTAAGGATATCGAGGCTGGCAAATGCGTGATCTGCCGCCGGGACAACGGAGAGAAGATTGAGGTATCCCTGGATCAGCTGGAGGAAAAGGCGGGAGAGCTGCTTGTACAGATCCAGTCAGATATGCTGGCAAAGGCGAGAAAGCATCTTGAGGCGCATACCTATGTGGCTGCGGACAGGGCGGAGTTTGAGAAAGCCTTTTCCGAAAAATCAGGTTTTGTAAAAGCCATGTGGTGCGGTGAGAGAGAATGCGAGGAGCAGATAAAGGAGAATATGGGAGTGACCAGCAGATGCATGCCTTTTGAGCAGGAATGCCTGTCCGACAGGTGTGCGTACTGCGGCAGAACGGCGAAAAAAATGGTATACTGGGGCAGGGCGTACTAAACGCCCGCCGTCCCTGCTTTGCCAGACGCTTTACGGAAAACGAGACATGAACAGGATAGTATTACCCGAGAAAGTAAAATACATCATAGAGACGATCACGAAGGCCGGCTACGAAGCATATGCAGTAGGCGGCTGTGTTCGTGACTGCCTTCTGGGAAGGCGGCCGGACGACTGGGATATCACAACCTCAGCCTCCCCCTGGCAGGTCAAAGCGCTTTTCAGGCGAACCATCGATACGGGGATCAAACACGGCACGGTGACGGTAATGCTGGAGGAGGAAGGCTTTGAGGTGACGACTTACCGGATTGACGGCGAATATGCGGATAGCCGCCATCCGAGCGAGGTTATTTTCACGCCGAACCTGCTGGAGGATTTGAGACGCCGGGACTTTACGATAAATGCCATGGCTTACAATGAGACCGGCGGGCTTGTGGACGAATTTGGCGGGATGGATGACATAAAGCGCCAAATGATCCGCTGCGTGGGCAGTCCGAAAGAACGTTTTGGCGAGGATGCGCTGCGGATGATGCGGGCCGTGCGCTTTTCGGCTCAGCTTGGGTACCGGATTGAGGAGGAGACGGCATCTTCGATCCGGCGCCTCGCCCCCAATCTGAAAAATATCAGTGCGGAGAGAATCCAGGCGGAACTGACCAAGCTTGTGACGTCCGGACATCCCGAGTATCTTGAGACTGCATATGAAACGGGCATCACGAAAATCGTGATGCCGGAATTTGACCGCTGTATGGAAACACCCCAGAGAAATCCCCATCATATGTACAGCGTAGGGGTTCACACGCTGAAGGCCCTGCAGGAAGCCGCACCCTCCAGGGTGATCCGGCTTGCGGTTCTGCTCCATGACATAGGCAAGCCTGCCTGCCTTACCACGGACGGTGACGGGATCAGTCATTTTTATGGACATCCAGAGGTTTCGGAGAAAGTGGCGGGAGACATTCTGCACAGACTGCGGTATGACAACGACACCATTTATATGGTGAAAAAGCTGGTAAAATACCATGACTGCGCCATAGAGCCCACGGAAAAGGGAGTGAGACGGGCGGTTATGAAGATGGGCGGGAACGTTTTTCCTCTGCTTTTGGAGGTCAAAAGGGCGGATATGCTTGCCCAGAGCCTTTACCGGAGAGAGGAAAAGGAGCGGGCTCTTGAAACGCTCGGACGGCTCTATGAGACTGTGCTTGAAAAAGAGCAGTGCGTGTCCCTCAAAACGCTTGCCATAAACGGCAGGGATCTGATGGCGGAGGCGGGAATGGCGCCCGGCAGGGAGCTGGGCGAAGTGCTTTCAAAGCTTCTTGACCTGGTGGTGGAAGATCCCGGTCAGAACCGCAGGGAGATCCTGCTTGACAGGGCCCGGGAAATGGCAAAAAATACGGAAAGTACGGTAAAAGGAAAGTAATACTTTGCGTGATGCCCTCATAAGATAAGATATGACTTACATTGGGGGTAATGGCCGTGAATGACAGATATGTCAGTTTGCTTGAAAATTATGATGTGGAAGTGCTCCGCACCTGGAAGGGGAGAGGGAGCGCTCTGTGTGAGACGAATCTTGGAATCTTAATTTTGAAGGAATATGCGGGACATAAGGAAAAGTGCGCTTTTCAGGATGAAGTGCTTCGCATGCTTCAGAAAAGGGGCTTATTAAATATAGAATCGATTATCAGGAATAAAGAGGGAGAGCTTCTCACGGTGGATACGGACGGAACCTGTTATATCCTTAAGTCGTATTTTGAGGGCAGGGAGTGCAATGTGCGTGATCCGGAGGAGTGCCGCAGCGCGATGAGAACGCTGGCGAAGCTCCACAGGATTTGTGCAACGGACGAACTTCCGGAATACCCTGGCAGTTTCTACACCGTGAACCAGGAGTTCGAGAAACATAACAGGGAGCTTCGGCGGGTCAAAAAGTTTCTCAGGGAAAAGAGTCAGAAGACGGATTTTGAAATTTACCTGATGCAGTGTTACGATTACTTTTTCCGGCTTGCGCTGCGTACGGCTGAGGAATATGGAAAGCTGCCGTCCATAAGGGAGAGTAAAAAGCCCGTGACCGTATGCCATGGGGATTTCCAGCACCATAATCTGATTTTTGAGGGGGAAACGCTCTGTATCATTAATTTTGAAAAGTGCATACCGGACAGTCCGGTAAGGGATATCTATTTATTCATGCGAAAGCTTCTGGAAAAGAGCAACTGGGAAAAGGAAACCGGCTTCCGGCTTTTGGATGCTTATGAAAAGGAGAATGAACTTACGGAAGGGGAGCATACGGAGCTGTATTACCGGCTGGCTTATCCGGAAAAGTTCTGGAAGATTTCCAACTTTTACTATAATACCGGAAAGGCATGGATTCCGGGTAAAAATTTGGAAAAGCTGGAAAAAATTCATCTCCAGGAAAAAGAAAAAATAGAATTTTTGCAGGCATTTAAGAAAAAATATGATATACTCATATAAGGCGGCGCTTTGAACCGCCAAAAACAAAGCAGAGGAAGTACATAATGAAAAACAGTTTCAAGAAAGAAAATATTGTAAAGTCATGCACGGTATTTCTGTGCCTGCTGCTCACGGGCTGCGGGACCATCGGCCTTGCCAGGGAAGCGGCCTTTGAAAGCGCTTTCGACAATGCGCAGGAAGAGGAGGAAGTGGATATCTATACCTCACAGGCCACTGGAATACTGGGGTGTGTGGACGCGCAGGAGGGAACCTTTGTCCTTTACGTGACAAGCGCGGGGGAAGAAAAAGTCCTGGCCTATGACGGTGCGACGCAGATTTATGACAAGTACGGGACGCCTCTTGCGATGATGCAGCTGGTGCCTGGCGAGATTGTGGATGTGGCATACAACAGTAATCTCGAAAAGGCGGGAAGCATCCGTGTGTCATCAGAGATATGGAGCTATGACGGCGTGGGAAAATACCAGCTGGATGCACAGAAGCGGACGCTCGAGATCGGAAGCGATCTTTACAACATCAGACAGGATGCGAAGGTTTTTTCCGCAGGGAAGGAGCTTACCTTAGACCAGATTATCAGCCAGGACGTGCTCACCGTGAAGGGAACCGGCCGTGATATTTTCAGCATTATCGTGGAAGCGGGCCACGGCTATCTGGATCTGCGCAACGAGGAACCCCTTGTGGGCGGATGGATTGAAGTGGGACAAAGCGTCATACAGGAAATCTCTCAGGACATGCTGATCACGGTGCCGGAGGGGAGCTATGCGGTTCGGCTCACGGCGGATGGAATCGAAGAGATGAGAGAGGTTTACATAGCAAGAAACAGGGAAACCGTTCTTGACCTTGGAAGCATTGAGCTGCCCGAAGCCGTCAGTGGCAAGGTTTCCTTTGACATCCAGCCTGCCAGTGCAAACGTGGATATTGACGGGGTGGGGATCAATCACCTTTATACGGTGATTCTGCCGCTGGGCCTTCACCAGATAACGGCCAGCGCATCCGGTTATGATACCGTTTCGGAGTACTTTGAGGTGAAGGAGAATGAGACCGCAAGGGTAAAGATTGCGCTGAGCGAGTCCTCCGAGAACTTCTCCACCGTATCCGGAAACGAAATTGACAGAGGGGATGATAAGGAGAACGACAACCCGACGATCACGATTGCCGCACCCGAGGGCGTGGAGGTATATCAGGACAACCGCTATATGGGAGTTGCTCCGGTTACCTACAGCAAGACCGGCGGCAGCCATACGATCACGCTCAGGAAATCGGGATATATTACCAGGAGCTATAATATAGAAGTTCCGGATGACAATCAGGATGTGACTTATTCCTTCCCCGCACTGGAAAAAGAAGACAGTGAGAACGGAAAAACGCAGACAGTAAGTGGAAATCAAGTGTCGGGAAATTCTGTAAAACGGGAAAATGTTTCCGATAACAGCATAAACGACACGGTGAGCGGAAATAATTAAAAAGCCTGTAGTTGTGCGCAAAAGGGCAAAATTTTCTTGACAAATAAATCCAAAGACGATATATATTATATATGCGTCTCACAAGAGACTGTCAAATTCATATTATCACTCAATATTAAGAGGAGGAGTTCGCATGAACAAAACAGAATTAGTAGCAGCAATGGCTGACCAGGCTGGTATATCGAAAAAAGATGCTGAGGCGGCCTTGAAGGCTTTTACGGATGTTGTGACAGATGAGTTAAAGAAGGACGGAAAGGTTCAGCTGGTAGGCTTTGGTACGTTTGAAGTATCCAAGAGAGCGGCAAGAGAGGGAAGAAATCCCCAGAGTGGCAAGGTTATGCAGATTGCAGCTTCTAAGGCGCCCAAGTTTAAAGCGGGCAAGGCTTTAAAGGACGCAGTTAACTAGGATTGAAAATGTGAAGGATCTGCCTTGGCAGATCCTTTTTCTGTACAAGTCCGCACAGAGGAGGTTAGTATTATGAGACTGGACAAGTATTTGAAGGTATCGCGGTTGATCAAGAGAAGGACGGTGGCAAACGAGGCCTGCGATGCGGGGCGGGTCATGATCAACGACAGGCCGGCAAAGGCATCCGCCGAGGTGAAGGCCGGGGATATCATCACCATCGCTTTCGGGAACAAGGACGTGAAGGTGGAGGTTCTGACTGTGCAGGAGACGGTAAAAAAGGAAGAGGCAAAGGAATTATTCCGATATTTATAGAATATATCGCATCATCCCTTAATATACTTTTTTATAAAGATGATATCCGAGGGAGAAGAGATGGAAGACTTAAACAGCTTAAACAAGCGTTCTCATAAAATATCCTTGTCAAATAGAAGGACATGTAATTTGACCGGTATCTGCGACGTGCTTTCCTTTGATGTAAATGAGATTATCCTTGAGACTGACCAGGGGATGCTGATGATCAAGGGCAGCGAGCTTCACGTGAACCGTCTCACCCTGGAAAAGGGTGAGGTGGATATTGAGGGGAAGGTTGACAGCTTTACTTATTCTGAGCAGGCGGGTATGGGAAGCAAGAGCGAATCGCTGCTGGCAAGACTGTTTAAGTAGGTGCCTATGAGTCAGAGTATTGTTGATGAAATAATGTTTCTGCTGGATTCCTTTTTTCTTGGAGCGGTCATCACCTGCGTATATGACAGTTTTCTGATCCTGCGCAGGCTGATCAGGCATAATATGCTTTTGATTTCCCTGGAGGATCTTGTTTTCTGGATTGCCTGTGCGGTCAGCGTTTATTATGTCCTCTATGAGGAGAACAACGGAATACTCAGATGGTTTGCGGTCGTAGGGGCCTGCGTGGGGATGATCGCCTACAAAAAGACCTTAAGCCCCTGGATTGTCTGCGGGGTGTCCGGGGTGCTGGAAAAAATATTTTGCGTGGTGCTGTGGATCGTAAGGTTTATTTTCAAGCCGTTTGCCTTTTTGCTCAGAAAGGCAGGGGTCGGCGGAAGGCGTTTAAAGAGAAAGGGCGGCAGGACTGCGAAATATATGAAAAAGAAGTTGACTGCCTGCAGGAAAGTATTTAATATAATACTATGTAAACATTGACGGGATGCATCAAAGGAGCGGATTATGGCGAGAAAGGCGGCTTACCGCAAGAAGCGGCAGAACAAATTTGGTATGTTTCTGGTTTCCGTTGTGGTTATTATGCTTATGGTGGTGGTTGCCGTCAAGAGCGTTGAGCTGCGGGAGAAAAAGGCATTTTATGCACAGAAGGAGCAGACGCTTTTAGAACAGATCGAGGCGGAGACAAAGCGTTCCGAAGAGATCGATGAGTATGAGAAATATACGCAGACTAAGAAATACATTGAGGACGTGGCCAAAGACAGGCTGGGTCTTGTGTATGAAGGCGAGATCATATTTAAGGATGAAAATAATTGACAGGCACGGCTTTGCCGCGCCTGTATTTTTTGTAGATGGATTACGGTTTTGCTGTTTTGTTTTCGACAGATACCGCCTGTTCTTTTTGATATGATTGATTCCTGCAAGCAGACAGATCAGGATGTGCCTGCGTGAAATGTGAGAAAGGAATGAATGTATGATGAAAAAGAACATGGCGGACCAGAATGATTCCTTTGAGAGCATCTTACCAGAATACGGACGGCGGAAGCTTCTTACCTATGCCGATTCGATCCGGGATCTGGCGGATACCTTTAAAGAGACGGAAAAAGAGATAAACAGTAAGGAGGTTCCGGAAGGGGACAGAAACGAATACATATGGCAGCAAAAGCTGGCTGAAAGTAAAAATCTGATGGCCGAGCATCTTCAGGAGATGGCGCAGATTATGACCAGCGTGGCAGAGGAGGCAAGGCACTGCAGGCCAATGAGCGAGAGGCGTCTGCGGCAGATCGCCCATGCGCTGAAAGAGGTGGGCATTCAGGTCAAAAATCTCTATCTGATCGAAAACGAATCCGGAAGGATGGAAGTATCCATTTCCATGAGAAATACGAAAAAGACAACGCTCTCCTCTGACGAGACGGGAGATCTTCTCTCCGTGCTCCTGAATATCAGACTGGCAGGCGCTGCGGACAACTCCTTTTTTGTGGGAGAGGAGTGGAAAACCTTTTACTATATGGAGGAGGCAAAATACCATGTCCTTACCGGGGTGGCAAAGGCGGTAAAAGAGACAGAAAGAATATCCGGAGACAATTATGCGTTTTTTGCAACCGGTACGGGTAATCAGACTGCGGTTCTGTCGGATGGAATGGGTTCCGGTGACAAGGCCTGTGCGGACAGTACCATGGTGGTCGAACTGATGGAGAAATTCCTGGAGGCCGGTTTTCAGACGGAGACGGCGATTCAGATGATCAACAGCTCCCTGGTTTCCGGAGGGGAAAATACGAATATGTCCACGCTGGATCTGTGCAGCATTGACCTTTACAGCGGGGAATGCCGCTTTGTGAAGGTTGGGAGCTCCAGCTCCTATATTAAGAGGCAGCACCTTGTGGACAGGATCTCTGCGGGAAATCTTCCCATGGGAATTTTTCAGAAGCCCGATATGGAAATTGTGTCGAGAAAGCTGATGGACGGAGACTATGTCATCATGGTGTCGGACGGGATTTTGGACGCCCTTTCCCAGGGAATCGGGGAGGACATGCTTCCGGAAATCATTGGGAACAGCAATCTGGAAAATCCGGGGGAAATCGCAAGCTCTGTTTTGAATTTCTGTATCCGTCAGTGCAAGGGCCATATACGGGACGATATGACGGTTCTGGTGATTGGCATTTGGAAAAAAGAGGGGATTTAAGGCTTTCCTTTTCCGGATATTTCGGCTATAGTATAAGTATGATCACAAAAGTGTTTGAATATATTCAAAGGTATCGTATGATTGGGGAAAATGATTGCATCGTTGCGGGAGTTTCGGGGGGCGCGGATTCCATCTGCCTCCTTTTTGTGTTGCTTGAACTCCAAAAGAGGATACCGTTTCGTCTTGCCGTTGCACACGTCAACCACAAAGTCCGCAGGGAAGCGGGAGAGGATGCGGATTTTGTGAAAAACATCTGCAGAAAAAAGGGACTGCCCTTCTGTCTTCTTGAGGAGGACGTAAAGGATTATGCAAGACGAAGGGGGATCGGAGAGGAAGAAGCGGGAAGAGAAATACGATATCGTTTCTTCCGAAAGACGCTGGACGGGCAGGTTCAGGGCGGCCAGGGAAGAATCGCCGTGGCGCACAACGGCAATGACCGTGCGGAAACCATGCTCTTTCATCTGTTCCGGGGAACAGGGCTTGCGGGAATGAGCGGGATCCGGCCGATAAACGGCGATATTATACGGCCTCTTCTGTGCGTTGAGAGAGACGAGATTGAGGCGTGGCTTTTGGAGCGCGGCATCGAATACCGCACAGACAGCACCAACGGACAGGATGATTATGCCAGAAACAGGATCCGCCATCACATCCTCTCCTATGCCCGGGAACAGATCTGCAGCGGTGCGGTCGCAAATATGAACCGTGCGGCGGACGATCTGCTGGAAGCGGAGACATTTGTGGAAGAGCGTATGCTGCAGCTGCGAGGGGTGTGCGTGCGTTTCGTGGAAAAGGACGGCGCAAGGTGTGCGGCTGTTTCCATTCCGGAATTTCTGGCTGTTGACCGGTATCTCCAGGGACGCATTCTCCTCTCTTGCATGGAGGAGGTTATGGGAGGGCGCAGGGACATCACCGCGGCCCATGTGGGGAGCGTCCGGCGGCTCTTCGAGGGCAAGGGAAACGGAGAAATTCATCTTCCGTGCGGCTTTGCGGTTTACCGGGACTATGATGTGGGTATGATTGGTAAGAGAAGGGGACAGACCGTCGGGGAAGCGGTGCCTGTGCCGTCCGGGGGAGGACGTCTGGAGGTTCCTGGCCTTGGAACGGTGGAAATTGCGGTTTTTCCCTGTGAAAATTGTAAGAATATTCCTAAGAAAACATATACGAAATGGTTTGATTGTGATAAAATAACAAAGTCTATGGTTTTCAGGACGAGAAGGACGGGAGATTATCTGACTGTCAACCGGACAATGGGCCGCAAATCTCTTCGGGATTATTTTATAAACGAAAAGATCCCGAGGCAGGAGAGGGAGGAGCTGTACGTTCTTGCGGATGGTTCCCATATTGTGTGGGTTCCCGGATACAGGATCAGCGAATACTATAAGGTTTCAGAAAATACGGTGCATATCCTGCAGGTAAAGGCGGCAGGAAAAATTACGGAAAGAAGAAAGGAGTCATGAGAGGTGGCTGAGAGGGTAAAGGTACTATTGACAGAGGAGGAAGTGGATGCCAGGATTCAGGCAATCGGGGATCAGATCAGCAGGGACTACGAGGGCAGGCAGGTGCATCTTGTCTGTGTTTTAAAGGGCGGGAGCTTTTTTATGTGCGAGCTCGCAAAGAGGATCCGCGTGCCGGTATCCCTTGATTTCATGTCAGTGTCCAGCTACGGAAGCGAGACAAAATCAAGCGGCGTGGTCAAAATAGTAAAGGACCTGGATGAAACGCTGGCAGGCAAGGATGTGATCGTGGTGGAGGATATCGTGGATTCCGGAAGAACCCTGAGCTATCTGATGGAGATGCTCAAGGACAGGAAACCGGCCAGCCTGCGTCTGTGCACGCTCCTTGACAAGCCGGAGCGGCGGGTGGTGGATGTCCATGTGGATTATACGGGATTTGAGATCCCGGATGAGTTTGTAGTGGGATACGGTCTTGACTATGACCAGAAATACAGAAATCTTCCCTATATCGGTATTGTAGAATTTGAATGAGGTAGAATAGATTGAATATGAGAAACCGTGGTTTTAGCATGTATTTTGTTCTGGTACTGGGCCTGCTGCTTCTGGTAGTCTGGACCAGTATGCTGAATGTGAGACAAAGTGAATACACCAGGGGAGAGCTGGTTTCCAGCCTTGAGGCAAAAGAGGTGGTGGCTGTAAGCATACAGCCCAACCGCGAGACCCCCACGGGCGAGGCGGAGATTGTTCTCTCGGACGGGCAGCACCGCACGCTTTATGTGACGGATGTAAGGGAGATTGAGGAGCTGCTTGCGTCTTATGGGCTGGATCCCCAGGTGGAAAAGGTGAAAGAGGAAAACTGGTTTCTTACCAGCGTATTTCCGGTGCTCCTTGCCGTGATCGTGATGGTGTTCTTCTTCGTGATGATGAATAATCAGAATGCCGGCGGCAGCAGCAAAATGATGAATTTTGGAAAAAGCAGGGCCCGGCTTTCCGTGGGGGACGGTAAGATCACCCTCAAGGATGTGGCCGGGCTTAAGGAGGAGAAAGAAGAGCTGGAGGAGATTGTGGAATTTCTGAAGGAGCCCGCCAAGTTTACAAAGGTGGGAGCGAGAATTCCCAAGGGCGTTCTGCTGGAGGGTGCGCCGGGTACCGGAAAGACGCTGCTGGCAAAGGCCATCGCCGGTGAGGCGGGCGTTCCGTTTTTCAGCATTTCCGGTTCGGATTTTGTGGAGATGTTTGTGGGCGTCGGGGCTTCCAGGGTGAGAGATCTGTTTGAGGAAGCCAAGAAGCACGCACCCTGTATTGTGTTTATTGATGAGATCGATGCGGTGGCAAGACGTCGGGGAACCGGTATGGGCGGCGGCCACGACGAGAGAGAGCAAACGCTGAACCAGCTTCTCGTGGAGATGGACGGCTTTGGCGTCAACGAAGGAATTATCGTGCTTGCGGCGACGAACCGGGTGGATATTCTGGATCCCGCGATCCTGCGTCCCGGCCGTTTTGACCGGAAGATCAGCGTCAACCGCCCTGATGTGGGAGGAAGGGAGGATATCCTTCGGGTTCATGCCAGGAATAAGCCGTTTGCAGAGGACGTGGATCTGAAACAGATTGCGCAGACAACGGCAGGATTTACGGGTGCGGATCTTGAAAATCTCCTGAACGAAGCATCCATCATCGCAGCCAAGGAAAACAGAGGCTTTGTGAAACAGGAGGATATCCGCAAGGCGTTCATCAAGGTAGGAATCGGAGCGGAGAAAAAAAGCCGTGTTATCACGGATAAGGAGAAGAGGATCACGGCTTACCACGAGGCCGGACATGCGATTTTGTTCCATGTGCTGCCAGACGTGGGACCCGTATATACGGTTTCCATTATTCCCACAGGGCTCGGCGCGGCCGGCTATACGATGCCGCTTCCCGAGCGGGACGAAATGTTTATCACCAGAGGCAGGATGCTGCAGGATATCATGGTATCTCTGGGCGGGCGGATTGCGGAGGAAATTATTTTTGACGATATCACAACCGGGGCTTCCAGCGATATCAAGAAGGCGACCAATGCGGCGAGAGACATGGTTACCAGATATGGGATGTCAAAAAATATCGGCGTGATCAACTATGGAAGCGATGACGACGAGGTGTTTATCGGAAGGGATCTTGCTCATGCAAAGAACCACAGCGAGCTGGTTTCCGGCCAGATTGATAACGAGGTGAAAAGCATCATTGATGACTGCTATGATAAGGCAAAAGCGGTTATCCTGGAGCACATGGACGTGCTGCACAAATGCGCCGGGCTGCTTCTGGAGAAGGAGAAAATTGGAAGGGCGGAGTTTGAAGCCCTGTTTGAAGGCAATTGACTTCCACAGAAATATCGAATGGTAAAAGTGCACAAAAAGAAGTGTTGAAATTTGTAATATTTGTGAATTGTAAGTATTTACGCAGGAACGGTGCTATGGTATTATACTACTTGTAACCCCCCCCAATACATTATATAGTTTTTTGCTATACCCCATAAGAAAGAAATACCTTCTCTAAAAAGAACAGTACTCGTACTGTTCTTTTTACTATGAAAACCTATGGCTTTCATAGCATGGATGGACATACGGCCGGCCAAACGCCAAACGGCAGGCGGTGCATGACGGAAGTTTACTATAAAAAACAGGCGGCGCCCGGTCTTTGGAGCGTTCCGGGATGTTGACGAGCGGTTTCGGATAGTATAAAATAGAAAATATTCGTTAGTTTTAGGAGTGATGCAGACTGTTATGTTTATGGATATTGAGCGATTGATGAAGGCCGAGTATGACAGAGAGTATATTACGGGAATGCGGCCGGTCCTTAACAGGAAAGCTTTATTTAGCGATACGACAGAGGACTATCTTTCACCTGCACAGCCCAATCCTTATTCCCATACGGTTGTAAGATTCCGGGCGGCAATCAATAACATTGACAGAGTGTTTCTGGTACACGAAGATACCAGAACCCTTATGATGAAGGAAAGCAGCGACGAGTACTTCGACTATTTCTCCTGCGAAATTGAAATTGAAAACGAGGAATTCTCCTATTATTTCGTGGTTGAGGTTGGAAAGATATCCTGTATCTATGATACCAGGGGGCCGGTGAAGGTTCCGCAGCCCATGTACAAATTCCGCATTATCCCAGGTTTTAAGACGCCTGACTGGGCAAAGGGCGCAGTCATGTACCAGATCTATGTGGATCGGTTTTACAACGGAGATCCGACAAATGACGTGCTGACAAATGAATATGAGTATATCGGCGAAAAGACAGTGCGGGTGGAGGATTGGGACAAATATCCTGCGGCTATGGGGGTTCGCGAATTTTACGGAGGAGATCTGCAGGGCGTTATCGACAAGATGGATTATCTGCAGGATCTGGGGATTGACGTCATATACTTTAATCCGCTGTTTGTCTCCCCGTCCAATCATAAGTACGATATACAGGATTATGATTATATTGACCCTCATTTTGGGAAAATAGTAAGTGACGAAGGAGAATTGCTTTCTGACGGACAAAGAGAAAACCGGTTTGCAACCCGGTATATCGACAGGGTGACGAATAAGGCCAATCTGGAGGCAAGCAATGCTCTTTTTATCAGGCTGGTGGAGGAGGCGCACAGGAGAAACATCAAGGTCATACTGGACGGTGTATTTAATCACTGCGGTTCTTTTAATAAATGGATGGACAAAGAGCGCATCTACGAGAATGCGCAGGGATATGAGAAGGGCGCATATGTGGACGAAGGAAGTCCTTACCGGGATTACTTCCATTTTTATAATGAACACGCATGGCCATATAACGGGAGTTACGACGGCTGGTGGGGGCATGACACGCTTCCAAAGCTGAACTATGAAAGGTCAAAGGATTTGTTTGACTATGTGCTGCGAATTGCAGCCAAGTGGGTTTCGCCGCCTTATAATGCGGATGGATGGCGGCTGGACGTGGCGGCAGATCTCGGCCACACGCCGGAGTTCAATCATTATTTCTGGCAGCAGTTCCGCAGGGCGGTCAGAGAGGCGAATCCCCAGGCCATTGTACTGGCGGAGCATTACGGCAGCCCGAGGGAATGGCTGAACGGCAGGGAATGGGATACCGTGATGAACTATGACGCGTTTATGGAACCTGTGACATGGTTTCTGACGGGAATGCAGAAGCACAGCGATGATTACCGGGGAGACATGTATGGAAACGCCGAGAGCTTTATCGGTGCCATGCAGCATCATATGGCGAGCTTTACCATGCCTTCTTTGCAGATCGCAATGAATGAGCTTTCCAACCATGACCATTCCAGGTTTTTGACAAGGACCAACAAAAGAGTGGGACGCACCAATACACTGGGTCCCCGGGCCGCAGAGGAGGGTGTCAACAAAGCGGTTATGCGGGAGGCGGTGGTCATGCAGATGACCTGGCCGGGCGCACCTACGATTTATTACGGGGATGAGGCGGGCCTGTGCGGTTTTACGGATCCGGATAACAGAAGGACTTATCCCTGGGGAAAAGAAGACAGGGAGATGATCCGTTTTCACAAGGAAATGATCCGGATTCATAAAGAGAATCCTGAGATCCTGACGGGCTCTTTTCGGTTTCTGGCAGAAGAACATAATGTTGTCGCTTATGGGCGTTTCAACCGAAAGAGACAGACTGTGGTGGTGGTGAACAACAATGAGCACGAGGTAAGCAAAGAGGTTTCGGTCTGGTCTTTGGGGATTCCGAGGGAAGGCGCTTATCTGAAGCGTCTGTTGCTGTCCCATGCGGAAGGTTTTACACTGGAGAGAGAGGATTATCCGGTAAAATCAGGCAAGATCAGGCTGGAGCTTCCCGCAACCTCGGCCATTGTGCTCTGCGCTGTGTGCCAGGAGGAAAGAGCGTTGACACAGGAATGAAGATAGAGAGCAGGATAAGTAAATAAGAAGGAGGTATAAAGAAATGGAGCTGTTAAAGGGAAAGACCGCCATGGTAACGGGCGGTACAAGGGGAATCGGCTATGCCATTGTGAAGACTTATCTGGATAACGGCGCAGCCGTGGCGCTGTGCGGTTCCAGACGGGAGACTGTGGATAAGGCGCTCGCAAAGCTGAAAGCGGAGAATCCGGAGTATAAGGTAATCGGGCTTTGGCCTGACCTTGCGAATCCGCAGGAGATCGAGGAGGCCGTCGGGACAGTGAAGGAGACATTCGGGAAACTGGATATTATGGTCAACAATGCGGGTGTTTCCGCAAGGGATAAACTGTACGATTACAAGCCGGAAGATTTTGCGAAAACCATGGAGCTGAACGTAAATGCGGTGTTTAACTGCTCCCAGGCGGCAGCAAAGGTAATGAAGGAGCAGGGGGGCGGAGTCATTCTCAACACCAGCTCTATGGTGAGCATTTACGGACAGCCCTCCGGCGTCGCTTACCCCGCATCCAAATTTGCGGTAAACGGCATTACCAAGTCCCTTGCAAGAGAGCTTGGCAAGGATAATATCCGCGTGAACGCTGTGGCTCCCGGCGTAACAAGAACCGATATGGTGGCGGCCTTGCCGGAAGAGATGATAAAGCCTCTGATTGCGACAATTCCTCTTGGAAGAGTGGGAGAGCCGGAAGATGTGGCGAATGCGTTCCTTTATCTGGCCAGCGATCTGGCCGGCTATGTGACAGGCGTGATCCTGTCCGTGGACGGAGCGGCAAGAACCTGACAACGGAAATAAAGTTTGCAGGCCGCCTGCAGGCGGCGGAATGGAGGAAAATGGCATCAAAAGTATTCTTTTCAAAAGAGATTACCCCTGAGAAGGTCGTAGAGTTATACCGCCTTGCGGGAAAAGAACTGGAAGGAAGGGTGGCAATCAAGGTTCATTCCGGTGAGGAGGGGAATCAGAATTTCCTGCGCCCTGAATTTTGGAAGCCTATGATCGAGTATGTCAGGGGAACTGTGGTGGAATGCAATACAGCCTATGAGGGCAGCAGAAATACCACCGAGAAGCATCTGGAGACGCTGGAGAAGCATGGATGGAGCAAGTGCTTCGCAGTGGATCTCATGGATGGGGAAGGGCCGGATCTGGAGCTTCCCATACCAAACGGGAAAAAGATCAGGAAAAACTATGTGGGTAAAAATATTAAGAATTATGATTCCATGCTGGTGCTCTCCCATTTTAAAGGGCATCCCATGGGTGGCTATGGCGGAGCCATAAAGCAGCTGTCAATCGGCGTGGCTTCTTCCATGGGAAAAGCTTATATCCACGGAGTGGGTGATATCAATGATTTCTGGAACTCGGATCACGATTCCTTCCTGGAATCCATGGCGGATGCGGCTTCTTCGGTGATCGAGTATTTTAAGGGAAACCTGGTGTATGTCAATGTGATGAAGAATATGTCCGTTGACTGTGACTGCTGTGCGGTGGCTGAGGATCCCTGTATGGGAGATATCGGAATTCTTGTATCCCTGGATCCGGTGGCAATCGATCAGGCATGTTTGGATCTGGTATATGCGTCGGATGATCCGGGAAGAGGTCATCTGATTGAGAGAATCGAGTCGAGAAATGGTGTTCACACCATTGAAGCGGCTGCGGAGCTTGGATATGGATCAAGAGAGTACGAACTGATTGAGGCCTGATTTGAAAAATAAAAGGGGGTTGACGGCATAGGCGTCAACCCCCTTTTTCGAATCGGCTTTCAGCCGCCGGTTCTATTTTTGTTTATAAGCTTTCGTCCGTTCCGTCCTTGGAGAGATCCTCCAGGGCAGCGCTTGCAGGATGGACGGGAATGCCTTTCTGGCTGTCCGAGGCCATGATGCATCTGCCGTCAAAATAAGCGTCCTCGTCAATGACAAGGGATTTGGCGGTAATATTGCCGACCACCCGTCCGGTGGAGAGCAGCTCCAATTTTCCCCGGGCGGAGATATCCCCCTCGACCTTGCCGGAGATAATTACATTTTGAACGGAAATATTGCCTTTGATTGCCCCCTCGGCTCCAAGGATCAGATCTTTTTCACAGGTACAGTTTCCCGTTATGATACCATCGATCCGGATGGTTTCCGGGGCGGACAGATCGCCGTTGAAAACGGCGCCGGCACCGACCAGCGTGCCGATTTTGGAACGTATCTCCGATGCGGCATTCGTATTTTTTGTTTTTCCTAGCATGATTGATAATCCTCCTTTTAACCTTTTGCCTCTATTACCGTAAGTGGATCAATGGGTTCACCGTCAAAGATGACCTGATAATCCAGCTGCGTTTCGTCTGTTGTGATTGTGAGCAGCGTATCGCCTGCGAGAACCTGAGCGCCTTCCTGCGCGTCAAGCTGAGCTTCCTGCCTGCACATGTAGCGAGTAGTGTGGCCGCTGGCATGGGAGATCTCGATGATCTGCGGATAAGTGTCGTCTGAGGTAATGCTGGTCACTGTGCCGTCCCCTGCGGCAATGACATTCCCTTCCGAGCGGGCGCTGATGGAAAGGTAAGGCTGCTCTTCCGAATAGGAAGACACCAGAATGCCGGAACCAGTGGAAGGATAAAGACTGGGAAATGTGGAATCCTTCTGCGCCTGTTCTTCCTCGGCTGCCTCTACCTGTGCCTTTTCCACGCCTGCAGCAATTGCGCTGCGCACGGCTTCTATTTCGGATGCAAGCGCAAGCTTTTCCTCATCCAAAGTCTTGATCTGCTCTTCTAAAGCTTCCTTTTCCGCATTTATTTCCTGAATAACCTGATCACGGGAACTCACCTGCAAAAGCAGTTCCCTCTCACGGCTGCGTTCCTGGAGAAAGCTGAAAATCATCCAGCCGATTACGGCGCAGAAAAAACCAAGCAGAAAAAGAAACAGACGAAAAGAAAAGAGCGAAATATGAAATTGCCGGCTTTCCCGACCCGTATGTGAGATCAGGAGGATGGAAAAGGACTCCTTATGTTTGTGCCTTTGCTGATTCATTGTGCTCTCCATTCAAATTTAAATCCTGCATATTCAACATAAATATATTACTACCGGTTAGAAAATTTGTCAATTTTAAGATGCATTACCGGACAGAATGTAGTATAATAAATGTGTTTTACGGCACATATTTCAGGCTTTTTAAGTGAGGAGAGAAAAAATGGCATTTTGTATTATAACAGATTCCGCTTCCGATATTCCTGAGAGCGTTATTAAGGAATATGACCTTTATGTGATGCCCACGCCGGTGACGATTGAGGGAACGGATTATTTTGACGGACAGACAATTTTCCCGGACCAGTTCTACGAGATTCAGGCCTCCGGAAAGGAGATTAAGACATACCACATCAATCAGTTTATGTTTCATGAACATTTTCTGCCCTATGCCAAAAGAGACGACGAGGTTCTCTATATCTGCTTTTCCACGGGAATTGCGGGAACTTTTAATGCGGCGAAGCTTGCCTATGAAGAAGTGCTCGAGGAATATCCCGGTTTTAAAATGACGATTATAGACTCGAAGTGCGCATCCGTGGGATACGGGCTGGTTGTGGAGCGGCTGCTGCGCATGCAGAGGAACGGTGCGCCGAGGGAGCTTCTGATCGAGGCGGCGCATTTTTTCTGCGAGCATATTGAGCATGCGGTGACAGTGGTGCAGCTGGATTATCTGTTTAAGGGAGGGCGCCTAAGCAGGACATCATTCCTTGCGGGAACCGTGCTTGATATTAAACCGATTATTATTGTGGATGAAAACGGATCCCTCAAGGCAGTGGAAAAGGTGAGAGGCTGGAAGAAGGCCCAGAATCGTATTCTTGCCATGGTCGGGGAGAAGGGCTGCCGCCTGGAAGACCAGGTGGTGGGAGTGGTGTACGGAAGAGAAAAGGAATCGGCGGAGTATATAAAGGAACAGCTTTGTGAGAGATACCATGTAAAGGGTATGCTGGAGGGAAGGATCGGCTGTGCCATCGGGGCTCATACGGGGCCCGGCATTCTCGGCATCACCTTTCTGAATGAAATCAATGAGAAATACGAGGAATATCTGAAATGAAAAAACTGTTAATCTACATGAAGGATTACAAAAAAGAAAGTGTGCTGGGGCCTCTGTTTAAACTGCTGGAGGCCTCCTTTGAGCTTTTTATTCCGCTGGTGGTGGCTTCCATGATCGATAAGGGCATTCCCGCCGGCGATAAGGGCTACATATGGCGGATGTGCCTTGTGATGGCGGCGCTGGGGCTGATCGGGCTTGTATGTGCGGTGACGGCGCAGTACTTTGCGGCCAGGGCGGCGGTGGGTTTTGCCACCAGGCTGCGCCACGGCCTGTTCGCCCACATCCAGAGCCTGTCCTTCTCCCAGATGGACAGGGAGGGAACCGCCACCCTGATCACCCGGATGACCAGCGACATCAACCAGGTGCAGTCCGGTGTGAATCTGGTGCTGCGGTTGTTTCTTCGCTCCCCGTTTATCGTGTTCGGGGCCATGGTCATGGCGTTTACGGTGGATGTGAAGGCGGCTCTTATTTTCGTGGTGGTCATCCCGGTTCTTTCCGTGATCGTGTTCGGCATCATGCTCATCAGCATTCCTCTTTTCAAGAAAGTGCAGGGGGGACTGGACCGGGTGCTTGGAATTACCAGGGAGAACCTGACCGGTGTGAGAGTGATCCGGGCCTTCGGGGAGGAGGAGGGAGAAATACAGAAATTTGACCGGGAGACGGACGCCTTAAAGCGTATGCAGATGGTTGCGGCCCAGATCTCGGCTCTCATGAATCCCCTTACTTACGTGGTGATCAACGGGGGGCTGGTAGCCCTCATCTATGTGGGAGCGCTGCGCGTGGAAGCGGGGATTTTGAGCCAGGGCCAGGTGGTGGCGCTGGTGAATTACATGTCCCAGATCCTGGTGGAGCTGGTCAAGCTGGCGAACCTGATCATTACCGTGACCAAGGCGGTTGCCTGCGGCAATCGGATACAGAGCGTGTTTGAAATCCCGGCGGGAATGGAATCGCCGGAGAATGGAAGTGCAAAGGAAATCACGCAGACAGGAACCGTGGAGTTTGACCATGTGTGCCTGCGTTACCATAAAGGGGGCGAGCAGGCGCTGACGGATATCCACTTTAAGGCGAACCCCGGAGACACCATAGGCGTGATCGGCGGAACGGGTTCCGGAAAATCCTCTCTGGTTCATCTGATACCCCGGTTCTATGATGTGGAGAAGGGCAGCGTTAAGGTGGACGGACAGGATGTGAGAGAGATTCCGCTGGAAGTGCTCCGGGGTAAGATCGGTATCGTGATGCAGAAGGCGGTACTGTTTCAGGGAACCATCCGGGAGAATCTGCTCTGGGGAAATGAAAACGCCACGGACGAGGAGCTGTGGGAGGCGCTTCGCACGGCCCAGGCCGAGGAATTTGTCCTGCAGAAGGAAAAGGGGCTGGATGAGAAGATCGAGCAGGAGGGACGAAATCTCTCCGGCGGACAGAAACAGAGGCTGTCCATTGCCAGAGCCCTTGTGAAGAAGCCGGAGATCCTGATTCTGGACGACAGTGCATCGGCGCTTGATTATGCAACGGACGCCGCACTTCGCAAGTCCATCCGATCCATGCCGGGTAAGACCACGGTCTTTATCGTTTCCCAGAGAGCTTCATCCCTTCTCCATGCGGATCAGATTATCGTGCTGGATGACGGGGAAGCGGCGGGAATGGGAACTCATGACGAGCTTCTTGCAGGCTGTGAGGTTTATCGGGAGATCTATTACAGCCAGTTTGAAAAGAAACAGGAAAGCGGAGCGAAATAAATGAAAGCGGAAAAAAAGAATACAAGACAAAAAGAAACCTTGGTAAAGGTGCTCAGGTATATCAGGCCGTACGGCGTTCTGGTGGCGCTGACCATTCTCATGGCGGTGATATCGGTGGCCCTTACGCTGTATCTGCCGATTCTGACCGGAGACGCGGTGGACCGGATCGCATTTATCTTTGACCCCTCGCAGGTATCCGCGGATATGCCTGCAGTATGGGCGGGACTGCTTGCCATTCTGCGCAAAATGTGCATCGTGATTGTCCTGACGGCCCTGACCCAGTGGATCATGAACATCTGCAACAACCGAATCGTCTATAATGTGATTCAGGATATCCGTAAAAGGGCGTTTCGCAGGATAGAGGAGCTTCCCCTGAAATATCTGGACGCCCATTCTCACGGGGATATCGTGAGCCGGGTGGTGGCGGATGTGGATCAGTTTGCGGACGGCCTTCTGATCGGCTTTACTCAGCTGTTTACGGGAGTCATCACGATTCTCGGAACTCTCGGCTTCATGCTTTCAGTGAATGTGGGAATCACGGTGGTTGTGGTGGTGATCACGCCCGTGTCCTTGTTTGTGGCAAGCTTTATTGCCAGAAAAACCTTCAGCATGTTCAAGCTGCAGTCACAGACGAGGGGCGAGCAGACGGCGCTGATCAATGAGATGATCGGAAACCAGAAGGTGGTGCAGTCCTTTAACCGGGAGAGGCAGACGCTGGAGCGATTCGATGAGATCAACGACAGGCTGGAAAAATGCTCTCTGCGGGCTATTTTCTTTTCCTCCCTCACTAACCCCTGTACGAGGTTTGTAAACAGTCTGGTTTATACCGGCGTGGGACTGACCGGCGCATTCGCCGTCATAAGAGGAGGCCTTTCCGTGGGACAGCTGACCTGCTTCCTGTCCTATGCGAACCAGTACACAAAGCCCTTTAACGAGATTTCAGGCGTGATCACGGAGCTTCAGAACGCCCTTGCCTGTGCGGCCAGGATTTTCGAGCTCATAGAGGAGCAGGCCCAGGAGCCGGATCGCACAGACGCCGTGGTTCTTGGGGATGTGGAGGGAAGCGTGGATCTAAAGGATGTTTCCTTCTCCTATGTGCCGGACAGGAAGCTGATCGAGAATCTGAATCTCCAGGTAAAACCCGGGCAGAGGATCGCCATTGTGGGACCGACGGGCTGCGGAAAGACCACGATCATCAATTTGCTCATGCGCTTTTATGATGCGGACGGCGGAAGCATAGCGGTGGACGGCAGGCCCATCCGGGACATTACCAGAAAGTCGCTGCGCACCTCTTACGGAATGGTTCTTCAGGATACCTGGCTGAAAAGGGGAACCATACGTGATAATATTACGGTGGGGAAACCGGATGCCACACAGGAGGAGATCGTGGCTGCGGCCAAGGCCTCCCATGCCCACAGCTTTATCAAGAGGCTGCCGGACGGTTACGATACCGTGATCGGAGAGGACGGCGGAAGCCTTTCCGGAGGACAGAAGCAGCTTCTGTGTATTACGAGAGTGATGCTCTCCCTGCCGCCCATGCTGATTCTGGACGAGGCGACCTCTTCTATTGATACCCGGACGGAAATCCGGATTCAGAAAGCCTTTGCGGCCATGATGGAAGGCCGAACAAGCTTTATCGTGGCACACAGGCTTTCCACCATCCAGAATGCGGACGTGATTCTGGTGATGAAGGACGGCCATATTATCGAGCAGGGCAGCCACAAGGAGCTGCTTGCAAAGAACGGGTTCTATGCGAATCTGTACCAGAGCCAGTTTGCCATCGCATAAGGGGTGCGGCAAGGCCTGCAATGGAAGGAGAGGCGCATGGAAAAAATTCTGATTGTGGATGACGAGAAAGAGATCGCCGACCTGGTGGAGGTCTATCTGAATAACGACGGCTACCAGGTATACAAATTTTATAATGGGGCGGATGCCCTGGCCTGTGTGGAGCGGGAGGATATCAGCCTTGCCGTGCTGGATCTTATGCTGCCGGACATGGACGGCTTTGTCCTGTGCCAGAAGATACGGGAGAGGCATTTGTTTCCTATCATAATGCTGACCGCCAGGGTGGAGGATATTGACAAGATCACAGGGCTTACCCTTGGTGCGGACGATTATATCACAAAGCCTTTTAATCCCCTTGAGCTGGTGGCAAGGGTGAAGACACAGCTTCGCAGATACATCCGCTATAATGTGGCGGAAAGTGCGGAGCGGGAAGTCAGTCAGTTCGATGTGAGGGGGCTTCACATTTCCAGAAAGAGCCATGAATGCACATTAAACGGGCGCAGTCTCATGCTCACACCAATCGAGTTTGACATTCTGTGGTATCTGTGCGAGCACAGAGGAGGCGTGGTTTCCTCGGAGGAGCTGTTTGAGGCGGTATGGAAGGAAAAGTATCTGGATAACAATAACACGGTGATGGCACATATCGCCAGGCTCCGTGAAAAAATGAAGGAGCCGCCGAGAAAGCCGAAATTCATCAGGACAGTGTGGGGAGTGGGGTATAAGCTTGAATAAGAAAGAGAGCGGATGGACGAACCGCCTGGGCCGGAAGTCGATTGCAAGGCGTCTTATGCTGCAGTATGTTGCTTCCCTTCTGGGATTTGTGGTCATTCTTGCTTTGGCGGTAGTGGTCGGTATCAGTATCTGCCTGCGGTTTACCTGGCAGGCGGACAATATTGTTTATATTCTGCTGAAGTTTATCGAATATAATATCGCCTGGGTCAGCGGCGTTCTCTGTATTGCGGGATGGACAGTCATTACCTACCGTTTTATAGCTAAGCCGCTGCGGTATCTGAATGAGGTGGTGGATGCGGCTGAAACTCTGGTTCATGAGAGGGAGGAACCGGTTCGCCTGTCCGAGGCCATGGGGGATGTGGAAAACGAGCTGAATCTTGTTCGGGAACAGGCTCTGCGAAATACCATGATTGCAAGGGAGGCGGAACAGCGGAAAAATGATCTGGTCGTTTATCTGGCCCACGACTTGAAGACTCCGCTCGCCAGCGTCATCGGATATCTGACGCTCCTTCGGGATGAACCGCAGATTTCCCCGGAGCTCCGGACAAGGTATACGGGAATTGCGCTGGATAAGGCGCAGCGTCTGGAGGAGTTGATTAATGAGTTTTTTGATATCACCCGCTTTAACCTTACCACCCTGGTTCTGGAAACGGAGAGGATAAATCTTAGCCGTATGCTGGAACAGATCATAGACGAGTTCCGGCCTGTGCTTGCGGAAAAGGAGCTTTCTATCCGCACGAGTATCGTCCCGGATGTGGAGATTCTCTGTGATCCCGACAAGCTGGAGAGGGTGTTTGACAATCTGATCCGCAATGCGGCCAGCTACAGCTATGAGCGGACGGAAATTTATTTTTCCATGGTAAAGCAGATTGAGGACCGGGTGGAGATCAGTATCTGGAACCGAGGAAAGACCATTCCGAAGGAGAAGCTGGAGCATATTTTCGAGCAGTTTTTCCGGCTGGATTCCTCCCGGTCTTCCGCAACAGGCGGGGCAGGCCTCGGACTTGCCATAGCCAGGGAAATCGTGGAGCTTCACGGGGGCACGATCCGGGCGGAGAGTGCGAAGGAGAGCGTGGTGTTCACGGTGGTTCTTCCCGCAGGTCAGCTGCCGCGGTTGCCCTCTGATGACTGAGGGTCGTTTTGAACCTTGTGCTCTCACAATCCGTCAAACATTCGAAAAGTCATAAAATTGTAAGATTTTTGGGACAAAATCACAAGCTTTCGAAAATAAATAACGAAAAAAAGGGACGATCCGTTCTGGTACGATTTATGTATCGGAACGGATCCTTTTTTGTGCAGACTCATGCGGCAGAAATGGTAAGAAATTATAAAATCGGAAAGGAAGGAACGGTGAAATGAAAGGTCTGGTTGAAAACAGGAAAATTGCAGTGGCGGTATTTTTTGGAGGCGCTTCTTCGGAGTACGGGGTTTCCCTGGAATCCGCTTATTCGGTTATCTGTCATTTGGACAGGGAGAAATACGAGCCGGTTCCCGTGGGGATCACCAGGGAAGGGAACTGGTTCTTTTTCCGGGGAGATGTGGAGAAGATCCGGGAGGATGCCTGGCACAATCCGCAGGATTGCGTGCCCGCATTGCTGCCGCCGGGGAAGGATAGCCATAAGCTCTTGCTGATAGGGAAAGAGGGAATCGGGGAAATTCCCGTTGACGTGGCCTTCCCGGTGCTTCATGGCAGGAACGGGGAGGACGGTACGATTCAGGGTCTCATCGGGCTGTCGGGAATCCCCCTTGCGGGCTGCGGCGTGCTGTCGTCCGCCCTGTGCATGGATAAGGACAGGGCGCATAAGCTGGCGGGGCTGTCCGGAGTGAGGGTTCCGGAGGCCTTTGTAATCCGAAGGGGTGAGGAGGCTGCGGCCTTTGCGTTTGCACGGCGGACGGGCTATCCCATCTATGTCAAACCGGTGAAGGCGGGCTCTTCCTACGGAGTGACCAGGGCCGTGGGAGAGGAGGAGCTTTCCGGGGCGATAAAGCTTGCCTTTGGGTATGATGACGAGGTGATTCTTGAGGAAAATATTGAGGGCTTCGAGGTAGGCTGCGCCGTACTTGGCAGGCGGGAACTTGTGGTGGGAGAGGTGGATGAAATTGAGCTGGCGGGAGGATTTTTTGACTTTACGGAAAAATATACGCTGAAAACTTCCGCCATTCATGTGCCTGCCAGGATCAGCGAGGAGACAGCCCGGAAAGTCAAGGAGACGGCCAGAACCATCTACAGGGCGCTTGGATGCGAATGCTTTGCCAGGGTGGATCTGTTTCTGACGCCGAAAGGAGAGGTCGTGTTTAACGAGGTCAACACCATACCGGGCTTCACGGCGCACAGCCGCTATCCCGGTATGATGAGAGCGGCGGGTTATCCCTTTGAGAGGCTGCTTGATACGATTATCCGCCAGGCAATGGAAAGGGAAGCGTGAAAGACAAACACAGGGAAGGAGGATCACGGGGATGAATGGAACCATAGACTTGCAGGCGGAAAGTATTTACAGGGGAAGTCTGATATTGGTAAACCGGGAATATGGATACCGGGAAAGGGCAGAGGATCTGGCTGTGCAGCTGAGTGCGGCAGGACGGGAGATGACTGTGCGGACTCTGTTGCAGCGCAGGGCCGCTCTTCTGCTTGACAGCCTTATGGAGGTGATCGGGGGCTGGCGGGAAATCGTGCCGGTCAGCGGATGGCGCTCCTACCGGGAGCAGAAGGCTATATGGGAGGAATCCCTTGCAGAGAGCGGCCGGGAATTTACGGAAAAGTATGTTGCCCTGCCCGGCCATAGTGAGCATCAGACGGGACTTGCCATTGATCTTGGGAAAAGACAGGAGGAAATTGACTTTATCCGTCCGGATTTTCCCTATACCGGAATCTGTCAGAGCTTCCGGAAGAAGGCGGCGGAGTATGGATTTATTGAGAGGTATCCTGCGGGAAAGGAAGAGATTACGGGGATCGGTCACGAGCCCTGGCACTTCCGTTATGTGGGAATCCCCCATGCCCGCATTATGCAGGAAAAGGAAATGACACTGGAAGAATATATCTCCTTTATCCGGCAGTTTCCCTATGGGGAGGCGGCATATTGTGTCCGGGAGGGAGGAAGAGAAATAGAAGTATCTTATCTGAAGGCGAAGGAGGGATGTACCAGACTGGAGCTGGATCCCAGGGTGCCCTATGCGGTGTCGGGCAATAATGTGGACGGCTTTATTCTTACGCAGTGGAAGAACGGACAAAGCGGCGGGCAGAGCCGGAGGTATGGGGAGGTATGACTATGAAACAGGAACAATCTTACGGAGGACTTGACAGGTTTCGGATTCTGGCGGCAGTTCTGGTGATTGCCATCCACACGTCGCCCCTAGGCTCCTACAGCGCAGATGCGGACTTTTTTCTCACGAGGATTCTTGCCAGGGTGGCGGTGCCCTTTTTTTTCATGGTAACGGGACAGTTCGTATTGTGCCCGCAGTTTTTTTCATCCGGTTCAAAGGCGGGATCCGTCCGGCGGCCTTTCGGGCAGTGTGCCGGGGGAGGGGAACCAAGAGCCATATGGAATTATCTGGGGAAGCTTGCTTTTATATATGGAATCTCCATTGCGCTGTATCTGCCTCTGGGAATATATGCCGGACATTACAGGGGGCTTACCCTGGCAAAAGCGCTGCAGATGCTTATATTTGAGGGAACCTTTTATCATCTGTGGTATTTTCCCGCCTGCATGCTGGGAGTTTTGCTTGTGACGTTCCTCGGCCGTTTTCTGGGACTTAAGGGAACGCTGTTCGTGTCGGGGGCGCTCTACGTGACAGGCCTGCTTGGAGACAGCTATTACGGGGCTGTGCAGAGAATTCCGGCGATGACTTCTGTCTATGATCTCATTTTTCAGATCAGCCCCCATACCCGGAACGGACTGTTTTTTGCACCATTGTTCTTATCTCTGGGCAGTGTGCTGGGAGGCAAAAGCCGGAAAGCCCAAAACGGCCTGGGAGAGAGCGGAAAGCGGACAGGGCAGGATGCCGGGGGAAAAGGCATTCTTTGGCTTTTGAGCTGCTTTTTCCTTTCCGTGGTGCTGATGGCCGAGGAGGGGTTCCTTCTGCGGGGCCTGGGCTTTCCGCGCCATGACAGTATGTATGTTTTTCTGGTTCCGGTTATGATCTTTCTGTATGAGATCCTTCTTTCAGGAAAAAGCAGGCCGATGAGGCATCTGCGGACCGTCTCCACCTGGGTTTATATTCTGCACCCTGCAGTGATCGTCGTGGTAAGAAGGGCGGCAGGAATCATGCATAAAACAGGGCTTCTGGTGGACAACAGCCTGATTCATTACGCAGCGGTAACGGTACTGTCGATTACGGCGGCGATTCTTATATCGCGTTTTGAGGATTTGATAAAAGGCGGCAGAACACCGGGAACAGGAGGTTCGGAAAGCAAGGATGGGAAACGGGCGAGAGCCTGGATTGAGCTGGATCGGAAGGCGCTTTCCGGGAATGTGGAGGCTCTGCGGGCGATGCTCCCCGCCTCCTGTGCGCTGATGCCTGCGGTAAAGGCGGACGCTTACGGGCATGGAGCGGTTCTGATCGCAAGGGAGCTGAACCGGCTTGGCGTTGAGGCCTTCTGTGTGGCAAGCGCAGGGGAAGGGGAAGCGCTTCGAAGAAAAGGGGTGCGGGGAGAGATTCTGGTGCTTGGCTATACGGATCCATCGCAGTTTGACCTGCTGCATCGCTGCCGCCTTACGCAGACCATTGTGGATTACCCCTATGCGGAGAAGCTGAACGGGTATGGGAAAAAGCTTCACGTGCACATCGGGGTGGATACGGGAATGCACCGTCTGGGAATCGGATATGAGCAGAGAGAGCGGATTGGGAAGATATTTGAGATGAAAAACCTGGAGGTTGACGGCCTGTTTACGCATCTTTGCACATCAGACGGGGAGGCGTTAAAGGAACAGAGCTTTACGGATCTGCAGGCAAAGCGGTTTTATGCGGTGGCGGATGATCTGGAACGAAGCGGTTATTCCTGCCCGAAGCTGCATCTGCAGTCCAGCTATGGAATTCTGAATTATCCGCATCTTGCGGAGGATTACGCCCGGGCAGGCATTGCGCTTTACGGGGTGCTGAGCACCCGGGAGGACACGGGAAGGTGGAAAGAGATCTTAAGGCCGGTGCTGTCCCTGAAGGCAAGGGTTGCCTGCGTGAGGAGACTGAACTGTGGAGAGACGGCGGGTTATGGCATGGCTTTTACGGCTCAGCGGGATATGGAGATCGCAACGATCACCGTGGGATACGGGGACGGGCTGCCCAGATGTCTTTCCGCAGGTCGGGGCTTCGTGCTGATAAACGGCCGAAAAGCCCCGGTGGTGGGCCGCATCTGCATGGATCAGACCATTGTGGATGTGAGCAAAATTCCGGATGTAAAGTCCGGGGATGTGGCCGTTGTGATCGGAAAGTCCGGGGATGAGGAAATTACGGCCGGTGATCTGGCGGAATGGGCCGGTACGATCAGTAATGAGATTTTGAGCAGGATGGGGGCGAGGCTGGAGCGGGTGATGGTGTAGCGCAAAGAATTGCCTGTTAAAAATACACATCGCCAAAGCCGGGAGCTTGTGATAAGATACAGGTAGGGAAAGAGAGGGATGTTAAATTGTTGTGGAAATGAGCAGAGATTTTCGGTATAATTTAAAGGCAGGAATATTGGATATATAAAATTAGATCGCATAAAATAGCCCGGAAAGGAAGTGTTATTATGGCGCTGACATTGGCACAGCAAAAACTTTATACTATTAACGACATTTATTCTCTGCCGGAAGGAGAACGTGCGGAACTGGTGGATGGTCAGATATACTATATGGCACCTCCGACCAGAAGACACCAGCGTATTACAGGGGAAATATTTGCACTTATCCGTGAATATGTCAATTCTCACAGTGGATCTTGTGAGGTAGATATCTCTCCTTTTGCGGTATTTTTGAATAAAGACGATGTAAATTATGTTGAACCGGATATTTCTGTCATATGTGATCATGAGAAGCTTTCTGACAAGGGTTGCTGTGGCGCGCCGGATTGGATCATAGAAATCGTATCGCCGGGCAGCAGACAGATGGATTATTTTACAAAACTTTTTAAATACCGTACTGCAGGTGTGAGAGAGTACTGGATTGTTGACCCGGAAAAAAACCGTATTCTTGTTTATAATTTTGAATCCGAGAATACTGGTGATTATACCTTTTCTGATATTGTAAAAGCTGGCATCTATGATGATTTATATATTAACTTCAGTGAGATGTCTGAATTACTGGATAACTGAACGTGCGCACCCGGCAGCGCACGTTTCCGCTGTCCGCAGTGACTTTTCGGATGATGTATCCTTGGAAGAATTTGAGACAGGAGAGAAATGCCTGCTGTATGTGGCACTGACCAGAGCGGGGACAGGGGCGTATGTGACCTGCTATGGTACGATGTCAAATTTGATTGTATGATTTACCTCAAAAATTAAAGATCACAAATAGACAGTCGGAAGGACAATATATGGCAAAAGATTTATCTCAGGACACCCCCAAAAATGAGAAGACTGATTCCAACGAAAGAAGACATCGGAACAGAAAAAGAGGAAACCGGATCATCGGTATCGTCGTACTTGGCGTGCTGCTTGCGGCCTGCGGGGCGCCGTCAGGAAGAGAAGAAGAAACGCAAAGCGCCGAAACAAGGGAAGAGCCGAGAGAGTGGCAGGCAGAGCATGACAGCTGTAAGGTGCAGGAGCTTGGCGGGTATCTGTATGAACATATTTCCGCAAGCCCCTATGCCAGTGCGGAAATAACGATAAAGGATTATGAGGGGGAAACGCTGGAAACCGAGTGGAATGCGCCGTCGGCTTTTCGGTTCGGGGGAGAAGCGGACGTGACATGGCGGTTTTACAATTCTCCTGCAGAAATGGAGACTGCGCTAAACGAGGCGGCGGCGCAGGAAATGGGTGCGGACTCACTTCATTTTCTGTACTATACCTTCCCCATGCTGGAGGATGACCATGCCCTCGAGTTGTACCATATTCTGAAAAGAAGATTCGATGCCAAAGAGCATCCGCTGACCGCATGGAGCGCAGACAATGGGAGGCTGTTTTACTATATACAGGAAACGGTGGAAGAAGAGGACGGCTATGAGTATTCCTGCCTGTACCACCGCACCTCCAGGGTCAATCTTTATGTGAAGGACCGGACGGCATACGGACTTACCCTGCTGAACGCACCGTCGGAGGAGGACGATGAAACTCTGGAATATGTGTTTATTGATGTTTTTCAGCACTACGGCATGCTGTGGAGCGGCTGGGGCCTCGATGAGGAAAGCCTGTACTGGATCGACCATGAGCAGCGGCTGACCGAGCTGGAGAACCCGAAGCGCAGCTTTCTGGAGGTTCGTGGAATTGACACAAATTGGGAATCCGCCGGAGACGAAGGGATTATGCGGTATTTTGGCCTGCTTGCGCAGGCCGATTACGAGCTGCCGCTTACGGAGGATGGCAGGATGCTTTCCCTGCACTTCTCGCTTGCGAAGGAGGAAGAGGATGAGGAAGAGGATGCGGAACTTCGCTACTATCTCCTGAATGGCTTTTGCATGGACGAACCCTACGACATGACAGTGGTGGATATGGAGACCGGCGAAGCGCTGCAGGAAAGCGAGGTATCCCTAAGTATTGAGCTGCCGGATACGATCACTTATCCGGATTTAAATGGTGACGGCTTTGCGGATATGCGGATCGGCGCACCGGTTCATGAGAACGGGGCAAAAGCGGCGGAGGAAGATTACGCGTCCCCCTCTTATCTGCTCTGGGATCCGCAGACGGAGCAGTTTGTGCGCAAGACGGAAAAAGAGGTGGAAAACAGCAGAAGGGCGGTGGCGAACGGCCTGACAGAGGAAGAACAGGAGGAAAAGTCCAAGCGGGAGCGGAGAGATTCTTTTGCGCCGGTTCACGGACTGCCGCAGCAGGCTGATGCGGAGGACTATATCAAACTTACGGGCGACAAGATGCTGGAATACGAAGTGCAGGAAGGAGACAGCCTCTGGCGCATCAGCGAGCGTGTTTATGGAACCGGGTACAAGTGGACATCAATTGTGAGAACCGGAGATGCGCCGAAGAACCCGGACTGCCTGCCTGTAGGAGAGACGGTATTTATACCCGAGATTCTTTACATCCGTAAAGATCCGTATTCCAGGGGCGGTCTGTGCTCCGAGGGGAGTTTCCAAATCGAACAGCCGGCCGGGTTTGCCCATTATTTTCTGAATGGTGACGTGACTTATTGGTTCTGGAAGGAAGAGAACCAGATTCACTGTCTTCCGGTAACGAATCCCGCGGGGGAAAATCCATTCCATGAACCGGAGGATTGGGAAGCGTTTCAAAAGGAGGCGATACGGTGCAGCGAAGAGCTTTGCCGGGGAAGGGTGTCGAACCTCACTTTTGAGAAGAGTCATATGGAGGATGGCTGCGACCTGTATGGATACTATTTTGAATATGACACGGGGGAAGAAATTCTGGAGTATGTGGATTTCTTTAAGTTTGGCAAAGCCAATATGTCGGAAGTAATCGGCGTGCGCAGGCAGGAGCCGAACACTGTGCTGGTGAATACCGTCCGATATATGGCGGCCAGCTTTACCGATTACGGCGGCAGGCCGGGCATGGGATGGGGTGATGGCGCTGTCCCTAACGTAGGCGCAGATAAATGGCAGTACCCTTACCTTCACAATCTGTTTGAGGCGGCGAGGGAGCAATTTGAAGCAGGTGATTGAAAAGAATATCTGCGAAAAGAGTGAAAGAACAAAACCAGACGAAAGAGGGGGCTTATATTGGTATGAAGTGTGTTAAATGCGGACGCGAGATCATGGAGGGAGCGGCATTCTGCCCTTATTGCGGACAAAAGGCTGCCGCAGAGAAAACGAAGGAGGATGGGCCGGTCTATCAGGCAGACGTAAAAGGGATGCGTAAATCCGGAAGGCTGATCGTGTACCATGACAGAACGGAATTTGCTGTCAGCAGTGTGCAGAAGACAATCTACGATTATTCCGCTCTGGCAGCGGTAAGAAAAAAGACAGGAGTGGGCACGGCTCTGGGGCTGGGACTGGATCATATTGAATTTATCACGGAGGACGGCAGTATAGAATCCTGCCCGGTAAACCGGAAAGATATTCATGAGGCGTTCCTGCGTATCAGGGAAGCGGTTAATCCTTATCTTGCCGAACGAAAAAGGCGTCTTTTGGAGCAGGGCGTTCATTATTCTCTCATCAGCAGTACAGGACTGACCGGCATCGGGATTCTTAACATTTCGCAGGATCGGGCGGAATTAAGAACCAAGTCCGGACTAAGCGGGTCTGTTTCTTTTCAGGATGTTAAATCTGTCAATGCGTCTGCCGGAACGCTGAGTTTTTCCCTCATCGATGGAAGCCTAAGATCCTTTGGCATTGACAGGGAGCTTCAGGATGAGATTCTGGGTTTCGTCAGAAAAGCGGTGGAGCCCTATATTGTCAAGAGAAAGGAAGCTCTCATGGCGCAGGGGATTCATTTTTCCTGCCTCAGCAGTAGTGGATCCGACACAGGAACTCTTAATATTTTTGAGGACAGGGCGGAATTTACATCCGTGGCGGGACGCACCAGGGCCGTTTCCTTTCAGGATGTCCGGACTGTCTGTCTGTTTACGGAGACATTGGAGTTCTCCCTGACCGATGGCACATCGAAATCCTTTGGAGTTGAAAATGATATACGGGACGAGGTTTTGTCCTTTGTCAGAAATGCGATCAAACCCTATGTCCTAAAAAGGACAGAGGGTTTTGACATATCTTTTGGCATGGATGAACGGATTGAGATTAACGAGATGCGAAGTGTTTTCCATATCCTCCGGCAGGGCGGCACCGTGATCACGCAGGAGCGTCCCCTGACAGCCCTTGTCAAATGTGAGAAGACGGAGTGCGGAGCTCCAAAGAGTGCGATGGGGCTCCTTGCCGGTGCGGCGAAGGCGGTAGGCATACAGAATAAGCTGGGTGCACCCAATGCGGACGATATCATCAGTTATGTGGGTGTGGAGCTGACCGTGCGCACGGATGAGGATATGCGGACAGAAATTGTCCGATTTGGTGATTTCTCTCTTGGGATGAGCAGGAACAACAAAAAGTATGATCAATATCTCGCCGAGGCATCAAGGTTTATGGTCTATCTGGAGGACAGCTGCCCGGAGTGCGAATTGATTATACCGGAGCCTGTGGAAGCTGAGGCTGTTGAAGCCGCCCCGGGTAACGATGGGGAAGAATTAAGGGTTGTGGAGCAGGCAGACAGCGGCGGTAAGGAGATTATTTCTGCCGGCCTGGCAGATTCGGAAAACGACGGATTGGGAATCAAAAAATATATTGAGGGTGTGACAGGCTTTATCAACAGCTGCTCCACTCCCATGACGATTGCCGTCCAGGGGAGCTGGGGAAGCGGTAAAAGCGGCATCATGAAAATGCTTTCTGACAGTCTTGGAGAGCGGTATGCCGAAAATCGGATATGGTTTAATCCCCGTCTTCTGCTTCAGGCAAATTCGGAGGATCCGCTCCCGATGCTTATGGGAAAGGCCCTGATTCGTCAGCTTAGCGGGGCGGAAGGCAGCGCTTCCAAGGATTCCGCAATCAAGATCGCAAAGGGGGTTATCGAGCTTTTGTCGGGCATTATTGCTCCGGATAGCTCTGCCGGACAGAACCTGGTGGAAGGGCTGTTTCGGGACGGTTCATCGATTCCTCCCGAAAAGCTGGTAGATGCCTTTGCCAGGCTGGCGGCGAAACGGGCTGAGGGGCAGGATGGCAAGGTTATTATCTTAATCAATGAGCTTGACAAGCTCGCCCCTGCAAAAGCGGTAGAGCTGCTGGAAGCGCTGAGGAATTTCTTTGACTGTGAAGGCTGTGTATTTGTAGCGGCTATTGACTATGGGTTTTTCCGGCGCGGAGTGAAGGAAAATCCTGAAATGGATCTGGATGACAATCAGCAGAAAGCCCTTTTTGATGAGATTTTCCAGATGACCTTCCGTGTTCCGGTGTCCGGACAGCAGATCAGAAATTATGTGAATGACAAGCTGGAGCATATGGGAATCCATGCGGATGACAAGACAGAACTGGATTTTTACGCCGGCCTGCTCCTGAATTCCATAGGCAGCGAGCCTAAAAATATGGATCGGATGTTTAATTCCTTTTTACTTCTCAAAAATATGGCTGAGAGGGAACTGTATGAAAACAGAGTTCAGAGGCTGATGCTGTTTGCCCTGCTCTGCATGCAGGCAAGATTTCCCGCTGTATACAATCAATTAAAACGGATAAAGGATCAGCTGACCCCGGAGCTTCTTTCAGGGCTGTGCGGCGAGGATTCGGAGATAACGGACCGTTCCGGATTGGAGGAAGCGGAAAAACCGGAATTCCGCACGTTTGCCAGAGTGCTCTGCGATATTATTGATACAGATAATACGACGGACATATCCTTGTCGGAATGCGGTGCGTTTGCCAGAATACTGGATTTTTCAAGTATTACATCAAAATAGAGATTGCTCAGTATATTACATAAGGAGGACATGGGTAATGAACAGATTGAATGATCTGATTGAGCTGTGTAAAGGGCACGTTGTTTATATCCAGACGCATAATTTTCCCGACCCGGATGCCATTGCCTCTGCATATGGGCTGCAAAGGCTGCTGGAGATCTACGGCGTGGAATCAAGACTCTGCTATGACGGACGGATAGATAAGCTGAGCGCTTCCAAAATGCTGAACGCTTTTCATATCGAGATGCTGCCCTATGCGCAGCTGGTTCCTGACATGCGGGAGACGGACCGGATTATCTGTGTGGACAGTCAGAAGCACAGCGGAAATGTCACGGATTTTATTGGAGACGAGATCGCCTGTATTGACCACCACCCCACATTTGTTCCCATACAGTACCAGTATCAGGATATCCGTATCACAGGAGCGTGCGCCACATTGATTGCGGAATACTACGCCCTGTCAGGCAGAAAGCCGGATGTCGATGTGGCAACGGCACTGCTCTATGGCCTGAAAATGGATACCCTGCAGTTCACAAGAGGCGTGACGGAGCTGGATATCAGGATGTTCGGATTTCTGTTTCCCCTGTGTGACAAGGAGAAGCTGGACGACCTGGAACGGAACAACATGGAATTTACAGACCTGAAAGCCTACGGGGCGGCAATCGAGAGCATAGAGCTTTATGACAAGGTTGGATTTTCCAGCATTCCCTTTTCCTGTCCGGACGCGCTGATTGCGATCCTGTCAGATTTTATCCTTTCTCTGATCGAGGTGGAGACAGCGGTAGTGTTCTCCTTCCGGGAGGACGGTATAAAGCTGTCTGTCCGCTCGGAGGATCCGGAAATACATGCCGGTAAACTGCTTCATGAGGCGCTGGAGGGGATCGGAAACGGAGGCGGACATGCCGCTATGGGAGGCGGCCTGATTGGGAAAGAACGGCTGCCGGAGCTGGGAAACTATCCGGATAATTACATAAGAAATCTGTTTTTGGACATATTGGCGAAGTAGTAAGACAGTTAGAGAATAGATGAAGGAGATGGAATGATCACTGCGATCTTATGGGATGTTGACGGAACCCTGCTGGATTTTGCTGCGGCAGAAAAGGCAGCTATCCAAAAGCTGTTTATGGAGTTCGGTCTTGGAAATTGCTCCGAGGAGATGCTCGGGCGTTATTCGAGAATCAACCGGACTTACTGGGAGCGCCTTGAAAGAGGAGAAATCACCAAACCGGAGGTGCTGGTTGGAAGGTTCAGAGATTTTTTTGAAACAGAGGGAATGAGCAGTGCCATTGCTTCTGAATTCAACCAGAAATATCAGCTGTGCCTGGGCGATACCATTGTCTACCGGGATGACAGCCTGAACATTGTGAAGTCTCTTCGAGGCAGGGTGAAGCAATATGTGGTTTCTAATGGAACCGTAGTGGCGCAGACAAAAAAGCTGCGTCTTTCCGGACTCGGAGAGCTGATGGACGGGATTTTTCTGTCCGAGCAGCTAGGCGTGGAAAAACCGAATGTGGAATTTTTTAACAGGGTATTTGCAAAGACAGGTTCTGCTTGCAGGGATCAGGTCATGATTGTGGGGGATTCTCTGACCAGTGATATCCTGGGCGGCAATAACGCCGGAATTCTGACCTGCTGGTATAATCCGGGGAAGGCCGCAAAGCCGGATGGGTACAGGGTGGATTATGAGATAGCGGATTTGCATGAGATTTATGATTTGATTCCTGCGAGCAATGAGCCAAGCGGCTGCGAAGCAGACATTTGGCGAATGCCGCAAGGGTGTTAACTGGAGGCGAAAAAGATGAATATGGAATGTACGAAGAGTGACTGGAAGCTTTTCAGAGAGTTAATTCCTGAGTGGCAGGAAGCTTATATGGAAAGACTTAATAAAGAATATATCAGGCTGCTTAGCAGCGAAAAGGATGCATCTGAAAAGTTCTGGGCGCTTGAGAAGAGAATCAGGCAGGACAAGCGAAAACCCGGTGTCCAGATAGAGCTTCAAAAGCAGGAGGTAGTATATGATCTGGTGGCGCTTATTCAAGAGAAGGTGATCGGCTATGAGGATCTGGACGGTTTCAGTGAAGGGTTGAAAGAGGCGGTGAAATTTTTGCTTGAGAGAAGGAGATAGCGGAAATGAATGTAGAATATAGAAGGCAGAAGGATTTGCCCTGTGACCAGCTCTATCAATTATTTCTGGCGGTAGGCTGGGCAAAGGAAGATACGACAACGCAGGAGATGATTGATAACTTCAATATTGCTTTTTTGAATTCAGCCTTTGTGTTTTCCGCATGGATTGACGGAAAATTGGCAGGATGTGTAAGGGTTTTGAGCGATTTGCATTTTCGTTCTGTCATTTATGATCTGGCGGTTTTGCCGGAATTTCAGAACAAAGGGATCGGCAGGGAGCTGGTGCGAAGATGCAGGAATGCCTGTGAAAGCTCTGAGTGGCTGGTGCAGACGGATAAGGCGAAAGGATTTTATCAAAAAATCGGGTTTGAGGAAAATAAGGACTATTTTCTCACGATTCCAGGTAAATGGTTTTAGGCTGCTTTAAACAGGAAGGCAAAACATATGGAAAAAAGAATTTATATGATGTTATTAATCTTAATGGTTGGACTTGGCAGTGGCTGTGGCAAAGGGGAAACGGAAAGTAGTGATCTGCTCATTGAAAGCATACCTTCTCAAGGTGAAGAACGATCCAATCCTGCAAGCGGAGAAACCAATGATATCGAATTCAATGATAAACTGAAAATAGATTTCACTTATGACTATTCTGATGATATCAAGGTGGATGTTGACTATGTAGTATCAGGCTCGGCATCCCTGCAAAAGGAACTGGAGAATATTGAGAAGATTATCCAGAAGTATACTCCGTTGGCAGAGGCGGCTCAAACCCAGGGAGAAATGAATATATCATCCAGGTGGTTTTTCGTAATATGGGATACTGAATTAAATAATATTTGGAACAGATTCAGTGATTCTGCAGATCAGCAGACAAAGGAGAAGCTCCTTGAAGAACAGAGGAACTGGATAGCCATGAAGGAGGAAGTGACATTGCTGAACCTTGGATCCAGTGAAGAAAGTGGCAGTATATATCCTCTTCTTCAGAATTCCTTCTTGGAGGAGATCACCAGGAACAGAGCTTATGTTCTTGCAAATGAGTTGGCAAAGATAAAGGGGGAATCCTTTGTCATGCCGGAAAAGTCAGCAAAGTACGGTTTGTTTGTGGACGACCAGGGAACTGGCAGCGTATACAGTTCTCTGAACACTCGACAGGGATGGGAAGGAGACGACGAAGCGGTTATCTCTATTTACAGACAGGGTGGAACACAAGGAACCTTTGTTGACAATGGAAACGGAGAACTGACATTCACATCAGATGATGGAAGTATAAAAGGAATTATCAAAATTAACGGATGGGATGGCGCAAGTTTTAAAGTTACTGAGATATCAGGAGAGTCTGCTTTCTCTGTAGGAGAAGAAGTCAGATTTCCTTTTGCATTTTGACAGATACGAAAAATATACATTTTTCTTAAAAGTTTTAGCCTGAACTGGACTTCTGAATGAAGACAGTTCGGATAAAGCGCAAAAACGGAGGAAAACACATGATAACGGGCGCAATCAAAAATAAAGTGGATAAGATCTGGACGGATATCTGGGCGGGCGGTATCACAAATCCCCTGACAGTCATTGAACAGCTGACTTATCTTATGTTCATCCGGTCTCTGGATGAAAAGGAGCTGGAGAGTGAAGAATTTGAAAATATGACCGGCGAAAAGATGGATAAGATCTTTCCACAGTCTCCGGCGGGGCAGTCCATGCGTTGGAGCAAATTTAAAAACAGTGATCCCCGTGATATTTATGACATCATTGCGCAGAGGGTATTCCCCGCTATCAAGAATATGAAGCATGGATGCCTGCCGGACTTTACGCAGCAAGGTGAAATCGCAGATGCTACGGAAGGGGCAGGCGGCGATGAAAAGAGCGATACGGCCTTTGCCCGTTATATGAGCGATGCCATGTTTTTGATACCCACGCCCCAGGTGCTTCAAAAAATCATCACGGGATTGGATGATCTTTATGAACATGATATTGCGGATCTTGATATGCAGGGCGATCTCTATGAGTATATGCTGGGAAAACTGGCCACAGCCGGACAGAACGGGCAGTTTCGGACTCCCAAGCATATCCGGGAAATGATGGTGGAATTGCTGCGGCCTGCGCCGGAGGATTCCATCTGTGATCCGGCCTGCGGCACGGCGGGCTTTCTGGTTTCCGCCTCCGAATATATCCGCAGAAATTTTGAGGATACCATGAGTTCCGAGCAGTGGGAGCATTTTGCGGGCGGCGCTTTTACCGGCTTTGACACGGATCGCACCATGCTGCGGATTTCGGCAATGAATCTGATGCTTCATTCCATCAGTCATCCGGAGATTGATTACAGGGACAGCGTTTCCAAGCAGAATCAGATCAGCGACAGGTTTACCATATGTCTGGCGAATCCGCCTTTTAAGGGAACGGTGGATGCGGAGAGTATTCATGACAATCTCAAGGCTGTTACCAATACCAAAAAGACGGAGCTTCTGTTTCTGGCATTGTTCCTGCGGATGCTGAAAAAGGGCGGCCAGTGTGCCTGTATCGTACCGGACGGAGTGTTGTTTGGCTCCTCAAAGGCGCATAAAGCCATTCGCCAGGAGTTGGTGGAGAATCACCAGCTGCGGGCAGTGATCTCCATGCCGTCCGGCGTGTTTAAGCCCTATGCAGGTGTTTCCACTGCTGTGCTGGTGTTTACCAAGACCGGCGCAGGCGGCACGGATAATGTCTGGTTTTATGATATGAGGGCTGACGGATTCAGTCTGGATGACAAGCGGAGTGAGATTACCGATAATGATATTCCCGACATTATCAGCCGCTTCCACAATCCGGAGCAGGAGGCCGGCCGCCAGCGCACCGATCAAAGCTTCTTTGTGCCAAAGCAGGAGATTGCCGATAACGATTATGATCTTTCTATCAACAAGTACAAGAAGGTGGAGTATAAACCCGTGGAGTATCCGTCAACGGCTGAAATTATGGCGGATTTGCATGAGCTGGAGCTGGAGATCGAGAAAGGACTGGCGGAATTGGAGGAGATGCTGTGAGGGTGAGATTTTCAGATGTCCTTAATATTATTAATGGCAAGAATCAGAAACAAGTGGAAAACCCTAATGGAAAATACCCTATATATGGCAGCGGTGGAATTATGGGATATGCGGATTCCTATATTTGTGAGCCCAATACAGTTATTATTGGAAGAAAAGGCAGTATTAACAAGCCGATTTATGTCGAAGTGCCTTTTTGGAACGTAGATACGGCATTTGGATTATATGCAGATAAATCAAAACTGATTCCTAAGTATTTATATTATTTTTGCGAAAAATTTGATTTTGAAAAATTGAGCACAACGGTTACAATTCCAAGTCTTACGAAAGCGAATTTATTAGATATTGAAATGCAGCTTCCTCCACTTGATGAACAATATAGAATTGTAGGAGTTTTAGATAAAGTTTGTGGTCTAATAGTTAAACGTCAGTCTCAATTGAATATGCTAGATGAATTAGTCAAATCCCGGTTTATCGAGATGTTTGGGGATCCGGTTGCCAATCCGCACGGATTTAA
>CAJTVN010000002.1 GCA_910579685.1 uncultured Lachnospiraceae bacterium | reverse complement strand
CGACCCGTCCGTTTCCCGAAAACTCAGAGCGTTTTTTTAGTGAAATCCGATTTAAAACGTCAGTCCGCAGAGCCCACGCTCAGGGCCCCAACCCAGGCCGCACAGGCGAAAACAATTTTTTGGCGGGAAGATAAAAGAAGGCTAAGCTTTCGCAATGGAAAAGCGGTCGCGAAACAACAGCCAGCCAGCCCGGAACAGACTCATAATCTGCCACACCCCGATTCCCCGAAGCCCGTACTGGGGAAGGAGACTGTATTTTTCCGCAAGGCTCCTCACGTCCTCGAACCACACCTCATGAAGTACCCCGTCCTTCTCATACTGGAAGAAAGGGGACATGGCAATCTCGTCAAAGGAGATGGGAGCATCCACACTGATCGCAAGCTGAACCGCCTGATGATTGCTGAGCGTCCTGGCTCTGGAAACACCGCGTTCATAGGGCAGCGTGAAATCGTAGCCATAGTTGGGAATGCCAAGATCAATTTTGGCGGGATCGATTCGGGTCACGGCATAGTCCACCACCTCGCGGACCTTGTTGACGGGGGCGACAGCCATGGGGGGACCGAAGGTATAGCCCCACTCATATGTCATGAGAAGCACGCTGTCCGCAGCCTCCCCGAGCAGTGCGTAATCCATTCCCTCATACAGGGTTCCCTGCTGGCTGTCGCTGGTTTTGGGCGCAAGGGCCACGGAGACGGGATAACCGTAAGGGGCGAGAAAGTCTCTGGTCTGCGCCACGAAATCGGCGAAAGGAACCCGGTCCTGAGGCAGGATATACTCAAAGTCGATATCCACTCCGGCAAAGTCGCTGGAATCCAGCGTGGCAAGCAGATTCCCGAGAAGCGTCTTTTTGGCCTCTTCGCTGTTTACCAGGGATGTGATCAGGTTATTGTTGAACATTCCGTCAGGGCCGAAGGGCGTAAGGGTGAGAAGAGGGTTTGTGCCAGAGGAGCGGGCGGCGGTGATCATGAAGGTATCGTCCACTGTGGGCGGGATCAGTTCCCCTTCCGGAGTAAAGCCATAGGAGAAGACGCTCAGAGTGGACAGAAAAGGCAGAGTTTCCTGGAGAACCTCTTTGTTGATGTAAGAATAGGCATATCCATTCGTATGGGCGGGATAGGAAAAGGTCCGCTGGGAAGGGATGGATAGAAGGAGCGCCTGGCCGATGGCAAGCGCATAAGGATACGTAAGCTGATTATTATAGATAACAGATTCCGGGCTGATGCCGTGGGAAGTGGCAATGGAATCCACGGAATCACCCGGTTTTACAACATATATTTCCATCATTCATTCCACAAGATGTTCTTATGGTAACATATGCGGCAATGCGTTTCCTGTGTTCTTATTTGGTCAGAGGAATTCCTTTTGTGACTTTTCTGTAGATCTTCCATATAATGACAGCCGGAAGAGAGAATACTAAGTATAAAGTTGATGCGAGTCCTGCGACACCCCCGATCACCATAATAGGCAGCAATGCAAAATTAAAATCTCCCATGATATCTGTTCCTTTCTTTTATTTGATAAGATTTGTGAGCTTATTTTATCAGCATGACGGGACGGCGAAAAGTTACTTTTCGGTTTTTTAACGCCGATTTAACGCCGTGTTAACGGGTTCTTAACAGGGAGTCCTTTTTGCAAGAAAAACTCCGCACAGATTCCGGGAAGTGGCTGTTGCATCTTGGATCAAATGAAATTATAATAAGAATAAAACAAGAGGGAGTATTTTCCAGGATGGAGGAAACAGTATGAGTTATGAAGAAGCGTTAAAAAAGCTGAAGGATTATGGACAGGAACATGTGCTTGCCCATTACGGGGAACTGTCGGAGACAGAAAAAGAAAATTTGCTTACTCAGATAGAGATCACGGATTTTTCCGTGCTTTTGGCCTGCAAGGAAGATAAAAAGGCGGCCGAGAGGGGGGAGATCACCCCGCTTGCGGCCATGCAGCTGCCGGAGATCGAGGAGAAAAGGGAGAAGTTCCAGGCCATTGGACTTGAGACAATCCGCAAAGGAAAGGTGGGGGCGGTGCTTCTTGCCGGAGGAATGGGAACGAGACTTGGTTCCGATGATCCCAAGGGGATGTACAACATAGGCCTTACAAAGGAGGTCTATATTTTTCAGCGCCTGATCGAGAATCTGATGGATGTGGTGGAGATGTCGGGAAGCTGGGTTCCGCTCTATGTGATGACCAGCGATAAAAACCACGAGGCCACGGTTTCTTTCCTGAAGGATAAGGATTATTTTGGATATAATAAGGATTATGTGACATTCTTTATGCAGGAAATGGCTCCGGCTTCCGACTATGACGGAAAGGTTTATATGGAAGAAAAAGGGAAGATTTCCACCTCCCCCAACGGTAACGGCGGCTGGTATTCTTCCATGTACAAGTGGGGCGTGGCCGAAAAGGCCATGGAGGACGGCGTGGAGTATCTGAATGTCTTTGCCGTGGATAACGTCCTGCAGAGAATTGCGGATCCCTGCTTTGTGGGAGCCGTGGTGGACGGCGGCTATGCGGTTGGCGCAAAGGTGGTAAAAAAGTGTGCGCCGGACGAAAAGATCGGCGTGATCTGCCTTGAGGATGGGAGACCCTCCATTGTGGAATACTATGAGCTGACACAGGAGCTGATGAATGCCAGGGATGAAAAGGGAGATCCCGCATACTATTTCGGCGTGATTCTGAATTATCTGTTCCGGATTGCGGATCTGGAAAAGATAAGGGAGAAAAAGCTTCCCCTCCATGTAGTGGAAAAGAAGATTCCCCATCTGGATGAGAAGGGAGAGCTGGTAAAGCCGGATGCGCCGAACGGCTACAAATTTGAACAGCTGGTGCTTGACATGATCCACGAGCTGGACGGCTGCCTGCCCTTCGAGGTGGAACGCGGCCGCGAATTCGCACCCATAAAGAATAAGACGGGAATCGACTCCGTGGAAAGCGCAAGGGCGCTGTGCAAAGAAAACGGAATTCAGCTGTAAAAACTGTGCAGTTAACATTTTGACAGGTATGCATAACATTCACGTATTGAGAAAATGCGGACTGTTGCGGTAAACTTATCATAGAAGGAAAACAAAGACCAAACAAAATGATAAGTTTGAGAAATGGAGGCAGATATGGCAATATTGGTTACAGGCGGCGCCGGTTATATCGGAAGCCATACGGTGGTGGAACTGCAGAATGCAGGCTATGAGGTTGTGGTTGTTGACAATCTGAGCAATTCCAGTGAGAAAAGCCTTAAGAGAGTGGAGGCGATCACGGGTAAGCCGGTTACCTTCTACAAGGCGGACATTTTAGACAGGGATGCCCTGAACCGGATTTTTGATGCGGAGAAGATTGATTCCTGCATTCATTTTGCGGGACTTAAGGCAGTGGGCGAATCCGTTCAGAAGCCCTGGGAGTACTACCAGAATAACATTGCGGGAACCCTGACCCTGGTGGACGTGATGCGGCAGCGCGGCGTAAAGAATATTATCTTTTCTTCCTCTGCAACCGTGTACGGGGATCCGGCCGTCATCCCGATCACGGAGGAATGCCCCAAAGGACAGTGCACAAACCCTTACGGCTGGACCAAGTCCATGCTTGAGCAGATTCTTTCCGATATGCAGAAGGCGGATCCGCAGTGGAATGTGATTTTGCTTCGCTATTTCAATCCAATTGGCGCCCACAAGAGCGGAACTATCGGTGAGAACCCCAATGGCATCCCCAACAATCTCATGCCCTATATCACACAGGTGGCTGTGGGCAAGCTGAAAGAGCTGGGAGTGTTCGGAAACGATTACGACACGCCGGACGGAACGGGCGTGCGCGACTATATCCACGTGGTGGATCTGGCAATAGGCCATGTGAAAGCGCTTAAGAAGATCGAGGAGAAGGCGGGGCTCTGCGTTTACAATCTGGGAACGGGAACCGGCTACAGCGTGCTGGATATCGTAAAGAACTTTGAGGCGGCCACCGGCGTAAAGATTCCCTATGTGATCAAGGACAGACGGGCGGGAGACATTGCAACCTGTTACTCCGACGCCTCCAAGGCAAAGAAGGAGCTTGGATGGGAAGCTCAGTATGGAATCAGGGAAATGTGTGCGGATTCCTGGCGGTGGCAGAGCGGCAATCCAAACGGATACGAGGACTGATCCGCTTTCTGAGCGTTTCGCATATTGGGAAGTTTACCCTCAGTGTGCAGGGGCGTGTATCCCCTTGTACGCTGAGGGTAGGATCTGCAGATGTCAAAACAGCCGGAGGGAGTGCTTCCGGCTGTTTTAAGTACGTGCAGGGCAGAAAGGAAGAGACTGCCCGCAGCGGAGCGCACAGGAGAATCCGTCGTGCCCCGTATATCGCGCCGCCCGAAGGGGTTCAGGCAACGTAGAGATACATGAAGATAAAATGGCAGATACTTCCGCCCATCACAAACAGATGGAATATTTCGTGAGATCCGAAATTCTTATGTTTTCCGTTAAAGATCGGGAGCTTTAACGCATAGATCACTCCTCCGATTGTGTAGATAATGCCGCCTGCAAGAAGCCAGAGAAAGGCCGCATGGGGAAGAATATCCCACAGGGTGCCAAACACGCCCAGGCACACCCAGCCCATGGCAATATAGATAATGGAAGAAAACCATTTGGGACAGGTAATCCAGCAGGCCTTGAGCAGCATGCCGAACAGTGCGATCCCCCAGACCACGGAAAGAAGTGCGTAGCCTGTTTTTCCGCCCAGAATGATCAGGCATACCGGCGTATAAGATCCGGCAATCAGCACAAAGATCATCATGTGATCCAGCTTCCGGAAAATGCGCAGAGCCCTTCCGCCAATGTTCAGGGAATGATAGGCTGCGCTTGCGCCGTATAATAAAATCATGCTGAGCATAAAAATACTCATGGCAAGTACTGCGTGGGCGGTGGAAGATACCGCCGCTTTTATCAGAAGAGGGGTTGCGGCAGCCAGAGCCATCATCATACCCACAAAATGGGTCAGTGCGCTGCCGGGTTCACGAATTGTTATCTGCATAGTTGAGACCTCCTTACTTTGCTGTATCACGACACATAGTTTTAAAAACTATGTTATGGATGATATTATACTACACCATATTATTTCTGGAGTCAACAAAAATATTCCTTTTACATCATCAGGGAAGGTTAACACAGAGGCGAGTCTGTGGTACAATAATCTGAGCAGAAATTACATAGAACAGGAAAGAAAGGACAGGAAAGATGTATCAGGCAAGTGAAACAAGATATGACAAAATGATTTATAACAAATGCGGGAACAGCGGTCTGAGGCTTCCTGCGCTGTCTCTTGGCATGTGGCATAATTTCGGCTCCGTGAACAATGAGGAGAACATGAAAAAGATTTTGTTTACGGCGTTTGACAATGGAATCACGCATTTTGACCTGGCTAATAATTATGGCCCGGTTTATGGAAGCGCTGAGGCCGGCATGGGAAGGATCTTGAGGTCAGACCTGATGCCTTACAGGGACGAGATGGTTCTTTCCACAAAGGCGGGTTACGATATGTGGAAGGGTCCTTATGGGGATGGAGGCTCCAGAAAATATCTGATCGCAAGTCTTGACCAGAGCCTTAAGAGGCTGGGACTTGACTATGTGGATATTTTTTACCACCACAGGCCCGACCCGGACACGCCCTTGGAGGAAACCATGGAGGCGCTTGATCAGATCGTAAGACAGGGGAAAGCTCTCTACGTGGGAATCTCCAACTATAAGAAGGAGCAGACAAAAAAAGCTTACGAGATATTAAAGAGGCAGGGAACCCCCTTTATCATTCATCAGCCTTCCTATTCCATGCTGAACCGCTGGATCGAGGAGGACGGTCTGAAGGAGTATCTGTTTGAAAACGGAATCGGCTGCATCGCTTTTAGCCCGCTGGCGCAGGGAATTCTGACCGGGAAGTATCTGAACGGGATTCCGCAGGATTCCAGAATCGGAAGCGGCAGGAGCCCGTATCTCCACGAAAGCGATCTGACGGAGGAAAAGCTGGAGATGGTGAGAAAGCTTGACGGAATCGCAAAAGAGAGGAACCAGTCTCTGACACAGATGGCTCTGTCCTGGATTTTGCGGGATGGGAAGGTGACTTCCGTGCTGATTGGCGCAAGCAGGCCGGAGCAGATTCTGGAAAATGTGAAGGCGCTTGACAATATTCATTTCACGCAGGAGGAATGCCGGAGAATTGACTTCATATTGAGCGGCAAGGCGATGGAGTATCAGTTTTGAGCGTAAGGGGGAGCCTTTTCGCATGTGCGGCGGCGCTGTTTTGCGGCCTGTTTCAGATTGCCGGTATCGCAAAAACAATCCATGCGGCGCAGGCCTTTGCCCGTCCCGGGGCCTCGGGCGAGATAAGCGGGGATTACGGCTCCTTTACGCCGGAGGACGTGCGCAGCCATGACGGGAGGCTGACGGCCTGCCAGAGAGTGGAGGGCGGATTCGCAGACCGGATGACAAGACAGGTGATCGTTGAGATTAGGGACAACGAAACCGGAGAGATCGTCGGAAGTTTTTCCCCGGCCCGGGCCTGGGATTTCTGGGGAATCTGCTGGGAGAGGGACAATTATAATATCTGGGTTCAGTCCGGCGATACCGGCTGTCATTGTTATCGCTATGAGGACGGTGTCTGGGAGCGTGACTGGTTTGATACGGAAAGACCGGATTACATTATTTCCAAGTATGACCGGATAAAAGAAAATACGAAAGGGGAGGAAGGCGGTTAACAGCTTCCTCCCTTAAATTTCAGAATCATTTCCCGGGTGAGACTGACGTGGTCATCCTCGAGAGTGATATCCCCCCGGGAATACCATCCGGCCTCCGAGAGCTCGCGGGTGTCCAGCCGTATCTGATCGGAGCCGTCGAGATCACAGAAAAAACCCATGAGAAGACTGCCGGAAAAAGCCCAGGGCTGGCTCTTGTAGTAGCGGATATTCTTTACCCGCAGCCCGACCTCCTCCATTACCTCCCGGGCCACCGTCTGTTCGGCGTTTTCCCCGATTTCCACAAAGCCCGCAATCAGCGCATAGTTGGTGTAGGAGCGTCCGGCATATTTGCTCATCAGAATTTTATCCCGGTTGATCACGCCCACGATCACGGCCGGGGAAATCCTCGGATAGACCATGCTGCGGCATTTGGGACAGAAGAGCATCCGCTCTGCGTGGTCGGGTTCCATGGGGCCTGCGCATCTGCCGCAGAAACGGTTTGCCCGATACCAGCCAAAGAGATGATGGGCGGTGATTCCGGCAAAAGCCGTGTGCCGGGAGGGGGAAGTCCGGAAAATACTGACATTTTCGTAGCGGTAGCCCTCAATTTGTATGGGAGCCTTTGCCGCCTCTTCGGGGAAGGCGAGAAAATACCTGTAGTCGTCAATGGAAAACAGGTAGTAATAACGGCAGGAGACGTCCGGCATTTCCCCGAGAGAGGGATAGCGCAGCTTGCCGTCAAAGAAACGGATAAGAGCCGTGTTCTCAAAAAATACCAGAATAAAGTCGGAAGGCTCCGGCCTGATATCCTGGTATTCGTTGTGGTAAATTTTTGGATAAATATCCTGTATCATTCTGGTTTCCTCATCAATCCCAGTGTCCTGTGGGAAGGACGGCAAGAGACTGCCCTCCGCAGGAGGGACAGTGCATTTTCTCTATCGTCTCCGCCAATTTAACTTCCCGTCCGCAGGTATCGCAAACACCCGTATAAAACCGTCCGTCTCTCAAATCCAGGGCGGGAACACTCTCGAAGCTGTTGCAGGAAGGGCAGTAGGCGATGCGGAATTCGAAATCGAACGCCGGAAACATTTCCCTTTGCAAAACGCCTCGGATTTCCGCCCTGACAGGCTCCGGAAACAGCCCTGAAACGGCTTCCAGGCCGGAATGGCGCAGGCCGCAGCCCGTATGGCACTGCCAGCTGTTTCCGCAGGATTTGCAGGTTATTTTCTGGATTGTCCCCATGTTCTAAGCTCCTTTTATACAATTGAAGATTTTATTCCAGAAGTCTCAGCAGCATCTCGGGCTGATGATTTGCCTGCGCCAGAATGGACTGGCCTGCCTGGAGCAGGATCTGGTTGTTGGAAAAGCGGACCATCTCGCTTGCCATATCCGTATCACGGATGCGGGATTCCGCCGCCGTGGTATTTTCCACCACGTTTTCCAGGTTGGCAATCGTGTGCTCCAGCCGGTTCTGCACGGCTCCGTAGGTGCTGCGCACATTGCTGACATAGCCGATTGCGTTTTTGATCAAATGGATGGCCTCGTCACAGGCCGCCTGAGTTTTCGTATTCAAATCAGACAATCCCAGGGCATCGGTACTCATCTGATAGAGATCAATGTCGATATGCTGTCCGGCCTCCGCCCCTACCTGGAGACCGATATTGGCGGCGCCGCTGGTATAATCGATGAAGATCTTGTCAGGGTCAATCTGAAAATTCGGATTATTTATGATCTGATTGCCGAGGATGCTGGTTCCGCCGTCCGTCAGGGCTGGGGTTATCACCGAACCGGCTCCGCCCTTTGACGCAACGGCAAGCTTCCGTACAAATTCCGTCAGATTCGCATCTCCGCCTCGAAACAGAGCGTTCAGCTCCGCTTCCGTTTTACCTGAATTCTTTTTGACCGCATCCGCAAAACTGCTTCCATTTAAAAGATCTGCAAACACCTCATCCATTCCGGCGGCAATACCCGCGCCCGTGACGGCCCCGCCGCCGTTTGCCAGATAACCCACATAAGCTGCTCCCAGATAACCGTGTCCGTAAGGCCTTCCTGACATGGTGTATTTTTGAAGAAATTTTTTGATGTTGTCGTCCTGGCTGGTATCGTTTTCGTCCGTCAGTTTGCTGGCATAATAGATGAGCTCGTCATTCCAGCCAGTGGTAAAGCCGCCGCCTGCAAGCTGTGCGGTTCCCTCCACAAACCAGGTGGGGAATTTGTCTCCCTTTCTGCCGCTCATCCCGTCGGTCAGGTTGTACTGCATGACCGTGTGCATCAGCTCGTGTGCCAGGGTGGACTCCAGAATTTCCTCCTTTGAGCCTCCTGCGCCGATATCCGCATCACTGAAATCTGCGGAATCCACCTTGATGGACATGGATATGGGCCTGCCGCCCCCGTGGCTGTAGGAATACTGGGCATAGGCAAGCGTGTTGCCCGGCCCGTCTATGTAAGAGATGTTGAGAGCCATTTTAATATTGTCACTGCCGGTCGCAGCCTCCAGGGAGGAAAAGCTGTCGAAGATCTGCTTGATGGCATTGGGCAGATACTCTTTTGCGATCTTTTCGGCGAGCTGGCTTCCGCTTGAGACGTCCAGTCCGGCCCGTGCCGTACCGGAGGAGGGATTCGTCAGATCATTTACCTGAACGGTTCCGTCTGCCAGATTGAAGGTGAGCTCATAGCTGACCGTCTTCAGTGCGGAGGCGTTCCTGGGGGAAAGCCCGTTGTCGGGGAAAAGCCGCAGCTCGTTAAACACGGTATGGTTTGCCGTGGTGTCGATCTCGGCCTTCAGCTGCTGGATCTCGGCGTCCACCATCTCCCGCTCGTTGTCGGATAAGGTTCCGTTTGCCGCCTTGACGGCGAGCTCGCCGGCCCGGTGGAGCATGTCGTGAACTTCATTCAGGGCCCCCTCTGCGGACTGGACAAGGGAAATGCCGTCCTGTGCGTTGGCGGCCGCCTGTGTGAGACCGCGGATCTGTCTGCGCATCTTCTCGGAAATGGACAGACCCGCAGCATCGTCTGCGGCTCTGTTGATCCGGTAGCCGGAGGATAATTTCTCCGTTGCCGTCCGGGATTGTGAAGTGTTTAAACCAAGCTGCCTGTTTGCATTCCATGCAAGCATATTGTGTTTGACTGATAGCATTCCGTTGCCCTCCAGTTCTCAGTTTCCCTGATGAAGTTATAATATAACATGATATCGGCAGACTCTGCCTAAAATATTAGTGCGCAGTGCCGATATTATTTCCGTATATTTTTGAGATTTTGTATGTTATGATTATATCGTAAAAACAGGGATAATGCAATCTTTATCCTGGTTGAAACTTCTGTCAGAAAAATAATACGGTTCATCTGCCGGCGGGTGAATCATAAATATGAAATCAGGAAAGGAAGGGATCTTTATGAAATGGATGAAATTTAAAATAAAGACCGTGACGGAGGCGGAGGACATTATTATCAGCGCACTGTACGACATCGGGCTGGAGGGGGCGCAGATTGAGGACAAGGTGCCTCTTACCGCACTGGAAAAGGAGCAGATGTTCGTGGACATCCTGCCCGAGGGGCCGCAGGACGACGGCGTGGCGTATCTGAGCTTTTTCGTGGAGGAGGGGGAGGACGGCTCGCTGCTCGTAAACGGGGAGAGCAGAACCGTGGATCAGATCCGGGGAAAGATCCGTGCCGAACTGGAAGAGCTGAGAACTTTTCTGGACATCGGGGAAGGGTCCGTTGCGGTGGACGAGACGGAGGATATCGACTGGATCAACAACTGGAAGCAGTATTTTCATCAGTTCACCATAGACGACGTGCTGGTGATCCCCTCCTGGGAGGAGGTGCAGGCGGGGGACGAGGACAAGCTGGTGCTTCATATCGATCCGGGAACCGCCTTCGGGACGGGAATGCACGACACCACGCAGCTGTGCGTCCGGCAGCTTCGAAAATACATTACGCACAACACGCGGCTTTTGGACGTGGGGACGGGAAGCGGAATCCTTGCCATTCTCTCGCTGATGTTCGGCGCCAGAGAGGCGGTGGGGACGGATCTCGACCCCTGTGCGGCGGAAGCGGTCAGGCAGAACAAACTGGCAAACCATATTCCGGATGAGAGCTTTGCCCTTATGATCGGAAACATTATCACGGATCAGGAGGTTCGGGACCGGGCGGGCTATGAGTGTTATGATATCGTGGTGGCCAATATCCTGGCGGACGTGCTGGTTCTGCTTACGCCGGTGATTGTCCATCAGCTGAAAAGGGGAGGGATCTATATCACTTCCGGAATTATAGACGATAAGGAGCGGACGGTCAGGGAAGCCGTGGAGGCGGCGGGGCTTGAAATTCTGGAGGTCACGTACCAGGGAGAATGGGTCAGCGTCACGGCCAGGAAACCGTGAGCGCTTGCGCAGTTCCGGCGGCAGGGGAAGAGGGAAGCTGAATGTCTGACAGAGAGCGGGGAGAGATCCCCGTTCTTTTTTATACAGATTTTATAATTCAAGTAAATATACAGTTGTTTTCAAGTTGTATTAAAGATAGTATGAAATTGCAAAAAGCAAGAAAAACTGTAAACATTACCACATTTTTTTTGGATGACGGAGAGGAGCGGACACAATGCACAAAACACTCAGAACATGCGGGCAATTACTGGAGGAGTATGAAAAAACAAATTCAAGTAAAAATTCAAGCTCGAGATTACGGTTCCTTCTGGGAGAGAGATATCGTTCAAAGAATGGGGGATATAAGGATGTTTACAACGTTACAGCGCCTTTTGAATGGGATGGGAAAACCCTTCTTGCCGGCAGAGTGGAGGAACGTGACAGTGAACACTCGGAGGTGGTTTTTTTTGAACAGAAGGAGGCTGGCTGGGAACCTGTGTCCGGAGCGCCTGTATTTGAGCTGCAGGATCCCTTTGTGACAAAGGTGGGAGAATGGCTGGTGATGGGAGGTGTGGAGGTTTTTCCTGATGAGGAAAACCCAAACGCCCTCTGCTGGCGGACCGCCTTTTATAAAGGGAAAAAACTGACTGACCTTCGTCTCTTTGCAAAAGGGCCGGACCGCATGAAGGATATCCGCCTTCTGGAGCTATCCGACGGAAGGATCCTTGTGGCGGTGAGGCCCCAGGGAGAAATCGGGGGCAGAGGGAAAATCGGCTTTCTGGTGGTGAAGTCCCTGGATGAGCTGACGAAGGAACGGATGGAAAGCGCTCCCGTTCTGGAAGGACAGTTTGTGGACGAAGAATGGGGAGGCTGCAACGAAATGCATCTTCTGCAGGGTGGCCGGATAGGCGTCCTTTCCCATATCGCATGCTTTGATGCGGCAGGGAACAGACATTATTATGCTTCCTGCTTTGTCTATGATGTAAGCACGGGGGAATACACGCCCATGAAAATGATCGCCCGAAGAAGCGATTTTGAGTCTGGAGAGAGCAAACGTCCGGATCTTGCGGATGTGATTTTCAGCGGCGGCCTTGTGAGGCGAAAAGACGGGACGGCGCAGCTGTACTGCGGGGTTGGAGATGCCCAGGCGCATATGCGCCTCATAAAGGATCCTTTTTTGGAAAGGTAGATAAGAATTAAGAGATTCCTTTTGACAGTGAACTTGGTGCCGCGGCAAAGCGGCGGAATGGAGGAAAAATGAAAAAGAAATTAATTGCACTGGTTCTTTCCGCAATCATGGCGGCAGGAATCCTCGGGGGATGCGGCAAAAGCGGAGGAGGCGTCCAGGAGGTGGATTTCTGGTCCGCTCCCAATCAGGGACAGTATGATTACTGGGTGGAAAAGGCGGAGGCCTTCAATGCGACGAAGACGGAAGTGAACGGAAAGGTAATTGAGGTGAAGGTGCAGCAGATGCCGGAATCCCCTTCTTCGGAGGCGGGAATCCAGACGGCGATTTCCACCAGCACCGTTCCGGCGGTTTCGGAAAATATTAACAGAGGATTTGCGGCGACCCTGGCTCAGTCCGGAGTGGTCTATGATATTCAGGATGAAGACTGGTTTAAAGAGATACTGGCAAACAGAGCCATGGAGACGGCTGTGGAGGGCTGGAAAATTGACGGAAAGCAGTACGTGATTCCCCTCTATATTAATCCCATGGCGTTCCAGTGGAATGTGAAGGCCTTAGAGGCCCTTGGCTTTGACGCTCCTCCAATCACACAGGCGCAGTACGAGGCTCTGATTGGCGCTTTTGTGGAGGAAAAGGACGGAAAAATGGCAGAACTGGGCGTTACCCACACCTTCTACCGTCCCTCTCTGATCCGGGCGGATCAGTGGTGGGAGAGATGGTATGATTTCCAGATGGTTTACCAGTCCTACAATGGCGGCGGAAACTGGGTGGACGGAAACACCTTATCCCTCGATCCGGAAAATACAAAGAAAGCCTTTGAGTTCATCGGTGCACTTGGAAATTCCGTTATGACCGGAGAGATCACCCCGCTTTGGACTCTGGATCAGGTTCCCATCCTGTTCAGCATAAACGCACCCTGGGAGATCAGCCAGCTGAAGGAGGCGGGCAGGGAATACGGCGTTGACTATGTATACGGGCCGACAATCGTGGAAAATGAGGGAGATACGGCGTACTCCTATGCGGATTCCAAGGGAATTGTTTTCTACAAGCACGACAGTATTTCCCAGGATGAGCACGACGGAGCTGTAGCCTTTATTTCGTGGGTGTACAGTGCGGAGAATTCCGCGAAAGCCGATCTGGAATGGCTTGAGGTGACAAGCATGATGCCGGTGCGCGGCGATATTGCGGAAAACGAGACGTTTGCGCCGATCATGGAGGAGCTTCCCGCCCTGAGAGGACTGGCGGAGTATATCCCCAATGCGATTCCAAGCATGTCCCATGCCAAAATGACGGAAATTCAGACGGCGCTCACCGAAGCCGGCCTTGCCCCTTATATGGAGGAAGTTCTGAATGCGCAGCCGCTTGACACCCCGGACGCCACAGGCTACGTGGAAGCGGCCATGGAGGCCATGAGAACGGCGGGCGGACTGGATTAACTGTTATCTATGGCGGAGCGCCGCAAAGCGGCGCATGAATGATCAGGAAAGGAAGATGCCCGCATGAAGGAAGTAATAAAAAAACAGACAACTGGAAAAAAACAGGAAAGCATACTCGGCTGGCTCTTTTGCTCGCCCTACCTGGCCTTTTCACTGGTATTCTTTTTGATACCTCTTATGTGGGCATTCTGGCTTTCCACAATGGACTGGAACCTGATGTCCGATGATAAAAAATTCGTCGGTACAGGCAATTTTGTAAATTTGTTTCTGGATAACAAGGTGCAGGCGGCGTTTGTCAATTCCTACCGCTACCTGCTGCCGATCGTGATCCTGTGCTTTGCCTTTGGCCTGGCCATTGCGCTTTTGGTTTCCAACCTGCCGGAGCGGATCAAGGGATTTGTGGCGGTGCTGTTTTTTATCCCCTATCTGACCTCCGGAGTGGCGACCTCCGTGGTGGTGAAATATCTTCTGGCCTACAATTCCGTATTCAGTGTGTTTCTGAGGGAAAGGTTCGGGGTTGACGTGAACTGGCTGCAGGACAAAAGGACGGCGTTTGCGATCATGGTGATTCTGGTGGTGTGGAAGATGTCCGGGTATTACGCCCTGTTCATACTCTCAGCCATTGAAGGGATTTCCGAGGATGTGAAGGAGGCCTGCGCCCTGGACGGTTCCATCGGATTCCACAGGCTGATTCATGTGACGCTGCCCATGATCACGCCCACGCTCACAACGGTGATCGTGCTTGCCACGGGGCTGGCCTTTGGCATCTACACGGAGCCTTATCTGCTCACGGGCGGGGGTCCCGGCCTGGCAACCACAACCTGGCAGCTGGAAATCTATAATGCCTCGTTTACCAGATACCAGTCAGGTTATGCGGCGGCAATGGCAATTGTCAATGCGATTCAGATTTTTGTGACGCTGCGGGTGATTAACGTGGTTATGGACCGATTTAACAAAAAGTTCGGGTGGTAGGAGGAAGCGGAATGAAAAGAAAAAAGAAAGCCAGAACCGTAATAGTGGTGGCGGTAACCATGATTTTGCTGCTGATTTCTCTGTTCCCCTTTTATTATATGGTGGTGCAGTCCGTCCTTCCCTGGGACCGGATCGACAAGGAGGTGCTTCCGACCGGATTTACCATGAGAAGCTATCAATATCTGATGGGAACCGGAGGCGCGGGGAATTCCCTGATGTGGGTGCGGGCGCTGATAAACTCTTTGATTGTCTCCCTTCCCACGGCCGTTATTTCGGTGGTGTGCGGGCTGCTGATCGGCTATGCGGTGACGAAGCTGGCAAGATTTAACGGGAAGAAGTTTATTATGGATTCCCTGCTTTTCCAGATGTTTTTCCCTGCGATTATCCTTCTGGTGCCCAAGTTTATGATTTCCAAGGCCATGGCCAACAGCTATTTCGGGATGATCCTTCCCCTGTCCGTATCTACCTGGGCGATTTTTATGTACATCAATTATTTTCGGACGCTGCCGGATGCGGTGTTTGAGGCGGCCAAAATCGACGGAGCGGGACCGCTTGTGATTATCCGCAGGATTGCATTCCCCACAACCAAGTCCATCAGCACTATTGTGTTTTTGTCCATTTTCATGGGAAGATGGTCGGAGCTGATGTGGGATATGCTGATTTCGCCCAAAATCGAGATGCAGACATTGAATGTGCTGATCTCCACCCAGTTCAAGCCCATGGGAAATTATCCCGGACCCATGTATGCGGCCTCCGTGATACTGACGCTGCCGATTATCCTGCTGTTTTTATGTTTTTCCAAGTATTTTAAAGAAGGAATCAGCTTTATGCTGAAATAGGTATTTATATGAAAATAAACAGGTGCGTATATAATCCGCTTCTCACCCCTGCCGACGTAAAGCCCAGCGATCCCCGCTTTCAGGTGGACGGCGTGTTTAACTGCGGCGTTGCCCGCTGCGGCAAAGAAATCATTCTCCTGTGCCGCGTGGCGGAGTCTGTCAGACAGAGGGAGGAGGGAAAAATTGAGATCCCGATTGTGGTGAACGAAGAGGGGAAGGACAGGATTGCCACGGTAGTATATGACAAAAGGATTCAGACGCAGTTCGACTATTCGGACAGCAGATCCGTTTTCAGAAAAAGGCCGGGGGGAGGAAAACTTACCGTAAATCTCACGTCCCTCTCCCACCTGCGCGTGGCGCGTTCTGAGGATGGCATTCATTTTACGATTGATGATAAGCCCAGCATTATGCCCATCGCTTCTCAGGAATCCTGGGGAATGGAGGATCCGAGGATCACGCAGATCGAAGAGACGTACTATATTACCTACTCTGCGGTGACGGAAAACGGCGTGTGCGTCTCCCTGATGAAGACGGAGGATTTTGTGGATTTTGAGAGAATGGGGATTATCTTCGGGCCGGAGAATAAGGATGTGGCGATTTTCCCGGAAAAAATCGCGGGGGAATACGTGGCCTTCAACCGTCCGGTTCCCTTCGGTATCGGAATGCCCTCCATGTGGCTGGCAAAATCCCCGGATCTGATTCACTGGGGAAAGCAGGAGCTGTTCCTTGCGGTCTCCGGGGAGGGGAGCTGGGATGCGGGCCGGGTCGGTGCGGGAGCCGTTCCTGTGAAAACGCCGAAGGGATGGCTTGTGGTCTATCATGCGGCTGACGTCAACGACCGGTATTGCCTTGGAATCTATCTGCTGGATCCGGAGCATCCGGAAAAAGTGATCCGAAGGATGGACGTCCCCTTTATGGAACCTCTGGCCCCATATGAAAAGGAAGGGTTTTTTGGCAACGTGGTGTTTACCTGCGGGGCGCTGCTTGAGGAGGAAACGCTTATGATCTATTACGGCGCCGCAGACGATAAAATATGCAGGGCGGACGTGGCGCTTTCGGATATCTGGGAAATGCTGGGCGTGTAGAAAACGGCTGTCCGGGAAGGAAGGCCGCAGGCGGCAGAGAGGAAGGGCGTGGAGGATGCCAATGGAAAAGAAAGTGACGATGAAACAGCTGGCGGATCAGCTCGGTGTTTCGATCAACGCCGTGTCTCTGGCGCTGAACAATAAGGAAGGGGTGGGCGAGGACATGCGCAAGCGTATCCTGCAGCTTGCCAATGAGACGGGATATCTGGAACAGTCCGGCAAGTATAACAAGGCATTCTCCAGCAAGCATATCTGCGTCATGGTGCGCAAAATCTATTTCCAGGACATGCATTTTTATTCCAGGGTGATCTACGGGGTGGAGTGGCAGGCGGATAAGCTTGGCTACGACATTATCATCCAGTTTACGGACGAGGAGGTCAGGGTTCCGGCTTGTGTGGAAAACCAGAAGGTGGCGGGAATCATTATTGTGGGAGCGGTGGAGAAGGACCGGATCGAGGCCCTGAGCGTCTACGGGATTCCCGTGGTCGTGGTGGACAGTACCACCTACGGCTATCCGGCGGACAGCGTTCTGGCGGACAACCGGGGCGGAACCTTTCTCGCCGCGAACCATCTGATCCGAAGCGGTTACCGGAAGATCGGCTTCTTCGGGGATCTTGATTATTCCCTCAGCATTAAGGAACGCTTTCTGGGATATGCGGAGGCCATGGCGGGAGTGATGGAGGACGAAGCCATGCAGACCGCCCTTGTGGAAACCATGAAATATTCTCTTCTGCGTGACATTGAGCCGTATGTCCTTGCGAAGGATGTGGAGGCAATCACCAGGCGGGTGAAAGCCATGGAGGAAATACCGGAGGTCTTTCTGTGCTCCAACGACCGGGCGGCGATCCTCCTGATGAATGCGCTGCGGGCGCTGGGGTACCGGATCCCGGAGGATATCGGCATTGTCGGCTTTGACGATATGGAGATCAGCACCATGGTGATGCCATGCCTTACCACGCTTCATATTGCGAAAAAGAATATGGGAATGAAAGCGGTGCAGACACTGCAGTGGCGTCTTCAGAACCGGAAGGCGAAGCCGGAAAAAATCATTCTGCCGGTGGATCTGGTGCTTCGGGATTCGGTTTGGGACAAGCAAAAATAGCTTGCAGGAACTACCTGTCAATAGTATGATGAAAGATAAGAATTTATCATACGGATTGGCAGGTTTTTTTATGTATCAGTTTTTCGTGGAGCCCTCGCAGATACAGGGAACCCGGGTGGTTATCACCGGGGAGGATGTAAACCATATCAAAAACGTGCTTCGAATGAAAAAGGGGCAGGAGCTTTCCGTCAGCAACGGAGTGGACGGGAAGGAGTACCGCTGCGGGATCGAGGAGATTCTGGAGGACGAGATCGTCTGCACTCTGCGGTTTGTGAAGGAGGATGGGGCTGAGCTTCCTTCCAGGGTTTATCTGTTCCAGGGACTTCCCAAGGCGGACAAGATGGAGCTCATCGTGCAGAAGGCGGTGGAGCTTGGAGCCTTTGCGGTGATTCCCGTCTCCTGTAAGAGAGCCGTGGTCAAGCTGGATGAGAGAAAGGCGGCCGGGAAAATTGCGAGATGGCAGAAGATCGCGCAGGCGGCGGCCAAGCAGAGCCGCCGGGCCGTGGTTCCGCAGGTTGGGGAGGTCATGACCATGTCCCAGGCCATTGCCTTCAGCAGACGCTGCAAGGTGCGGCTGATCCCCTACGAGCTGGCGGAAGGGATGGAAAGGACGAGGCAGCTGATCGAAGGTTTGCGGCCGGGAGAGGACGTGGCGGTTTTTATCGGGCCGGAGGGCGGCTTTGAGCGGGAAGAGGTGGAGGCTGCGGCCCTGGACGGGATAAGCCCCGTTACCCTCGGAAAGCGGATTCTGCGGACGGAGACGGCGGGAATGGCCGTACTTTCCCTGATCATGTACCAGCTGGAGGACAGGTGAGGGCGGTCCTGGGGGGACGTTTTTATCAGAAATATTGACAACAAATGCCATAAAAGGCATATGATAATAACAGATAGAGAAAGACTGGTGATATCATGGAAGTTTATTTAGATAATTCTGCCACGACCAGGTGCTTTGACGAAGTGGCAGAGCTCATGAAAAAGATTATGTGCGAGGATTACGGCAATCCCTCCAGTCTGCACAGAAAGGGAGTGCAGGCGGAACGGTATGTCCGTTATGCCACGCAGACCATTGCGGAAAACCTGAAGGGAAACGAGAAGGAAATTTTCTTTACCTCGGGAGGCACCGAGTCCGATAACCTTGCGATCCGGGGATGCGCCGCTGCCAACTGCCGTGCGGGAAGGCATCTGATTACGACGCAGATCGAGCATCCGGCAGTCCTTAAGACCATGAAGCATCTGGAGGAGGAGGGCTTTCGGGTAACCTATCTTCCGGTGGACGGCAGGGGCTGCGTCTCGCTCTCCGAGCTGCAGCGGGCCATAACGGGGGAGACCATATTGGTGTCCATCATGCATACGAACAACGAGGTAGGAACTCTGCAGCCGATTCAGGAAGCGGGTGCGCTGATCCGGAAAATGAATCCCAGGATCCTGTTCCACGTGGACGCCGTCCAGGGATTCGGCAAATTCCGGATATATCCCAAGAAAATGAATATTGACCTGCTCTCCGTCAGCGGCCACAAGATCCACGGCCCCAAGGGCGTGGGTTTCCTGTATGTGGATGAGAGAGTGAAGATTAAGCCGGTGGTTTTTGGAGGCGGCCAGCAGTCGGGGCTGCGCTCCGGAACCGAGAACGTGCCGGGAATTGCCGGTATGGCCAAAGCGGTGGAGATGATTTACGGAAATCTTGACCGGGAGAGGGAGAGGCTCTACGAATTGAAGGAAGCGTTCTGCGAAGGGCTTTTGAAAATACCGGACGTGGTTCTGAACGGCCATCCGGGGAGGGACGGAGCGCCCCACGTGGTCAGCGCATCCGTCCGGGGAGTGCGCAGCGAGGTGCTGCTCCATGCGCTGGAGGATAAAGGAATTTATGTCTCGGCCGGAAGCGCCTGTGCGGCCAGGAAGCCCCAGCCCTCCACTACGCTCCAGGCCATGGGAATTGACAGGGAGCTTCTGGGCTCCACCATTCGTTTCAGCTTTTCCGTTTTTACCACCATGGAAGAAATCAACTATACTTTACAGACAATGTGTGATATAATTCCTGTGCTCAGGAGATTTTCCAGGAGATAGGATAAAGATGGATCATACGCCCGGCCTCTGCTTTCCCGTTTCACGGGCAGGAGGCCGCCGGGCGGTAAGGAGCGGATATGTTTACAGCATTTTTGATTAAATATGCGGAAATCGGCGTGAAGGGAAAGAACAGATATCTGTTCGAGGAAGCCCTTGTGAGGCAGATCAGGTATGCCTTAAAGCGCTGCGAGGGGGAATTTAAGGTATCCCGCACGCCGGGAAGAGTTTACGTGGAAGCCTGCTCGGAGTTTGATTTTGATGAGACGGTGGACAACCTTAAGACCGTGTTCGGCATCTCGGGTATCTGTCCGGTGGTCCACGTGGAGGATGAGGGCTTTGAGAAGCTGTGCGAGTCCGTGGTAAGCTATATGGATACGGTCTATCCGGACAAGGACATTACTTTTAAGGTGCAGGCGAGAAGATCCAGGAAGAATTATCCCATGGATTCTATGGAGCTGAATCGGGAGATAGGCAGCGCGGTTCTTGACGCTTTTCCCCGGATCAGGGTGGACGTGCATGAGCCCCAGGTGCTTCTTCATGTGGAAATACGGGAGAAGATCTATATTTATTCCAGAATTATACCGGGGCCCGGGGGTATGCCGGTGGGAAGCAACGGAAAGTCCATGCTGCTGTTATCAGGGGGGATCGATTCCCCGGTGGCGGGCTATATGATAGCCAAAAGAGGGGTAAAAATCGATGCGGTCTATTTCCATGCCCCTCCCTACACCAGTGACAGGGCCAAACAGAAGGTGGTGGACCTGGCAGGGATCGTCTCCAGGTATTCCGGTCCCATCTACCTCCATATTATTAATTTTACAGATATTCAAATGTACATTTACGAGAAGTGTCCGCATGAAGAGCTGACGATCATTATGCGGCGGTATATGATGCGGATTGCCCAGAGGCTGGCTGAGGATACGGAGTGTATGGGCCTGATCACGGGGGAGAGCATCGGTCAGGTGGCTTCCCAGACCGTTCAGTCCCTGGCGGTGACAAACGAGGTGTGTACGATGCCGGTATTTCGGCCGCTGATCGGCTTTGACAAGATGGAGATCGTGGATATTTCGGAGAAAATCGGCACGTATGAGACTTCGATTCTTCCCTACGAGGACTGCTGCACGATTTTTGTGGCAAAGCACCCGGTCACAAAGCCCAATCTGAACGTGATCAAGAGGCATGAGACCAACCTGGAAGAAAAGATCGACGAGCTGGTTCAGAAGGCGCTGGATACCGAGGAGGTTATTGTGGTGAGCAGCAGGAGATGAGAGAGCCTGGAAAGGGCGGGCCTTCACAATCGAGCGGGGAAGATTTTCGCCCTGCCCGCCGCACGGCCCGCGCACCACTTTAGTGGCATATTTCCTCTGCACGGGCCTGTGCATAAATAAAAACGGCACATCTCGCAACCGAAATGTGCCGTTTCAATTCCACATTGTATGTAAACTAGATGGTATAAGGCTTTAAAGCTTCCAAAACCTCATTTAAACCGTCTTCTGCATGAATATTTAAATCAATGGGTTTGGACAAATCCAGTGAGAAGATACCCATGATGGATTTTGCATCGATTACATATCTTCCGGAAACCAAATCAAAGTCATAATCAAATTTGGAAATATCGTTTACAAAGGACTTTACCTTATCAATGGAATTTAATGAAATCTGTATTGTTTTCATTGGAATTTACCTCCTTTATTTTTTGCTGCATGCTAGTATAGTAAAGGATTTAAGTGAAAAAGTCAATGACAAAACAGTACAAAAATTATGGAGATCAGAATGAAAAGTGTGGCATTACACAACCTGGGATGCAAGGTAAACGGCTATGAAATGGACGTTATGCAGCAAATGCTGGAAGATAGGGGTTACCAGGTTGTGCCATTTGATAAAAAAGCCGATATCTATATTGTAAATACCTGTACGGTGACCAATATTGCGGACCGCAAAAGCCGGCAGATGCTTCACCGGGCAAGAAAAACGAATCCGCAGGCGGTGATTGTGGCCGTGGGCTGTTATGTGCAGACCGGGGGAGAGGAGGCGCTGCGGGATACAGGCATTGATCTTGCGGTCGGCAATAACCGGAAGAAGGATTTGATTCCCCTTCTGGAAGAGTTCCTTGTGCAGAGAGAAAAAAACAAAAAGCCGGATAAGACGCTTTCCGGCAAATCGCTCATAGAGATCGGGAGGGAGAGGGAGTACGAATCCATGACACTGGAGCGAACGGCGGAGCATACCAGGGCCTTTATCAAGATACAGGACGGCTGCAATCAGTTCTGTTCCTACTGCATTATTCCGTATGCCAGAGGGCGGGTGAGAAGCCGCGGCAGGGAGGAGATTTTACAGGAGGTGAGGGGGCTTGCGGATGCGGGATACCGGGAAGTGGTGCTGACGGGAATCCATTTAAGCTCCTACGGGCTTGACTTTGACGAAAAGGGTGCACTCTCCCCGGACGGGAGTTTTCCGCATCAAAGGCTTTTGTCCCTGATCCGGGAGATTCAGGAAACCCGCGGGATCGAGAGAATCCGTCTCGGCTCCCTGGAACCCAGAATCATTACGGAGGATTTTGTGAGGGAACTTTCTGTTCTTTCAAAGCTCTGCCCGCATTTTCACTTATCGCTGCAAAGCGGCTGCGATTCGGTTCTTCAAAGAATGAATAGAAAATATACCGCAGGGGAATATTATAATAAGGTCTGTATGCTGCGAAACTATTTTGATAACCCGGCCATCACCACGGACGTGATCGCAGGCTTCCCGGGAGAGACCTGGGAGGAGTTTGAGGACACCAGAAACTTCCTGGAGAAGACGGGGTTTTATGAGTTGCACGTCTTTAAATATTCCATGCGCAGGAACACCGCCGCAGCGTCCATGCCGGATCAGGTTCCGGAGAGCGTAAAGGCGCAGCGGAGCAATCTTCTGCTTGAGCTGGGGCAAAGCCTGTCCGCCGGCTACCGGAAGGAACATCTACATAAAAAAACGGCGATCCTGTTTGAGGAGGAAAAGGAGATTGGCGGGGAAAGATACCAGGTCGGCTACAGCCCCGAGTATATCCGGGCAGCCCTCCCCGGAAGGGAGCCGCTCTCGGGCAGGATCATCACAGGAGAGCCCGTGGGTTTCCTGGAGCCGGACCTTCTGCTCTTTTCGCCAGCGGACACTTGCGGTTAAATGGCATTGAATTTTATTTCAAAATGGGGTAAGATAGGAATTGACAGGGTTAGACAAAAGGGGTACGTTTTATGCAGGAATTAGGAAATACGCAATTCTTCAAAGTGGAGACTGATAACAACAGCGTGAAGAAAATTCTGGAGGAGGTTTACCGGGCGCTTACGGAGAAGGGCTACAATCCGGTAAATCAGATCGTAGGGTATATTATGTCAGGGGATCCTACTTATATTACAAGCTATCACAACGCAAGAAGCCTGATCATGAAGGTGGAGAGGGACGAGCTTGTGGAGGAGCTGCTGACAAGATATATCGACAACAACCAGTGGAAAGAGTGAAAAGATTTGAGAATAATGGGACTGGACTTTGGGTCTAAAACCGTAGGGGTGGCCATCAGCGATCCCCTGTTTGTTACTGCCCAGGGGATAGAGATAATCAGAAGGAAAGAGGAAAACAAGCTGCGCCAGACCCTTTCCAGGATTGAGGAGCTGATCGGGGAATATGAAGTGTCCGAAATCGTGCTGGGTCTGCCAAAGAACATGAACGATACGCTGGGCGAGAGGGCAAAGCTTACTCTGGAATTCAGGGAGAAGCTGGAGCGGCGCACGGGACTTCCGGTTCATATGTGGGATGAGCGGCTGACCACCATGGCTGCGGACAAGGCAATGATGGAGGCGGGGATCCGCAGGGAAAACCGAAAGGACTATGTGGATAAAATCGCCGCGGTTTTTATCCTTCAGGGTTATCTGGGACTGCGCACAACGAAAAATTAGGAAAGGAACCGTTTTAGATTGGAAAAGATAGCATTTGCGCTGGAGGGGGAAGAGCCGGCCTGGTTTTATGTGCTGGAACAGACCACAATCGGCGGAAAACATTATATCCTGGTTGCACAGGAAGAGGAAGGAGATTCACAGGCGCTCATATTAAAGGAGATTTCCGCACAGAAGGATGCGGAGAGTGTCTATGAAGCGGTGGAAGACGACACGGAGCTGTCAGCGGTTGCGGCCGTGTTTGAAAATCTTCTGGAGGATATCGAGATTGAATAAATAAAAAATATAAAAGAATAGCAGCTTCCATCGGGCGAAGCCTGACTGACGGAAAAATTATTAACAGCGCCTCTGCGGGTTGGATAATCGGGGAAAGGAAATCCGCAGGACTCTGTCACGGGGAGGATTATCGGTCAAAGGGCGAAGCTCTATCGGTGCTACGGAAATCTGGAGGTAAATTGATTGAAAAAAATTGAAGAAAAAAAGTGTTCCAGCCTCAAGGTGATTCCCCTTGGAGGTCTGGAGCAGATCGGCATGAACATTACTGCCTTCGAGTACGAAGACAGTATTATTGTGGTGGACTGCGGTCTGTCATTTCCGGAAGACGATATGCTTGGAATCGATCTGGTCATTCCGGATATCACGTATCTGAAAAATAATCTGGACAAGGTAAAGGGGTTCATGATCACCCACGGACACGAAGATCATATCGGGGCGCTTCCCTATGTGCTTAAGGAGATTAATGTGCCTGTCTATGCCACAAGGCTGACCATGGGCCTGATTGAGAACAAGCTCAAGGAGCATAATCTTGTAAACAATGTGAAGCGCAAGGTGGTAAAGTTCGGACAGTCCATCAATCTTGGACAGTTCAGGGTAGAGTTTATCAAGACAAATCACAGTATTGTGGATGCGGCGGCGCTTGCGATTTATTCCCCGGCAGGCGTGGTGGTGCACACAGGCGATTTCAAGGTGGATTACACGCCGGTATTCGGAGATGCCATTGACCTGCAGCGCTTTGCGGAGCTGGGAAAGAAGGGCGTTCTCGCCCTCATGTGCGATTCCACCAATGCGGAGCGTCCCGGCTTTACGCCCTCTGAGAGAACGGTGGGAAGAACCTTTGACGCGCTGTTTGAGGAACATAAAAATACGCGTATTATCATAGCGACCTTTGCGTCCAATGTGGATCGGGTGCAGCAGATCATCAATTCCGCCTACAAATCCGGCCGAAAGGTCGTGGTGGAAGGCAGGAGCATGGTCAACACCATTGAAGTGGCCACGAATCTTGGGTATCTCAGTATTCCGGAGCACACGCTGATCGAGATCGAGCAGCTCAAAAATTATCCGGATGAAAAGACGGTGGTGATCACCACGGGAAGCCAGGGCGAGAGCATGGCGGCCTTAAGCCGTATGGCGGACGATAATCATAAGCGGATTTCCATTGGCCCCGGGGATACGGTGATTTTTTCATCCAATCCCATACCCGGAAACGAGAAGGCCGTTACAAATGTGATCAATGCGCTTCTGGAAAAGGGGGCGGATGTGATCTTTCAGGATGTGCATGTCTCGGGACATGCCTGCCAGGAGGAAATCAAACTGATCTATACGCTGGTGCATCCAAGATATGCCATTCCCGTGCACGGGGAGTATAAGCATCTGATTGCCCAGGCAAAAATTGCAAAAGATCTTGGAATGCCGAAGGAGAATATTTTTATCCTGAATTCCGGCGATGTGCTCGAGCTCTCAAAAGAAAGCGCCTCCGTCACAGGAAAGGTTCCGGTGGGAGATATTCTGGTGGACGGTCTTGGAGTGGGTGATGTGGGAAACATTGTGCTCAGAGACAGACAGCATCTGGCGGCGGACGGCATTCTGATCGTGGTGCTGGGACTTGACGGCGCATCGGATCAGCTGGTTTCCGGCCCGGATATTGTATCGAGAGGCTTCGTGTATGTGCGCGAATCCGACCAGCTGATGGATGAGGCCAGGGCGGTCGTGGATGAAGCGGTGGAAGGGTGCCTTGGCAGAGGGATCACCGACTGGGGAAAGCTCAAGAGCTCCATCAAGGATTCCCTTGGCGAGTATGTCTGGAAAAAGACAAAGCGGCGGCCCATGATTCTGCCGATTATTATGGAAATCTGAGATGAAGGCGTGGACGTTTACTATGGATGAAAAACTGGAGAGCGAATTGCTCAAATTTGTGCAGGCAATTAAGGAATCGGATGTCAGCCGGAAATATTACGAACAGAGAGAGCGGCTGAAGGACTGTCCGGAGCAGTATAAAAGGGTCAATGAATTCAGAAGAAGAAATTTTGAAATTCAAAATACAAGCCAGCAGGACGAGCTGTTTGAGAAGATGGATGCCTTTGAGAAGGAATATGAGGAATTCAGGGAGGACTCCATGGTGGATGATTTTCTCCGGGCAGAGCTTGCCTTCTGCCGGATGATGCAGGAGATCACGCTCTGCATCACGGAAATGGTGGATTTTGAGTAAACGGTCAGAAAGAAGTCCGGCTGGCTTGGAAGGGATGTGGTTTTATGAGTGGAAAATATCTGATCGGTGCGGTCTTTGAATCGGTGATCAAGGTGGTGGTGGTTGCGGCGGTGGCCATGTTTGTGTTCCGGGTCTCGGTAGTGGCCTATGATTTCGGATACAGAGTGTTTGCGGACAAGCCCGTATCTTCCTCGGAGGGGCGCACGATCACCGTCGGGATTGCGGAGGACGCAAGTATAATGGACATTGCCAGAATGCTGCAGGAGAGAGGGCTGATTGAGGATGAGAAGCTCTTTGTCGTGCAGGAGTTTCTGTCCGCCTACCACAATGAAATTCTTCCCGGTATTTATGATCTGAATACAAATATGACGGCGGAACAGATGCTGGAGGTCATGTCAACACCGGCGGATAACCCGGAAGAGACCCCGGAAGAGACCCAGGGGGAGTAAGGTAATATGGTAACGGAAGAGAGAATTGCCACCTTTATTCATTCCCTTGACGAGGGGAACACGCCTTTTCTGGATGAGCTTGAGCGGTATGCGCTGGAGAAGGGCGTACCGGTGATCCGGCCGCAGGTACAGAGCCTTTTGAAGCTGCTGCTTGCGGCGAAAAAGCCTGCGGCAATTCTGGAGGTGGGGACGGCTATCGGTTTTTCGGCGCTGCTTATGAGCGAATACGGGCCGAAAGACTGCAGGATTACCACCATAGAAAAATACGAGAAACGGATTCTGGAGGCGAGAGAAAATTTTAAACGGGCAAATGCCGGGGAGCGCATAACGCTTCTGGAGGGCGATGCCTTTGAGCTGCTGGGAAAGCTTGCCGGTCCTTACGATCTGATTTTTATGGATGCGGCCAAGGGCCAGTACATCCACTTTCTGCCGGATGTCCTGCGGCTGCTCGCAGCGGGCGGCCTTTTGGTTTCGGATAACGTGCTGCAGGATGGGGAGATTCTGGAATCCCGGTATGCGGTTACGAGAAGAAACAGGACGATTCATTCCAGGATGCGGGAATATCTGTATGAACTGAAGCATGACGACAGGCTGCAGACGGATATTCTTCCCATTGGGGACGGTGTAACCATCAGCGTGAGGAAGCAGGAGGGGCCGCTATGAGAGATCAAATGAAAAGACCGGAGCTTTTGATACCGGCAAGCAGTCTTGAGGTTTTGAAGACGGCGGTTTTCTTTGGTGCGGACGCCGTCTATATTGGCGGGGAGGCTTTCAGCCTTCGGGCCAAGGCCAAAAACTTTTCCGCACAGGAGATGAGAGAGGGAATTGCTTTTGCGCACAGCCGGGGCGTGAAGGTGCATGTGACGGCAAATATTCTTGCACATAACCGGGATATCGAGGAGGCTGCCATCTATTTCGAAGAGCTGCGCCGGCTCGGGCCGGACGCCCTGATCATTTCGGATCCCGGAATGTTTCTGCTGGCCAGGGAAATCTGTCCGGAAATTGACATCCATATCTCCACGCAGGCAAACAATACAAATTACCGGACCTTTCGGTTTTGGTACGGCCAGGGAGCGAAGCGGGTGGTCTGCGCAAGGGAGCTTTCGCTGGAGGAAATTGCGCAGATCAGGGAAAACATTCCCCGGGATATGGAGATCGAGTGCTTTATCCACGGTTCCATGTGCATTTCCTACTCGGGCAGATGTCTGCTCAGCAATTTCTTTACCGGGCGGGATGCCAACCGGGGAGCCTGTACCCATCCCTGCAGGTGGAAATATGCGGTGGTGGAGGAGACCAGGCCGGGAGAATACCTGCCGGTATACGAGAACGAAAGGGGAACCTTTCTGTTTAATTCCAAGGATCTGTGCATGATCGAGCATATTCCCGAGATGGTGTCGGCCGGAATCGACAGCTTTAAGATTGAAGGGCGCATGAAGACCGCGCTCTATGTGGCCGCCGTGGCGAGAACCTACCGGAAAGCAATCGACGATTATCTGGAGTCGGAAGAAAAATATCTTGCGAACAGGGAATGGTACAGGTCTGAGATTGGCAAATGCACCTACCGCCAGTTTTCCACCGGGTTTTACTTTGGAAGGTCCGACGAGGGCAACCAGATTTATGATTCCAGTACATACGTGAATGAATATACGTATCTGGGGAGCGTTGAAGAGACGAAGGAGTGCGAAGGGCGTTTTTTTGCCAGAATCGAGCAGAAAAACAAGTTCTGCGTCGGGGATGTGATTGAGATTATGAAGCCGGACGGAAGCAACGTTAAGACCCGGGTGCTTTCCCTTTCCACAATGGACGGGTGCCCCGTGGAGAGTGCGCCTCACGCCAGGCAGGCGCTGTGGGTGGAGCTTGAGGCAAGGGCGGACGATTATGACCTGCTCCGGTGCAGGGCTTAGACGGATTGTTCACAATGCACACGGATATTGTTCATGGCTTTGGCTTTTTATCCAAAACAGCCAAAGTTGAAAAAAAGTGTTGCATTTTTGGATTTCATAGAGTATCTTATAAAAAGTAAGAGAAAGAAGCTTTTAAATAAGTCAGGCTGAACGAAGATGTTCCAAAAGTTATTTTGGAGCATTTTTTTCATGTGCGGACCTGTACGGGGAAATCTGCCGCAAAAGCGGCAAAAGGGAAAGGAAGAGGCGGAATGAGCGAAGGAGTAAATATTGAAAAAATTTTCGGATGCAAGGTGTTTACCCGGTCAACCATGAGAGAGCGGCTGACCAAGAGCGTCTATAATGAAGTTACAAAAATTATGGATCAGGGCGGCGAGCTTACGCCGGCCATGGCGGACGTGGTGGCCAAGGCCATGAAGGACTGGGCGGTGGAGAACGGGGCGACCCATTATACCCACTGGTTTCAGCCCCTTACCGGCATCACGGCGGAGAAGCATGATTCCTTTGTGACCCATCCGGACGAGAACGGCAAAATGCTGATGGCTTTTTCCGGAAAGGAGCTGATCAAGGGAGAGCCGGACGCTTCCTCCTTCCCGTCGGGAGGCCTTCGGGCAACTTTTGAGGCCAGAGGCTACACGGCGTGGGACATCACTTCTCCGGCCTTTTTGAAGGAGGATGCCACGGGAGTGATTCTGTGTATCCCGACTGCGTTTTGCTCTTACAAGGGGGAGGCGCTGGATAAAAAGACGCCTCTGCTGCGCTCCATGGAGGCGCTCAGCCAGCAGGCAATGCGTATTGTGAAGCTGTTTGCCGAGAAGACGAACAACCGGATGAATTCGGAGGCCGCCAAGGTGGTCGCCAGCGTGGGACCGGAGCAGGAGTATTTCCTGGTGGATCGGGAGAAGTACTTAAAACGGCCCGACCTTATTTTTGCGGGACGCACACTGTTCGGAGCTGCCGCACCCAAAGGACAGGAGATGGAGGATCACTATTTCGGAACCATCCGAGAGCGCGTGGGCGCATACATGAAGGATTTGAATCTGGAGCTGTGGAAGCTGGGAGTGACGGCAAAGACCCAGCATAACGAGGTGGCTCCCGCACAGCATGAACTTGCTCCGATCTACGAGACGGCCAATATCGCAGTGGATCACAACCAGCTCGTGATGGAAACCATGAAAAAGGTGGCGGGCCGTCACGGGATGACATGCCTGCTTCATGAGAAGCCTTTTGCGGGAGTCAACGGTTCGGGAAAACACAACAACTGGTCCATCGGAACGGACAATGGGGTGAATCTTCTGGATCCCGGCGATACGCCCAATGAAAACATTCAGTTCCTCCTGGTGCTTGCCTGCATCATCAAGGCGGTTGACACCCATGCGGATCTTTTGCGCCAGAGCGCATCGGATGTGGGGAACGACCACAGGCTTGGAGCCAACGAGGCGCCTCCTGCCATTATCTCGGTTTTCCTCGGCGAGCAGCTCGAGGATGTGGTAAAGCAGCTGGTGGAAACCGGCGAGGCGGCTCACGTACTGCAGGGCGGAAAGCTGGATACCGGCGTTTCCACGCTGCCTGATTTCGAGAAGGATGCGACGGACAGGAACCGGACCTCGCCCTTTGCCTTTACCGGAAATAAATTCGAGTTCCGTATGGTCGGTTCGGCGGATTCCATCGGAAGCCCCAACACGACGCTGAACGCCATCGTGGCCGAGGCTTTCTGCGAGGCGGCGGATGTGCTGGAGGGGGCGTCGGATTTTGAGCTTGCGGTCCATGATCTGATTAAGGAATACTTTACGAAGCATCAGAGGATTATCTTTAACGGAAACGGCTATTCGGACGAATGGGTTGCGGAGGCCGAAAGGAGAGGCCTTCCCAATATCAAGTCCATGGTCGAGGCTGTGGATACGCTGACCACGGAAAAGGCGGTAAAGCTGTATGAGAAATTTGGTATCTTTACAAAAGCGGAGCTGGAGTCCCGCAAGGAGATCCTGTATGAAACCTATGCAAAGACCATCAATATCGAGGCTCTTACCATGATCGAGATGGCTTCCAAACAGCTCATTCCCGCAGGCATCAAGTACAGCAGATCCCTGGCGGACACGGTGATTGCCGTCAGAGAGGCCGGTGCGGATGCCGGCGTGCAGGCAGGCCTTCTTGAGGAGGTTTCCGAAAAGCTTACGGCTATGAAGGAAGCCCTGAACGAACTGGAAGAGGTTGAGAACAATGCGGGAGAGATTGAGAACGCAAAGGAAAGAGCCTTCTATTACAAGGATGTGGTGAAAAAGGCCATGGAGCAGCTTCGCAAGCCGGCGGATGAGCTGGAGATGCTGGTGGACAAAAAGGTCTGGCCGCTTCCCACATATGGCGACCTGCTTTTTGAGGTATAGCCGGCCGGGCGTGTCTGCTTTCAGATATTTTTCATACTGCCCGTGTGCAATGGAGCAGGGAAGGTTTATCTTCCCTACTCACCGCGCGGGGCGCACGTTGCGCAAGAAACAATTTCATCTATGCGCCCCTGCGCATAAAAAGAGGAGGCGTTGGATCGCACAACGCCTCCTTTCTGATGACAGAATCATTCATCCACTTTGATCTCCAGATAGCCCAAAAGCTTGCTCATGTCATATTCTGTGATGACGCCCAGATTGGAATCATAAAATTTCCCGTCGTAGTGAAGCAGGTAATGGCAGAAAAGCCCCATTTTTTCCATCATGATACAGCATTTGGGAAGCGTGGCCTCCTCGCCCTCCGTATAGATGATGACATCCGAGTGATCGATTCCGTAATAGTTCAGAGCGGAGATCACGCGTCCCATGGTACCCTGCCATTCCCGGCAGTCCATGACACTGATCACGTCCGCAATGGTTACGCCTGCCAGCATGGCGACGCAGGTCTGCCCGCACAGGCCGTCCTCAGGCTGGATGATAATGTCAAGGCCGTCGATTTTCCGGATCGGATTGTCGAAGCTGTAAGGGCTGTTCTGATTCATGTGGATCAGGCTGCCCGTCACGTGAAGAAGGATCTTGTGTTTTTTGTCAATGTCGATGTGGGAGACATCATCCTCGCTCAGATGGATCTTGTAGTTTCCCTTGACCTCGGGGAGCAGTTCGCATTCGATGATCTTGTTATCCAGCACAAGGTCAGCCTGAATAATATCTCTCTGCTTGCACACCTCCCAGACATTAAAGGGAATGCGGATGCTGTAGAAATCATCGAGCTTGTCAATTTTGCCATTGAAGAAATACCTCATTTAGTAACCCTCCTGTATTTGAAATGGAAACGCTTTCAGTAATAAAAAGATAACAGATTTTCAGCTTTTTGAAAACCGTTTTCAATCAAAAAAGGACAAGTACTGAAAAAAAAACATCCTGACAAAAAAGTAACAAGCGACGGAAACGGCAACAAAAAAATTATAAAAAAATTTTAAAAAAGGACTTGCTTTTTTTGCCTATATGAGGTATTATATTTGAGTGCCAAGCACAGGAGAGAAAATTGGGCTATCGCCAAACGGTAAGGCAACGGACTCTGACTCCGTCATTTCAAGGTTCGAATCCTTGTAGCCCAGCGAAGAAAACCCGGTGAAGAAGATTCATCGGGTTTTTGGTTGTTATTGAGAAAAACACTGACCAATATGAGGAAAGCGGGAAGGATTCTGACAGGCAGCCCGCATAAAGCGGAGTTCCCGGAAGGGAGGTAAAAGTGAAAGCGGTAATCATTGGCGCCAGCGGCGAGGCGCTTCATACCATAGAAATGGCGCATGAGCGGAATCTTGCGGTCACGGCCCTGGACGGAAATCCGGGAGCGGCGGGACTAAGGGCGGCGGATAAGGGACTTGTGGTGGATATTTCGAATGAGCATGCGGTTATAGAGGCCGTGAGAAAGGAGGGGGCGGATTTTGTCCTCACGGTGCCAATCGGCAGGTATCTCACCACCATCGGAGCGGTCAACGACGCATTGGGGCTTCCCGGAATCACCAGACGGATGGCGGCTCTTTGCACGGATAAATATCGGTTCCACCAAAAGCTCCAGGAGAAGAATCTGCGCAAAAGCCGCTGTTATGCCCTGGGCGGTGCGGACGGGATGAATCCGGAGGATTTAAAGGCCCGGATGGATGCGGGGAGCCTCAGCCTTGATTTCCCTGCCGTCTTAAAGCCGAGATTTGGTTCCGGCAGCAGGGGCATACACATGATCGGAGACCGGGAAGCGCTTAAGAGAATTCTGAAAGACGCAGAAAGGGATTTTTTGGATGGTGAGGAATTCGTGCTGGAGGAATGCGCGCAGGGAGAAGAATACGGAGTGGACGGAGCGGTCATCCGGGGGCGCTTTTACCTGGTGTTTCTCCGGAAAAAGGAGAACACGCCGCTTCCGGCAAGACAGGCAGTGGGCTATTTTTCGGTTCAGCCGCAGGATCCGTTCTGGCGGCAGGTGCAGACCCATATGAAAGAGGTCGCTGACTGCCTTGGGCTGGACGAATGCCTGCTCCATGCGGATCTGATCCGGACAGATCGGGCCCCGTTCGTGGTAGAGCTGTCCGCAAGGCCTTCCGGACATAATCTTCACAACCTTTTTACGCCTCTGTGCACGGGAATTGACATGGCGCGGGAATATATTGAATATCGGATGGGACTTGACTGGAGTTTTGTGCCCTCCGTTACCAGGAAGGCCGCCATTCACTACTTTGATCTGGAGGGAAAGGTTTTGCGCATGCCGGATGAGGAACAGGTGCGAAGGCTTGTGCCGTCTTTGCTTGAATGGAAATGCGGGATTGCGCAGGGAGAGGTTCTTGCCCCGGTTAAGGACGGACATTCCCTCATGGGAAGAGGCTACTTTATTCTGGAGGGGGAGGAGAGAGCGCTGAGGGAACGGATAAAAGAGATAAAGGCCCTGTTTCAGATGGCGCCGTGAGAAGGGCGTCAGCTACAGAGCCTTTAAGGCCCTGGCAATCCGCAGGGAGCCTCCGCCGTCCACAAGCCGTATCATGGCCTGCCGGGCGGCTTTTCTTGATGCGCCGTCCGGATCAAAATCGGACATGCGCTTCACAAAGTCAAGGGTGCCGGCTATGACTTTTTCCGGGTTGCTGCGGATATCCCCGGCACAGAAAATGGCCCCGGCATCCGCAAAAGCCCTGGCGGCGCAAAGCTGGTTATCCGCCATGGTAAAGCTGACGGTGGGAATGCCCAGGGCGCACAGCTCGTACAGGGTGGTTCCGGCAGCGGAAACGGCCAGATCGCAGGCCTTCATCAGGGGAGCCATTTGGGTTACGTTTTCGTGAAGCTTCACGGAGGGCAGATCTTTGGCAAGCGCATGCAGCCGCTGGCCGTCCGTATTCAGCCCGCCCACAACAATGTGAAAGACGGGGCCGGGAGCCTTGCCGGAGAGAGCCTGCAGAAAAAGTGCGCAGAAATGGAAGGGATCGCTTCCGCCCGTGGTGACCAGGACGTCGGATACCGCCTCTCTCTGAGGCATCCTTCCGGACTGGAATTCTTCCCGGAGAGGGGCGTAGGACGCTCCAAGCAGAGTGTTCTGCGCCTTCTGATAAGCGGCCCGGTAAGAGAAAAGGGCGCTTCTGGGAATTACGTCGTAATTGATCACGAGATCCGCCGGATAATCAAAAAGCTGCAGATCGTCCAGAACGGCTGTTTTTGCCAGCGGGCGCAGCGCTTCCAGATAGGTTCCGGTCACATAGTAGGAATCCACAAAGTAAACCGTATCCTTCGGGGAAGCGCCAAGAAGAGCGGAGATCTCGGAAAGCTCCCGATCCAGATCGTCAAAAGCGGCCGTTCTGAGCACTCTTACCTCGTTCTCTGACAGGCCGCTTCCCGTGTTCGGAAGAATGCGTAAGAGCGTGTCCGCACTCTCCTTGCCGGAGAGCAGAAAACAGATCCGCATTCCCAGACTTTGGCAGGCTTTTGCGATGGAGAGACAGCGCGCCAGATGGCCTGTTGCGATCCGGCTGTTGCCGTCTGTCCTGAAATAGATCAGTCGATCAGCTCCCATGACAGCGGTGTTCCTTTCTTTAAAAAGTGTTTTGCCCTCTTTCCCAGCACTTCCTCGTAATACATGGTATGTAGTCCGTTGCCCGGGCGGATGGAGCGTATATTTTCCGGGGAAAGGATGCCTCCCGCAGGGATGTCTTTCACCACGAAGAGAGAGCGGGAGCCGCCGTGCTCCAGCTTCTGGGCATCGGTGAGGGTATACTCGCCGCTTCCCAGAGCCTTTTCCAGAATGCGGATCTGCTGCGTCATATGGGCGAATTCCTCCGGCTCCATGGAAAAGGCGCTGTCAGGGCCGCCGTCCAAGCGGCGCAGCGTGAGGTGTTTTTCCACCATTTTGGCCCCCAGGGGAATGGCGCCGGCGGATACGATGGTACCCATGGTGTGGTCGGAGATCCCGGTAAGACAGTCATAGGTCTTAGCCAGAGTGGGAATCACGTTGAGATTTACCGCCTCATAGGGCGTTGGATAGGAGGAGACGCACTTGAGCAGGATCACGTCCTCGTTGCCCTCCTGTCTGCACACGGCAAGGGCTCTTTCGATATCCTCGGGATAAGCGATTCCCGTGGCAAAAATCATGGGCTTATGCAGGCGGGCGATCTTGCGGATCAGGGGGATGTCGTTGATCTCGTAGGAAGCGATTTTGTAGGCGGGAACCTCCATCTGCTCCAGAAAATCCACGGAGGAGAAATCAAAGGGGGAGGAAAAGCATTCCATTCCCAGCTTATTGGCCTCTTGCTTCAGCCTGGGCTGCCATTCCCAGGGGGTGAAGGCCTCCTGGTACAGCTGATAGAGCGTGGTTCCGTCCCAGATGGTGCCCTCGTTGATCTGGAAGCATTCGTCGTCGCAGTCCAGGGTGATGGAATCCGCCGTATAGGTCTGCAGCTTGACCGCATCCGCTCCCGCCTCCTTTGCGGCATGGATGATCTCCAGGGCTCTGTTGTAGTCCTGGTTGTGGTTGGCGGAGAGCTCCGCCACGATAAAGGCCGGAGAATCCTTGGAGATCGTCCGACTCCCAATCTTAAATTCTTTGTTCATTGGAATTCCCTTCCCTTTCTTACCAGTAATTTTTCTGGAGATATTCGTCGTTTCCCCAGGGTGATCTTGCGGTGAAAAGGCTTCCGTCCGCCTTCTCAATGACCACTGCGGGAAAATAGTGGATAAACAGGGGGCTCAGGCACATGGTGTAGCCTCCGGCCGTATCGTATATGATCTTATCCCCCGCCTGCAGGGCCGGGCCGTCAACGATCTCAAAGAGCCTGTCGTATTCCATGCAGGTGGAGCCGCAGACCCACTGGGACCTTTCCCGCGCTCTCTGGCCCGCATCCCCTCGGTATTCGATGTGATGGGGGTAAACGTGCCTTGTGACAAGGGGATTGAGATTGACCCGGCTTGCGTTGGTGACCACGAACTTTCGATCCCGGATATCCTTCACGTCCAGAACCTCGCTCTCAAAGGTAGTGGCCCGGGAGATCAGAGACACGCCTGGCTCCGCAATCAGAACGGTCTTTTCCCGGTCAAAGAAGGAGCCCAGAACCCGGCAGATCTCTTTGAAATAATCCCGGTAATCCGGCTTGTCGCTGCGGCCTCCAAAGTAACCGCCTCCCATATCCACGTAATCCAGGGACAGGTTATATTCCCGGGCGATCCGCACAGCCATGGAGGCGAGGGCCCCGTAGACCTGCACGGTTCTGGACTGGGTGGAGGAATGGAGGTGGAGTCCCGCAACCTTTACGTTGGGAAGGCGCCGGAGCCTTTGGATGGTTTCGCCTAAAACGCCGTTCTCATAACAGTAGCCGAAGCGCCCGCCCTGCGCCTCCGCAAGCTCCTCCGAGGGACACAGGGAAGCGATATCGCAGTTCACCCGAAGTCCGACGGAAAGCTGCCGGGAGGGGTAGAGAGCGGAGAGCTCATCCATCCATGTCAGCTCGCAGGAAGAATCCAAATTTACGTAGCCTCCGGCGATCAGCACGGTCTCAAAGATTTTTTTGTCCTTGACGGGGCCGTTGTAAATCATGTTCTTTCCGGAAAAACCAAGGCGGTGCGCCAGATCGTACTCCTCGGCGGAAACCACTTCGGCAAAAAATCCCTGCCCCCGCAGATAGGTGAGGAGCCAGGGCAGGGAATTGGTTTTGAAAGAATAACCCATGACAAAATTCCCCCAGTTTTCCGAGAGGGAATCCCGAAGCAGGTTGATGTCGTATAACAGTTCCTTTTCCCGGATGCGGTAAAAAGGATAGCCGGTCGATAAATTATTCATGTTGAAATAGTCTCCTGTATTTGATTTCAGCGATTTCAAAATCCTCCGGCGTGTCGATATCCTGTACCTCCAGATCCGAGAGGATCAGTGGAAGCAGGTTTGGCACGTCCGTGGTGCCTGCCTCAAGAAAGGGTTTGGTTTTACAGGCGTAAAACTGGCCGCAGTCATGGTACACCCTGGGAAGATCCTGGCTTCTTGCCGTGGCGTATTCGGGAAACTGCCGGATCAGACGCCCCTGTTGGTTGATGAGAAGGCCCCTCTGGGGAGGGTAGGAAAAGGCGGTGACGGGCATCACGGAGTCCGCGGTATCGAGCAGCTCCATGGCGCGGCGCAGCCTCTCGCCGGTGAGAAAGGGAGCGGTGGGATAAATGCAGCAGAAAGCGTCAAATTCCCGCCCTCTTTTCCGGTACTCGGTCAAAACCTCCAGAATGACATCGTCCGTGGAGGCAAAGTCCCCGGCCGTTTCGGCCGAGCGGTAAAAAGGAACCAGGGCCCCGGCCTTTCTGGCAAGCCCGGCGATGGCCTCGTCGTCCGTGGAGACCATAATCTCGTCAAAAACGCCGGCGCTTCTGGCGGCCTCGATGGAATAATACAGAATAGGTTTCCCGCAGAATTCTTTTTTATTCTTTCCGGGAATCCTTTTGCTGCCGCCCCGGGCGGTAATGATTGCAAGCTGTTTTCTCATGGGAATAACCACCTTAAAAATTTATTAACACCTGTGATTATACACTATATCCCGTTGCAAGGAAATAAAAAACTGTGATAAGATGTTCAGGAAAGAAAAAGAAAGGTGAAAACATGGGATCACGAATTTACATCTGCCACACGTTTTACCACGCCTACATTGCCTGCCTGAAGGAGCTGAACCGTCACAGGGCGCAGTGGGGAGAGGCCGATTTGATGCTCAGCAGCATGTCCAATGATTTTGGGAACCTGAAGGAGAGGGCGGAGCGCTCCGGCCTGTTTCGCAGGGTCGTTTCCTTTGACGAGAAGGAGGAGACGTTTTTTCCGGAGCTTGCACCGCTTAAGAAGGATACGGGGAATCTGTTCACAAACATGATTCAGAGAATCCGCTTTACCAGACGTTTTGGAAAGCTTCTGGAGCCCTATATTCCGGTGGATCTCGGAGCGTATGCGGATATCTATGTATTTTGCGATTCCGATCCCATCGGCTATTATTTGTCTACCCATAAGATCCATTATCATGCGCTGGAGGACGGTCTTGACTGTATCCGCTACTACGATACGGCCCGTTATGACAACCGGGGGCATTTCGGCCTCAAGGCGTGGATGGCCGCCCGAAACCTGATTTTCATACAGAACGGGTATTCCAAATACTGTCTGGATATGGAAGTGAACGACATTTCCGTATTGTCTTATCCCTGCCCCAAGTATATTGAGAAGCCGAGGAAGGAACTGACCGAAGGGCTTGACGGGGAGGGAAAGAGGATTCTCGTGTCTATTTTCATAGAAAACCGGGAAGAATTGGAGGGGGTGCTTTCGGACAGGAGCGGGCCCTCCTGCCGGGTGCTGGTTCTGACCGAGCCCCTGTGCGATCTGGGGACGAGAGAGCGGATTTTCAGGGATATTATTGAGCGGTATCAATGGGTGCAGAAAAAGAAGGCTAGGGTGATATTGAAACCCCATCCCAGGGATATGCTTGATTACAAAGCGCTTTTTCCGGAGCATATCGTGCTGGATAAGGGGTTCCCCATGGAAATCCTGAATCTGGTGGAGGGACTTTCCTTTGACTGCGTGGTTTCTGTGTTTACCGTGCCGGACGCCATCCGTTTCGCAAAGGAGAAGGTGTTTCTGGGGGAGGATTTCATGGACCGGTACGAAGAACCAAAGATACATAGGCAGAACGAGCAGATTTATTAACGGTGGCAAAGGATATTATGGAACGAATCAGAAAATGGATGACGATACTGGCCATAACGGGAACCGTGCTGACAACCGGGCTGTTCTGTTATATGCCTTTTCATGAAATTATAAAAGAAAACTGCGGAAAGACGGTCTCCATCGGATCCGGGGCCTCCTTCGGGGATGTGAAGGATGAGCCTCGGGAGCCTGCGGAGCGTATGCCGCAGACCGCATCCGGAAAAGTCCCGGCAGAAAGTGCGGGGAAAGGAAGCCGGGAGTTCTCCCCCGTGCTTTTTGCCCTGAAAAGCGCAGAGAGTGAGTTTCGGACATCCCTGTGGTTTGACGGGAAGGGAACAGGCTATGTTTTTCTCCCCGGGTTTGCCAGGGACGGAGAGCTTCTGGTGGAGGAGATCAAGGACGGCGGATTCTTTTCTATAGGAAAGGAGAGCTTCCGGGCCGGGGATACGCTCTGCGATATCGTATGGGAGACGGTCTATGAATTTGTCCTGTATGACGGGGAGGGGGAAGAGTGCGTGCGCTCGCCTCTGATTTTCATACATTCTTCCGCAATACCGGTTCTTTCCCTCTCTACGGAATCGGAATCCATGGAATGGATCCATGCGGAGAAGGGAAATGAGGAAAAGGGAGAAGTGACGCTCTGGGGAGAAGAGGGGGAATTGCTGTATCAGGGAAGGGCAAAGAGCATTCAGGGCAGAGGAAACTCCACCTGGGGACTGGCCAAAAAGCCGTATCAGCTCAAGCTGGCACAGGGGGCGGATTTTTTTGGGTTTGGAGAAAACAAAAACTGGATTCTTCTGGCGGAGGGCTATGATGAGACCAAGCTGCGCAATCGGATTGCGGCGGGGCTTGCCGGGGCGCTTGACATGTCCTTTGTGCCGGAAGGAAGGCCGGTGGATCTGTATTGCAACGATTGTTACTGTGGGGTCTATTATCTTTGTGAAAAGGTGGAGATCGGAGAGGGACGCCTGGAGATCAGGGACATGGAAGAAAATGCTCTGGCCGCCTATACGGATTCCCAGCTGGAAGAGCTGGAGGTGATCACTTCACAGGATGGAAGCCGCAAATGGACGGCCTTACAGGTGGAGGGGGAGGACATCACTGGAGGGTATCTGATAGAGAGAGAGCTGTCCTTCCGCTATGAGGAGGAGGTCAGCGGCTTTGTCACGTCATGTGGAGACGCCTATGCCCTTCAAAGCCCCAAATATGCCACCGAGGAGCAGGTAAATTACATTGCGGACCGGATGCAGGCGCTTGAGGACGCCCTGGGACAGGAGGACGGAAGAGATCCCGGCAGTGGAAAACACTATTCCGAATTGATTGACATGGAATCCTTTGTACAGAAATATCTGGTGGAGGAAATCACCAAAAATTATGACGGCGGTGTCACAAGCAGTTTTTTCTATAAGCCTTCGGATGCGGTGAGCGACAGGATTTATGCAGGACCCGTATGGGATTATGACGTGATCTTCGGAAATTGCAGCCTGGACGGCATGGCAGGGGATCCCATGGGAATAACCAGGCTGGATGACCATGTGCTGGGAACCAGGCTGTTTGCCATGCTCTGTGAGCAGGAGGATTTTGAGGAGCAGGCGCTTAAGATGTATGAGCAGAAGGCGGCGCCCTATCTGGAATGGCTCCTGGAGGAGGGCATTTCTGCGCTTTCGCAGGAGACCCGGCAGGCGGTGCGGCTTGACAGCATACGGTGGGAGGCGCTGGAAAACCGCTATCAGTATTACGAAAGTTATGAAAATAATGTGAGAGCTCTTGTGTCTTACATAGAAGCGCGCAAGAAATTTCTGGACGAGGTGTGGCTTTCCGGGATGCGGTATCATACGGTTACTTTCATGGTGGATGGAGAGCCGTGGAAGAAAATCTATGTGGAGGACGGACAGACGGCCGGCAGAGATCCGGTTCCGGTAAGGCATAATTCCCTTTTTGCCGGTTGGTTTTCCGAAAAGCATGACGTGCCCTATGACGAGTACAAGCCTGTCTACGAGGATATGAGCTTCTATGCGGTCTGGAAGGAATTTCCGGAGGACGAACAGCCATAAAAATGCATTTTCGTGGATATCCTTGCCCGAAAAGGGAAAATTTGCTATACTTAGTAACTGTGAAAGTGTTGGATAAGGGTGAAATCATAGATGAAGAAGATATACAGGAAACTGATCGTCCTGCTGGACGAGAGACAGAAAAGAAAGATGGCTCTGCTTGTCTTTCTCATGCTGATCGGGGCCGTGCTGGAGACGCTGGGCGTTTCCATGATCTATCCGGTGCTGAAGGTGGTGATGACGGAGAATGCGGTTCAGGACAGCCGTACCCTTCAGATCGTCTGCGATCTCTTTCGCATTGACCATGAGGACACCAGAAGCCTCATGGTTCTTGTGATGTCCGGGCTTATCGTGGTTTTTGCCCTGAAAAATATGTTTCTGTTCTTTCAGCAGAAGGTGCAGCTGAAATTTGTCTATACCAACCAGTTTGCCACTTCGAGAAGAATGATGATCAATTTTATGCAAAGGCCCTATGAATACTACCTGAATGCGGACACCTCCGTGATTCAGAGAAGCATTACATCGGACGTCAACAACATGTACGGGCTGATTCTTTCCCTGTTGCAGCTTGTGAGTGAGTCCATTGTTTTTGTCTGTCTGGTGGTGGTGAGCCTTGTGACGGACGTGTGGATGAGCATTACGGTGGCTCTCCTTCTGATTGCGGCCCTTCTGATCATCAAGTGCGTGCTAAAACCCATTATGCGCCGGGCCGGGGAGGAGAACCAGGAGTACTACAGCGGGCTGTACAAATGGATCGACCAGTCGGTGATGGGGATCAAGGAGATCAAGATCGCAGACAAGGAGAGCTATTTTATCAACGAATATGCCAAATGCGGAGCCGGATACGTGAGTGCGGTTCAGCGCTACAATCTCTACAATGCGACGCCGAGGCTTCTGATCGAGACGGTGGCGATTGCGGGAATGATCCTGTATGTGATGGTCAGCATGCTGAAGGGCGGGGAGATTGCCAATATCATGCCGCAGCTGGGTATCCTGGCGGTCGCCGCCATGCGGCTGATCCCCTGTGCAAACCGGATCAACAACCATCTGACGTCCATCGCCTATTTTGAGCCCTTTTTCATGGGAGTCTCGGACAATCTGCAGGAGGAGATCCAGGATGAAAGCATCAATTATGACGAGGAGACCTACCGGAAGACGGACGAGGTGGAGAAGCTGGAGATCCGGGACAAGATTGAACTGAAGGATATTGTATATAAATATCCCAATTCGGAGGTTCTTATTTTTGACCATGCGGATATGGAGATCCCCATTGGAAAGAGCGTGGGGATCGTGGGTACCTCCGGGGCCGGAAAGACGACGGTGGTGGACATTCTTCTGGGGCTTTTGCAGCTGCAGAGCGGACAGATTCTGGCGGACGGCAAAGAGGTCAGGGAGCATTACCGCTCCTGGCTGAAGAACATCGGCTATATCCCCCAGACAATCTTTATGATCGACTCCACCATCCGCAAAAATGTCGCTTTCGGCTGTGCGGATGAGGACATTGACGACGAGAAGGTGTGGAGGGCTCTTCGGGAAGCCCAGCTGGACGAGTTCGTGCGCGGACTCCCGCAGGGGCTGGATACGGGAATCGGAGAGCGGGGAATTCGCATCTCCGGAGGGCAGAGGCAGCGTATCGGGATTGCCAGGGCGCTGTTCGAGGATCCGGAGGTGCTGGTACTGGACGAGGCCACGTCGGCTCTTGACAATGAGACGGAGGCGGCTATCATGGATTCCATTAACCGCCTGCACGGAAGAAAGACCCTGATCATAATCGCCCACCGGCTGCAGACAATTGAGAAATGCGATATGGTTTACCGGGTGGAGAACGGCGCGGCAAAGAGGGAGCGCTGAGAAAGGAGCAGGCTGTGGGAAGGAAAAAGAGGCTTGCGAATATTGAATTGTTGAGGGCTCTTGCCATGATGATGGTGGTTGTGATGCATTTCCTGCGGGAATCCGGCGGTCTTCTTCCGGAGCAGCCGTTTCTTTCGGGAGATGTGACGGCAGGCGTATTTCCTGCGGCGTCAACCAAACAGCTTATAGGAACCTTCCTGGAGGCGTTTTGTATCATGGCGGTCAACGCCTATGTGTTCATCAGCGGCTATCTGGGAGAAAAAAAGGAATTCCGCATTTCCAGAGAGGTTATTTTCCTGGCGCGGCTGTGGTTCTATTCCCTCCTGATCCCCCCTGTCCTTCTGTTTTTTGGCTATCCAACTCTCTATGGTGAAATGGGAATCTACGGGCTGGTTCAGTATTTGCTTCCCATTGAGACGGAGAGCTACTGGTTTGCAACCTCTTTCTTTGGTCTGATGCTTCTGCAGCCCATACTGAACGGGGCGGCCGAAAGGCTCACGAAAGCGCAGTTTCAGAAAATTCTCTTTTTCCTGCTTCTGATCTTCTGCGGGATCAAGAGTATCTGTCCCGTACCGCTTGCCACGGACCGCTACGGCTATGACCTTTCGTGGTTTGTCTGTGTCTATCTGACGGCCGCCTACCTGCGGCTCTATGGTTCGGAAAAGCTAAGGAGGCATGGCTTTGCGCTCTATACGGGAAGCTGCCTTGCGGTGTTTGGCGTGACAATGGCGCTGTGGCGCCTCCTTCCCTACTTCCCACAGGCGGCCTACTATTACACGGTGCCGTTTCACTATAATTTTGTTTTCTGCCTTCTCGGGGCAGCGGGACTGTTCTACGGGTTTATGAGAATAAAGATTAAGGAAGGGTGGAAGGCGGACATTATTCGTAAAATCGGCAGCTACAGCTTTGGCATTTACCTGTTCCACGAGCATCCGGATCTGCGCCATCTGTGGTATCCCTTCCTGAAAAAGATCATAAATCCCGCCGGGAAGGACGATGTTTTCCTGTTTCTTGCGGAGCTGGTCTTCTGCCTTGTGGTTTTGTATGCGGCGGGATTGTTTTTGGAGTGGATCCGGGACATTCTGTTTGGAAGGATGAAGGCCGTATACCGCCTTGTGCTTAAGAAGAGAAAAAAGGCAGCGGGGGTGACGAAATGAGTAAAAAAAGAGAATTGGAAATCTGGTTTCACAGGGCGGCGGAACTTTTGTTTCCGGTAATTCTCCTGCTTTTTCCCCTCCTTAAGATCAATCAGGGAGTGGATCTGACGGATACGCCTTACAGCCTTGGAAATTACCGCTTTTTTGAAAGCAGCCAGGGCGTGTGGATGCTCGCCACCTTCCTGTCCAATGTGGCGGGGCATTTTTTGACAAAGCTTCCCATGGGCGGGACTTTGCTTGGGATGAAATTCTACACTTCCCTGCTTGTCAGCGGGATGGCTCTTTTTTCCTACCGCTTTTTTAAGACCAAGATGCCTTCCTTCCTGGCCTTTGCGGGGGAGATGGCGGCTATCGGTTTTTGCTGGTGTCCCACGGGGATCCTCTACAATTACATGACCTACCTGTTTTTTCTTGTGGGTGCGGTTCTGCTCTTTCGGGGGCTTGCGGGCAGCCGCCCCGCATGCCTGTTCCTGGCCGGAATCTGCCTTGGGCTGAATGTCTCGGTGCGGTTTCCCAATGTGCTGGAGGCGTCGCTGATTGTGGCGGTTTGGTATTACGGAAGCAGAAAGCGCAAATCCTTTGAAAGACTGGCAAGGGAGACGGCGCTGTGCGCGGGAGGCTTTCTGGCAGCCCAGGCGGCTATGTTTCTCGTAATTACCGCCCGCTACGGCCTGGGAGCTTACGAGGAGCTGATTGACGGGCTGTTCGGCATGTCTGCGGGAGCGTCGGACTATACCCTGGGAGAAATGCTGGGTTCCATTCTGTCCGCTTACGGAAGGGGGTTTGAGTGGATGCTTTACATGCTTTTGTGCATCCTGCCCGGCATCCCGTTTTTCATGATCCGCAGGGAAAAGTTCCCCCTTGTCAGAAAAGTGGTTTACTGCGCATGCATTGTATTTCTGTTCGTGGTTCTTGGAAAATGGGGCATGTACAATTTCAGATATTACCAGAAGGAATCGGGGCTCCAGTGGGGCGTGATCTTTCTGATCCTTTCCCTGGGAGTCTGCGTCTGGATGATTGCCACAAGGATGCTGGACGACGAGTGGAAGCTGATCGGCTGCATCAGCCTCGTGATCATTCTGGTCACACCGCTTGGAAGCAATAATTATGTGTGGCCGATTCTCAACAATCTGTTTTTTATCGCTCCGGTGACCTTCTGGATGATTTACCGCTTTGTCAGATGGGGAAGAACCTGTGTGGACAGCACCGGCCGCATCCCCTTTTTCCCGGCAAAGGCCATGGCGGCGGCCATGGCGCTTGCCTTTCTGCTTCAGAGCCTGGGCCTTGGCGCGGGTTATGTGTTTAAGGACGGGGAAAGCGGCGAAACGAGGAATGTGAGAATTCTCAATAACCGGGTGCTTTTCGGGATGTATACCACTGCGCTGAATGCGGAGACCATGGATGAGCTGAGCAATTTCATGGCGGAAAACCAGGAGGGCTATCAGGGGAAAAAACTGATCCTCTACGGGGATATCCCGGGGCTTTCCTACTATCTCGACAGGCCGCCGGCCATCTTTACTTCCTGGCCGGATCTGGATACCAACAGTCTCTCGCTTCTCAGGGAGGAGCTGTCGGATCTCGGGGAGGATATGGAGCCGGAGGGGGCAGACAGGCCTCTGGTGATCATCACCCCCTATCTTGCGGCGTACCATGAGGGCAATGAGAGGGCCATGGAATGGTTTGGCGTTGACGAGGCGGCCTGCGGCGGGGATGAGAAGCTGGGTGCGATCTTGGAATTTATGGATAACAATCATTATGAGCAGGCATTTGTGAACGAAGCCTATGCGGTTTATGAATGACCGTAAAGGCGGCGAAAAGTGCGCCGGGAACTTACGGATGCCTGGAAAAGAGGAAAAATATGATTCGGTTTAATATACCTCCCTGTACGGGAAGAGAAATGGAAAATGTCAGAAAGGCGGTGGAGAGCATGCACATCTGCGGGGACGGGGAGTTTACCGCAAAGTGCAGCGCTTTTCTGGAGAAGAACACAGGGACGGCCAAGTGCCTGCTCACCACTTCCTGCACCCATGCCCTGGACATGGCGGCCCTGCTGTGCGATATAAAGGAGGGGGACGAGGTTATCATGCCCTCCTATACCTTTGTCTCCACGGCCAACGGCTTTGTGCTGAGGGGAGCCAAAGCGGTGTTTGTGGATATCCGGCCGGATACCATGAACATTGACGAGAATCTGATCGAGGCGGCCGTCACGGAGAAGACAAAGGCCATCGCCGTGGTGCATTATGCCGGGGTCGGCTGTGAGATGGACAAGATCATGGAGATTGCGCACCGCTACGGGCTGTTCGTGGTGGAGGATGCGGCACAGGGGATCATGAGCACGTATAAGGGAAAAGCCCTCGGAACCTTCGGAGAGTTTGGGGCGCTGAGCTTTCACGAGACAAAGAATTACAGTATGGGAGAGGGCGGCGCTCTTCTGATACGGGACGAAAAATATATCGAGAAGGCGGAGATCCTGAGGGAAAAGGGTACGGACCGGAGCAAATATTTCCGGGGACAGGTCGATAAGTACCGCTGGCAGGATTTCGGCTCATCCTATCTTCCAAGCGAGCTGAATGCGGCCTACCTTTACGCCCAGTTTGAGGCTGCGGATGAGATTAACCGTGCCAGGCTTGCCCGGTGGGATCAGTATTACCGTCTCCTCTTTCCCCTGATGGAGGCCGGCAAAATAGAGCTGCCCCATATACCCGACGGCTGTGTCCACAACGGACATATGTTTTACATCAAGACCAGGGATATGGAGGAGAGGAGCGCCCTGATTGATTTTATGAAGCAAAAGGAGATCCTTGCGGTGTTTCACTATGTTCCCCTCCATTCCGCTCCTGCGGGCCTTAAGTTCGGGCGGTTTAACGGGGAGGATAAATATACCACAAGGGAGAGCGAGCGACTGCTGCGCCTTCCCATGTTTTACCAGCTCAAGGAGGAGGAAGTGGATTATATCGCTGACAAAGTAAAGGAATTCTATGGCAGGTAGGACTTTTTGCAGGAGATATCAAAATTGGATACTGACAGGACTTTTCTTACTGCTTCTGCTGGTTTTTGTGGGAGTGAGGTATGATTATTATTTTGACCTGAACGACGACGTCCTGATGAAGGACATTCTGGCCGGGGTTTACACGGGAGCGCCGGAGAGCCGCAATATTCAGATGCGGTGGCCCATAAGCGCTCTGATCAGCCTGCTTTACCGGATTGCCGGCACGCTTCCCTGGTATGGAATCTTTTTGTGTCTGTGCCACTATGGAAGCATTGCCCTTATCGCACACAGGAGCCTTCTTTTCTGTGAAAAACTGTGGGGAAAGGCGCTGCTTCTCTCTGCGGAAGGCATTCTGGCGGCAGGCCTTCTGCTTCCCCATCTGGTGTCGGCACAGTACACGGTGACCTCCGCGCTTCTGGCTTCGACGGCGGCTTTTCTATTTCTCACAACGGACCGGTCCGCAGGGGCGAAGGGTGAGGGCGCATCGGAAGGGGAGAGAGGCGGCGCCCTTGTCAAAGCCTTTATCAGAAGCAATATTCCCGCCGTCCTTCTTTCGGTTCTCGCCTTTCTGGTGCGTCCCTGGATGCTGCTTCTGCAGCTTCCCCTGATCTGTGCGGTGGGGGTGATCAAGTGGGGGAGCGAGGAGAGGATTTTTACCAGGGACAACTGGATCAAATATCTTACAGTGATCGGAATGATCCTTGCGGGGCTTGCCCTCGGGCAGATCAGCCACAGGATTGCCTACGGCAGCGGGTCATGGCAGAGCTTTTTGGAATATTTTAACAACCGCACGGAGCTGTATGACTTTCAGGTGCTTCCGGAATATGAGGAGCACCGGGAATTTTTCGATGAGATCGGGCTGTCAGAGGGCCAGTGGATGCTGCTTGACAACTACAATTTCGGGCTGGATGAGCGGATTGACCAGGACCTTCTTGGCAACGTTGCGGATTATGCGGCAGCGGAGCGAAGCGGCGGTGCGTCCTTTGTCGGCCGGCTTCGGGAGAGCCTTGGTCGGTATTACCGAAGGCTTTTTTATCCGCCCTCCCACAACGAGAGCGATTTTCCCTGGAGCTTTCTTTTGCTTGTCTCCTATCTGGCAGCTTTTGCCACGGCCCTGCCTGGGGGAGAGAGGAAATTTTTGGTCCGCTTTTGGCAGATTCTCTGGAAGCTGGGATTTCTCTTTCTGGTGCGCACGGTCCTGTGGATCTGGCTGATACAGCGGGGGAGAGTGCCCGTGCGGATCAGCCATTCCATGTACCTGACGGAGCTGTGCATTCTGGCTGCCCTCTTGTTTGAGCACTGCCGGGCACTTAGAAGGCGGGAAGAGGCGAAGGCATATTCGCTTGCCGCACCCCTTGTTCTGGGTACTTTGTACGCTCTTCTGGGAGCACTGATTTTTCCGTCGGCGGTTCGGCAGGCGGACCTGGATACGGCGGGAAAGGCAAGGGAAAATGTCAGATACGAACAGCTCTACGCCTTTCTCGGAAGGCAGGAGAATAAGGAAAATTTTTATCTGATCGACGTGTATTCCTCTGTGGGCTACACGGAAAAAATGTTTGAGAAGGTGGATAACTCCCTGGACAACTACGATATTATGGGCGGCTGGGCCTGCAAAAGCCCTCTGTGGCGCAAGAAGCTTTCGCTCTTCGGCATTGAGGATCCGGCAAAGGCGCTGATTGAGCGGGAGGATGTCTACTATGTCCAGGAGGCCGGGGCGGATATGAGCTGGCTTGGCCGGTATTATGAGGAAATGGGAGTGAAAATTTCAGTCGAACGGGCAGAGGCGGTTGGCGATGCATTTGAGATTTACCGGCTGCGAAGGGCGTAGAGAGCGGGCGAAGGACGGGATTTTGAAAAAGAGCGGATTGGGATGATGTCATTGGAAGAGAGAGAAAAAAAGGATATTCTTGAGGGAAAAGATATTTATCTGCGGGCCATGACGCCGGAGGATACGGATCTCATTGTGAAATGGCGCAACGAGGACTTTGTCCGCAGGAATTTTATTTACCGGAAGCCCTTTACCAGGCAGGGCCATTTAAACTGGATCGAGACCATGGTAAAAACCGGAAGGGTGATTCAGTTCGTGATCTGCACGAGACAGGATCAGCCGGTAGGAAGCGTGTACCTGCGGGATATCGACAGAGAACACCGCAGGGCGGAATACGGAATTTTTATCGGGGAGAAAGGGGCGCTTGGCCGCGGGTTCGGAACCCAGGCGGCAGGGCTGGTGCTGCGCTACTCTTTTGAGACGTTAAAGCTCCACAAGCTGATGCTGCGGGTGCTGGCAGGCAATGTAAGGGCCCGAAGGAGCTATGAGAAGGCGGGGTTTGTGCAGGAGGCTTATCTGCGGGACGAGGTGTACCTGGACGGCGGCTTTCAGGATGTTATTCTGATGGCGGCGTGGAATCCCGCAGAACAGGAAACACAGGAGGCGTTGTAGGTGAAGAAAATCAGTTTTGTGATTCCCTGCTACCGCTCCACGGCCACTCTGCCGGGAGTCGTAGCGGAAATTCAGGAAGCCATGAAGAATATGGAAGCGTATACTTACGAGATCGTGCTGGTAAACGACTGTTCGCCGGACGATACTTTTGAAACCATACGCAGGCTCTGCGGGGAGAACGAAAAGATAACAGGCATTTCCCTGGCGAAGAATTTCGGGCAGCACAGCGCCCTCATGGCAGGCTTCCACCACGTGACGGGCGATCTGGTGGTGTGCCTGGACGACGACGGGCAGACACCGGCCCTGGAGGCGGGCAAGCTGATCCGGGGAATCGAGCAGGGGGCGGACGTGGTCTATGCCAGGTACCAGCACAAGCATCACTCGGGCTTTCGCAACTTCGGAAGCCATGTGAACGAGCTGATGACCCGCATTATGCTGGGCAAGCCAAGGAATCTGTATGTCTCAAGCTACTTTGCCGCAAGGAGGTTTGTGGTGGAGGAGATGATGCGCTATGAATATGCGTATCCCTATGTCATCGGCCTGGTGCTGCGCAGTACCAAAAACATTGTGAACGTGGATGTAAACCACAGGGACCGCAGGGCGGGCGAATCCGGCTATACTCTGGGAAAGCTTCTGAACCTGTGGTTTAACGGGTTTACCGCCTTTAGCGTGAAGCCCCTCCGGGTGGCCACGCTTACCGGCGTCGTCTGCGCCCTGTGCGGCTTTGCCTATGGGATTTACACGATCATAAAAAAGATATTTATTCAGCCGCCGGATCTGGTGATCGGATTCAGTGCGCTGATGTCGGTAATCGTTTTCATGGGCGGCATGCTGATGCTGATGCTGGGACTGGTGGGCGAGTATATGGGAAGGATGTATATTTCCATGAATAATTCCCCTCAGTTTGTGATCCGGGAAATCGTGGGGAAGGAAGCGGGAGAGCATGAGGAAGAGAAATAGTGTGGCCGCGGCAGGGCTTGGCTTTTTGCTGACGTGCGCCATCCCATGGCTGCTTCCCATAAGGGGCGGCGAGCTTGTCATTACAAACAGTATACTGTCCGTTTTCCTGTGGATTCTGCTCTCCCTTCTCATGAAACGTGTTCTGGATCATGAATTTAAGGGCGGCGCGGGGGCCTTTCTGGTTCCGGGGATTCTTTCCGCACTGTTTTCACTCTGCATGGGCATCGGCGCACAGCTGGAGCAGAGGCAGAGCGTTGATTTCGGGCAATTCGGTCTCTGGGCGGGCGTTCTGATTCTTGCCGGTAACGGCACGCTGCTTGTGCGCTTTGCCTGGGACCGGATCCTTGAGAGGCAGAAGGCGGGGGCGGCAGCCGCAAAACCCGCAGGCGCAGAAGGGGACAATGCCCGGGGGCGGGAGAAAAGAGCTTTCCTGCTTACGGCAGCTCTGATCTTCGTCTGTTATCTTCCGGTATTTCTGGCGGTTTATCCCGGGTTTTTCGTCTATGATGCCCAGGACGAGCTGATGCAGGTGGTTACCAGAAGCTTTACCACCCATCACCCCCTGGTTCATGTGCTGCTGCTTGGGGGAATCATTCAGCTTGTCCACAAGATAAGCGGCTCCTATAATCTGGGAATCGCCTGTTATACCTTGTTTCAGATGGCGGTGATGTCCTGCATTTACGCCTGGGGCATCGGGCGGCTGAAAAAGGAGGGGGCAGGCCGCGGGTTTGCGCTTCTTTCGGCCCTGTACTTCGGGCTCTGGCCGGTGCTTGTGATGTTTTCCCTCTGCAGTGCAAAGGACGGGCTTTTTACGGGAATGCTTTTTATGGTGGTAATTCTTCTTCGAGGTCTGCTCGGCGCTCCGGAGCGCTTTTTTCACAGAAAGGGGGACGTTGTTTTGTTTGCGGGCTCCTGCCTGCTTATGATGCTGCTTCGGCACAACGGATTTTACGCTTTCGCCGTGTTCGCCGTCCTTGTGTGCGCGTTTGACAGGGAGGCGGAATTTGTCAGATTCCGCAAACGGATCCTCATTCTATTTGCGGGAACGATTGCGGGATATTTCCTGATCAGCCAGGCCCTTGCCCTGGCTCTCCATGCGGACGCATCGGAAAATCAGGAGATGCTCACCGTGCCGATTCAGCAGATGGCCCGGGTCTATCAGATGGAGAGGGACTCGCTGACAGACGGGGAGAGGGCCGCACTGTGCGAGATCCTGCCCGCACAGGCCCTGGAGCGGTATACGCCAAAGGTTTCCGACGGGGTGAAGGTGGACTTTGACAATGAGGCCTACGGCAGGGATCCGGGAAAATATAGAAAGCTCTGGCTGCAAATCGGGCTCCGGCATCCGATTGCCTATCTGAACGCCTGGTTCATGACCTCCTACGGCTTCTGGTACCCGGATACGGTGATCGACGTGTACAGAGGAAACAGTGTGTTTACCTTTACCTACGCAGACAGCTCTTACTTTGGATATGAGGTGGAGCAGCCAGGCGTAAGGCGCAGCCTTCTTCCCTTCCTTGACGAGGCCTATCGCAGAATGTCCCTTGAGATCACCCAGCAGAGGATTCCTGTTTTATCCATGCTGTTTTCACCGGGGTTCCTGTTCTGGGCACACCTGTTCGTGCTGGGATTTTTCTGGTATGCGGGACGGATCAGGAAGCTGGCGCCTTTTGCGCTTTCGCTGCTGGTGTGGCTGACCGTGATTCTCGGGCCCACTTACCTGGTGCGGTACGTGGTATTTTTGTGGGCGCTGCTTCCGGTGCTGCTTCATGATATCGGCTGCGGGAGTGCGAATGCACACGGCGGCTGACTTTTAGTGGTGTGCGGCAAAACGGCGCAGGAAGGTTTGATAACAGGACATAAGTGTGATATACTTACCCATGGCTGTATTACAAAATCTGGAAGGAAAGGCATGGTTTGGGGATGAAAAAAATTGTATATAAAAGCAGGGCGATAGAAGCGGTTATCGTGATAACGGCGGTATGCTTTCTTCTGTCTCTATGGCCCCTGCGCCTTTGGCACGAACAGGTTACCTCCGCTCAGAGCCCCGTACAGGGAACCATGACCGGGGTGATCAATGAGGAAAAGACGGTGCTGCAGACCATTACGGCACAGTACGACCATATGGATACCATCCGGGTATATCTGGGAGAGGGGAGCACGCAAGGCTCCTTTTATCTGCGAATTCTGGACGAGCAGTGGCAGATGGTATGTGAGGAGAGGGTGGCTGTGGATACGGCTAATCTTCCCGGCTATCAGGAGGCCGTGATCGATATCGATATGGTGGTGGGAAGCAGTTACCACGTGATTCTGCAGGGGATTGACGCGGAAATCTATGCGGGCTGCGAGGCATATTCCCCTGAGGAAATGCCCTATTTTGTGACCATGTATTACAACGACAGCACCGTGGAGGGCAGTTGCCTTGTTGCGGAATATCACTACGGCGTGCCTCTTCGAAAGGGCCGGGTGCTTTTATGCGGAGCCCTGATTCTGGCGGCTGCGGCGCTGCTGATTTTTCTGGTCCGCATGTATTACCGCAAAAGGGAGGATAAGCTGATCACCGTGGAGAGGGCCTTCAAATATACCATGAATCCCCTGACGGCAGTCGGCACGGCGGCGGGTCTTTCGCTGGTGCTTTGCGGCGTTTTTGGAAATTATCTGCTGGACAATACGGTGTTTTTTGTCAGTATTCTCTTTCTTTCCGCAATTTTATTTTACGGGATTAATCACGGCAGACAGGGACAGGAGGATATCCTTACCCTGGAATATATCAGAAACCACGGGGCGGATCTTTTCCAGTCGGTATGCATCGCAGGTGCAATTGCCGGATGCTGCGAATATATGAGCGGCCTGTATGACATTCATCACAGCGTGGCGGAGCGCAGGGAAATGCTCTGGTTTGCCCTTGCGGTCATTGCCATGTTCAAGTGGAAGGAAATTTTTAACCTGTATAATGCGGTCTATGTTGTGGCGGCCGGTCTGTACGGCTATCATTATTACCGGACAAACCTGACGCCGGAAATGGATGAGCTGCATGTCCGGGTTTTGAAATACACGGTGTGGATCGCCGTGCTTCTCGGCCTTATTCTGATCCGTACTCTGATCGGGCTTTTCCGAAGAAGGCTCGCACGGCCCTCTCTCTTCGCAGGGCTTTTGGGAGTGTTTTTCGTGTTGATTATTCTGTTTCGCAACGGCAGGTGGTGGAGCGTTGCCCTTGCGGTTTCCTTTACCCTGTTTTATCTGAATTACGGGATGTGGGAGCACAGGGAGAGAATCCTCGTGAATCTGGTAAGAGGCGTGGTCTTCCAGTTTCTTGCGGCTACCGGTTATGCGCTGCTGCACCGTCCCTATGTCACCTTCCGAAATGCGAGATACACCCATATTTTCCACACGGTGACTATCACGGCCGCCTATCTGACCATGGTGGAGTGTGTGGCAGGCGTCCTGTTTCTGGCCAAGTTTGCAAAGAGCAGAAAACTCAGGGATTTCTGGAAGGAGCTGGTTTTCTTCGGCGCGGTGTCCTCCTACATGATTTTCACCATGGCCAGGACCGGATATTTTGCGGTGGGAATCACCCTGTGCTTTGCCCTTGTCATCATGGCGGCGGGAAAGGGAAAGGAAAAGATAAGGAATGCGGGGAGAAGCTTTCTGTGGCTTGCGCTTTCCGTGGCGGTGTGCCTTCCGGTGACCTTCACTCTGCAGAGGAACGTGCCTGCGGCGGTGAGTGATCCTTTTCTCTACGAGATCGAGTATTCCATGTACTGTCCCCAGGATGTGATGCGGGGCAGGAACCTGGATTCCAAAAACTTTATGCGGGTGGGACGCTTTATCGACGTGTTTGCGGAAAAGATTTTCGGCATTCCGGAAGGAACTTTCGACGTGTACGGGGAGATCGAGCAATACCAGTCCACCCATAAGGAAAAACGGGAGCAGACAGAAAAAGAGAAGGCGATTCTGATGGAAGAGATGGAAGCGGCCGGGCAGGAGATCCCCCAGGAGATTCCGAAGCAGGAGGACTATACCAACGGCAGGACAGATATTTTCCGTTCCTATATTGAGCAGCTGAACTGGACGGGTCATGAGGAGATGGGCGCGGTTCTGCAAAACGGCGAGATCGCAACCCATGCCCACAATATTTATCTACAGGCAGCCTACGACCACGGTATTTTTGTGGGGATCGTCTTTGTTCTGGTGGGAATTGCCGCTTTTGTTAAAGGATGTCTTTATTATTGCAGGAAAAGGGACAAAATAACTTATGCGGCGCTGCCCGTGGTGGTGACCGCCGCGGTTGGCGTTGCGGGTATGGTGGAGTGGGTTTTCCATCTGAGCAATCCCTGCGGTCTCTTTTTGATGCTGGTGATCACGCCGCTTTTATTTCAAGAGGAAAGTTTAGGTCATGAGTGAAGAAGCAAAGAAAGTGAAAAAACCATTCAATGTAAAACTGCTGTACAGAAGAACCTGCCTGATCATCTATGATATCATCAGCGTGATCGGAGCAAGTTATCTGGCTCTTCTCATGCGCTATAATTTCAATATATCCGAGATACCGTCCCACTTTATGGAACCCATCAACCGGTTTCTGGCGGTCAATATCCTGATTACGCTTTTGGTTCTGTATTTATTCCGGATGTACCACAGTCTCTGGGCGTATGCCGGGGAGACGGAGCTTCAGAATATTGTGATTTCCTGCTGTATTTCAGCGGTGTGCTACAGCGTTGGCATTCAGTTCTTCAAGACGCCGGGACAGCAGGCGGTTCCGGGAAGTTATTATTTCCTCTACGTGTTCCTGCTGATCAGCTTTGTGTTTGTGAGCCGTTTTTCCTACCGGTTTTTCCGAAGCTTAAAGCACAAGCAGCAGAACAAAAACAACGGGATCTCCGTCATGGTGATCGGAGCCGGGGAAGCGGCAAACCTGATTATCAAGGAGATTGTGAACAGCAATTTTTCCACCATGGTGATCAAGTGTATTATCGATGACGATTCCGGCAAATGGGGACGCTTCATCCAGGGAATCAAGGTGGTGGGAGGCCGGGAGAAAATCATAGAGTGCGCCGACATTTTCGGTATTGATGAGATTATCGTGGCCATGCCTTCCATTTCCAGAGTGCAGATGTCGGAAATTCTGGATATCTGCAAGGAAACCAACTGTAAGCTGCGCTCCCTTCCCGGCATGTACCAGCTGGTAAACGGAGAGGTCAGCGTCAGCAAGCTGCGGGATGTGGAGGTGGAGGATCTTCTGGGGAGAGATCCCATTGAGGTGGATCTGGACTCCATCCTGGGCTATGTGAAGGGAAAGCGGGTCATGGTCACAGGCGGGGGAGGTTCCATAGGAAGCGAGCTCTGCCGCCAGATTGCGGGCCATAAGCCGGCGCAGCTGATCATTGTGGATATTTATGAAAACAATGCGTACGATATTCAGCAGGAGCTGCAGGCGGATCATCCGGAGCTGAATCTGGTGGTACTCATCGCCTCGGTGCGCAACACCAACCGGGTGAACTGGATTTTTGAGCACTACAAGCCGGAAATCGTGTACCATGCGGCGGCCCACAAGCATGTGCCCCTCATGGAGACAAGCCCCAACGAGGCGGTGAAAAACAATGTGTTCGGTACCTGGAAGACCGTGCAGGCGGCGGCCATGAACGGGACGAAGCGCTTTGTGATGATCTCCACGGACAAGGCGGTGAATCCCACCAACATCATGGGAGCAAGCAAGCGGATCTGCGAGATGATCATCCAGACCTTTAACAAGCACTATGACACGGAATTTGTGGCGGTGCGCTTCGGAAACGTGCTGGGAAGCAACGGCAGCGTGATTCCGCTTTTCAAGAAGCAGATACTGGCGGGCGGGCCGGTTACGGTGACACACCCGGATATCATCCGTTATTTTATGACCATTCCGGAGGCCGTCTCCCTTGTGCTGCAGGCAGGGGCCTACGCAAAGGGCGGCGAGATCTTCGTGCTGGATATGGGAAAACCGGTGAAAATTCTGGATCTTGCGAAGAACCTGATCCGTCTTTCCGGCTACCGGGTGGACGAGGACATCAAGATCGAGTTTACAGGCCTTCGTCCCGGTGAGAAACTCTATGAGGAGCTTCTGATGGAAGAGGAAGGGCTCAGGGAGACGGCTAACAAACTGATTTTTGTGGGAAAACCTATTGAAATAGACGAGATGCGCTTTTTTGCCCAGCTGAGGGATCTCAAGGAAGCGTCGAAGAATGAGAGCGCCGATATCCGGACCATGATCCGGGAGATTGTTCCCACCTATACCTACAAGAAGAAAGGAAGTGCAGAATAATGGATAAGAAGAGGATTTATCTCTCCTGCCCCACCATGCATGGGGAGGAGCAGGAATTTATCAGGGAGGCCTTTGACACCAACTGGGTTGCGCCTCTGGGGCCGAACGTCAATGCGTTTGAAAAGGAGATGGAGGCTTATACCGGGGCAGGCCATGCCTCCGCTCTGAGTGCGGGCACGGCGGCCATCCATCTGGCGCTGCGGATTCTGGGAGTGGGCGAGAAAGATATCGTCTTTGTGCCGAGTCTCACATTCAGCGCCACCTGCAATCCGGTGGTTTATGAGAAGGCAACGCCTGTCTTTATTGATTCGGAGAGGGACACCTGGAACATGTCGCCGGAAGCTTTAAGAAGGGCCTTTGAAAAATATCCGTCTCCTAAGGCGGTGATCGTGGTGCATCTGTACGGAACCTGCGCAAAGCTGGACGAGATCATGGAGATCTGTGCGCAGCATGGAGTGCCTCTTGTGGAGGATGCGGCGGAATCCCTTGGCAGCATTTACAAAGGAAAGCATACGGGAACTTTCGGAAAAATCGGAATTTATTCTTTTAACGGAAATAAGATTATCACCACATCCGGGGGCGGAATGCTGGTGTCGGACGATGAGGAGATCACCAAAAAGGCGACCTTCCTTGCCACCCAGGCCAGGGATCCGGCCAGATTCTATCAGCACTCCCAGATTGGATATAATTATCGTATGAGCAATATCACGGCGGGAATCGGCAGAGGCCAGCTTCTCCATATGGAGGAGCACAAGGCGCTGAAACGGAAGATTTACCGCCAGTATCAGGAGGCCTTTGCGGACATTCCGGAGATTTCCATGAACCCGCTGAATCAAGACGGGGACGACAACTGCTGGCTTTCCTGTATGACCATAGCGCAGGGCGCTTGTACATCCCGGGGAGAAAAAATAACCCCCGATATGATTATGGATGCCCTGGAAAAGGAGAATGTGGAATCCAGGCCCATCTGGAAGCCGCTGCATCTGCAGCCCGTGTTTGCAGAGTATGATTTCATCACGGCAAAAGAAGGAGAGGACAGCGTGGCGGAGGATATTTTTGACAGGGGCCTGTGCCTGCCAAGCGATATCAAGAACACGCCGGAGGATATGGAGCTGATCATTAAGACGGTCAGAGGGTGCTTTTGAAGGAATGAAAGGTGGAAATGAATGAATCGAGTTAATTTGGGAATTAAAGATTTGGCAACAGGTATGAGAGTGGATCTTGATTCTATGGATGAGATTCATGATGTCCTGATCATACTGGGAGATATTGATGATGATACGAACAGCGGCGTTATCAAATATATCGGGACATCGGATGAAGAGGCGGCAAAGGCAATAAAGGCATGCAATCCGGTATGCATTATTGATAATTCAAGTGAGGAAGCAAATGGGGTATCCTATGATGAGTAGATTCTTGTATATTGAGTTGGATACCCAGGACTCATTTTATGTAAAATCATCCTGCAGAATTTTGGGCAAGGATTATAAAAAGTTGAAGTTCAAAATTGATACAGGATGTGCCGTATCTGTTATTCCTTACTATAGGCTGTCAAGAGATATACAGGAGGCAGGGGAGCTAAAGATTCACGATATCGATAGCGGTGTTGACTATAGGGAAAGCTATGGTGTTGAATCCGGAGGATATACTCACGGTATAGCGGCATCACGAGAGGAAAAGATCACAAGTCCCGCACTGAAGTTTAAACATCTGGTTACAAATATAACATTTGGAAATTATCAGATACCGGATTCTTATATGCACATAAATTATGACAGACGTGGGAATATACTTATAGGTATGGACATTTTAAAAAGATTTGATTTTCATTGCGGAGAAAGCCATGTAACCGGTAAATACATATTTTTAGGCTGTCTAAAAGACAGGATAACTCCTGAGTATTTGATGGCTTTGGAGGAACATTTTGGATATAGCCCTGATGAAAGGAAATAGCAATGTACAAAAATCACATCAAACGAATCCTGGACATCCTTCTATCTCTCTGCGGCATACTCATCCTTTCGCCCGTCTACCTGATCCTCTGGATTCTGGTGCGGTCTAAGCTGGGCAGGCCGGCGCTGTTTACCCAGGAGCGCCCGGGCCGAAAGGAAAAGATTTTTAAGCTGTACAAATTCCGCAGCATGACGGATGCGAGAGACGAGAAAGGCCAGCCGCTTCCCGACGAGGTAAGGCTTACGAGATTCGGAAAAATACTTCGTTCCACCAGCCTTGACGAGCTGCCGGAGCTGTTCAATATCTTAAAGGGGGATATGAGCCTGATCGGCCCGAGACCCCTGCTGGTGCGTTATCTGCCTTATTATACGAAAGAGGAACGCCGCCGCCACGACGTGCGGCCGGGGCTTACGGGACTGGCCCAGGTGAACGGCAGGAACGCCCTTGGTTGGGAGGATCGGTTTGCCTTTGACCTGGAATATGTGGATAACTGCAGCTTTTTCATGGATCTTAAGGTGCTTGGGATGACTGTGGGAAAGGTTCTCAAGCGGTCGGGAACGCTCTCAGGCGCGGACCAGACGGTGGCGGATTTTGACGAATACCGGAAAGCGCAAGGACAGGCGCAGGGCGAAGCTGCCGGGGAGGAGGTATAAGCATGAACCGGATCGAATTGTTTGAGCGTCCTCTTGCCAGGACGCCTCTCGTTCCTTTATCGGGAAGTTATGGGGCAAACCAGCTGTATATCAAAAGGGATGACATGATCCCTTTTAGTTTTGGCGGGAACAAAGCCAGAAAGGCGGCTGAATTTTACAGGGAAATCAGAGACAGTGATATTGATGTGATCATGACGTATGGCAGCAACAGCTCCAATCATTGCCGGATCATAGCCAACATGGCGGCGGCAATGGGGCTTTCCTGCCATATTATTTCGCCAGAGGAAAACAGGGAAAGACTCTACAATACAAAGCTGGTGGAGCAGTTCGGGGCGGCGGTCGAGACCTGCCCGGTAAGCCGGGTTTCCGAGACCATTGACAGGAGAATTGAGGCTTATAGGCAGGAGGGACGAAAGCCCTATTTTATCACTGGCGGCGGCCACGGCAATCCGGGGACGGAGAGCTATGTGAAAGCCTACCGGGAGATTGAGGCCTGGGAGCGGGAGAGAGGGATATCCTTTGACTATATCTTCCACGCCTCCGGAACCGGGGCGACCCAGGCGGGCCTTGTCTGCGGACAGCTTCTCTCCCTGGCGGAGGGAGTGCGGGAAGAGGCGGGCAAAGAGGATACGGCGCATGTGCATAAAGGCGGCGGGAGGCTGCCCCGGGCCGCAGAAGGAGGAAGGAGCCCGGCCCGGATCGTCGGCATCAGCATTGCCAGGGAAGAGGGCAGGGGCCGCAAGGTGGTAAAGGACAGCATCCGGGAGTATCTGGGGGAGAAATTTGATTCTCTGTACCGGGAGGATGCGCTGCTGTTTACGGACAGGTACCGCTGCGGCGGCTACGGGAATTACACGGATGAGAGTAAGAGACTCATTGACCGGGTCATGATGCGGGAAGGGATCCCCATGGATACCACTTATGTGGGAAAGGCCTTTTGGGGGATGCTCCGGTTTCTTCAGGACAATCAAATAGAGGGGAAAAGAGTGCTCTTTATTCACACGGGCGGTACGCCGCTGTATTTTGACAGACTCTGATTCGGGCAAAGGACAGGCGCTGTGCCTTGAGGCAATCGGAGCAAATTTATAGGAGAAAGGCAGGCAGAGAGATGAATATTCTGATTTTGAGTGCGGGAACCAGAAACAAGATCGTGCAGTATTTTAAGAAAGCGGTGGGAGAGGACGGCGCGGTAATTGCCACGGACTGCTCGAATCTTGCCCCTGCGGTGTACGAGGCGGACAAATTTTACCTGGTGCCGAGGATTACGGCTGTGGATTATCTGGATCGGATTCTGGACATCTGCAGGAAGGAGAGGATTGACGGGGTCTTTTCCCTGATCGATCCGGAGCTCTCCCTTCTGGCAAAGGAGCGGGAGCGGTTCCTTGCAGTTGGTACAACACCTGTTATTTCACCCTGGGAGCTGGTGGAGACCTGTTTTGACAAATACAGAATGTATCAGCTGCTCTGCGAGATGAGGATTCCCACGGCAAACTGTTATCTGAAAAGGGAGGATTTCGCAGAGGCCCTTGCGGAGGGAAAGATTTCTTTTCCTGTGTTTGTGAAGCCGGTCAGGGGAAGCGCCAGCATCAACATCAGCAAGGCATCCTCCATGGAAGAGATCGACGTGCTCTTTCGCCTGTATGACGATCTGATGATACAGGAATATATGGACGGGCAGGAGTACGGCGCAGACGTCTATATCGACATGATCTCCGGAAAATGCACCTCGATTTTTGTGAAGAAGAAGATCAAGATGCGGGCCGGGGAGACGGACAAATCGGTTTCCGTAAAGGACGGCGCCCTTTTCACCCTTCTGCAAAATTTCGTGGAAAAATGCGGTTTTTGTGGTATGATAGATATTGACATATTTGAGAAAAACGGAATCTATTCTATTTCGGAGGTAAACCCCAGGTTTGGAGGCGGCTATCCGCACGCCTATGAGAGCGGAGTGGACATGCCTGCCCAGGTGCTGAACAATCTGGCGGGAAGGGAAAACCCGGTGGCCATAGGGGAATACCGGGAAGGCGTGTGTATGATGAAATATAACGAGATTGCCGTTGTGAATCTGAAAGAAGAGGAAATTATCTGACCTATGAAAAAGATCCTGATTCTCGCAAACTCCTCCGGCGGTCTCTATGACTTTCGAAACGAGCTAGTTAAAAGACTTCTTGAAAGGTATGAGGTGGCGGCCAGCCTGCCGGACGAGGTGCGCACAAGAGAGCTTGAGGCGGAAGGCTGCCGGGTGATCCGCATTCCCATGAACCGAAGAGGAGTGAATCCGGCCGAGGATTTCAGGCTTCTTTGCGCCTATCACAGGCTGCTGAAAAAGGAAAAGCCGGATCTGGTGCTGACCTATACCATCAAGCCCAACATTTACGGCGGTTTTCTGTGCCGGATGAAAAGGATTCCCTATATCGAGACGGTGACGGGCCTTGGAAGCACGTTTCAGAAACAGGGTGTTTTTTTGAAGATGATCGTGGCGATGTACCGGACGGGGCTGAAAAAGGCTTTCTGCATCTTTTTCCAGAACCGGGAAAACCGGGAGATTTTTGAGAAGTACGGTATTTCGGGACAGAAGGCAAGGCTGGTCAGCGGCTCCGGAGTCAATCTGAAACGTCATGCCTTTGAGCCTTATCCCGAGGGAGAGAAGATCCGCTTTCTCTATGTGGGAAGGATGATGCGGGAAAAGGGCATCGAGGAGCTTTTGGAGGCGGCTTTGCAGCTCTCTTCACAGACCGTGAGCTTTGAACTTCTTGGATATCCGGATGAGGATTACCAGGAGAGGCTGGATGCGTTCGAAAAGAAGGGAGCGATTAAGCAGCTTGGCTTTCATCCCGACGTGCACGAGTACATCAAAAACGCCTCGGCTCTGGTGCTCCCAACGTACCATGAGGGGATGTCCAATGTGCTGATGGAGGCCTCCGCCACGGGTCGTCCGGTGATTGCCACCAATATCAGCGGATGCCGGGAAATTTTCGAGGAGGGCGTAACCGGCTTTGGATGCAAACCCGCGGACAGCGGGGATCTGGCCAGGGCGCTCTCAAAATTCACAGAGCTTTCCGCAGGGAAAAGGGCCGAAATGGGAAAAGCGGCCAGGTTGAAAATGGAGCGGGAGTTTGACCGGGAAAAAGTGGCGGATGCCTATATGGAAGAGATTGAAAGATGTCTGGGAAAGGGAGGACGGAGAGATGAATTTGTATGAAAAGCTGGTAAAGGGGGAGGAGAAGCTTTCCCTGGTGGGGCTCGGCTATGTGGGAATGCCCATAGCGGTAGCCTTTGCAGGAAAAATCAAGGTGGTTGGCTTTGACCTGAACGAGCAGAAAATAGAACTGTACAAAAAGGGAATCGATCCCACGAAAGAGGTGGGGGATGATGTAATAAAAAATACGGCGGTGGAATTTACCGCAGACGCGGCAAAGCTCCGGGAGGCGAAATTCCATATCGTGGCGGTTCCCACCCCGGTAAACAGTGATCACACGCCCGATTTGTCGCCGGTGGAGGGAGCAAGCAGAATTCTGGGGCAGAATCTCACGAAGGGTTCCGTGGTGGTTTTTGAATCCACCGTGTACCCCGGGGTCACACAGGAGATCTGCGTTCCCATTCTGGAGAAGGAATCCGGACTGAAGTGCGGCGAGGACTTTAAGATCGGCTATTCGCCGGAGCGGATCAATCCTGGGGACAAGGTACACCGCCTGGAGACGATCACAAAGATCGTGTCCGGTATGGACGAGGAGACGCTGGAGACGGTTGCCAGGGTCTATGAGCTGGTGGTGGAGGCCGGAGTTTACCGTGCGGATTCCATCAAGGTGGCGGAGGCCGCCAAGGTGATTGAGAACAGCCAGAGGGACATTAACATTGCTTTTATGAACGAGCTCTCCATTATTTTTAACCGGATGAACATTGACACCAAATCCGTCCTGGAAGCGGCGGGAACCAAGTGGAATTTCCTGAAATTCCAGCCGGGGCTGGTGGGAGGCCACTGCATTGGGGTGGATCCCTATTATCTGACCTACAAGGCGGAGGAGCTTGGCTATCACTCCCAGATTATTCTGGCCGGCCGGCGGATCAATGACGATATGGGAAGGTATGTGGCGCAGGCCCTGGTGAAGAACCTGATCCGGGCCGATATCCCGGTAAAGGGAGCGAAGGTGGCGATTCTGGGCTTCACCTTCAAGGAGAATTGTCCCGACACGAGAAATACCAAGGTCATCGACATTTATAATGAGCTGGGCGAGTATGGAATAACACCTGTTGTGGTGGACCCGGCGGCGGATGCGCAGGAGGCGGAGAGGCTCTACGGCATTACCTTTGAGACCATGGATGCGGTTACGAATATGGATGCGGTGCTTGTCGCAGTGGCGCATAAGGAGTTCCTTCCCCTTACGGAGGATGAGATCCGCGGCTTTTACAATCCGGTTCACCAAAAGAAGGTGCTTATGGATATCAAGGGCCTGTTTGACCGCAGGCAGTATTTGAGGGAAGATTATATTTACTGGAGATTATAGGGCAATAAGGAGCAAAGAACATGGGTTACAGAGAATTAAAATTTGAAAAGAACGCAGTCTTTCTGGTGACCGGAGGAGCGGGCTTTATCGGCTCGAACCTGTGCGAGGCCATACTTGATATGGGATATCAGGCCAGGTGTCTGGACGATCTTTCCACCGGGAAATATGAGAATATCGAGCCCTTTATGGAAAATCCAGGGTTCACCTTTATCAAAGGGGATATCCGCAGCCTGGAAACCTGCATGGAGGCCGCAAGGGGCGTTGATTTTGTACTCAATCAGGCTGCCTGGGGAAGTGTTCCGAGAAGTATCGAAATGCCGCTTCTGTACGAGGAGATCAATATCCGGGGCACACTGAACATGATGGAGGCCGCAAGACAAAACGGCGTAAAGAAGTTTGTCTATGCGTCCAGCTCATCCGTTTACGGGGATCATCCCGTGCTTCCCAAGCGGGAGGGGCAGGAGGGCAGGGTGCTTTCCCCCTATGCCCTGACCAAGAAGACGGATGAGGAGTATGGACGACTGTATAAGGAATTGTATGATCTTGACACTTACGGCCTTCGGTATTTCAATGTGTTTGGGCGCAGGCAGGATCCCGACGGGGCCTATGCGGCCGTGATTCCCCGGTTTATCAGGCAGCTGATGCACGGGGAGGTGCCCACGATCAACGGAGACGGAAGGCAGTCCAGGGACTTTACCTACATTGACAATGTGATTGAGGCAAATTTAAGGGCGTGTCTGGCACCCTCCGATGCGGCGGGAGAGGCCTTCAATATCGGCGCAGGGGGAAGAGAGTATCTGATCGACGTATACCATGAGCTCTGCGACGCCCTTGGAAAACAGGTGGAGCCCATCTTCGGCCCCGAGCGCAAGGGAGATATCCGCGACTCCAATGCGGATATCAGCAAGGCAAGAAGGCTTCTTGGTTATGATCCCGAATACGACTTTGCAAAGGGGATCCATCTGGCCATCGACTGGTACGTGAATCATTTAAAATGAGGCAGGAGCGTTATGAAAATAGCTGTTCGACTGGATGACATAACACCTGATATGGATTGGGAGCGCTTTTACCGGTTTAAGGCGCTCCTTGACAAATATCAGATCAGGCCCCTGATCGGAGTGGTTCCTGACAACGGGGATGAGAATCTTAAGGCAAAAGCTTCACAGGCCGCCGGAGAAAATACGGGAGCGGACGCAGGCAAAACCAAAGCTTTCCCGCCTCCTGAGGATTTCTGGTGCTATATCCGGCAGCTTAAGGAGGAAGGCTGGTGCGTGGCCATGCACGGCTTTCGCCATATCTATACCACGAAAAAGGGAGGCCTGTTTCCCCTTAACAACTTTTCCGAATTTGCAGGCCTGCCCTTTGAAACCCAGAGGGAAATGTTAAAGCGGGGGCGGGCGCTTCTTCTTGAGAAGGGGATTGAGACAGGCCTGTTCATGGCGCCGGCGCATTCCTTTGACGCAAATACCCTGAAGGCTCTTAGGCAGACTGGCTTTTGCGCTCTTACGGACGGTTTCGGGGACGGCCCCTATGAGTGGAGAGGGCTTTGCTTTTACCCCATCTCCTTTCAGCTGAGCCGGACCTTCCGGAAGAAGGCGGGATATTCTACCATGGTGGTTCATACCGGCACGGTTTCGGAGAAGGATCTTGCAAAGTACGAGGGTTATTTCAGTAGGAAGGATGTCCAATGGATTTCTTATGACGAGTATCTGGAGCAGCCGCCCAAAAAAAGAGGCAATTCAGGGAGAATAAAAGAGCTTTTCATGGCGAAGGGAAAATATCTGATAGGAAGACTGAGGAGCGGAAGCGGCGTTTTCGGTTGACAGGAAGAAATGAGGATTCATATGAAAGAGCCAATTCGAGTATTGCATGTTCTGGGGAACACCCAGCTTGGTGGTGCGGAAAGCCGTATCATGGATCTTTACCGTCACCTGGACAGAGACAGGGTGCAGTTTGATTTTTTGGTTCACACACGGCAGAAGGGACATTTCGATGAGGAGATCGAAAAGCTGGGAGGGCGGATTTTCCGTGTTCCCCGTTTCCGCATCTACAATCTTCTTATTTACAAGAGAGCGCTTTCCCGCTTTTTTGTGGAACATCACGAGTTCTGTGCGGTTCAGGGACATATCACCAGCTGTGCAGCAGTCTATCTTCCCATGGCAAAGAAGGCAGGCGTTCCGGTGACCATCGCCCATGCCAGAAGCGCCGGGGTGGACAAGGGGATCAAGGGCACGCTGACGCGGCTGATGCGAAGAAACCTTTCCGCTAAGACGGATTATATGTTCACCTGTTCCCGGCTTGCGGGGATTTCCGTGTTTGGCGAGCGGGCGGTCAGGGAGGGCAGGACAATTTTTGTACCCAATGCCATTGACTGTAATGCCTTTGGGTTTGACCCCGCAAAGAGAGAGGAGATGCGCCGAAAGCTGGGAATAGCTGATAAATATGTGATCGGTCATGTGGGGCGTTTCCACTATGCCAAAAACCACGAGTACCTGCTTCGGGTATTTGCGAAGCTCTGTAAGGAAAGGGAAGAGCGGGAGTATGCGTTGCTTCTTCTTGGCGAGGGAGCCGGTATGGAGGGGGCGAGGGGGTTAGCCAGGGAGCTTGGGATTGAAAACAGTGTGCATTTTCTGGGAAATCACAGTGATATTTATCATTATTATCAGGCCATGGATTATTTTGTCTATCCCTCCCGTTTCGAGGGACTCCCGGGAACGGTTGTGGAGGCTCAGGCATCAGGCCTTCGGTGCGTGATGTCGGATACGATCTGTGAGGAGGTTTGCGTCACGCCCCTTGTCCATTCCATGAGCATTGATCAGGAGCCCGGTACATGGGCAGATTATATCAGAAGTACGCAGGATTACCGGCGAAGAAGTCATGTGAAGCAGATGCAGGAGGCCGGTTTTGACGTGGCGGCCCAGGCGGAGAAGATGATGCGGTTTTATGAGAATGGGAAATTTACAGGAAGCGACGGTTGACTGATACCGAAACAGAGCCGGCAAAAGGAGCGGACGGGTGGACAGGATGGAAGAAAACAGAGATAAAAAGAAGAAGCTGATGCTCATAAGCCCCATGCTTCATCAGGGAGGCTTTGAACGAGTCTGCATCACAACCGCAAGGCTTCTGGAACCGTATTTTGATATAACGATCGTTATTTTTGATTCGGCGGATATCGCCTATGACGTGGAAGGTCTGACCATCATAGATATTCAGCTTGGGGTCCGCAGAGGAAAGCTGCAAAAGCTTTTGAATATTGTCAGGCGCTCCCTCAAAGTGAGAGGACTCAAAAAAAGGATGCGGCCTGCTATTGTTTACAGCTTTGGCCCCACGGCAAACATGGTAAACGCTTTTTCCAGGACGGGAAGAGAAAAGGTGTGGCTGGGACTTCGCAACTACACGGACGTGGAGGAAACGGCAAAGATCAAATTGTTTGTGAAGCTGGCGGATCTGATGATCTGCTGCTCCCGGGAAATTGAGAAGGAGCTGAAAGAGAAATTTAATTTTCACAGGACAGCGGTACTTTACAATCTGTACGATGTGGCCGCCATCCGAAGGGAGGCCGACAGCAAAGAACCCGCCCTTCCCTGGAAAGAGCATGACGGGGAGGGCAGGAAGATACGGAATCTTGTTTCCATGGGCCGGGACGACGACATGAAGGGATTCTGGCACATGCTCAAGGTGTTTTCTCTGGTTCATGAGAGGATACCGGAAAGCCGGCTGATTCTGATGGGAGCCGGAACCTTTGCCCATTACCGGAAGCTGGCAAAGGAACTGGGGATCGAGGATGCGGTTTGCTTTGCCGGGATGCAGCGGGAGCCCTACAAATATCTGAAAAAGGGCGAGGTTTACCTGCTTACCTCCGGCAACGAGGGATTTCCCAATGCGCTTGTGGAGGGCATGGCCCTTGAACTTGCGCCCGTCAGCACAAACTGCCTCACAGGACCGGCTGAAATTCTTCTGGAAAACGGGGATACGGATTTGGCAGGGAGACAGTTTGAGGAATGCGCGCAATGTAATAAAACGCCTGTTATTTATGGAGAGTACGGGATTCTTGTTCCCGTCATGGACAAGGAACGTGATCTGGACCCAAAACATATCACAGAGCAGGAGCGGGACATGGCGCAGGTGGTGTCCGCTCTGATGCAGGACGGCGAAAGGCTGGCCTTCTACCGCAGGGCGGCTTATGAGAGGGCGCAGGTTTTCACCTATGAGAATTATGTCCGCAGGTTTTGTACTCTGGCGGATGAAAAGATCCCTGACGGCCCGTCATAGAGCAGGGCAAAACCAGGCAAACTTGAGGTTGTCCCTGATTTGTGATAGAATATGAGGAATATAGCATGCGAAAGATTTTATTTCATTTAAACTGCTTTGAGCAGGGCGGTGCGGAGCGCGTGGTATCCAATCTGGCAAACTGGCTGGTGCAGGAGGACTATGAGGTGCTGGCGGCCACGCAGTGGCAGGGTAAGGAGGAATTTGCCCTGGATCCGAGGGTGCGCAGAATCCACGTGGGCCTAAGGCCCGAGGATGAGGGCAGGGGCCGAATCGCAAAAATTTTCCTGCGCTTTCGGTATCTGCGGCAGCTGATCCGTTCAGAGAGGCCGGACGTGGTGATTTCCTTCACCAGGAGACCCAATTACAGGGCGCTGATTGCGGCGATTGGTACAAAAACACCTGTTATCACAGCGGTGCGGCAGGATCCGAAGTCCTACTACAATTCCATGGCCGACCGGATTCTGATTCCCCTGCTCTATCCGAGGGCGGCGGGCTGCGTGTTCCAGACCAGGGAGCAGATGGAATCCTTTCCCAAAGCGCTGCAGAAGCGTTCCGCAATCATCCTGAATCCGGTAAACGACAAGTATCTGGACGTACCGGAAGGCGGAAAAAAGGAAAAGCTGGTGGTGCAGTCGGGACGTCTGGTGGAGTTTAAGAATCAGGCCATGCTGCTTCGGGCTTTTGTGAAGGTTCACGAAAAGCATCCGGACTATTCCCTCAAAATTTACGGCCCCGATTCCTTTGACGGGACCAGGGAGAGGCTGGAGGCTATCATCAGTAAGAACCATGCCGGAAGCTACATTGCTCTGATGGGGGGAAGCGATTTTCTGGAGAAGGAGCTTCCAAAGGCGGCGGTCTATGCCTTTTCCTCCGACTATGAGGGAATGCCCAATGCGCTTCTGGAGGCCATGACCATGGGGATGCCTGTGGTGGCCACAGACTGCCCCTGCGGCGGCCCCCGGACCGTGATCGCCCATGAGGTGAACGGTCTTTTGATTCCCGTGGGGGATGAAAAAGCGATGGAAAACGGGATTAACCGTCTGATCGAGGATCAGCAGCTGGCGCAGAGATTGGGAAGGCAGGCGCACAGGATCCGGGAAAAAATCAACGGGCAGGCCATACTTTTACAGTGGAAGTCATATATCGAGGAGATCCTGCAGGGACAGAGGTAGCTTATGTGCGGAATATGCGGTTTTGTATCGAAAAGGGCGTTTAGCCTGGAACAGCTGAAAAAAATGAATGATACCATGTATCACAGGGGGCCGGATGACAGCGGGGAGGAGATTTATCCCATGAAAAAGGGCTATCAGATCGGTCTTGCCCAGAGGCGGCTCTCCATCCTGGATCTCTCGCCCCTGGGGCACCAGCCCATGCACTCCGCGGACGGGCGGGTCAGCGTGGTATTCAACGGAGAGATCTACAATTTCCGGGAACTCAAAGAGGAACTGGATTATCCCTTTGGATCCACCTGCGATACGGAAGTGATCATAGCGGCTTACCTGAAATGGGGGATTGCGTGCGTTGACAGATTCAACGGGATGTTCGCCATCTGTCTGTATGACAGGGACACGGACGAGGTGTTCCTTGTCCGCGACCGGATCGGGAAAAAACCGCTTTATTACGAAAGGGACGGAGAAAACCTCTTTTTTGCGTCAGAGCTCAAGCCGTTGATGGCAAGAGAGGGATTTGCGAAAAAAATCAATCGGCCGGTGCTTCGCAGGTTCCTGTTCCAGCAGTATATCAATGCGCCGGATACCATCTTTGAGAATGTGTACAAGCTGGAGCCAGGCGGTATTCTGCGCTTTTCTTATGGAGAGATAAAGACCTGGAAATATTGGGATATTAAGGAGGTCTATCACAGAATGCGCCAAAACCCTGTCACGGATTATAAACAGGCGAAGGGCGAGCTGAAGGAGCTTCTGAAAAAAGCGGTGGCGGAGCGCATGATTGCCGACGTGCCTCTGGGGGCTTTCCTGAGCGGGGGCTACGACTCGTCCCTGATGACAGCCATGGCGCAGGAACATTCAAAGGAGCCCGTGAAAACCTTTTCCATTGGTTTTCATGAGGGGCGCTACAATGAGGCCGCCTATGCCAAAGAGGTGGCGAAATATCTGGGAACTGATCACACGGAGCTCTACATCGACGAAAAGGAGATGTTTAAGCTGGTGGAGAGCATTCCCCGCTATTATGACGAGCCCTTTGCGGATTCCTCCCAGATTCCGACAATGCTGGTTTCCGAGCTGGCCAGGAAGGATGTCACGGTGGCGCTCTCAGGGGATGGAGGCGACGAATTCTTCTGCGGCTATAATATTTATGAGAACGTGCGCATGGCGCAGCTTCTGGATCCTTTGGGACGTCTTACCTATGATGTGTGCAATTTACCGCTGATCCGGAATGCAGGGCTGGATCAGAAACTGCCTTTCCGGGTGAGGGTGGTGGCGCAGAACCGGGACAGGGAGACGAAAACCCAGCTGGGCTCCCACAATTACCTTGCCCGGGCGGACAGAATGGTGCCAGGCGACGGCCTGCCCTGCAGGTATCCCATCGAGAGCGGCTACGGGGTTAAGAACTGGCAGGTGCTGCGGATGCTGGTGGACATGGACACGTATCTTCCCGGGGATATTCTCTGTAAGGTGGACCGGGCGTCCATGAAATATTCGCTTGAGGCCCGGTGTCCGATCCTTGACAAGGATGTGATGGAATACTCTTTCCGCATGGATCACGGACTGAAATACGAGAAAGGAAACAAAAAGCGGATTCTCAAGGATATCGCTTACGACTATCTGCCGAAGGAGCTGCTGGACCGTCCGAAGACAGGCTTTGGCGTCCCGCTTGACAGGTGGCTGCGGGGGCCGTTAAAGCAGCAGCTCACGGACATGTGCGGCAGGGATTATCTGAAAAGGCAGGGAATCTTTGATGCGGAATTCGTCGGCGGCATGATCGGCGAATATCTGCGCACCGGGGATGGAGGGCCTGCCACAGGGGCCAATTATTCCAAGCTATCCTGGTCCTTTTTCACGTTCCAGCAGTGGTACGATACCTATTTCTGCGGGCAGTAAGGCAGAGAGACGGAGGGATTATGAGGCAGCTGCATATTGCCATGCTGATCGGTTCGCTGACCAAGGGCGGTGCGGAGCGGGTTTTGGTCAATCTGGCGGACTATTTTGTAAACAGCGGGTATCGCGTCACCATGGTGACGCAGTATCGGTGGGAGGATGAATATCCTCTGAATAAAAAGGTAAAGAGAGTCCTGTCGGATATCTCTAAGGAGGAGACCTCAAAGAGCCGGATCGTGAATTTTAAACGCCGGTTTATGAAGCTTCGGGAAATCTGGAAAAGTGAAAAACCAGATGTTATTTTATCCTTTATCGGGAAAAATAATATGATGGCGATTCTGACCTCCCGGTTTTTGAACATTCCCGTGGCAGTGTCGGTCCGCGCTGATCCCGGCCAGGAGTATTATAATTTCTGGATGCGCACTCTGGCGAGAAATCTTTTTGCCAGGGCGGACGGCGTAATCCTGCAGACCCGGCAGTGCTTAGGTTTTTTCCCCGAGAAGGTAAGAAAAAAGGCGGTTCTGCTCAGAAATCCGGTAAGCGGCGCTTTTTTCAGAGACCGATACCGGGGCGGGCGGGAAAAGACCATCGTGGCAGTGGGAAGAGTGGACGAAAATAAGAACCATGAGCTTCTGATCCGGGCGTTTGCGCAAATAGCGGAGGAATTTCCGGAGTATCAGCTGATTATCTACGGGGAGGGAGAGCTCAGGGAAAAGCTGAGGCTTCTTTCGGGGGAACTGCAGCTTTCCGAGCGGATCCTGCTTCCGGGAAGTATTGCCAATGTGGCGGACGCCATTTACCGCTCCAGGATATTTGTGCTGTCCTCCAACACTGAGGGGGTGCCCAATACGCTGATTGAAGCCATGCTCATGGGACTCACCGTGGTCTCCACGGACTGTCCCTGCGGGGGGCCCGCTGACCTGATACGGGACGGATATAACGGCTGCCTTGTACCGGTAAAACGTGTGGATAAAATGACGGAAAAATTGCGTTTTCTGCTGAACAACCTGCATATAGCAGATGAGATGGGAGAAAACGCCGCAAAAACCAGTGAAATTTTTGCAGGCGATAAGGTGTATGGAGAGTGGGAGCGCTATTTGTGTTCCCTGTGCAGAACGAAGGTAAGGGATAAATGCTGACAGCAAAGTGGAGGTTAGGATGTGCGGGATAGCCGGTTTTTGTAATTTTGGCGGTGACAGAAAAAAGAACATAGAGAAGATGAAGGAGAGAATGTATCACAGAGGGCCGGATGCCGGAGGAAGCTTTTTTTCCAGGGACGGACAGGTGACTCTGGGACACAGGAGGCTTTCCATTGTGGATCTGTCCGAGAACGGAGCCCAGCCCATGACCTCCCACAGCGGCAGGTATGTGATCGCTTATAACGGTGAGATTTATAATTACCGCAAGATTGCGGCAGGGCTTCTTGCGGAGAAAAGGGTCAGTGCCTTTCGAGGGAGCTCGGACACTGAGGTTTTGCTTGAGGCTGTAGAGAGCTACGGGGTGGAAAAAGCAATTTCGCTCTGTAAAGGGATGTTTGCCATGGCGCTGTATGACCAGAAGGAGCAGATCCTGTATCTGGTCAGGGACAGGATCGGGGAAAAGCCGCTTTACTATGGCCAGGTGGGAGGAAGCTTTGCCTTTGCTTCGGATATCGGATGCCTTACACTGCTGGACGGGTTCGATAATCCCATCAACCGGGACGTGCTGGATTTGTATTTTGTCCACGGTTATATTCCGGCGCCCTATTCCATTTATCAGGGGATCTATAAACTGGAAGCGGGAAACATACTGACGCTGAGGCTTCCCTACCGGGGGCTTGAGAGTGTGCGGTGCGCACCCTACTGGTCCGTGAAGGAGGCCGCAAAGCGGGGACAGGAAACCCCCTTTAGCGGATCGCCCAAAGAGGCCGCGGATGAGCTGGAGAGGCTTCTTACGGAGTCCGTCCGGGAACAGATGGTGGCGGATGTGCCGGTGGGCGCTTTTCTTTCCGCGGGAATTGATTCCAGCACCATCGTGGCTCTGATGCAGTCCCTGCACCATGGAAAGGTAAAAAGCTTTACCATCGGGATGGAGGAGAAGGGCTACAACGAGGCGGTTTACGCCAGAGAGATTGCGGATCATCTGGGAACGGAGCATACGGAGCTGTATATCACGGAGGCGGACGCCAAGGCAGTGATCCCCAAGCTGGCCCATATGTTCGGGGAGCCCTTTGCGGATTCCTCCCAGATCCCCACCTATCTGGTGAGCAAAATGACCAGGGAGCACGTGACGGTATCCTTAAGCGGGGACGGGGGAGACGAGCTCTTCTGCGGATATACCTCCTATGCGTCCGTGGAGCGGATCTGGAACAAGATGAAATCGGTGCCGTACTTTATCCGCAGGCCCTGCAGCGAGCTGGTGATCCACAGTCCCCTTGCCAGAAAGCCGATTTACCGGATCAAAGGAAAGCTTCTGGGTGCAAAGGGGCCTTCGGATCTGTATATCTGTTCCTACGAGACGGATCCTCTCACCCGAAAGATCAGCCTTACCGACGGGAACTGCGATTATAAATACAGCGAATACGATCCGAAATATCTGCGGGAGGCCAACCACAATATCATGCTGATGGACATGCTGATGTACCATCCTGACGATATCCTGGTGAAGGTGGATCGGGCGGCCATGGCGGTTTCCCTGGAGACAAGGGTTCCCATGCTGGATAAGGATGTGGTTGAGTTTGCCTGGACCCTTCCTATCGAGTACAACAGGGAGGGATCTGTGGGCAAGAAGGTGCTGCGGGATGTGCTTTACCGTTATGTTCCGCAGGAAATGATGGAGCGGCCCAAAAAGGGATTCAGCATTCCCATTGAAAAATGGCTGCGGCAGCCGCAGCTCAAGGCCTGGGCGGAAAGCCTGCTGGAGCAAAAGACGCTGGAGAGCCAGGGACTTTTGAATGCGGATGTGGTCAGAAAAATCTGGACGGATTTCATAGACAGAGGCGAGTGGAGAATTCAGATCTGGTATGTTCTCATGTTTCAGGAATGGTTAATGCAGGGAGAAAGATTATGAATATAATCAGGATGTACGGGGGACTCGGCAATCAGATGTTTCAGTATGCGCTGTATATGAAGCTGAAATCCCTGGGGAAATTGGTTAAATTTGACGATATTAACGAATATCGGGGAGAAAAGGTCCATCCCATCATGCTGGCATTGTTTGGCTTGGATTATCCCCGGGCATCCTGGGATGAGATTATCGAGCTCACGGACGGCTCCATGGAGCTGCGAAAGAGACTGAAAAGGAAACTTTTCGGCAGGCAGGCGATCGAATATGTGGAGCAGGGAGCCTATGATCCCAAAGTTTTGTGCTTTGAGAATATATATCTGCGGGGAGCTTTCCAGAGTGAGAAATATTTTGCGGATATTAAGGATGAGGTCCGTCAGGCTTACCGGTTCCCGGAGCTTGAAGACATGCATCTGCCTGAGAATCTGTATGAGATCACAAAGGAAACCATGGATGCCATACAGGGCTGCGAGGCGGTGGGACTTCACATGTACCGGAGCGATTCCAGAACGGACGAGGAGCTGTTCGAGGGAATCTGCACGGAAAAGTATTATGAAGGCGCAGTGCGCTTTATCCAGAAAAAAGTGCCTGACGCCAGATTTTATATTTTCAGCAACGAGCCGAAATGGGTGAGAGTCTGGGTTGAGAATCTGATCGAGAGTCTCATGCGGGAAGACATGAGCAGACGTGAGAAAAAACAGTTTGAGGAGAGGTTTGTCATGGTGGAGGCCAATACCGGATACACGGATTATCTCGACATGTTTCTCATGAGTAAATGCAGGCATAATATCATCAGCAATTCCAGCTTCAGCTGGTGGTCGGCATGGCTCAACGACAATCAGGAGAAGATTGTGGTGGCTCCGGACAGGTGGAAGAACAATATTGTGAGTGACGATTTCTACACAAGAGGAATGGCGCTTGTGGATGCGCAGGGCGAAGCAGGGCGGACGGTGGAGTAGGCTCACGGTTTACGGCTGTCTGCCGGAAATGTGTAAATCGATGCAGGCTCAGACTGGGGGAGGTATAAAAATGGATATCATCAGAATGACTGGCGGTCTTGGCAACCAGATGTTTCAATATGCGCTCTACTTAAAGCTTGCCTCCCTTGGGAGGGAAGTAAAATTTGACGATATCAGCGAATATTCCATGGAAAATGCCAGGCCCATCATGCTCTGGGCTTTCGGGATTGACTATCCCCGGGCGTCCAGGGAAGAGATCAACCGGCTCACGGACGGTTTTACCGGGATATCCCACAGGATCAGAAGAAAACTGACCGGAAGAAAATCGCTGGAATATCACGAGCGGGACAGCAATTTCGACGAACAGGTTCTTGCCAGAACCCCGGCTTATCTGACCGGGTATTTTCAGAGCGAAAAATACTTTGCAGGGCTGAGGAACCGGGTGCTTGCGGCCTTTACCTTCCGCCCCGTGATTTACCGCGGGCTTTCCGGGGAGCTTGAGGAAAAGGTTCAGATCCTTCTGTATACCATTGAGAATACTGTGGCGGTAAGCCTCCATATCCGGAGAGGGGATTATCTGGAAAACAGCGAGGTCTTTGGCGGGAGCTGCACACAGGAATATTATAAGAAGGCCGTCCAGCTCGTAAAGGAGAGATATCCGGATGCGGCTTTTTTTGTATTTAATAATGACGAGGAGTGGACTCTGCGGTGGCTGTCCGAGAGCTTTCCGGATCAGGTGGTGATGCTGGAGAATCTGGAGGCATCAAACGGGAGAGGGGTGCGGGATACGCTTTCCGGGAAATTCATTCCCATGACCGGGATTCCGGAGGATCTGGGTTATCTGGATATGATGCTGATGAGCAAATGCCGCCATCATATCATTGCCAATTCCAGCTTCAGCTGGTGGGGGGCGTATCTGAACCCCTCCAAGGATAAGACGGTCATTGCGCCGGCAAAGTGGTTTGGTGACAGGGACTGCCGGGATATTTATACGAAAGAAATGATACGCGTCACCCATGAGGGAGAGCTGGCAGGGCAGGAGACGGGCGGAAAAGAGAAAGAGAGGAAGACGGAGGGAATCGGGAAATGCGTCTCCGTGATCGTCACAGCGTACAATATTGAAGCCTATCTGCCGAGATGCATGGAGAGCCTTCTTGGTCAGACCTGTCCGAATATGGAGATTATTCTGGTGGACGACGGATCCGCGGACCGGACTCCTGAAATCTGTGACAGATATGAGCGGGAGCAGGAGCGGGTTAGGGTCATACACAAAGAAAACGGCGGCCCTTCCTCGGCCAGGAATGCGGGAATTGACGTGGCAAAGGGAGACTTTATCGGCTATGTGGACGGGGACGACTGGGTGGAGCCCGAAATGTACGAGCGGATGCTGGAGGCCTGTCTGGAGAGCGGAGCGGATGTGGCAATCTGCACATACCGGCAGGTGGGGAGAGGTGCGGAAGCGGTTTATCCCACAGGCAGGGTACTGGAGCTTGGACGGGAGGAAACCCTGGAGCTCTATATCAGCGGCCATCCCCAGTACCACATTTACCATTCGGTCTGGAGCAAGCTTTTTAGGCGGGAGCTGCTTTCGGACATCCGGTTCCCGGAAGGGCGCAAGTCCGAGGATATCATGTATACCACAAAAGCCCTTGTGAAAGCTTCCCGATGCGTGTTTCTGGACACGCCCTATTACAATTACATGATGGATCGTGAGACCAGCATCATGAACAGCAAATTTCATGAGCGCAGATTCGGGGACGAGATTCCCTTCTGGAAGGAGCAGGCCGCATATCTGGAGAAAAATGGGTACCAAGAGCTTGCGAGGAAGGCGGATCATCAGTTTTACCGGAAAATGCTCTTTTACTATGAGGATTTCCGGGACAGGGGCATGGAAGATTCCGCTGCGGAACTTTCGGATCTTCTCTATGAGGAGAAGGAGAAGATCCGAAAGATTTATGGAGAGAGCTTTGTACCTACGGGAGACAGGGCCCGCATGAAGCTGTTTCTTGCAAGCCCCGGATGCTTTTACCGGGCAGTGAAGCTGTATGAGAGAGTGGTGATACCGCTGCGGCAGTGAGGCCTGATTTAATTAATCTGCTAAAGCTGAGCCATGTGCTGAACTGCCGGCTCCGGGATTTGCTGGAACTTTAAAAGCGGAAAGGCATCCGGTCTAGTGGATGCCTTTTTCGATGATTCCAAAGCCCAGGGGATAAGGTCCCGTATGGACGCCTATGGTTGCGCCGATCTGGTAGGCGGGAATCTCATCGATCTCGTACCCCTTACTCTGTAAAATGGAAAGGGCGTGATCCCGGAAAGCGATTCCTTCTTCCCTGTCGTATCCATAACCAACGGCGATGCTGAAGCTCTCGATTCCGAGACCGCTTTCTTCCAGATATTCCAGAAGAAGCTCTATGGCCTTCTGAGTGGTGCGTTTCCTTCCCCTGCCGATGCCGGAGGGGAATATTTCGCCCTGCTTTAGGGTGATCACGGGCCGGATGTCCAGAACGCCTCCTGCAAGGGCCGCAACCTTGCCGATCCTTCCGCCGTGTTTCAGGTACTCCATGTCTCCCACGGTAAAAAAGATCCTTCCCGTGTGCTTGATTTCCTCAAGGCGGGCGACAGTATCCTGATAGCCGGCTCCGCTGTCCCGCAGCCTTACGGCTTCCAGTACATACTGCCCCTGGAGTACCGTGTTGATGGTGGCGTCAATGACCGTAATCTGGGCCATGGGGTATTTTTCCAGGATCAGAGAGCGGGCATTTTGTGCAGACTGCATGGAGCCGCTGAACTTTGTGGTGATGCAGATGCAGATCACGGGTGTTCCGGCCTTGGCAAAGGGAAGGAACGCATCCTCGTAATCGCTGACAGAGGGCATGGAGGATTTGGGGTACACGCCCTTTTGGTCAACCATCTGCTGATAAAAATCCCGGATGGGGATATCCACGTTTTCTTTCAGGTAGTGCGCATCGTCAAAAGACACGTAAAAGGGCACTACGGTTACATTTTTTTCGCACGCAAGCTCCGGCGGCAGGTCGCAGGAGCCGTCGCTGATGATGTGAAATGCTTCGTTCATAACAATCAGTCCTTCTGTAGTCATCGTTCGTATTTGTCAGAGAAACCATTCCTTCTGATGATACATAGAATACTACTTATGGCGGGAAAAAGCAATGACTGAGTGAACAGGAAACAGATGCTTTTTATCGGTATCCGGTGTCGGAAAATTTATAGACTTTGCATCCTGCTTATGCTATACTGATGAAATTATATAGAAAAGCAAAAAATGGGAGTGTAAGATGGGGAAAGAAATGATTATGAAAAGAGGCTGAAAATGCCTGATACTTTTTATGGCGTGCCTGTACCTTCTGGCAGGGGCAGCAGTATTTCGGGATTATGGTGTTTCCACGGATGAGCCAAATGAGCGCAGGACAATGTACATAAATGCGAATTATGTTCTGACGCTTTTGGGAAAAGAATCCATGGACGTGCCGGAGCTTGACAGCTATGAAGATAAATATTATGGTATTTTTCTTCAGATGCCCACAGCTGTTTTTGAGATCGGAAGCAAAGGGTGGAATTATATTTATACCTGGCGGCATCTTTATACGTTTGGAATTTGTGTATTAGGCTATATAGCGTTTTATTTTTTGTGCAGAAAGATCTTTGCATCTGACCTGACTGCATTTCTGGGAACGGCTATGATTGCCCTGTACCCACGTTTCTTTGCAGAGCAGTTTTATAACATCAAGGATATGCTTTTCGTGGCAGTATATATATTTGCCATGTGGGGCACCTGTAAAGTGATAGAAAGTAAATTCGACTGGAAATGGGTTGTGATCTTCGCTTTTTTGTCAGCGCTTGCCACAAACGTGAGAATTGTCGGGATCATTTTCGTTCCCTTATTAACAGGGTATGCGTGGCTTGTCTGTCTTGCAGAGAGAATGAATCAGACAGAACAGGTTACGGCTTCCGGGGAAAGCGTGTCTCGTGAACTGACAACTAAAAGGGCCCTGATATTCAGTGTGTTGGTTTTTCTCTTATATTTTCTGTTTCTCGTCATGATGTATCCGGTAGCGTGGGCGCATCCGATTCGTACAATGATAGAGATCTTTGCAAAGTTTTCCAATTATGACGACTGGACAGGCGCCATCGTGTTTATGGGAAAAATACTGTCAAAGGAGGAGGTTCCGTGGTATTATATTCCGGTCTGGATGCTCATTACGGTTCCCATATGGTATATTCTGCTCTTCTTGCTGACAATGGGCATCTCTTTTGGTAAATTGGTGTTTAAAATAAAGCAAAGAGAGTCGTGGTACACGCTTTTGTTTCAATATAAATATTTTTTTTGGGCAGTCCTTTTGGTTCTGATTCCCTGGGGAGCCATTGTTGTAAAACATGCCACTCTTTATAGTGGGTGGAGACACTGCTATTTTCTCGTCCCTCCGTTGGTACTGGTGGTTCTATATGGAGTGAATCATATCATGAAAAGAAGAGGAAAAGGCTGCAAAATACCAGTTTTCGCCTTCATTGCCCTTGGATTGGTTATCCAGATGAACTGGATTCGCATAAACCATCCTCATGAGATGGTCTATTTCAATGGAGTAGGAAAAAATTGGGCCGCAGATTTTGACAGGGATTACTGGCATATGGCGGAAGGAAAAGCCTATGATTATATCCTGGAGAATGACCATTCGGACAGAATCACGGTGGACTCCACAGGAACCAGATATCCTCTGAACTTTCTGACGGAAGAACAGAGACAAAGGTTTGAGATAACAGCGGAGGATCCCATGTACTTTATAGAAACGTATCGGGGAAAGCTTGGAAACGAGATTCCCTTGCCTGGTTATAACGAGATTTATTCTGTCACGGTGGATGATTTTAAGATCATTACCGTTTATAAACGAGAGGGGCTCTGATTCCGGCACAGTCAGTATAACAGGCAGGTACACAAACGGGTACCTGCTTTTTAAGTATCCTCATAGATACTGTCATAATCATAATTCAGATAAAATTCCAGTTCTTCCTCTATTTTTTCCAGATAATTTTCCTTCGTCACAAGCCCGGTTCCCTCCGCCATCCATCCAAGGATCATGGAGCTTACCTCTGCGTTGTAATGCCCGTCGTCACAGTAATAATCCGGATTGCAGACCACCGGATACCGGTCAAAAAAGTTGTACAGCCGTACGTTTGGGCACTGCAGCAGAAGCTCGGTGGCCGCTTTTTCCGCCATAACCTGGCGCTCCAGCGTTCCCTTGATGTTCAGGGCGTCCCAGTAGCAGATGCTGTAGGGCGGATAGAACAGATAAAAAGTGACCTCGGGATACTTCTCTGTGACAGAGGTGATATTGGCCGTAATGGTCTGCTCCACGGCCCTTTGTTCCTCCGCATCAAAGGTAAGGTCCGGCTCCGGGGAGACGTTTTCCCGGTCATAGGACTGGAGAATGACGGCAAGGCCCGTCTCCCTCTCCCAGGAGGAATATTCGTCCATGGTGGTACTCGGCTGGCCGGTCAGTGTCATGACAAGATTGGGAAGCACCGCATGGTAGAGCACGGCTTTGTTAAAGAGGTAAGACACATCGTTAAAGGGATTGTCGTCATAGAGGTATGTGGGATATTCCTCGTACTGGGCCCAGTCATGGGCGCGGAGAAACCCGTTGTAATCCACGGCCCACACCACGGTTCGGATCTTCGGGTTCCGTTCCAGCGCTCTCTCCAGATTTTCGGAGAGCTCCTGGTAGCCTGCGCCGGAAAAAGTTTCCTTCACGGAGTGCGTGCCAAAGAGCGCGTCCATCTCGCTTGGCTTAAAGTTCTGCGCCATGGAGGTCCCGGTGATGATGGCGTCAAAATCAAAGTGCCGGGAAATGCCGTCGTTGGTGTAGCGTTCTTCATACAGCCGGTAGGACAAAAAGGGAAGCGGTTTGTGATAATGGAAATAGGGATCCACCACCACGACAACGAGAGCCACAAAAAATAATGCGGCTGTCACGCTTCCCAAACATCTGAAAAACCATTTTCTGGCCCGTTCCTGTTCCATAATAATTCACGCCTTTCTGCTCTGTCCTGTCTGGTGGAATCCGGGAAAAAGCTGACACTTGCGGCGGCAGAGTTGTTGACTTCGTCAGTGTTTCCCTAGAAGTTAAAATAGATAAATTCGCTGATTTCCGAGAGCGAGAGAACGCTCCAAACCAAAAGCACGGCCGCGGCAATGCATTTCCCTGCGGAGAACTCCATTTTTTCCATCTTCTCCTGTGTATTCTTCATGAGAAAGCAGGAAAGCAGCGCAGCCCCGATAAACAGCGCCGGAATCATCCAGGGGAACCGGTTCATCAGGCCTCCAAGTCCTGCCCGGTAGAGGAAGCTTGCCTCCACCAGATCACGGAAGCAGTCCGTGATGGGCGGATAGAGAGGGCCAGGGCCTGCGAAAAGGAGCCGGTGCCATAATGCGGAGGCCTCGGCAAAGGAGCCAGCCCGAAACAGGCTCCACGCAAAGGTGACAAACAGGAAGGTGAGACCGACTTTTAAGGCCTTCGGGGCCTTCCAGGACCGGATGTTTCCCATTTTTTCGAAAACCGAGACAAGGCCGTGCATGGCGCCCCACAGAACAAAAGTCCAGTTTGCTCCGTGCCAGAGGCCGCTGAGCAGAAACACAATCATGACATTCCGGCAGGTTTTTATCTTGCCGCACCTGCTTCCCCCCAGAGGGAAATAAATATACTTCGTAAAAAATTTCGTGAGCGTCATGTGCCATCTGTCCCAGAAGTCCGAGACGGACTGCGCCCTGTAGGGAGAGTTAAAGTTGAGGGGAAGGCGCAGGTTCATCATCAGGGCCATTCCGCAGGCCATGTCGCAGTAACCGCTGAAATCAAAATAAATCTGGAGCGAGTAGCAGATCATCACCGTAAGCGAACTGACGCTGTTTAGCTCCCCGATATTCGCATAGCCAAGAGAAACCGGCCTGGAGAGTGTGTCCGCAAGCAGCACCTTTTTGGCAAGCCCCAGGGAAAAGGCGTAGAGCCCCTGGCTCAGGTTCACGAAATCCGGCTTTTTCCTGGTATCGTCACGCAGCTGCAGGATCAGTTCCCTGTGGCCGGTGATGGGCCCCTGGATCAGCTTGGGAAAAAAGGAGGCATAAGCGGCATATTCCAGAAAACTGTAACGAGCGCATTCTCCTTTGTAGGAATCGATGACATAGGACAGCTGCTGGAAGGTATAAAAGCTGATGCCCAGAGGAAGCGCAAGATGAAGCAGCGGGAAACCGGTTTTCAGGGCGCTGTTTAAATTTTCTATAAAAAAATCATAATATTTAAAGTAGAACAGGATGCCGATATTGACAAAAATCCCGCCAAGCAGGCAGAGTTTTCGAGCCCCCCGGTTTTTGGTCCGGTTCATAAGAGCCACAATCCCGTAGTTGACCAGAATGCTAAACAGCAGGATGACAAGGTAAGAAAGGCTGCCAAAGCCGCAGAACCATAAGGACATGCCGGTCAGAAAGACCAGCGCAGCCTTTGGCTTTCCCATATGATTCAGTCCAAAATACCCCAGAAGGGACAGGGGGAGGAACAGAAATATAAAAAGGTAGGAGTTAAACAGCATGGAGACATCCTTTCCGTGTGGGGCTTCAAATCAAAAAATCCCGAAAACATGAAAACATTATAAGTTTTCACGGGACGTTTAGCAATAGAATTTAAAAATTTGCCTATAAATGTAACATGTGTTATAATTTTGATAATTATGTAAAAATAGGGAGAGGTACCACTGTGCTCATGAAAGAAAAAAAGGAGACGATAACGGTATGGAGCGGCTTTGCCTTTCGTGCGGCCGCCTGCGTCCTGCTGGCCATAGCAGCCGGTTTTGCGCTGCTGGTATTGGCCTACTGCCTGCCCACGGAAAAAATCCGCCAGAACGTGGCCGCCTCCGGGGAGCAGGTGTCCTCGGAGGGATGCTATTATCAGTGGGCCAAGGGGTACAAGAACGCTCAGACGGATACTTATACGGACGCTTCCCTGATTTTGAACGCCATGTACCCGGGATCCGGCAGCCCGGTCCGGGACGCCATGAACGCCCCCAGGATTTTGTACGGGGAGGACGACAACGAGGCCTCCGTGGTGAAGCTGGCGAACGGAGTCCAGGCAGACACCCACGAGGTCTTTTATGGAAGATACTGGCACAGGATTCTGCTCTTTTTAAAACCCCTGCTTCTTTTCTTTGACCTGGCGGATATCCGGATGATTTCCATGATGGTACAGTTTTTGCTCCTGTTCCTTGTTCTTGTGGGATTTGTGAGACGGAAAAAGGAGAGGGAGCTTGTCGGCTTCTTTGCGGCCGTCATTTTAATCAATCCGGTCACAATGATTATGGGACTGTGTTTTTCGGCAGAATATATTCTGACGTTACTTATGGCGGCGATAATGCTGTTTTATCATGAGAAGCTGTCAGAGGGGATGGGATACTATTATCTGTTCCTCTGGAGCGGCATTTTGTTTGTGTATTTTAACGAGCTTTCCTTTCCCGTGATCGGGCTCGGGATCCCGCTGGTGGTCTATCTGCTGCTTGGCGGTGAGGACACAAGGGGGCTGATTCGAAAGGAAATTGCATTTACCGCACTCTGGGGCGCGGGATATGCGGGGGTCTGGATCGGGAAATGGATTCTGGCATGGATTTTTACCGGGTACAACTATTTCGGAGAGGCCCTGGAGCAGGCGGCGAGATACACGTCCGACCATTCCACCTGGGAGGCGCAGAACCCGTCCCTTATGGAACGCCTTGCCAAAAACATTGACGTGTATCAGAAATGGCCTTATCTGCTTCTGGTGATGGGAATTGTTCTGTTCCTTGTTCTGTACACGGTAAGGCGCAGGCAGCGGATCACAGGGGAAAGCGTTACGGGAATGCTTCCCTATTTCCTGCTTGTGCTGCTTCCCTTTGCCGTTTTTACCGCACTGGGGAACGGATATTCCTACGTGCATTACTGGTTCACCCACAGGCTGCTTTCCATAAGCGCTTTTGCGGGAGTTTGCATGATACTGAGGCTCACGGATGAGAAGAGGAAAGGTTAAGATGAAAAAAACAGGTCTGTTTGGAAAGATAAGATATATTTTTGACAGAAGGCAGAAGATCTCGCTGCTGCTGCTCGGAGTGATGATCTTTATCGGCGGGCTTCTGGAAACCCTGGGGGTCGGAGCCATGATCCCCGTGGTGAACGCTCTTCTTGCCCCGGATGCGCTGCAGGAAACGATCAATGGATACGAGCCCCTGCGAAGGCTCTGTGAGGCGCTTCGCATTGAGACCGTGAGGCAGCTGACCATGGCGCTGCTTTTCGGAATGATGGCAATCTATGTCGTGAAGAATCTCTATATCCTGTTTCTGACCTACAAGCAGAACGCTTTTATCACCCAGAACCGGAACAAGATGATCAGCCGGGTCATGGCGGAATTTTTAAACAGGCCCTACGAAAAATACCTGGGTGCGGATATCCCCACGGTTTTCCGGATCACGGACAGCGACATTCCCCAGACATTTTCCCTGATTCTCGCCATGCTGCAGCTGGCAAGCGAGGTGGTGGTTTCCGTGCTCATTTTCATGGTCATGCTCTTTAGCAACGTGACCCTCACCCTGTTTGTCATTGCCGTATTCGGGGTCATGACGCTGTTTATCGTGAAGGTGTTTAAGCCGAGGCTGAACAAAATCGGGGCAAAGAACCAGGCGATTCAGTCCCGGATCGCCAAATGGCGGATACAGGCGACCTACGGTCTCAAGGATGTGAAGGTTCTGAACCGGGAAGAGTTCTTTGTGAGAAATTATTATGAGACGGGCCGTGTGGGGGCGGATGTTGCACGGAATTATGCCGTTCTGAACAATACCCCGAGGCTTATGATCGAGACGGTCTTTATCGTCAGTATGCTGGCCTTTATGGCCGTGTATCTCAGCGGCGGCGGTGACATCACCGCATTTGCCACGAATATTGCAGCCTTTGCGGTTGCGACCGTCCGGGTGCTGCCCAGCGTGAACCGGATCAACACCTATATCACGGAGATCGCCTACACCCAGCCCAGCCTTGATTTTGTATACGAGAATCTCCAGGAGGGCATGAAGACGGACGAAATGCTGGCAAAGCGCAGAGCCCAGTCCCAGAGTGAAAAGCTGAAGCTGGAGGATAAAATCGAGCTGGATCATATCAGCTTCCATTATCCGGATTCGGACAAGGCCATTTTTAAGGACGCCCATATGATCGTCCCCAAGGGAAAATCCGTGGGGATTATCGGCGCTTCCGGAGCCGGGAAGTCCACCATCGTGGATGTTTTGCTCGGCCTTCTGCATGCCCAGGAGGGACAGATCACCTGTGACGGGGTGGATATCTTCAAAAACTATGAGTCCTGGCTGGCCCAGGTGGGCTATATCCCCCAGTCCATTTATCTGATTGACGAGTCCATAAGGGACAACATTGCTTTTGGAATTGATGCGGACAAGATTGATGATACTAGAATCTGGGAGGTGCTTAAGGAAGCCCAGCTGAAGGAATTTGTGGAGGAGCTCCCGGAAGGGCTGGACACCACCATCGGCGATCGGGGCGTTCGGCTCTCCGGCGGACAGAGGCAGCGTATCGGAATCGCCAGGGCGCTTTACAATGACCCGGAGATTCTGGTGTTTGACGAGGCCACCTCGGCTCTTGACAACGATACGGAGTCAGCGGTCATGGAGGCGGTGAACAGCTTCCACGGGCGAAAAACCATGATTATTATCGCCCATAGATTAAATACGATTGAAAAATGCGATATAGTATATAAGGTAGAGAACGCCAGGCTGGTGGAGACTGCGCTGGCGTAGAGGAAAGAATATGATAGGGACAGAGTTTTTAAAGGGGCAGGGACTTGGAAACCAGCTTTTCTGCTATGTGACGGCAAGGGCGGTGGCGGAGGAGAACGGTTATGCGTTCGGCACCGCCGGACAGGAGATTTTTGCCGTGAACATGCACAGCGACCGGGGCATGTACTTCATGGACGTGGATCTTGGGCACAGGATTACCCGGGAGGAGAAGAAAAAGTTCCAGGTCTATCAGGACGATGATACCAGGCTGTTTATCGGCAATTCCCGCCATGATTTAGAGCACGGCTGCTATGTCAGCGGCAGGGACGAGGGGCTGCGCCATGTGAAGGACAATACTCTGATTTACGGGAATATGCAGGACGAATCGTACTTTATCGGTCAGATCGACAAGGTGAAGCGGTGGCTTAAGGTGAAGCCCGAGTATGATTCCTATGAATACAGCCGGGAAAATCTCTGCATCATCAACATGCGGGGCGGGGAATACACCGGGAGCCCGGAGCTTTTTATCGATAAGAAGTACTGGATCCACGGCATGAGGGAAATGAAAAAAATCCGGCCGGATATGGAGTTTATGATTGTCACGGACGACGTGGAGGCGGCGGGAAAGATGCTTCCCGGGATAGAGGCCCATCATTTCGATATTGGCAAGGATTACGTGACGCTGAAAAACGCCCATTATCTGCTGCTTTCCAATTCTTCCTTTGCCTGCCTTCCGGCCCATACCAGCGAGACGCTTAAGTTTGCCATTGCCCCCAAGTACTGGGCAAGGCACAATGTCTCGGACGGCTACTGGGCGTCGGAGCAGAATATCTACAGCCTGTTCCATTACATGGACAGGAAGGGCCGGCTTTTTACGGCAGATGAATGCCGCAGGGAGCTGGAGGAATACAAAAAGCGCTCCCCGAAGTATGCGGAGAGAAACCAGAGGCCGGGGCCCGTAAGACTTCGGCTGCGGATCATTCAAAGCAGGCTGGTCTATGGCTGGTTTTACCTCAAAAAGATTCAGAGAGCCCTGGGCAGAAGGCTGAAAAGGCAGTAAGGCGAAGCGGAAATGGGGATCGGGATGGAAAAGAAGACGAACGATGCGGGCAGGCTGCAGCTTCCCAACGTGACGCTGGCGGCCATGACAAGCGTAAAAATATATGAGACCGTCAGGGCGCTCACCTACAGTATGCAGGGGATCGATTTTGGCCAGGTGGTGCTGATCACGCACAGAAAGCCTTTCGGGCTTCCTGCGGGCATTACCTACAAGCACACGTCCAAACTCACGGATATCGACTGTTTTAACTATAAAATGGTCTATGAGCTTTCGGATTACATCGATACGGATTATGTGCTTCTGGTTCACTATGACGGGTTTGTGGTGCATCCGGAGAGCTGGCAGGATTGTTTTCTCGATTACGATTACATCGGCTCCCCCTGGCCAGTACCGGCTCCCGGGACAAAGCACTGCTACCATGATATCTACGGGAATCTGTGCCGGGTGGGAAACAGTGTGTCCCTGCGGAGTAAGAGGCTTTTGGAGTTTCCCCGCAAGGCGAAGCTCGTGTGGGAGAAGGACGAGGACGGCTTTTACAATGAGGATATTTTTATCTGCTGTATGAATAGGCACAGGCTGGAGGAGGCGGGGATGAAGATCGCCCCGGTGGAGGTGGCGAAGTATTTCGGCCATGAGCACCCGGTGAGAGAGGTGCTGGAGGTGGACGCGCCCTTCGTGTTCCACAAGTGGTGGGGGCGTAACGAACAGTATCCCAGATTTGAAAACCCCTGGACCAGAAGATGGCTGAAATGTAAGGATCTCATCAGGCCTCTGTTGTTCTGGAGGCGTTTCCGGTAATTTTCACGGCGGGAAGGAAGAAGAAATGGTATACGACTGCATTCCCTTTTTCAATGAACTGGATATTTTGAAGCTGCGGCTCAATATTTTAAATCCCATAGTGGATAAGTTTGTCATAGAAGAGGCCACGGTGACCTTTTCCGGGGAGCCCAAGGAGCTGTGCTTTGACAAAAACAGACAGATGTTTGCCGAGTTTCTGCCAAAGATCGAGTATATCGTGGTGGACAACTCGCCGGTGGATACCACCACCCATCTTCGGGATAAATTTCAGAAGAATGCGCTGGAGAGAGGGCTTCGGAATGCATCGGACGAGGACGTGATTATTCTGAGCGATGTGGATGAGATTCCCAATCCGGATACATTGAAAAAGGTGATCCGGGAGTTTGATCCCGACAAGGTTTATCACTTTGCCCAGAGGATGTTTTACTGTTATCTGAATATGGAGGAGGTTTCCGGAAACCTTCTTTCCATCACCGGGGAATTCGAGAAAGTGGACAGGAGGCTGTGGCTGGGAACCAAGGTGTTTGCCAAAAGAAGCATTCCCACTGACGGGATCATCCAGCTGCGGGAGGCTTCCACCGTGTCAGAGCAGGCCGTGCGGGTGGAGAACGGCGGCTGGCATTTTGGCTATATGGGAAGCCTGGGAGAGAAAAGCGTGGCAAGGCGTATCGGCACCAAGGTGGTCGCTGCGGCCCACCAGGAATACAATGATGACGTTCTCCTTGCGGAGGCTGCGGACCGTCTGATCCTGGGGCAGGATATGTTTGGGAGAGAGGCTTCTTTCCGGCGAGTGGAAGTGGACGAGAGTTATCCCGAATATCTGCGAAGCCACAGGGCGGAATATGAGCATCTGATCATGCCGCCTATAGGGAAAGGAAGAATTTTGTGGACCAAGGCAACCATGAAAGGGAAACGTTTTTTGAGAAAGGCGGCGAGAAAGCTGCGGCGCATTGCGGGAGGCGGTAAGTAGCATATGAATAGGGAAAAGGCTGGCAGTGGTTTGTTTTTTATTGCCCTTACAATAGAATTGCTCATATTGCTTGTAGATAAAAGTGCGATTACAAATCCTATAGAGGGAAGATTGTTTCAGATTACGTTTCTTCTGTTCGCCTGCAAGGTTTGCCTGACGAAATACACGGCGGCAGAGTGGACGCTTATCGCTTTGTTTGAGATGATCGGGCTTATATCCTATCTGGTGACCGGAAGAAACGAGATTATCCGCATCGTGACCATGATTGCGGCCTGCAGGGATATCGGGGAGAAAACGGTTTTTTCCTACATGTTCCGGGTGGTATCGGCGGGCTGCGCCCTGATCGTGCTTCTTTCTCTCTTCGGGGTTCTTGGGACGGTGAAGATGACGGCGGTTTTTCGCGCGGATGTGGAGGAAACCCGGTATTGTCTGGGAATGGGGCACCCCAATTCCCTGCACTGCATGTTTTTCATGCTGGTGCTTCTGTTTTTGTATCTCTACGGGAGCAGGATGAAGAAATACTGGTTCGGGGTTCTCTTTCTGGCAAATATCCTTGTGTTTTTGCTGACAGGCTCGAAAACGGGGATGGCGGTGACGGCCTTTGCGGTTTTAATGGCGGCCGTCCTTGTGAGTTTTCCCGGGCTGCAGGAAAAAAAGCTGGCCTATGGACTGACGGCGGCGCTGCTTGGTGGGTGTATCGTTATTGCATTTGTTGCGGCAGCCTGCAGTGAAAGGCTTGCCTATCATGATTTTTTGAGAATGTTTGACAGACTGCTGTCGGACAGAATTATCAATCTGTATTATGATTCAGCATCTCATGCGGGAACCTTACCTACCTGGACTTTGCTCGGCGTACCGGAAAACGAATATTACTTTGATCTTGGGTGGGTGAGATTATTTTACTGGTATGGAATCATCCCTGCTCTGATTTATATCTTTATTCTGTTTTTGTTGATTCGGGAGTTTTACAGAGAAAAGGCGTATATGGGAATCGTGGTTCTGGCGTCTCTCTTTATTTATACACTGGTGGAGGCTCATATTATTTCCGTGTATCTGGCCCGGGATTATACATTGTTTCTAATTGGGGGGCGCTTTGAAAAGATGTTTGGTGTGAATAAGGGGAAAAGGGAGACAGATGCAGAGAGAGATAAATCAGAATAAGAAACTATATTTGGAAGTAATTCGGATTCTTGCCGTCTTGCTTGTTATATTTAACCATACGGACGGTTTTGTTTACTATACGGTACCAGGGAATATTATTACACATCTTTATTCCCTGATATTGGCGATTGTCTGCAGAATGGCTGTGCCTCTGTTTTTTATGGTTTCAGGGACGCTGCTTCTTAAAAAGGAGGAAAAAACAGGGGAGCTGCTGAAAAGGCGGGTTTGGAGAATGCTTGTAGTATTGCTGGCGGTTTCCGTTTTCTACTATGTATTGGATATTGCAAGAGGAAGGATCGGGACGCCTGGAGTCGGCGATTTTTTTGCCCGTCTTGCATCCAATGGAATCCGTGAATCCTTTTGGTTTTTGTATCTCTATATCAGTGCCTTGCTGCTGCTTCCTTTTTTTCGAAAAGTCGCTTCCGGGCTGGATAAGAACCTGATTATTTATTTGGTGGCAGTCAGGGCATTTGTGGATATCGTTATATTTTTTCTGCAAATGAAAACAGGACTTGCCGTTTCCTTTGATGCCGGGTTTATTGGAGGCTGTTTCTATTATATGCTGATTGGATATTATATAGATGAAGGGAAAGCGGGGCTCTTCAAAAATCCGGGTGTGAAAGGGAGCGTGCTGCTGAGCGGTATGATTATACTGAACGGCATACTTGTATATAGTGTAAAGAAAGTAACTGGCGAATATCAGACTTTGGTGCTTGATGTCTTTGTATTTCTGACCGCTCCTCTGGCTTTTGGATTGATTCAAAAATGTATGGAAGGCAGAACCTTAAGCTCGAGGGCGGAGGGTATCATCCTTACCATGGGAAGCTGCGTATTTGGTATTTATTTGCTGGATAACTTCTTCCGTTTGGAATTTCTTCCCGTATACCTTTTTCTGTCAGAGAAGACGGTAGGAATTATCGCAAACAGTGTTTATGTATTGCTTACTTTTGCCGGCGGTCTTACAGGTGCATGGATCCTTAAGAAAATACCGGTTGTAAAGAACTATTTGTAGATGTCAGATATTTAGAAAAGAAGGAAACAGAACATGCGCATACTGATGATCGGGCCGGACCGGAGTGTCCACGGGGGCATCTCCGGCGTGGTGAACAATTATTATGAGGCGGGACTGGATAAAAGAATTGACCTGTGCTATGTGGGAACCATGGTTGAGGGTTCCAGGGTGCGAAAGCTGTTTACGGCAATTAAGGCTTATTTCCGATTCCTTTTTAAGCTTTCCGCATACCGGCTCGTGCATGTGAATATGGCCTCGGATTCCAGCTATTTCCGGAAGTCTGTATTTATCCGGACGGCCAGGCTGTTTGGGAAAAAAATCGTGATTCATCAGCACGGCGGCGATTTTGAAAATTTTTATTACCATCAGCTCAGTGAGAGAGGAAGAAAAAATCTGCGAAGGGTTCTCTCCATGGGCGATGCGTTTGTGGTAATATCCCCTTCGCTGGAGGAATTCTTTGGCGGACTGCTTGGAAGAGAGAGGCTCACCTTGCTGCCAAACGCCATTCAGATTCCGCCACAAGGCGGGAAAGAATATGGCCGGCACCGGATTTTGTTCCTGGGAAGGATCTGCAGGGAAAAGGGGATCCGGGAGCTGCTCTCCGTGATGCCTGCACTGAAAGAAAAATACCCGGATATCCGCCTGTGTCTGGGAGGCGTCTTTGAGGATCCGCAGCTGAAGGAAAAGGTGGAGGCGCTTTCGGACTGCGTGGAATGGATTGGATGGGTCGGCGGCGAGGAAAAGGAGCGGTATCTGAGAGAATGTGATATCTTTGTTCTTCCCTCCTACTTTGAGGGACAGCCCGTGTCGGTTCTGGAGGCCATGGCGTATTCCTGTGCGGTGGTCGCCTCGGGGACAGGGGGAATTCCGCAAATGATAATTGACAATGAGACGGGGATTCTGGTGGAGCCAAAGAGCGGGAAATCCCTACGGGAAGGGCTGGAGAGAGCGCTTTCGGATAATAAGCTGTGTGAAAGGCTTGGAAAGAGCGCAAGAGAAAAGGCACAGCGGGAATTTTCCCTGGATCAGAATATGGAACGGTTACTTGAAATTTACAGGTCGGTTTTGGAGTAAGGAAAGATGGGTATGGAACCTTATAAGATCAGCATCATTGTTCCGGTTTACAACGCGGAAAACTATTTAAAAAAATGTGTGGATTCCCTTGTGAATCAGACCTACCGGAATCTGGAGATCGTGCTTGTGGACGATGGTTCCGGGGATTCCAGCGGACGGCTCTGCGACGAATACGCAAAAGAGGATTCCAGGGTTCTTGCTGTTCATAAACAGAACGGCGGTCTCGTCTCCGCCTGGAAGCGGGGCGTGTCGGAGAGCAGCGGGCAGTTCCTGTGCTTTGCGGACAGCGACGACTGGGTGGATCTTACTATGATTGAGGAGATGGCGGCGCATCTGACCGGACAGGAGAGGGAGATCGTAGCCAGCGATTACGTGATCGAGAGACAGGAGGGGGGAGAGTTTGTCTGGCAGCAGCTTTCACCCGGAGAATATCTGGAACAGGATGTGAGGGAAAAGGTGATTCCCAATCTTCTGGGGAGGGAGAGGCGGTATGTCACCATTTCCAGGTGTATGAAGCTGATCGGACGAAAGCTGGTTGAGGAGAATCAAAAATACAGCGACCCATCCGTGGTGATGGGGGAGGATATGATGCTTATGCTGCCTTCCCTGATCGACTGCAAACGCCTTTTTGTCATGGATCACAAAGCCTACTATCATTATCGCTATGTCAGGGAATCCATGGTTCACAAATATGATATGGGAATGTATGAAAATATCCGTAAGCTGGTGAAGATAACAAAAGGGATCGTGGAGGATAAATTCGCAGGAGAAGTGAAAGAAATGCGTCTTAAGCAGGTGGATCAGGAGACGGTGTTCTGGATGATGCTGGTTCTCAAGAACGAGGCCAGGGGCAACCGGAAGGGCTATCGGAGAAACATTCTCGCCATTTGCAGGTCCGAGGAGATCAGAAGCCTTGTGCGGAGTACTCCGGTAACGGTGGAGGAAACCTCGAATAAGCTTTTGTACCTTGTCATGAGGCATCCGGGACATTTCACGGTCAGCCTGCTGCGGGCGGCCATGATCTGGTATTATCGAAAACGTTAACATCTATTTAAGAAAGGAAAATGCGGCCATGCAGCCACTTATCAGCGTGATCGTGCCCGTCTATAACGGAGAGCGTTATCTGGAAAAGTGCATAGAAAGCCTGGAAGAGCAGACTTATAAGAACCTGGAGATCATCCTGATCAATGACGGGTCCACGGACGGAACAGGGGCGGTCTGTGTGCGGCTGAAAAAGAGATTTGAGAATATTCATGTGATTACCACGGAGGATGCAGGCGTCTCGGCGGCCCGCAATGCGGGGCTTCGCGCGGCAAAGGGAACCTTTGTTACCTTTGTGGATGCGGATGACAGGCTGCGCCCCAAAGCCATTGAGATTCTGCTTGACTGTATGATGGAGACCGGAAGCGATGTGGCGGGCTGCCGTTTCTATTCCTGGGAAAGCGCTTCGCAGTGGGAGGGTTTTCTGAATAAGCGGTACCGGGTTGAGAAACCCGTTAAATATGAGCCCGCCCAATACCTGCAGGAGCAGATCCTGAAAGGAAACACCCGGTGCTGGAGCAAGCTGTACCGGCGCTCGGCAATCGGCGGACTGCGCTTTGAGGAGGGATTGAGCATCGGGGAGGACATGCTGTTTCTGGTAAGGCTTCTGCCCTATATAAGGAGCGTTTGCGAGGTAAGCTATCCGGGTTACGGCTATTTTCAGAATCCGGGCGGCGCCATGAGACGGAAATTTTCGGAACGCTACATGGACCAGATCACTTGCTGGGAGCTGGCAAGGGAAGAGATCATGAGGATGGATCCAAAGCTCTGTGACCGGATTACCACGATTCTGATCATGGCAATTCTTCTGACCGTGGGAAAGCTGGCGGCCCTGCCGGGCAGCGAGAGGCGCAAATACAGGGAGCTTGTGGAAATCTGTCATGAAAAGCTGAAACGGGAAAGCCAGTCTGCGGGAGCCGTTGCGGGCCTTTCAAAGGGCTACCAGGCCAAACGGCAATTCTTTCTGGATTCACCTGGCCTGTATCTGTTTTTGTATCATTTCAGGGACAAGTAAAAGGGAGCGCTCATGGACGAAAAGAAATTAGTGATGTATATGCATGCGGGCAGTGGAAATCACGGCTGCGAGGCTATCGTAAACAGCCTTTGCCGCATGATAAAGGAAAAGCCGGTGCTTGTCAGTTACTATGGCGGGGAGGATGAGAGGTATTCCCTCGGAAAGCTGTGTGAAATCCAAAGCGAGCGGCGGTTTGAGGACCACAGACTGGCCCATATCCTCTATTATGCCTACCGGAAGCTTTCCGGGGATGAGGAGAGTTTTATCCGCTACCGATACCAGGGAATTTTTAAGGGGCAGGCGCCTTATCTTGCCATTTCCATCGGCGGAGACAATTACTGCTACGACACCATGCTTAAGGATCTTCGCCTTGCGAATCTGGCGTTCAACAAAGCGGGAACCAGGACCGTGCTTCTGGGCTGCTCCATAGAACCGCGGCTTTTGGAACAAAAGGCGATTGCGGAGGATCTGATGCGCTATCATACCATTATCGCAAGGGAGAGCATTACCTTCGAGGCGCTGAGGCGGATGGCGGGGAAGCGAAACACCGCCTCTGCCCCGCAAATTTTGTGCTGCCCGGATCCCGCCTTCACCCTGGCGGCAGAAAAAGCGGCTTTGCCCCATGGCTTTGTCCTTGGGAATACGGTGGGCATCAATGTAAGCCCCATGGTTCAGGATAACGAGGCCAGGGCGGGGATCACCATGGAGAGCTATCGGGAGCTTATGCGTTATCTCATTGAGAAAACGGATCTGCGGATTGCCCTGATCCCCCATGTGGTGTGGGAGCGCAGCGACGACAGAAGGCCGCTTCATGAGCTGTATGAGAGCTTTAGGGATACCGGAAGGGTGATGGAGATACCGGACGGGAGCTGTCAGGAGCTAAAGGGCGTCATCTCCGCATGCAGGCTGTTTGTGGGGGCCAGAACCCACGCAACCATAGCCGCCTATTCCTCCTGCGTTCCCACGCTGGTGGTGGGATATTCGGTGAAGGCGAGGGGAATCGCCAGGGATTTATTCGGGACGGAGGAAGGCTATGTGCTTCCGGTGCAGGGCCTTAAGCGGAAGGAGGAGCTGACGGAGAGCTTTCGGTGGCTCCTCGGGCGTGAGGACGAGATAAGAGGCAGGTTACGCGCAGTGATGCCTTCTTACCAGGAGAAGGCGCGGCAGACAGGGAAAGAAGTAGACAGATTATGGGAAGAGTGCATGCGGCGGTAAAAAACATTATTTTCGGTCAGGTCGGTAATTTAATAACCCAGATCCTCAATTTTGTGCTGCGCACCCTGTTTATCCGCCATCTGGGGGACACCTTAAACGGTGTCAACGGCCTTTACACCAATGTGCTCTCCGTGCTTTCCATGGCGGAGCTCGGGATCGGGACGGCCCTGAACTACAGCCTCTACAAGCCGGTTGCTCAGAAGGATATCGAAAAGATCAAATCCTATATGCAGCTCTACAAAAGGGCTTATCGGGTGATCGGAATCGCCGTTGCGGTGATCGGGACAGGCTGCGCCCCGTTTCTTCCCTACATTGTGAAGGCCTCCGAGGGCATACCGGTGCGGGATCTGACCCTGTATTATTTTATCTTTCTGTTTAATACGGTGTCCACCTACTTTGTCTCCTACAAGTACAGCCTGATCAATGCGGAGCAGAAGAATTACATTCAGACCAATATCATCACGATTACAAAAATGATCACGGTGGTGCTCCAGATGGCGGTGATTCTTTTAACGGGAAGCTTTTACGCTTATCTTCTCACCGCCGCGGCCGTGGAGCTCATACAGAAGATTTTTGTGAGCCGCTATCTGGACCGCAGGTACCCTTATCTGAGGGACAGGGATGTAAAAAAGCTCTCTCCCAAGGAGACGGGGGAGATCGTCACGAAAACCAGGGCGCTGGTATTCCACAAGGTGGGGGATGTGGCAAGGCTGCAGACGGACAGCATGATCATAACCGGTTTTATCAATGCGGCGGTCAGCAGCTTTGTGGATAATTACAATATGGTGCTGAATTCCGTGGCCAATGTGGTGAATATTATTTTTAACTCCGTGCTCTCAAGCTTTGGGAATCTCTTTGCCACGGAGAGCAGACAGAAGCAGTATCAGATCTTCAGGGTCTACCGTTTTGCGGCCTGCTGGATCTACGGATTCTCCGCCATGGGCTTTTCCCTGCTTCTGACGCCCCTGATCGAGCTGTGGCTCGGAAGAGAGAGGACGCTGGCTTTTTCGGTGGTTCTCTGCATTTTAATTGACTATTATTTCAAAGGTGATAGAATTGTACTATCAAATTTTAAGACGGCGGCAGGCGTGTTCGAGCAGGACAAGTACCTGGCCCTCATACAGGGGGCGGTGAATCTGGTTGTCTCCATCCTGCTGGTTCAGAGGGTGGGGCTGATCGGAGTCTATGTAGGAACCATCGTCTCGGGGCTGATCGCAAACGTGACAAAACCCGTGATCATTTACCGGGTGATTCTGGTCAAGCCGGTGCGGGAATATTTTGCCGATTCCGTAAAATATATTTCGGCGCTGCTTATCACCTTTGTGCTTTTGAGCGGCGTAAAGAAATATGTGATGCGGTCGGTCACGGTTTTTACCTTTGGGGCCATGTTCGTGATCATCTGCGTGGTATTTAACGGGATTTTCCTGGCGTTGTTCGGAAGGACAAAGGAGTTCGGGTATCTGTGGGATCTGGTCCGGGGGAAGCTGGGCGGAAGGTTAAAGAGGAAAAAATAAATGGAAGAAAACAAAAAAGGCTTATATTTCAAAATTTGCAGATGGCTGTCTATAGAATTTGTCACTCTGGCAGGTGCAGGAATTTCTTTCCTGCTTATGCTTCCGGTTTTTTATCTTTCTTTTGTGAACAGGGCATCCGGAGATGATTATGGATATAGCGTGTATACGAGACCGGCCTGGCTGGCGTCACACTCTTTGGCGGAGCTGTTTAGGGCTTCTTTGCAGACGATCCAACGGGTTTACTATGGCTGGCAGGGTACCTGGTTCAGTGTCTTCTGCTTTTCTCTGCAACCTGAGGTTTTCGACAGACATGCCTATGTGGTGGTTACTTTTCTTTCGTTCTTTATGCTGGCCGGGAGTACATTTTACCTTTTCAAGCGTGTTTTTTTCGATGAACTTTCTTTTGATAAATGGAGTTCCTTTCTGGTAGGCATGGTATATCTTATGCTTATGATAGAATATATCCCGGGAACAAAATCAGCGCTCTTCTGGTATAATGGGGTTGTGCATTATATGCTGCCCTTTGTAATGTGTCAGCTTTTGTGTGCATGGCTGATATTGTATGTAAAGACTAATCAAAAGAAATATCTGGTGACAACAGGTATTATTATGACGTTACTTGGAGGTTCCAATTATCAGGCCGCTTTGTTTTCGCTGGTTGTTGTGGCCTATGCAATGCTGTATATTTATCTGTCCAAAGAAAAGGGAAGGGGAAGAAAAGCCGGGAGGCTGATTATACCTGTATTATTTGAATTAGCAGGACTTATTATCAGCATGAAAGCTCCGGGGAACAGAGTCAGAGGCGGTGAAGAATTTGGATTTTCTGCTTCAAAGGGAATTGCAGCGATCGGGTTGTCTTTTGTGTACGGTATTGAGGATATTATTCAATATATGAAAGAAACACCGGTTGTTTGGATCGGTTTTCTTGTCTTGTTTCTGATCCTGGTGGAAGCGTTTCTAAGGCAGAAAAAGCAGAGAGATCTGAAATATCCCATTTGGACGTGTATTGGCTTATACTGTCTGTACAGTGCCATGCAGACACCTGCAATTTATGCGAATGTGGAGGTTTCTCTTGGGGTATATAATATGAACTATCAGGTATTCCTGATTCTGATGGTGGGAGTTCTTACTGCGGCGGCTGATAAAGCGGCAGGAAAAATCAGGATGAAAAAGCATGGAGAGACGGCAGCAGGTTGGACTTACCGGACGATAGTGATGCCGGGATTTGTCTTGTGTATTCTGTTGTTATGGGTATGTAAAGGAAATCTGAAACAAACCACTACCTATAAGAGCTTAATTTATATTACCAGTGGGCAGGCGTCTGATTATAAAGAGCAGATGGATCTTCAGACAGATCTTCTTTTGGATGAGACGGTAAGTGATGTGATTGTTCCTTTCATTAATGACGAGCAGGGACCTCTTATGCATATGCCAATAACTGCCGATCCGGAAGCCTGGACAAATACAGTTACCAGAGAGTTTTACAGAAAAGAGAGTCTAAGGGCCATACCAAGGGAGGAATGGTTGGAACTGTACGGGAAGGAGGTCGCCAGATGAAAGAAGTGCTGAGAGAGGCGGAATATGAATTATTGAATTATCCGAAAAGGACAGTCGGATATTATCTCAAGCGAACGGTTAAAATAGCTACAGGAAGAAAAGTGGAGCCGATTGATAAAATTAATTGGCCCAATGGGCTTCTGGCAATTGGTTTGATCGAATACTACAGACAGCACAGAAATTCGGAAGAGGCAAGACAAATTCTGGATTGTCTGAAACAGTACTATAACCGGTGGATCCGCAAAGGATGCAGACTGTATTTTGTCGATGATGCGGTCAGCGGCATTGCCCTTATTGAATTGCACCAGATTACAGGAGATGAGACATTTAAAAAGGCTGCGGATGAGATCGCACATTTTATTCTCCGGCATGAGACGGATGGCGCGGGGAGCTTACCATATCGACCCGGGCAGGGAAATGGTCATATTTATGCGGATATGGTTGGAATGGTATGCCCGTTTTTGAGCAGGTATGGAAGTGTTTATGAAGATACAAAAGCGATCCGGCTTGCAGTCACACAGATACGGAATTTTATCAGTTATGGGATGGATGCCAGAACGAATCTCCCCTATCATGGATACCATTATAAAAGTGGTATAAAATATGGGATTATCGGTTGGGGACGCGCAGTAGGATGGCTGATGATGGGAATGTCAGAAACCCTGGAATATATAGGGGAAACGCACCCGGATTATGAGTTTATCAAACAGGCTTACAGACGGATTGTCGACAAAGTGGAAGCCTATCAGTGCAAAAACAGTCTGTACAGCTGGCAGCTGTCAGCGGGGGAAGGACCCGCAGATACTTCCGCCACCGCTATGATTTTGTATTCAATCGCCAGATCCCTGGATAATGGGGTACTGATTGGCATACATAGATCCAGAATGGTTCGGGGAAGGGATGCCCTGCGTCAAATGGTAAGGGAGGGAAAGATCGGGGAATGTTTGGCGGAATGTCAGGGATTCGGCTTGTATCCGCAGGTTTACGGAGCTTATCCGTGGGCAGTTGGGACAGCCCTTGCACTGTTTGCATTAACAGAGGAAAGAGGAAATTAGCGGATGGACTGGATAAAAGGTTTAAATGAAAAAATAGAGAATATAGGAAAAAAACGTGAATTTTTGATAGTGTTTCTTTTTTCTGTTTTGATGGTATTTGGCGTGCTGCTTGGAATGGGAACTCTTACAAGCGGATATCATCTTGTGGATGATCATGAATTTCTGGAGTGGATCTATCAGATGCGATGCCAGGGAATAAACGTATGGACGATCATAATTCGGGAGTTAAGGGAAGACTTTACCTGGAGATATGAACCGGCTTATTATGCAACAAGAGTATTAAGTACCTGGTTATTCGGAATTGATCTTATGGGCTATTCCCTGATAAAGGCAACGGAAATAGCGGTGTCCTGTATTTTTTTATATTATTGCGGTAAAAGAATGGGAGCTTCCAAAATATATGCATTTCTTTTTGCCACACTCTCGCTTGTCGGTTATCAGTCTGCCGTATGGTGGAAATTGGGGCCGCAGGAGTCCCAATGCACGGTATTTTTTGCCATGGGTTTTTATTGTATGCTTCGCTATCTGGAAAACGAAAAGAAAAGCTGGGCGGTGGGAAGCATAGCCCTGTTCTTTGTTATGTGCAACTTTAAGGAATCTTTTATTCTGTTGGTTCCGTTTTTTATGCTGTATGTACTTTACTATGATTTGCAGAAAGCCGAAGGTGAATTGTCTTTTAAACAGATCTGGAAATGTTTCAGAAAAAGATTCTGGTACCTTTTTACCCTTGGAATGATATTTCTGATTTTAGTTTTTGTTATTGTTGTTTTCGTGGGAGTAAATGACTATGACATGGTAGGATTAGATGCGTCCATTCCAATCAAGGTCTATATGGAAGCTTTGGAGAATTCATTTTCCAATGATCTGAAATGGTACAAAAGATTCGGAATTCTGTTTGTGCTGATCCTTCTTACTTACTGGGAAGAGCTGAAAAAGCTGTGGAAGGAAATTTTGCTTATCATAGTTTTCCTGCTCCCGCAATTTGTCATCTTCGGACAGGTGGGTATTGGAGAACGCTATATCCTGCCAAGCTCCATCGGGTTTGCCCTGTTTTTCGCCATTGTGATCCCAAAGTGGAAGCCTTTGTCAGGAAAGCGCAGATTCGTGTATGTGGCAGGTCTTCTCCTCCTTCTGGCCGCACATGGCAGGGTGGCGCTGCGGGAAGCGGATTATTTCAGATACAGAGGCCAAAGCGTTCAAACCATGTTGGAAACCGTGGAGGAGCTTTCCGGTGACGGCGCCAACGTGCTCTCCTGTTTCAGGCCTAATGAAGAAGGAAATCTGACCATAAATTACTGGATGCTGGATCATGGATATGACAATGTTTATTTCTGGACGCAGGAGGATCGGCATTGGTGTTATACACCCACTCTTGATCTGTCAGAGTTTACGGAAATGAAATGCGGCACGCTAACGATATATGTCAGGAATGGCAGCGGGTTGAATCCGGCGGCTATTGATATAGAAGGATTACGAATCAATTTCTAGGGAGGGACATAGAGAATTGGTAATTATCGAATTGATGGGAGGCCTGGGAAACCAGCTTCAGCAGTATGCGCTGTACAGGAAGCTGGTGCGCATGGGCAAAAAGGCAAGACTTGATACATCCTGGTTTCAAAGGCAGAAGGACGAGGGGGAAGAAACCACTTCAAGGGAGCTTGAGCTTGACCGGTTTGACCGGCTGGTCTATGAGACATGTAACGAAGAAGAAAAGGCGGAGTTGATAGGGGCTGACGGATTTTCCGGAAAGCTGCGAAGAAAGCTGCTTCCCGGGAGTGTCAGGTGGTTTCATGAATCGGAAATGTACCATCCGGAAATTTTTGACTTTGAGGACATGTACATAAGCGGTTACTTTGCCTGTGAGAAATATTATTCCGATATCTTATATGATCTGCGGGAAAGAATACAGTTTCCGCCATCAGGGAATCCTCTGAACAGGGAAATCGCGCAGGAGATGGAGAAATGCCAGTCGGTAAGCCTCCATATCCGCAGGGGGGATTATCTGAATGCTGCAAACAAAGATATGTTCGGGGGTATCTGTACGGAGGCTTACTACAAAAGCGCACAGGAACTAATGCTTGAGACTTTTCCGGACGCTCGCTTTTTTGTGTTCAGCGATGATGCGGAATATGCCAAAAGCCATTACCGTGGCGGGCGGTACACCATTATCGACTGGAACAGTGGAGAAGACAGCTTTTATGACATGCAGCTTATGAGCCTGTGCAGGCACAATATCTGTGCCAACTCCACCTTCAGCTTCTGGGGGGCGAGGCTGAACGCCCATGAGGATAAGATGATGGTAAGGCCCACGCTTCACAAAAACAGCCAGAGCTTTAAGCCGGCTCTCATGTATGATCTGTGGAAGGGATGGAATTTTATAGACAGAGACGGGAGACGCTTTTTGGGTGGCGGGGAAGATAAAACGGAGAATGTATGAAGGAACTGACAAAAAAATATTCGGTAAGAATATCTGAACTGTGTTTTTATATCTTTTTTGTATCGTTATTGTCGGCAAAGGGAATCGGTCTGTACGATGGTCAGACGTTGTTTAAGGTGTTTCTGATTATTTCTCTTCTGGGATGGGGGGCGAAATTTTTCTTTACGGAATATACCTTTAGAGAACTGCTCCTTTGTGTTCTCCCCGTCATGCTTGGATGCGTGATTTATCTGAATACCGGTGAGAAGGGCGCCCTGTTTTGCCTTCTTCTTCTGAGCGGGATGAAGGGAATGCAGGTGAAAAGGGTGTTTCAGACAGGGCTCGTCACATGGATTCTTTCTTTTGGCGGCCTTTTTCTGGTTACTTCCCTGCATCTGGCGGACAGTCCGTTCAAGGTGCACGACAAGCTGGGGCTTGGAAGGATTATCCGCTGGAGCCTTGGGTATGCGCATCCCAACGTGCTTCATATCTCCTGTTTGATTCTGGTATGCTTTGTCGTATACCTGATGGGAGAGCGGTTCCGCCCAAGGAGCTTTATTTTTCTCATGCTGGTCAATCTGTATGTGTTTATGTATTCCCTCAGCAGCACAGGGTTTCTTGCGGTGAGTTTTTTGCTTTTGCTGGCGCTTTACTGGAGCTTTCGTCACAAATTCTGCCGGGCGGAACGGATTGCCATTCAATTTTTCCTTCCCGGATGTCTGTTTCTGTCGCTGGCAGCGCCTGTTATCTTAGAGGGAAACGTATTTTCTTTTGTAAATAAGCTTGTAAATAATCGACTGATTCTTTCCAAGTGGTTTCTGCAAAACCAGCCGGTTCGGCTTTTGGGGGTAAATACGGGGGGGCTTGTGACCTCGCTTCGAACCATGGATAATTCCTATGTATTTGCATGGATTACTTATGGTCTTGTCTTCTTTATCCTCGCAGCAACGGCCTATATGGCTCTGATTTACAAAAAAACCAGGGAGCAGGACGGGGTGTCTCTGTGCCTGATTCTGGCATGTCTGTTTGCAGGAGTGACGGAACCCTTTCTGTTCAACACATCCTTTAAGAATATAACGATCATTTTTGTTGGATCCATGGTTTTTTCTCCCCAAAAAGGAGAGGGGAAAAACAGGGTTCCCCTTTTGGGGAGATATGACAGGGAGCTGGTCATAAAGCTTCCCAATGTTGAACGGATTGGAAAAGAGATGAGAAAGGCAGTATCAGGCTATGGAAAAAAGCTATTTGCGGGAGCGGTTTTTGCGGGAGTTTTAGCCGGGGCCCTGTGCTTCCTATCTGCAAAGATGCCTCAGCGTTATATCCTTCCACAGACGGCATTTGAGGAGACTGGCGACCTCGGGGAGATTTACTACCTGACTTCAAAAGAGGATGTGCCGAGGGAAGGAGACACAATACTCGGATATAAGGATAAAGATACGGCCATGGTGGCCTTTGCCGGAAACATTGCAAAGGTAGAGCGCTTTCGAAATACGGTCTGTTGGACAGTGATAACCGTATTTTCTGTTTACGGATTGGGAATGATAAGTTTGTGGATAAAGTCCATAAGGGTGCGGACGGTGGAGTAGCAACGGAAGAAAACGGGTGTTGAAATGAAAAAACAATTACGGTATTGCAGAATTTTAAATACAAACATTAATGTCACTAATATGGAGGAGACGGTAGCATATCTTACAGAAAATTTGGAAGAGCTCAGAGGAAATTATATCTGTGTTTCCAATGTGCACACGACCATGACATCTTATCGGGATCCTGATTATAATGTTGTCCAAAACAGCGGGGCAATGGCATTGCCGGATGGAAAGCCGCTGGTGATTGTCTGCCGTATGAGGAAATTTTATGGCGCTGGAAGAGTTCCGGGGCCGGATTTAATGCCTCGAATTTTTGAGATTTCCAGGGAAAAGGGCTATCGCCATTATTTTTACGGCGGTTCACAGAACACTCTGGATCGAATGAGGCAGGAGCTCAAAAACAGATATCCGTGGCTTGCGATTGCGGGTATGTATTCGCCGCCTTACAGACCATTAACGAAGGATGAGGATGAGCGGATCACGGAGCAGATTAATTCGGCCCGGCCGGATTTTATCTGGGTTGCTCTGGGTGCGCCCAAGCAGGAGATCTGGATGCATGCGCACCAGAATAGGGTGAACGGCCTTATGCTGGGAGTTGGAGCCGCCTTTGATTTTTGTGCCGGAACCGTGAAGAGAGCTCCGGTCTGGATGCAGGAGTCCTGCCTGGAATGGCTTCACAGACTGACCCAGGATCCCCACCGGCTGTTTACAAGATATCTGAAAACGAATGCCGCCTTTGTTTTTCATATAATAGGGGAAAACAGAAGATATAATAAAGAAAACAGATATAAAAAGATTGCCATGATAGGCCACAAGAGAATTCCCTCAAGAGAAGGCGGAGTAGAGATGGTGGTGGACGAGCTGTCTACGAGACTGACCAAGAGAGGTTATCATGTGGAAGCTTATAACCGTTCAGGTTATCATGTGTCGGGAAAGGAGTTTGATGAAAAGAGGGGAAAAGTGTACAATGGGATTCGTCTGATTACGATTCCCACTTTCAAGAGCAGCAGCCTCAATGCCATTGTCTATTCCTTCCTGGCCACTGTCCGCACACTGTTTGGAGGCTACGGGGTGATTCATTATCATGCGGAAGGCCCCTGCGTAATGCTGGGAATTCCCAGGTTTTTCGGGAAACGGGTGGTCGCAACCGTCCACGGACTTGACTGGCAAAGGGCGAAATGGGGAAATTTTGCCAGCAAAGTGTTGAAATTCGGAGAGAGGCAGGCGGCAAAAAGGGCGGACGAGGTCATTGTCCTTTCCAGAAATGTACAGGAATATTTCCTGAAGACATATAACCGGAAGACTGTTTTTGTTCCAAATGGTATCGACAGACCGGAAAAAAGGGCTGTGAAGATTATAGGAGAGAAGTACGGCTTAAGAGGACAGGATTATATCCTATTCCTGTCCAGGCTGGTACCGGAAAAAGGCGCCCATTATCTGATAGAGGCGTATAAACGGCTGAAAACCGATAAGAAGCTTGTGATTGCCGGGGGCAACAGCCATGCGGAGGAATACAGGAATAAAATCTATGATTATGTGAGAGCGGATGACAATATTATCATGACAGGCTTTGTGCAGGGGAGAGAGCTGGAGGAGCTCTATTCGAATGCATACCTGTTTGTGCTTCCGAGCGATGTGGAAGGAATGGCCATGTGTCTTCTTGAAGCCATGAGCTATGGTAACTGCTGTGTGGTAAGTGATATTCCGGAGAACAGGGAAGTGGTGGAGGACAAGGCGGTATGCTTTAAAAGGGGCGATAGAGATGATTTGTGCGAAAAACTTTCCTTTCTTCTTTCGAACCCTCAGAAAGTACAGGAATATAAGGAGAGCAGTGCCTCTTATATCTGTGGAAAGTATAATTGGGAAGATGTAGTGGAAAAAACCATTCAGATCTACGACGGAGGAAAGAAAAATGGGAGAAGGCGGCGCGGAAAATAAGGATCCCTGGATTGATATTGTTAAATGGGCGGCCTGTATGCTGGTACTTTCCGGACATTTTTTCCAGAGCATGACCAAAAGCGGTATTATGGGAGAAAATGCGATATATCGGTGGTTTATCCACACGATTTATCTGTTCCATGTACCTCTGTTTTTTGTGTGCAGCGGGTATTTATACCAGAAAAACAGCGTGGTAACGACACTGGAGGAATGGAAGGAGAGCGCGCTTCGCAAGCTGGTCACGCTTGGAGTACCTTACTTTACCTTTTCCACCCTGACGCTTCTCATGAAAAAGATGTTTCACTCCTCTGTCAATGAGGAAATAAGCGGCGGATTTTGGCAAACACTTCTTTTGGATCCGCCATCGCCCTACTGGTATCTCTATGTACTGTTTTTTCTGTTCCTGTTTCTGCCTACTTTTAAAAGTGGAAAACAGGCAGGAGCGACTCTGGCGTTCTCCGTACTAATATATTTTTTTCACCAGAACCCACAGGTAAAGGGAATCTACTTTCTGGGAGGAGTAGCGCACAGGGCGGTCTGGTTTGCGGCCGGTATGTGTCTGTGCCTCTGCCGCAGGGAAATAAAGTTTGATGGAAAGTGCCTTGGTCTTTCTTTTCTGTTGTTTCCTCTAAGCATAATAGGATATAATAAAGAGATGCAATGGCTGCCCTATATGCTGTACAGCCTTGCGGGGGGAATATGTGGAAGTCTCCTGGTATTGGAGAGTGCCTTTTGGCTGAACCGCAGAGTGTCGGAAAGATTTATCCTGTTCAGCAGGAAAAACACGCTTCCGGTTTTTTTGATGCATACGATTTTTGCTGCCGGTATTCGCACTGTGCTGCTTAAAATGGGAATTACAGGTATGGGGATACATGCGGCCGCAGGAATTTCGGGAAGTATTTTTCTTCCGGTTGCGGCTGCGGAAGTGATGAGAAGATCCGGATGGCTTTACTTTTTCGTTCATCCCAATGTGGGTAGAAAGGACAGGCGGGCAGGATAATGATATGAAGATACTGATGGTGAATAAATTTTTATATCCCAATGGAGGTTCGGAAACCTATATTTTCAGTCTGGGGAAACAGCTTTGCAAAATGGGACACGAAGTACAATATTTTGGAATGGAGCATGAAGGCAGGGTGGTGGGAAACCATGCGGAAAGCTATACTTCAGATATGGATTTTCACACGGGAAAGCTTTCAAAGCTTTTCTATCCCTTCAAAATTATATATTCCAGGGAGGCCAGACGAAAAATCCGGAAGGTGCTGGATGATTTTCAGCCGGATGCGGTACACCTGAACAATTTCAATTTTCAGCTTACCCCTTCCATTCTCTATGAGATTGCCAAATACCGCAGGGATTCACAAAGGAAAGTAAGGATTGTTTTTACGGCTCATGACAGCCAGCTTGTATGCCCCAATCATTTAATGCAGCAGTATATCAGCAAGAGCCTCTGTACGAAATGTATCGGCGCAAGCCCCTGGAACTGTACAAAATACAGATGTATCCATGGCTCCCTGGTCAAGAGTCTGCTTGGAAGTGCGGAAGCCTTTCTCTATCGAAGCCTTGGCACTTATCGACTGATTGATACGGCGGTCTGCCCCAGCGAATTTTTGAAAGAAAAGCTGGATACCTGCGGGGAGCTTAAAGGAAAGACCGTGGTGATGCATAATTTTGTGGAACAGAGAAAGACGGCCGGTGACAGGGCCTTGCAGGAGAAACCTTATGTCCTTTATTTCGGAAGATATTCAAGAGAGAAGGGGATTGAGACTCTCCTCAGGGTCTGTAAAAGGCTTGCGGATATTCCTTTCGTGTTTGCCGGGAACGGCGATCTGGAGGAGCAGGTAAACCGGACAGAAAATATCGTTAACAAAGGGTTTTTGGCAGGGGAGGATCTTGCAGAGCTGATTAAAAACGCAGAGTTTTCCGTGTTTCCCTCAGAATGTAATGAGAATTGTCCCTTTACCGTGATGGAATCTCTGCAGTACGGAACGCCGGTGATTGGAGCTTCTATCGGAGGAGTTCCGGAGCTGATCAGAGACGGGGAAAACGGTCTTTTGTATGAGAGCGGCAATGAGCAGCAGCTTTGCAGCCGGATCGAAACGCTCTGGAAGGATAAGACAAGACTGGCGGCACTGGAAAAGGGATGTGAAGAGACCAGGTTTGACACGGTGGAGACTTACTGTGAAAAGCTTCTGACCTATTATAACGGATAGAAGGACAGGAGGAAAGGAAGAGAATTATGGCAAAAAGAACCTTATATGGCACGGTAATCGTCACTTACCGATGCAATGCCAGATGTAATATGTGTGACTGTTTTAAGGATCCTTCCAAACCGAGTGAGGAGATTACGCTGGAAGAAATAAAGAAGCTGCCACAAATGGCGTTTACCAATATCACGGGCGGGGAGCCGTTTGTCAGGCAGGATATTCCCGATATTGTGAGAGAGCTCTACAGAAAGTCGGATCGGATCGTGGTATCCACAAACGGTTATTTTACGGACAGGATCATAGCTCTGTGCAGGGAATTTCCCAAGGTAGGCATCCGGATCAGTATCGAGGGACTTCAGGAGACAAACGACAGGATCCGGGGAATTCCCGACGGTTTTAACAGGGGCTATAATACGCTGAAAACTTTGGTGGAGATGGGACATCCCGATGTGGGATTCGGCATGACGGTTCAGGATATGAACTGCGAGGATCTGGTGCCCCTGTACCATATCGCAAACGATATGAATATGGAGTTTGCCACCGCCACCCTGCACAATTCCTTTTATTTCAGAAAGACGGACAATAAAATTGACGATAAACGGAAGGTGGCGCAAAATTTTGAAAAGCTGATCAATGAATTGTTAAAGAGTAATTCTCCAAAGAAATGGTTCCGGGCGTATTTTAATCATGGGCTGATTAATTATATTTATGGCAATAAGCGGCTTCTTCCCTGTGATATGTCACAGAATGCTTTCTTTATCGATCCGTTCTGCGACGTGATTCCCTGCAATGGCATGGAGAAAAAAGCCGTCATGGGGAATCTGAGAAAGCAGAGCTGGGAGGAGCTGTGGAATTCAAAGCAGGCGGAAAGCGTCAGGGAGTGTACCCGAAAATGTGACAGAAACTGCTGGATGATCGGCAGCGCATCTCCGGCTATGCACAAATATATATGGGTGCCAGGCTGGTGGGTGATCCGGCATAAATTTTTAAAGGGCGGCAGATATTCGCTGAGAGAAAATAAGTTTATCGAAGGACTGGACGAATGAAGGTTTTATTTACGGTTGCCAGCATGGCAGGAGGCGGTGCGGAACGGGTGATATCCGTTCTCGCAAACCGTCTGGCGGAGGAAGGTCATCAGGCAGCGGTCATTATGACAGCGGGAGATACCGTGGATTATTCCATGGATTCCAGAGTGGAGCTGTTATCTGTCGGAGGGATAACCGGTGGAAGCATGATAAAAAGATTGCAGAGAATCGGAAAACTCAGATCGGTCTTTTTGCAGAATCCGGATTCGGTTATCGTTTCCTTTGGCCTGGGGAGCAACTTTTATACAACGGCGGCGAAGCTGGGCCTTGGGAATTTCCTTGTGATTTCGGAGCGTAACGACCCGAAGGCCTGCCCGCACCCTCATTTGCGGAATCTTGTGTTTGGATTTGCAGACAGACTGGTATTCCAGACAAGAGATGCCATGGAATGCTTCCCTAAACGGCTGCGAAGAAAAGGAACCGTTATTCCGAATCCTATTTCAAATGACACTGCGCCGCCTTATGACGGGCCGAGAAAAAAGACAGTTGTGGCAGTGGGAAGGCTGGAGCCCCAGAAAAATTATTCTCTTTTGCTGAGAGCGTTCGCCGCTTTCCATGAGAAATGGCCGGAATATACGCTGCATATATACGGCAGGGGATATTTGTCGGACGAGCTGCGAAAGATGGCGAAGGAACTTGGCTTGTCAGAGACCGTAGTGTTTGAGGGATATGCGAAAAATGTTCACGAAAAAACCAGGGATGCGGGAATGTATGTCTTATCCTCTGATTATGAGGGGATTTCCAATGCGCTGCTTGAGGCCATGGCGCTTGGCCTTCCGGTTATATCCACGGACTGCCCCATAGGCGGCTCAAAGCTGTGTATAACCCATGAGAAGAACGGTCTTTTGGTTCCGGTGGGAGATGTTGAGGCCATGGCGCAGGCAATGGGCAGACTTGCACAGGATGAAGGCTTCGCCTGCAGACTTGGACAGGAAGCGGTGAAGGTGCGCCGGCGTTTTTCTGAGAAGGCAGTTACAGAGGAATGGAAAACAATATTGGAAAAGAGAAAGCGACTATGAGATTTTTGTATGTGGCGCCGAGATATCATACGAATCAGATACCTGTGATGAAGGGGCTTATAGAACATGGACATTCTGTGTTTTTTTTCAGTCATTATGCCGGGAAAATCGAAGATTATTCCCAGGTGGTTCCGGAGATCATAGGTTATTCCGCCTTGTTTAAGTTAATCAATTTTTTCCATACCAGAGTGTTTCACAGGAAAGATCCGATGGCGGCTGACTGGAAGCTCCTGTGCGGCTTTCCTCCGATACTCAAAATGAACCGGAGGATCAGAGAGGTGAACCCGGATCTTGTGATCTTAAGGGAGCGTTCGGTCTATTCTGTGGTGACTTTTTTGATCTGTAAAAGGCGAAAGATCCGAACGATATTGTATAACCAGAGCCCTCTTTACGGAGAGGTCAAAACCGACATGGCGCACAGAGCGGTGAATAAACTGACGCCAAAGATGCGGATAACCCCGGTAATCGGCAATCCGGAGGAAAAAAAAGATCCGAAAGCTTTTTTTGTCCCGTTTATCATGGAGCTGCAATGCGCACCGGATAAAAAGGAGTATTGCCAAAATGGGGAAATACATATTTTCACGGTGGGGAAATATGAAAAACGCAAAAACCTTCTGATGATGACCCGGGTATTTCGGGAATTGTCGAAAGCTTATGCGATCCGTCTGACGATAGCGGGAGAGTGTTCCTCAGCGTTCCATAAAGAATATTATGAAACTCTGAGAGAGTATATCGCATCAAACAGGCTGGAGGATAAAGTCACGCTTCTGCAAAACCTGAAGAGAGAGGAAATGAACCGTATCTACGAAAGGACGGATCTGTTTGTTCTTCCCAGTACGTTAGAGCCGGCAAGTATTTCGCAGTTAGAAGCAATGGCGTTTTCCATACCGGTTATTTGCAGCGATACCAACGGCTCCGCCTGTTATGTTGAAAACGGACATAATGGTTATTTATTCAGGGACAATGAGGAAAAAAGCTTAAAGGAAGCCATGGAGAAGATCATAAAGGATCCAGGTCTTCTTAAGGAAATGGGCAGAAACAGCTATCAGGATGTAAAAGAAAAATACCAGTTTGAAAACTATTATGAAGGAGTTATGGAATGCATTTGCTCCAGGGAAGAATAGGCAGAAAAATCAGAATAGGGTTCGTGCTTGCCTCGGTTTTTTTTCTTTGCGTTTTGACAGGCATTCTTTGCTATTCGTCATCGGCAGGCGATGATATTGTAATCAACGAAGTCTGCAGCAATAATTTTTCTTTGATTGCGGATGATAACGGCAATTATTCTGATTATGTGGAGCTGTATAATCCGGCGCCTGTGCCGGTTTCGCTGACGGGATTTTCCCTGTCGGACAGCAAAAACGAATTAAACAAATGTCCGCTTGACAGTATGATGATTCCGGCAAAAGGACATGTGCTGATCTGGGTAGATGGAACGGATAGCGGCATGATCGGGCACGCTTCTTTTAAGATCTCCAGCGGCGGGGAGACGATTTACTTAAGCAATGACAAGGGGCAGGTCATAGATACGGCGGAAGTTCCGGCGCTTGCCTATAATACGGTCTTTGCCAGGGTGGGAGATGGAGGCGATGCGTGGCGAAGACAGCTTCCAACAGCAGGCATGGAAAACGCAGAGGCGCAGGTACTTGCGGACGTAACATTGGAGAAACCGGAGTTTTCCGTCCAAAGCGGTTTTTATGAGGATGCCTTCCTGCTTGAAATGCATGCGGGCAAGGGGCAAATTATCTATTATACGCTGGATGGAAGCGAGCCTGATGAAAATTCTCTGCGGTATGAGGAGCCGCTGCAGATTACGGATGCGAGTATGAATGAAAATGTCTATTCTGCCCGCACGGATTTAACGGCTGAAATGGAATATGTGCCGGAGTTCAAGGTGGACAAGGCGACTGTGGTGTGCGCCATTGCCGCATCGCCGGACGGCAGTGAGGTAAGCGCCGTTGCCACGGAAACGTACTTTGTAGGATTTGGTGAGAAACCGGATTATGCAGGGTATGCTGTCTTGTCCTTGGTGACAGACCCGGATCACCTGTTTGACGGTGAGAGCGGAATTTACGGAAACGGGAATGCGCTGAAAGCGTATGATGAGGCGGCAGGGCTCATAGAGGGGGAGATACCCGGCTCTTACGTGGAGGAAGACGGGGGTGTCCGTTACAGATACATGTCAACTAATGCATATCATTCCGGAAAAGAGTGGGAGCGGAGAGCATGCCTTGTTTATTTTGATGAAGACCATAAAGAGAGGCTTAAGCAGGAAGCCGGGATCAGGATCGCCGGTCAGTCCACCCGGAATGCGGCACAGAAGTCTTTTAATATATACGCCAGGGACATTTATGATGGGAACAAAGTACTTCAGTATGATTTTTTTGAGGGAATGGAATATGATTCTGTCAAGATCCGGAACGGAGGAACAGACCATCCGAGAAGTAAGATTTATGATCCGTTCCTGCAGTCGCTGGCAGAGGGCAGGGCTGTTTCCATACAGTCATCAAAGCCCTGCGTGGTATTCTTAAACGGGGAGTACTGGGGCCTCTATAACATTAGAGAACGTTATAGAGAGGATTATTTCCGCAATCATTATGGAATCGACAAGAACAATATCTGGATGACAGATTCCGGTGCAGACAGCATAGGAGGATGGGATGCGTGGAATGATTATAATGATATGATCTGTTTCATATCTGAAAATGATATGACGGATCCGGAAAACTATCAGAAGGCAAATGAACGGATCGATATGCAAAGCCTGATCGATTTTTACTGTATACAGCTGTATATAGATAATAATGATGTGAGCTTTGACAAGAATATCGCACTGTGGCGCTCCATACGTGCCGGTGATGGGAAATTTGAGGACGGCAGATGGAGGTTCATGCTTTATGATCTGGATGGAGCGCTGGACGGATTTGACAATAACACTTTTGTGGATTCCGAGTGGTGGAAAGAAGACTTTAGCCTGATGGATGAAGGAATTATCGGCAGCCTGCTGGAGAATCCGGATTTCAGAAAGCGGTTTACAGATACGTTTATGGAAATTGCCGATACGGTCTTTGATTATGAAAGAGTGCATGAAAGACTGATGCAGTGGAAAGAACAGTATGAAGCGCAGGTCATAAAAAGCCATCAGAGATTTATCGCATCGGACATAGGAACACGGGAGTATGATTCCTATATACAGCATATAGACGATTTTTTTGGAAAAAGGCGGGAATTTATCATTCCATGTCTGGAAAAAGAAATGGAAAAGTATTGTGACTAAGAGAGGATAGGATGAAAATCAACAAGCTCAGGATTTTGCCCCTGTTATATTTGAATATGATCCTGCTTTCCGGCTGCGGGAGACTGCTCAATGCCAGTGTTGGGACACCTGTTAAGGAGCCGGAGACGGAGAACCTTGGGGAAAGCATATCCTGTGAAATTACGGATATGGACAGAAGAACGGAAAGCGCCGATGAAACAGAGATTCATTTATCCCAATTGTCAGAAGGAAGTCAGGAAGCAGGTCTGTATACTTATGAAGCGGGACGTCTTACGATTTGCAAGGGGGGAGACTATCTTATTTCCGGCAAATCAGATGATTGCAATCTGGTGATACAATCTTATGATGATGAGATTGTACACCTTATCTTCGACGGCGTGGAGCTTCATGCAAAGGAAGGACCGGTACTGTACGGCAGGCAGGCGGGAAAAATAATAGTTACGCTGAAAGAGAATACGGAAAATTTGATTTATGACAGCCCGGAATATGCTTCCGATGCGGAAGCCTGTATCTTCAGTAATTGTGATCTTACAATAAACGGAGGCGGCAGGCTGAATGTATATGGCTATTATCATGACGCTGTGCGCTCCAAGGATCGTATCAGGATCATCGGAGCAGATTTATATATCAGGGCGAAGAACAATGGAATCAGGGGCAACGACGGAGTCATCATCGAAGAGGGTAATGTGGAGGCGGAGTGCGAGGGGACAGGCATCCGCACAAATAGTGACCAAGGGTATGTAATGGTACAGGGAGGGACGCTGAAACTGACGGCAGGTGAAAATGCAATCTATGCGGACAGCCATGTTTCCATCAAGGACTGCCGGAAGGATCTGTATTCTGTCAGGGAAGAGATACGCTGCAGCGGTGTGGTAGAAACAGATGAGGACAGTATGAAATGACAGAAAAATATGCGGAGGCAAAATACAGGCATGAGTATAAGTATGTATGCGATGCCATGCAGAATGCGGTTTTAAAGACCAGAGCCAGAGGCATCTTGAAAAGCGATGAACATGCGGGCGTTGACGGTTTTTACAGAATCAGAAGTCTGTACTTTGACGATTTGGAGGATAGATGCTATTATGAGAACGAGAGCGGAATCGGAGAGCGTGATAAGTACCGGCTTCGCATATACAACGGAAATAATAATCGGATCACCCTGGAGAAAAAGAGCAAAGTCCGGGGGATGACATTGAAGACCCAGAATCGTATCAGCAAGGAGCAGTGCAGACAGTTGATGGCGGGGACGATTCCCCTTGTATCAGAGGATATGACAGACGGTCTAAAGCGACTCTTGACGGAAATGCGCATGAAGAACATGCGGCCTAAGGTTATCGTGGAATATGTCCGTTACCCCTTTGTTGAAAGGAACGGAAATGTGAGGGTTACTTTTGATGAAGCCGTCAGCTCCTCCAATGAGTTCAATAAGTTTTTGGAGCGGAATATCATCCTAAGACCGATTTTGCAAAATGGGGAGGGCGTTTTGGAAATAAAATGGGATGAATATCTGCCGGATTATATCAAAAACGCTATGCAGCTTGACACACTTTCCTGGAGCAGTTTTTCCAAGTACTATTTATGCAGAAGATACAACGTTTATGGAGGCATCAGAGTATGAATTATATCGATATTTTTAAGAAATCTTTTCTGGAGGGATATGCCTCGACGAATCTGACCGTAAAATCGATTTGTGCGTGTATGCTGATTACGATTTTGATTTCAGCCTATATTTTTATGGTATACCGGCTGCTCAACAGAAATGCATTCTACAATAAGAACTTCAATATGTCCCTTCCGGCGATCGCCATTCTCACAGCGGCAATCATTTTGACCATACAGTCCAATATCGTCATTTCCCTTGGGATGGTGGGAGCCCTGTCTATTGTAAGGTTCAGGACCGCAATCAAAGATCCTATGGATCTGGTCTTTTTATTCTGGGCGATCAGCGCAGGGATTATCTGCGGCGCAGGATTTGCGGTTATAGCGGTTATAGCGTCAGCGGTTCTCACGCTGGGGTTGCTGCTTGCAGATCATCTTCCCATTGCAAAGTCGCCGCAGATTCTGCTGGTCAATGCAAGCTCATTTGAAAATGAAGAGAAGATTATGGAAACGGTCAAAAAATATTGTTCCCTTTATAAGGTCAAGGCAAGGAATCTGACACAGGATCATCTGGATATGGCGATCGAGGTGAGAGTGAAGGAAGAAGGAAGCCTGATGAAGGGATTAATGGAGGTGGACAATGTGATATCTGCCTCTCTTATTGCCCATGACGGTGAAGTGACATTTTAGGGGTGGAAAGAGGATAAAATGGGATGCCTTAAAGATAAAGTCAAACAGTTTGTTTTTATATTTGTGTATATGCTGCATGAAAAGAAACTGATAAAAAATAAACTGCATGTAAATACAATTGACCAGACGATAGATAAGCTGATTCATTCGGAAGAGAGCTTTGTGCGGTTCGGAGATGCGGAGATTCGTATTATAGAAGGGAACACGACTAAATTTCAAGATTATGCCCCGGCACTGGCTGAAAGACTTTATGAAATTTTACAATATAAGCAGGAGCATATATTGGTCGGCATACCTGATATTTTTGATTCTTTAGAGCTGTATACGGATCGAAGCAAAAATTTCTGGATGGAACATCTCTTTTTTTCCAGAAAGACCTATTTAAAATATTGTAATACAAGTAAAGTGTATGAGAATGCCTTCTTTTCCCGCCTTTATTATATTTATAAAGATAAGCGACAGTCCGGGAAATGGTTTCAGAGAGTAAAAGAAATATGGAAAAATAAAGAAATCGTCATTGTGGAAGGGGAGGGGACGCATACAGGAGTGGGAAATGATCTGTTGGATGCGGCCAAAGGGATAGAGAGAATCTTATGCCCGGCATTGAATGCATATCTTGCATATCCAAGGATCAGACAGGCATGTTTTGCATGTGGTAAGGAGAAGCTGTTTTTGCTTGCGGTGGGAAACACGGCCAAACTGCTTGTAAGCGATTTGGCGAAGGAAGGATACAGAGCGATTGATATTGGTAATCTGGATTTGGAATATGAGTGGTATATAAGAGGGGATAAAAACAAAGGGGTAATTCCCAAAAACAATGTGATAGGATTTGAGGCGAATGAGGAGGCCGGTTATTATGAATATTTATCGCAGATCAAAGAAAGGATTGTATAAAACCACATGAGAATTGATGAGGAAATCAGAAAGGAATTACTGTCAAGCGATGGACATATGGGCGAGATAACTTTTTCATCTGAAGTATGTCCGCTTCCAAGAAGAGAAGGAACAATAAAGATTTTAAAAGAAATGGGCGTTAATAATATTGTTCATATCGGCTGCTGCGGCCACTTACACAACATAAAAAAGCAAGTGGAAAGTAATACGCATTTTCACAGAATGCTGATAAACGATTTTGAGAAGGTGATAGGCTTTGACATTGAAAGACAAGCCGTGGAATGTCTGTCGTCTTTTGGAATTTCAGATATTTACACAAAGGATTTTGTGGAAGAAGCGGGGGATGTGGAGAGGATTATCCTCAATTCGTTTGGAGACAGTCCTTATCTAGTGCTTCTGCCGGAGGTGCTTGAACATATCCCAAACCCGGTGGCATTTTTGGAGAAGGTCGCCAGACACCATGGGAGTAGGAAGAATAAGATTCTGATTTCCGTACCCAATGCATACGGATTTGGAAGGGTGTGCGGAATGCTGTTCCATAACAGGGAAGAAATCAATATGGATCATAAATACATGTTTACTCCGACCACGATTTTGAAGGTAATGTGCAAGGCAGGAATCATTCCGGAGGAAATCGTTTTCCTTGATCTGTATAAATATTCCCGCATCTTTAAAAAACCGGTATTGGGAAATACCATTGTAGTAACAGGAAGATTTGAAAAGGAAAGCGAACTTTGAGACAAAAATTATTCAGTGAAAAGACAGTAAGAATATTGACCTATTTCTATCTGGCTCCATTTGCCCTGATGGTATGTTTTAATGCGATAAACAGCCTTCTGCGTACTACGTATTTTGAGCTGTACCGCGATATGGAAACAGCCAAGTACAAATGGGACAATCCTGTTCTGGTGCTTGCAGGCAGTGCGGTGTTGCTGGCCGTCCTCCTGTTTTTGTGGAGAAATGACAAGATCGAAATAAAAAAGCTTGACAGGCTGTGCATTTGGTTCGGGGGAATACTCAGTCTGATCATCGTTCTTTTATTCCGCTGCGAGGTGGTGTGCGACAGTGAAATTGTCAGTGATATAGCGGTTGAATTTATGGAAAATAACTTCAGTGCGTTTTCCAGAGGCGAGTATTTATACCGCTATCCCTTTCAGCTTGGCATAACGGCCATGCTGGAACTGATTTACAGCATATTCGGGGTCAGAAATTTTGTTGTTTTTCAGATAATTAATATCATATGCAGCATGGTCATATTGAAGATGCTGCAGCTGATCGCCAGGGAGCTGTTTACAGATGAAAGAGTCAGACGAATGGAAAACGTAATCTCCATGGGCTGCCTCCCGCTCTTCTTATTTACAACATTTATCTATGGTGATATGATAGGATGGTGTCTGGGTATCTGTGCGGTTCATTCTATTATTAAGTATCTGAAAAGCTCCGGATTAAGGAATGCAGCCTGTGCCTCCGCATTTTTGAGCGCAGGGGTGGTGGCAAAGTCCAATATTAATATTTTGGTGGTGGCAGCAGTGATCGCCATAGCGTTAAAAGGAGTCCGGGATAAAAAATGGAATGCGGTTTTGATTGCCGGTGGAGTGATTATAATATCCCAGCTGGGGAATACCTGCGTGAACCAGTTTTATGTGGAACGTATGGGTGTGGAGAAAATACCGGGCGGAATCCCCAAGGCAGCGTGGATCGCAATGAGCCTGCAGGAGGCGGATGAGGGCGGTTACGCCTGCGGCTGGTATAATGGGTATAACTGGCGGATCTATGGCGAGAATGGTTTTGATGTGCAGAAGACCACGCAGGCATGCATGGAAAGTATAAAGGAATCGCTGAACCGGTTCGCACATGAGCAGAAATATGCGCTTACTTTCTTTTATAAAAAATTCACTTCCCAGTGGAACGCTCCTACCTTTCAGGCAATGATCACCAATGAGTGGTACAGCAGACACTCCGAACCGTTGTCGGATGTTGCATACTTTTTTATTTATGGGTTCGGAAGAAATATCTTATATGAGATTATGAATATCTACCATTTTTTGATATTCCTGAGTACGGCGGCTTTCTGTCTGCTTCGCAGGAAAAAATGGGATTTTGCCCAGGCTTATTTCATACTGAACATATTCGGCGGCTTTTTGTTTCATATGATTTGGGAAGCACAGTCCCGCTATGTGCTGGGATATTTCATTTTGATGCTGCCACTTGCGGCATGCGGTGTGAGTGAGCTGTTTTGGCGGTTAAGCGGTTTGGAAAAGATTGAAAAAGCAAAAAAGAGGAGTGAAGATGGGGCGTTTTCAGAATAAGTGGGAGCAGCTGAAATTTGCAGTTTATTGTTTCCGGCAGGCGAAGGACGGACGGTTTGTAAAACGCGTAAAGGCGCTTGAAGAAGATAACCTTGTAGAGATAGAAAGCTACGGGGATAAAAACAGCGGGGAGCCTGTCTATTTTATAGATATGGAGGAATCCCACTCCGGTTTCTTTGCGGAGCACAACAAACTGCTTGCTCTGCTGTATTTTGCCGATAAATACCGTTTACGTCCTGTGGTGAGGTTTCATCCCGGATATTGCTACGGAGAAAAGCATCCGGTAAACGGTACGGATAATCCTTTTGAATATTATTTCGAGCAGCCCGGCGGGATTTCCCTTGAAGAGCTTTGGAAGTATAATCATGTGCTGAAAAGCAGGAAAGAGAACAGTAAGCTGGCTGTTTCCCTGAATAAAGAAAGTGGCGGATATGCAAGGAGTGAGCTTTTTTTAAACGAGATGGGAAGAATTACGGCGAAATATATTCGTTTGAATCAGACAGTGGATGCGATTCTTCGAAAAGACATGAAAGAGATTGGAATCTGCGCAGAGGCAGGTTCAGGGCGTATTTTAGCTGTTCACGTGAGAGGAACGGATTTTAAGCAGCACTATAATGGTCATCCGGTACAGGTATCAATAGAGGAATATTGTCAGGCAGCGGCCAAACTGTTTTATGATAAACATTACGAGAAGGTTTTTCTGGCAACGGATGATCTGGATGCGGTTGAAAGGTTTCAAAAGGAGTTTGGCAGCCGCCTGCTATTTTACCGTGATGTGGTCAGGAGTAAGGGAAACGATACGGTAATGCATAGTTTGTCAGAGAGAGAAAACCATCACTATCTGCTTGGAGTGGAAGTACTGCGCGACGTATATTCCATGGCGCAGTGCGACGGACTGGTGGCGGGGCTTTCTCAGGTGAGTTATGCGGCGAGAATTCAGAAAAAGAGTGTGGGAGAGGAATATGGTGATCTTGTCATATTAGACAAAGGGATCAATTATCATCAGAAAGAAAATTGCCCGAACTGAGAAAGGGAAAACGGTGATCAGACAATTAGTTTATATTTTTAATCGGAAAGAAAAAATTCAAATTGTGCTTTTGTTTTTAGCTGCGGTTGTGGGAAGCCTTTTGGAATGTCTCGGTGTCGGGGTTTTTATGCCGTTTGTAAATGTGTTAATGGATACCACGGCAATTCAGAAAACATGGTATTTAAACCTTTTTTATGAAGCTCTCGGCTTTCAGTCGCCGGAACCTTTTCTGACGGCACTGACAGCTGTTATTGTGGGTGTTTTTATATTTAAAAATATATATTTGATTGTGGAAAAGTATGCGATTTACCATTTCTCTTACAACACGCAGATGAAAATTTCCACAAGGCTTTTGAAAGCATACATGAATGAACCTTATACCTTTCATTTAAATAAAAATATTTCTGTATTGCAGAGGAGTATGCAGGAAGATGCCAATCTGTTTGCGAGTGCCATTATCCACTTTATGGAATTATTTATAGAGATCACAGTATGTATTTCATTAGGGATCTCGCTGCTTTATATCAGCCAGTCTATGACAGTGATCATCCTGGGACTGCTGGTTTTGTGTATGGGAGCTTTTATAGGGATTTCCAAGAAGTTTGCAAAAGGCTTTGGCAGGGAATGCCAGATATACAAGGCAAAAATCTATCAGTGGATGAATCAGGCCCTGGGAGGAATTAAGGAAGTAAAAGTACTGAACAGGGAACGCTATTTTACGGACTCTTATCAGACATATTACAAAAAATATGCCAAGGGGCTGCGAATAAGCAGGCTTTTGGCTGCCGTGCCTAAATATATTGTAGAAATGGTCAGTATGAGCGGTCTCTTGATTGCGATCATGATAAAGATAAATTATGGACGGACGGATATTGTTACCTTTATTCCACAGCTTTCCGCCTTTGCCGTAGCGGCGTTTCGGCTTATGCCCTCCGTGGGAAGAATAAATGAACATATCACGAATATTATGTACGCCTCTCCCTCCATCGAACTGGTTTACAGCGATCTTAAGGATGTGGAAGAGAGCGGCTGCGGAGAAAAGAACCGGGAGGACTTGCCGGCAGTTTCCGGATGGAAATTTGAAAAGGAGATCCGGATCAAAAAGGTTTGCTACCACTATCCGGATACGGAAGAAAATGTGATTGATTATGTTGACCTTGCCATTCAGAAAGGCCAGACGGTGGCGCTAATCGGTGAATCCGGTGCAGGAAAGACCACCATGGCCGACATTATTCTGGGTCTTCTTCCGCCTCAATATGGCAAAATCAAGGCGGATGGAATGGATATCTTCAAAAATATGGATCAGTGGCACAGAGATATTGGCTATATTCCCCAGACTATTTACCTTTCGGATGATACGATACGCAATAACGTGGCGTTTGGGGTTTATGAGGATGAAATAAACGATGAGGCTGTAATAGAGTCTCTGAAGAAAGCGCAGCTCTATGAGTTTATAGAAGGGCTCAGCGATGGGATAGAAACTATGGTGGGAGACAGAGGCGTCAGGCTGTCAGGCGGGCAGAGGCAGCGTATCGGTATCGCCAGGGCGCTTTATCATAACCCGGAAATCCTGGTGCTTGATGAGGCCACTTCTGCGCTGGATAATGAAACGGAAGCGGCTGTTATGGAGGCAATTGAGTGTTTAAGGGGTGAGAAGACCATGATCATTATTGCCCATAGGCTGACAACCATTCAAAATGCGGATGTGATCTATGAGATTGTAGATGGAAAAGCGGAAAAGAGGACAAAGGAACAGGTACTAAAATAAATGAATTGGAATAATGGTGGAAAAACTAGTGTTCACAAGGGTATTAGGACATCGGATATTCGGGTCGTTTTTACGCTATTTACAATAGGTGTTATTGCATATATCTGGGGAAGGGATATTGGACGTATATGCTTTTTTCAGATACCCAATGAAATAAGGGGGGGGGCAAACGAGGCTCTTGTTCTGGCGCTGTCGCAGGGGATAAATCCATATCGAAGCCTAATCTGTGAAGGCGGAAATCCAAGTGTTTTTTATATGTATCCTATTTTAAATAATTTGATCGGTTCTGTGGCAGTGAAGCTCACAGGGCTTCCGGTCGGTCTTGTGCTTTTATTGCTGAATTTTCTATGGACTGCTTTGACGGCCCTGTTAATTGCAAAGATTGTAGGAAAAATAACAAATAATTTTTATTTGTGCACACTTGCGTTTCTGATGAGCCATTATTGTGGCTGGCGTTACACGAATGTATCGGCATTTCCAGATATGCTTGCGGTTTTGGGTACGACTTTGATTATGTACTTATGCGTGAGGGAAAGGATAACAGGAAGAACGGTTTTTCTCTTGTCGTTTTTGACTGTATTTTGCTTTTACAGCAAGCAGTATGCGGCAGTTGTTGGCTTACCGGTGGTTGTCTTTCTGATTATTCGAAAGCAACTGAAATTATGCTTTTGCTATATGGTAGAAACAGCGGTTCTTCTGGGATTGTCAGTGTTTTTTATTTATTTAACCATGCCCTTTTATTTTATAGAAACTTTATTATTAGTAAGCGGTTCTGCTGACAATGATTTTCGCTGGGCCGTTACCCAGTTTATTAAAATCGGCAAGATTTTCTTTTTGAGTTTTCTGGCTATTTTTATATGGGCCATTCAAATGATTCGTAGTAGAAAATTTCAATTAGATTATGTGTGGATCTGCTTTGGAATTATGGGAGGTCTTCTCCTGTACTTTGGACAGAATGAAGGAGCTCATTTGTCGTATTATTTACAGCTTTGGCTCCCCTCTGTTATTATATTGAGTTTGTGCGCAGTCGATGCTTTCGCCGCTGTATTTAAAAAGAAGTGGCAGCTTTGTCTTATCTATGCCATAGCAATGGCTGGAGCAGTCTGCCCTTATCAGTCCTTAAATACTCCGCTTCTTTCGGATCAACAGCTGCAAAACTGGGAAAAGGCAATGGAAATTGCCGACAAAAGCGACAATATGCTTGCGACTCCTCAGATGGCTTCTTATGCGGTTCAGAATGGAAAGTATATGTATGATTATGGACAAAATCAATATATTTTCCGACAGGAAATGGAAGAGTTTTGGAGAAATGCGGAGGATTCGGAACTGCTCAGAGCGATATTTCCTGAGTTGAAGGAATTCAGAAAAGTGCATGAAAATTACAGGGAGCAGATACTGGTAAAGCTTTACAACAAGGAATATGATGTATTGATGTTGGTCGAGGGAGTCGGATTTACCAGAGATTTTGATGAATTCCAAAAAATAAGAGATGAGAAGTATAAACTGACAGAAACGATTGAAATAGAAACAGGATCCTGGAAGTGGGATATGGAAATCTGGCGTTAAGAGGATTTCCTTGCGTAATATTTTCTGTTAAGACTATACAGCCCAAGACAGGCCATAATTATGAAGATCGGCGAATAAGTAAAAAGATAGCGTGCTCTGGCTTCAAACAGAAGCTCAAACAGAAAAAGGCCGGTCAAGGACATTTTCAGAGTAATGACAGAAAAACTTCTGATATCGATGGTATCTTTACTTTTTACAAATGCCGAAAGAAATAAGACTGCCAACCACAACGACTGGACAGATGAAAGATAAACGGAGTATAATTTTCCATCAGGATAGTAAATATGAGTCATGATTTTGTGCAAATAGCCGCCACCAAAGCATGTTAAAAAGAAATAACCTTCTCCGTTCCAGGCGAAAGAGCCGTCATTATAGACGGCTAGAAGTTTTTGGGCAATAAATCTGAAAAAGCTTTTCAGGGAGCTAAAATGAGAAATCCGTTGTTGGGCCACGGATAGATTGGCTTTTATCCGTTCAGATCTGGTGGGAAAGGATACGGAGAAGTCTACATCCGGTTGATAATATTCACCGTTGCTTTCCTGGTTTAGCCCCATCATAATATAATGTGTAAAACTGAAGGCATCCTCTTTTTCAATTTTAAGGCCTGAAAAGAGGGTGGCTGCCTGGACCAACAGAAAGGCCAGAAATAGGCCGAGTGTAGCGGAAATAAAGCTTTTTGCCAGGGATTTCCATTTGTCTGTATGTCTGTTATCGAGAAATCTGCAAAGAGAGAGGATAAAAATGGCAATAGTTATAATTGCAGTCTGAGGCTTGATTTTAAATCCGAGATAAGTCAGAAGAGTAATTAAAAATACAGTAGAAAGTTTATCTGTGTTTATAAATTTCAGATAGAGATAAAAAATTGTCAGCACAAAAAACAGCCCTATGGAATCGGAATAGGGAATTACAACCCAGGGCGAGAGGCCAATGAAGGCAAGATAAAGGGTATATGCAGTCAGAGCGTAACAGTAATTATTCAAGATAAGTAAAACACTGCGATATAGGATCCAGGAGATATACGAAAAGATCATACATTGAGCAAAGATCAATACCAGATAATAATTATTTATGTGAAGCAGTGTGCATATGCGAATGATAAGGGAAAAGAAAAAGGCCAGCAGGATGTTATTGGGATATCTGGAAAAATACCAATGTTCTAATTCATTGGATCTGCCTTCCGCCATCAATTCAGAATTGTTTAATACATATTTTACATCCCATCCGGTTATAAAATAGTATTGGCTGCTTAAAAAACAGAGGAAAAAGAAAAAAGCAATGGTAAAGAAAAAGACGAATCGATTAACGATATGAGGATTTGGCAGGGTAAACTTTTTGAGGAAAGAATACCCTAAATAAATGAAGGCAAGGCCTATAGTTAATAAAATAATATTGGGAAGAAGAAAAACTTTTTTATATGCATAATCTATGTGATTGAAAAACAGGCAGACAATTAATATAATAAGGGAGATGATTGCTCCCAAAATGTCGATTGTATGTTTGCAAAGGGATGTGAATTTTTTCATGAAAGCCTCTCTTTTTAATATGTAATAATTAGAGTATACGCATAAAAGGAGAAATTTTCAATAAAAGGAGTTAGAAAAAGAACGCAAATAATAACAGGAGTAAAGTGTGAGAGCAAACAAGTTGTCATTAAGTATCACAAGGCGAATAACGGTCATATTGATTGCCCTTGGCGCAACAGCAGGCTGTGTATATATATGGTATCTCGGCGGAATCATGACGGTCAGCGACAGTTACCGGGTGGAGGATGTGACCATCTACAATACGATCTACATGCTGGCGGCCGGGGACAATATTAAGCAGGGATTTACGCCCAGGGACACTTATCTGACAGGTATTGATGTGATGCTGGTTAATACCACCGAGGAAAGCACGGGAGATATCGTTGTCCAGGTTCTTGACATGTGGGGGGAAAGTATAGGGGAGGGAAGGCTTTCTCTGGCGGAAATCCCCGCAGGCGTTTATACGACGGTGCCTTTGAAGGTGGAGATAAATTTCGATGCCAGCGAGGAATTTCAGATCTGCATTTTCTCCGAGGGAGCCGATATCGCCCCGGGCGCACTTCTGGTCTCCGAGGAAGATGACTTCGAGGATAATAATTCCCTCTGCTATTACAATGAGGAACGGGTGTGGGATAACGGCCTTGTGATCGGATATAATTATGGCCGGGAAGAGTTTGTCGGATATAAATATCAGGCGAAAGACATTATCTGGAAGACGGTTGGAAAAATTGCCGTATTATTGCTGATGGCCATAATCGCCGTCTATTTTGTGATAACCTGCCAGGTGGAAAAAATACTGGCGTATTTGTTTGATTTCCATCTCTTCCGACAGCTTACAATCATCTCATTTTTTATTGGCCTTTTCTTCTTTGCGGCAATCTTGAACAAGGCAGGGACGGGCGCTGCAATTCCCGTCTGGGCTTATGGGATGCTGTTTTTGCCGGTGGCACTGTTTTTGTGGTCTGCATGTCTGTATATCAAGGCGATGAAAAGAGGATGCGGCAGAAAGCAGGGAGACGTAAGGACAGATGGCGGAATATGGATCGTTTCCGGTATCTGTATCATTTTGCGGCTTCCCATGTTTACGAGCCTGCAGCGCTGGGATGGGGCGGTCTATTATGGAATGCTTCATGCCGCCAGTCTGGAGTTTGATTTTTCCGTCAACTCCGTATGGATGTATTTTAAGTTGGCCAATCATCCAACGTTTATCTATACGTTTTTTATGTTAATAGGAGAATTCCTTTTTCCCGGGAAGGCAACGGGAGTCCTGCTGGTATCGCTTCTGATGACAACTGCGGCAATGATTTGTATTTATCGGATGCTGCGGGGGTACTGGTGTCGTATGAAACGAATCTGGGCATTACTGTTTACAACGATTATATCGGTAATCCCCCTGTTTTATGGTACCTTTTCCTATGTCAATGTGGATTATACTTTAATCCTGTTCTTTATCTTTTTGATGTATTCGGATTATCGGAAGCAGACGCTTATGATGGCTTTCTGGACAATGTCTCTGCTTCTCAACAAAGAAACCGGCTGGGTGATTGTTGCAGGATATTATATTGCGTATCTGGTCAGATTGTGGAAAGAATCGAACCATACAAAATTCAGGCAGAAAGCGGCGGATGTTTTCTCTGACGGCATTGTTAAGATCATGGTGGCAGGAGCTCTGGCAATCAGCGTTTATGTGGTTCTTCAGGGTGGGCTGGGCTGGTTTAATACCGGCAGCGGGCAGCGGCTGCTTGCAACCAGAGAGAGTATTGACGAGATAGGAACGTCCGTTAACGCATTTGGTTTTTACCCGGCCTATATTCTGCACCGTCTGGCGCAGATTTTTGTGCTCAATTTTACATGGATTCCCACAGTGGTCATTATAAGCGCATTGATATTTTTAGCCATATCGAAACGCAGGGGGAATCCGATCAGGAGAAAAAGAATAAGAAATATTGGTGGGATAATTGGGGCGCTGGCCCTGTTTGTGGCGTTCAGCGTGTTATACATTACAGCGGCGCTTACGAGATACACAGTATTTAGCTCAGTGGCAGTGTGGCTTCTGGCATTGCTTTTCTGTTATAGCGTGTTTTTTCCCGTTTGGCCGCAAATTTGTATCAAATGTTTCAGCGGAGTTATTCTGCTTCTTCTGCTGGTGCAGAGCTTTATATACATTGATCCCTTCTCCAATCTGATCTTCAGGAGAGTGGATTCGGGCAGGGGAAAACTGCTGGCCACGAATATGCAGTTTGTGCGAGGGGATGACTCTCTGGTCAATAATTATAGATATCGCTATCTGGATCCGCTGCTCGATAAGATGCTTGCGCAGGCAGGGTATCACAGAAATATGCAGATCGTAACCTGGGACGGCGAAGCCGGAATTGGCCGTCTGTGGGGCTATGGACTTTTTTGGGACACAGAGAAACAAAAAAGATTTTTTGATGATAATGTATCAGGAATGGAAAATGTTATTCCATTTAGCACGGTTGCGCTGGAGGAGCTCCAGGGAGGAAACGGACTTGGTCAGGAAGCTCTTATCTATTTCCTTCCTTTTAACAGGGAAAGTGAGGAGGAATATCTTGCTTCGCTGCGTGAGCACTACCAGGTCAGCGAGCGCAGGGAAGTGTCCAACTGGGGAGGAACCCTGTCCTACTATATTTTGACGCCCTGACGTTGTGAATCGTAGCGCCGTGACGGGAACTGCCATGGATCCGCTGTTGATATGACCGTATGAGAGAGGATTGTTCGTATGAAAAGTGTTGTGGTGGACGGCGCAACCAGCATGCTGGGACTTGCGCTGATCAATGAATGTATTGCGAACCGGATAAAGGTTCTGGCTATTGCCAGAAAGGATTCCAGGCGGCTTGCGCGTATTCCGAAATCGGAGTATGTGGAGGTTCTTCTGTGCAGCCAGGAGCATGCGGCCGGGCTTGACGCCTCGGCTCTGGGTAAATACGAGGTCTATTATCATTTTGCCTGGGGGAACGTGCTGGCGGAACAGAGAAGGAACATCGAGCTGCAGCTGCCGAATATCGGATATACCCTGGATGCCGTAGCGCTGGCCCAAAGGCTGGGCTGCAGGCGGTTTGTAGGAGCCGGTTCCCAGGCGGAATACGGAAGGGTGTCGGGCCGGATCGGGCCGGACACGCCGGTGAATCCCGAGGTGGCATACGGAGTCGCCAAATATGCCGCAGGAAAAATGGCCATGATCCGGTGCGGGCAGCTTGACATGGAATGTATCTGGACGAGAACCTTCAGCGTGTACGGGATCGGGGATAACATGACCACGCTGGTCATGTATGCCATCGACAGGCTGCTTAAGGGAGAGAAACCGTCCTTCACCAAGGCGCAGCAGAGATGGGATTACCTCTACAGCAGGGATGCCGGGAAGGCGTTTTTCCTGATCGGGGAAAAGGGGAAGGCGGGAAAGGTTTACTGCATCGGCAGCGGGGAAAGCAGGCCGCTCTATGAATATATTTATGAGCTCAGGGACGCCATTGATCCGAACCTGCCTCTTGGGATTGGCGAGATTCCCTACGGGCCCCTGCAGGTGATGAACCTTCAGGCGGATATCCGCGAGCTTGGGAAGGATACGAGTTTTGCGCCGGTTTATTCCTTTGAGAAAGGGATTCGGGAGACGGTAGAGTGGTATCGGGAAAGCCGGGGCAGGCAATAAGTGCAGATGTGACTGCTGGAATCCTGAGACAGGAAAAGGAGAATACGATACGATGAAAAATAGAAACCATAGAAAGCCATGGCTTTTGCAATACAGTATAGTGTTTGCCGTTGTGTGCCTGCTGACGTTTTCTATGCAGATCTATTATGGGAAATCATTTGTATATTCGGAGCAGGGGCTTTGCGGGGACGGATTAGTCCAACATTTTAACGGTCTGGTCTATTACGGGGAATATTTGCGGGAGCTGTTAAGAAATATTTTTGTTGAGCACACCTTTTCTCTTCCGGAATATGACCTGAGTATCGGAATGGGCGGAGACATTCTGGCTACTTTGAATTATTATGTGATGGGGGATCCGCTGAATCTGCTGGCAGTGTTTGTTCCTGCCCAATATACCGAGATACTGTACAATTTTCTTGCGGTAGCAAGGCTTTATCTGGCAGGAACCACTTTTTATTGTTTCTGCCTTTATCACGGCTATGAAACAGAACAGATTCTTCCGGCGTCAATGATTTATGTATTTTCGTTTTACTCAATTGTGATTTCCGTGCTGCATCCTTTTTTCCTGAATCCGCTGATTTATTTTCCACTGATTTTACTGGGTGTGGATAAAGTGATGCGGGAGAGGAAGCCTCTTTTGTTTATTTTGTCCTGTGCTTTGGCGGCTGTCAGTAATTTCTACTTTTTTTATATGATGACGATTCTGATGTTCCTGTATGGAATAATCCGGTATGTACAATATCATGTAGAAGAAATAAAATGCCTGGCCCTGATTAAGGAGCTGGCAGGATTTATCCTCTATTATGTCATTGCGGTTTTGCTTGCGGCTCCGGTGTTTCTGCCCTCTGTGTATGCGGTACTTGGCAGCAGCAGAGTGGGAGGGCGCAGCAGCGTTCCGGCCTTTTATGAATGGATTTATTACATAAAGCTTCCCATTGCCTTTATGAATGCCAGCGCAGATCACTATTCTGCACTTGGATACGGAGCGGTCGGTGTATTTGCGGTAGTCCTGCTGTTTTTCAGGACGAAATGGAAAGAGAAAACCGGATTTAAGATTGCGTTTGTAATAGGAACCGTTTTCCTTTTGTTCCCATTTTTTGGCCATATGTTTAATGGGTTCGGATATGCGGTTAACCGCTGGGTGTGGGCGTATTGTTTTCTTGTTTCACTGATCGTGGCTGAGATGTTCCTGGATATTCTTTGCCTTCCTGCTGCTTTTAAATGGTTGGCGGCGGGAATGACGGTACTTTTTATGGCGCCTACTTTTGTATTCCGTGCGGGGGGCAAACCGGAATTGCTCTTTGCAACAGCGACTCTCGCAGTGGCTGCGGTGGTTCTTTCCGCAATTATTTTGGTATGCAAACGATTCAAAAATAGTGTGCGGATTACTTATTTTGCAATCATAACCGTAAATATTTTTCTCAGCATGTTCAGTTTCTACTCGCCTCTTTCAGGGAATGACATCAGCAAACACGGGGAGGCTGCTTCAGCATATGCAGATATTATGAGCGGGCCGCTTCGTGTACTGGAGGGAGTGGACAGAAAAAAGTTTGACAAGGTAAGGGTTGATACCTCAAATCTTGGATTTGGCGGAGTAAGAACGAATTCGGCGATGCTGTACGATATTAACAGCGTATCCTTCTATTACAGTGTGATTAATGAAAATACCAATACGGCACTGCGTGAATTGCAGCTTCCTGTTCCATACGAAAACAGGTATGTGGATCTGGATTCCAGGGCAGTGCTCTCGGCCCTGATGGGGGTAAAATACAATATTGTCAGAGTTGGGGAAGAGAGATACCTTCCTTATGGATTCTGGGATAAAACTGCGGAAAAAGACGGGTATGCGCTGTACGAGACAAATTACTGCCTTCCCATGGCCTTTGTATATGATCGAATGATGGGCGAGCAGGAATATCAGCTGCTCCAACCGATCCGGAAACAGCAGGCGCTTTTACAGACAGCGATAGTACCGGAGAAAACTCTGGCAGATGAAGAAGGCAGAGTACCTGAAACCGCTTCATGGGATTTGCTGTTTCAGGATGAATGTCCGGCTTACGAGACAGGGGAGACATGCGGACTTTCCATAACCCGGGAAGGTATCGAGGTTTTGCAGCCAGGAGCATATATGACTCTCCGAACCGTCCCGGCGGAATATGGCGAGAGATATCTGGCATTTGAAAATTTGTGGTATGAAGGCGATATAACTACATATATTACGATTACGGACGGAACAATTTCCAGGAATCTTGAGGTGAAAAGTGAATTAGACGGCGCTTACGCCAACATCCACGATTTCCTTTGTAATCTGGGCTATTCCGAAGCGCACGGAGAATCGTATACCATTATTTTTGACAAGCCCGGAACCTATAACTGGTCTTCGCTGAAAATCATTGATCAGCCGCTTGCAGGTATGGAGAATCAGATCAATGATTTGTCAGAGATCCCGGTGGAATATTCTTTTGGGGAGGATAGCATACAACTGCATGTTGACACGCCAAAAGCCGGCCTGCTGTATCTGTCGGTTCCTTTTAGCAAAGGCTGGGAGGCCAGAATGGACGGTAAACAGACAGAAGTGGTTAAGACAAACAATTTTGGTATGGGATTTTTTATCACTCCGGGCGAACACACGGTGGAATTGGTTTATCATACGCCATATATGAGGCTTGGAACGATGTTCATGGCCTTTGGGATCATGTTGTGTACGATAGTGCTTATATGGCAGAGAAAAGCCGGGCGTAACAGACGCTGAAAATGCAGTACCACAGGCTGTGCGGCCGGCACATAAATACAGGAGCAGAGTATGGACATCGAATATCTTCTTATTTTACAAAAACTAAGAGAACTGTCCGGCGGCGTGCTGGACTCTCTTATGATGAGGACTACGGCCCTTGGCGAGCAGATCATCACGTTTCTGGCGCTTTCGTTCATCTACTGGTGCGTGGATAAACGCGCGGGCCGGCTGATGGCCTTTAACGTGTCTGTGGCCTGTACCTGGAATCAGTATACGAAGTGGAAGTGCAGGGTGGAGAGACCCTGGGTCAGAGATGCGAGGATCGTGCCGGTAAGCGCGGCCCTTTCGGGAGCCGGGGGCTATTCCTTTCCCAGCGGACACACCAGCCGGGCGGCGGCCGTGTGGGGGTCTCTGAGCGCTTTTTTGTGGACAAACGCTTCGCAGAAGGAAAAAAAGGCGGTTCCTTCCGACAGCGGAAAGCTTTCCGTCCGAAGGCTCCTCTCTCTTGTGTGCGGACTGATCGTGCTGGCCGTGGCCTTTTCCCGCAATTACCTGGGAGTGCATACGCCCCAGGATGTCCTTGCGGCATTGCTTGTGGGGGCGGTTCTGATCTTCCTCCTGGAAAAGGTTTTGCGCTGGGCGGACGAGGGGGCAAACCGGGATCTGCTTGTGGCCGTGGCCGGATGCGCACTGTGTTTTCTGCCCATGCTCAGGGCGGGCTGCCTTTCCAATGCCGGCGCAGGGATGGGTTTTTTCCTTGGATGGGTGATCGAGAGGCGTTTTGTCCGATTTGACACGAATATATCATGGACGCAAAGAGGCGTGCGGTTCATCATGGGAGGGACGGGCGTTGTCTTTCTCCTGACCGTGCTCTCCCCGGCGCTTCGGCTGGTGATGGCGGGGAAGTATGCGGGCTTTTTCACCTCTTTTGCGCTGGCTGTGTTTATCATGGCCGTCTATCCCTTTTTCTTCTGCAAAAGAGAGCGGTATCGGGCGGGCTTTGCCGTGGCGGCGGTTTTCCTTGCAGGAATTTTGGGATTTTCGGCATGGCAGGTTCACATGCGGAGCGAGGCGGCAGGGGAACCGGAAGCCGGACAGAATGCAGTGGCGGAGCAAGTCCCACAGCAGGAGCCTGAACAAGCACAGAGCACCGCACAGCAGGAGCAGACCCTGGCACAGAGCACAGTACAGGCACAGGGCACCACACAGCAGGAACCGGCCCCGGCGCAGAACGGGGCTGTACAGGAGCCCTGGCTGCCAATGGTTGTCGCACACAGGGGATATTCCTCTGTTTTCCCGGAGAACACGCTGGCGGCTTTTGCGGGTGCCCTGGATATCGGCGTGGATTATATTGAGCTGGACGTACAGATGACGAAGGACGGACAACTCGTAGTGTTCCATGACGACGACTTGAAACGGATCACCGGGGCGGAGGGAGCCATCCGTGACTATACCCTTGCGGAGCTTGGCGCACTCGATGCGGGAAGCTGGTTTTCTTCCTCTTTTGCGGGAGAAAGGATACCAACGCTTGAAGAGGCGCTTGCCTTGATTGAGCAGGGGCAGTGCGGGGTTTATCTGGAATTGAAAGATATAGGGGAAACGCCGGGCTTTGAGGAATCCGTGCTTGCCGCGGCAGGACAATGCGGCATGACGGATCGGTGCGTCTTTGCCTCCTTCCGATATGACAACCTGGAGCGGCTAAAGGAGTTAAACCCTGAGATTCTGACATTATATAATACGACTTCCGGCAAAGTGACGCTGCCAAAAGAATTTCCGGCGGATTACTACGGGCTCTGGAGGGAATCCGTCACCGGTGAATTGGTGGCGGCGGTTCATGAGGCGGGCGGAAAAGCCTTTGTCTGGACGGTGGATACGCCGGCGCAGATACGGAATGTGCAGGCTATGGGGGCGGATGCGGTGGTGACGAACCGTCCGGGACTCGCCAAAGTAATCCGCCACCCGCAGTACCAATATCTTGCGGACAATTTTGAATGCGCAATTCTCATGCCCGGCCTTTACGGGCCGGAGATCCCGGAGCAGTGTGCGGACATGATCGTGCAGGGGCTGACCAAGGCAGGTAATCGTCTGGCTGTCTCGGCTTACAGCAAGTCCGGGGAGAGCAACAGCATTCTCTATGTGACGGACTTAAGCGGAAAGCTTTGGAAGATCGTGGATCTGGGATTTAAGGCGCACACGGGCGGAATCGCTTACGATGAGGAACACGGCCTTTTGTGGGTGACGGGGCCGGAGGGAAAGGTGTACGCCGTATCCTGGCAGGACATCCTCTCGGACGCTTATCAGGGTGAAATCCTTGTGAGCTTTGACGGGGGGCTGGTGAACCATAACGGGTCAAAGGTGGCTTCCTTCCTTGCGCTGTCGGAGGGCGAGCTGTTTGTGGGATCCTATGTGAACGGAGCGGAAGGGGCGCTTAACCGGTATGATCTGTCGGATGTGCATAATCCCCGGCTGGTGTCAACCGTGGCGATCCCGGAAAGGATCCAGGGCATCACCTTTAAGAGAGAGGCGGCAGAGGGCAGGCGCTATATGCTGCTAAGCCAGGGATATCAGACCGAGGATTCCCATCTGCTCCGGTTCCTGTATGAGGAAGGGATCGCACGTTATGCAGAACCGCAGGAGACCCACACGCTGCCGGAGGGAGCGGAGCAGATCCAGATGACGGCGGACGGCATGTATATTCTGTTTGAATCCGCAGTCCGGCCTTACCGGGCCACGGCAAGAATTCCCAACGACCAGATCTGGCTGGTCCGGGAATAGCGGCGCAAACCCGGATGAAAAGGGATTGACGCAAATATGGAAATAGCATAGAATAGGTAGATAGTGTAAATGCTATGGATACAGAAGGACAGGAAGATTCGTATGAAAAAAATCAGTATCATGATTCCATGTTATAATGAGGTGGAGAACGTGGAATTAATGGCAATGGCGGTAACAAACGTGCTTCAGGAGACACTGCCAAATTACGACTATGAGATATTGTTTATCGATAACTGCTCCAGGGACGGGACCCGGGACAAGCTGGAAGAGATCTGCGCAAGGGACCGGAAGGTCAAGGCGATTTTTAACGTCACGAATTTTGGCCAGTTCAATTCTCCTTTTTACGGGCTGTGCCAGACCACGGGAGACTGCGCCATCAGCCTGTGCTGCGACTTTCAGGATCCGGTGGAGATGATTCCAACGCTGGTGAGGGAGTGGGAGAAAGGACACAAGATCGTAAGCTGCATTAAGACATCCTCCAAGGAGTCCGGCATCATCTACTTTTTGCGCACCTGCTATTACAAGGTCATCAAGGGGATGTCCAGCGTGCGTATGATCGAGCATTTCACGGGCTTTGGGCTCTATGACAAATCCTTTATTGCCATTCTGCGGGAGCTGGACGACCCGATCCCGTTTCTGCGGGGAATCGTTGCGGAGTACGGCTCCGGCTTCAATATGATTGAAATCGATTACGAGCAGGCAAAGAGGCGGGCCGGGAAGACTCACAATAATTTCTACAGCCTTTACGATGCCGCCATGCTGAGCTTTACCTCCTATACGAAAGTAGGGCTTCGGCTTGCCACGTTTCTGGGATTTATCTGTTCGGCGCTGAGCCTTGTGGTGGCGTTTATCTACCTCATCCAGAAGCTGACCCACTGGTACGACTATCAGGCCGGCTATGCGCCGCTTGTGATCGGCGTTTTTGTCATCGGCTCGATCCAGCTGTTTTTCATCGGACTTCTGGGAGAATACGTTTTGAATATCAACACCAGGGTGATTCACAGGCCGCTGGTGGTGGAGGAAAAGAGAATTAATTTTGATGACGAGGAAAAAGCCGCGCAAAAGGATGAGAGTACAGGGGTATAAGAGATGAAAAAGGTAATTACTTACGGATCCTTTGATCTGTTCCATGAGGGCCATTACAATATCTTAAAGAGGGCCAAGGAGCTTGGGGATTATCTGATCGTGGGAGTCACTACCGAGCAGTACGACGAGACCAGGGGAAAACTGAACATAATCGATTCTCTGGACGAGCGCATTGAAAATGTAAAAAGAACCGGATTTGCGGACAAGGTGATCGTGGAGGATCACGTGGGCCAGAAGGTGGAGGATATTCAGAAATACAATATCGACATTTTCGCTATCGGCTCTGACTGGGCGGGCTCCTTTGAGCACCTGAAGGATTACTGCCAGGTGGTATACCTGGAGCGGACGAGGAATATCTCTTCCACCATGCTTCGCAATAAGCAGCATCCCATCATACGGATCGGCGTGATCGGGACGGGGAGGATTGCGGAGCGCTTTGTCCCCGAGGCGAAATATGTCAGCGGCGTGATTGTGCAGAGCGTATATAATCCGCATATTGACAGTGCGAAGAAGTTTGCGGAGCGCTTTGAACTGGATTTGTATTCGGATGACATTGAGACGTTTCTTAAGAGCGTGGATGCGGTCTATATCGCTTCTCCCCACGAGACTCACTTTGAATATGCCAAAACGGCCCTGGAGCGTCATAAGCACGTGCTGTGCGAAAAGCCCATGGCCTTTTACCGTGCCCAGGCGCAGGAGCTTTTCCGGATCGCCCGGCGCAACAACCGGGTTCTTCTGGAGGCGATCAAGACGGCTTACTGTCCCGGATTTGTACAGCTGATCGGTATCGCCAGAAGCGGGGTGATCGGGCAGATCAGGGACGTGGAGGCCTGCTTTACGAGGCTGACGCCCGGGAATCTGCGGGAGACCACGGATGCGGAATACGGCGGAGGTTTTACGGAATTTGGAAGCCACACGCTGCTTCCCATCCTGAAGCTGATGGGCACTGACTATGAGGAGGTGCGCTTTGACAGTATCATGGCCGAGAATGGGATTGACCTCTATACCAAGGCGTCCTTTAAATTCAAAAACGGGTTTGCCCTTTCCAAGAGCGGCGTGGGGGTCAAATCCGAGGGCCAGCTTCTGATTGCGGGAACCAGGGGATATATTCTGGCGGAATCTCCCTGGTGGCTGACGCAGTCCTTTGAGGTGAGATATGAGGATCCCAATAAGAAAGAAAAATATTTTGTGAAATTCCTCGGACAGGGACTTCGCTATGAAATCAGCGATTTCGCTTATATGATCAACGGCCACGAAGGGCGTTCCTACAAATTCACGGAGGAGGAATCCGTTGCGATGGCGGGTGTCATGGAGGAATTTTTGAGACGGCGTCGTCTGCAAAATGAGTAAGAAGACAGAATGAGGTAAGAGATGAAGCGCGGTTTAATCGAGGTAAAGGCCGGTATCGCCGTAAATGGCGATACCGGCATGATTATGCAAAATATGCCGTATTGTATGGCATCAGAAACGATTTACAGGGCCTGCAGAAATGACAGCATTACTGTCAATGACGGGGCCTTTTTGCTAAATGTCGCAACATATGGAAAAGAAGTCCCTCCGGATTATATGTATACCTATATGTATGAGCCGGAGCAGAACTGGAGTTGCTATACCCATGATTTTGACGAGGATGGGTACTCGGCGGTGGATTATCTTTTTCAGGAGGACTGTTATTTCAGAGTCTGCCTGAAAAGGGAGGATGGTGGTGAATGCACTGCGGGGGATGCCGCAAGAGCCCGGGAGATTCTTTCTTTTTACACGGCTTTCGAGGAGGAGGAGAGAGGGGACTGGTTTGAACAGGAAATTCTGAAAACGGCGGACACGGTCTGCGAGAGGATGGGCGAGGAAAAATCCCTGGTATTTGCTCTTCTTACGGATTCCCACAGGACGGTCAACGGGACCTGGAAGGATACGGTGGAAAATATTGCTGCCGTACATAAGATGGTGGGGTTTGACGGGATTATTCATCTGGGCGATCTGCAGGACGGCATGCTGGATAAAAGAATGTGCCGGCGGATTGTATCCGAATGCGTCATGGATTTGAGGCGGATCTGCGAGCCCGTCTATCTGGCTATAGGAAACCATGACACCAATTATTTTAAGGGGAATCCCCAGTGGCTGACACAGGAGGAACAGTACGGGATCTACGGGCGGTTTCAGGACAGATATGTGAACAGGGAAGACACGGACGGCTGGTATTATGTGGACTATGGCCATGTGAAGCTGCGCATGATTTTTCTCACCTCCTTTGATCATAGGCAGAAGGTGCGCTACGGCTTTCCGGAAAGAGAGGTCAGATGGCTTTCCCAAACGCTGGATGAGACTCCGGAAGGTTACAGGGTGCTGGTATTCAGCCATGACGCACCGCTTGCCAGGCTGGATTACTGGGCGGATGAGATACGGAACGGGGAGATGCTCACGCAGGTGCTTGAGCGCTATCACCGAAAGCCGGGGAAAAAGATCCTTGGATACATTCACGGACACACCCATGCGGATTTTGTCTATGAAGAGAGAGAGTTTCCCATTATATCGGTGGGTTGTGCCAAGTGTGAATACTTTCCGGATAAGAAGCCGGAGGGTTCCATGCGCTATATGCGAAAACTAAAAGACGTGACACAGGATTTGTGGGATGTGCTGATCATTACGCCCGGAGAGGGACGCCTTGATTTTGTGCGTTTCGGAGCGGGAGAGGACAGAACGGTGAAAAACAGTACAAAAATATGGGCGCACAGGGGAGCGAGCGGGTATGCCCCGGAAAATACCCTGGAGGCATTTTTGATGGCGGCCCAGATGGGCGCCGATGGCGTGGAGCTGGACGTACAGCTGTCAAAGGACGGGGAGATCGTGGTGATTCACGACGAATGGATTGACAGGGTAAGCGATGGAAAAGGAAAAGTGGCGGATTACACCCTGGAGGAGCTCAAACGCTTTAACGTGAATAAGCCCAGGCCGGAGTATGCCAAGGTCTGCAGAATCCCCACTCTTCGGGAGGTTTTGGAGGCTCTTAAGGACACCGGCCTTACCGTCAATATAGAACTGAAAACGGGCGTGAATTTCTATGAGGGAATTGAAAGGAAGACCGTGGAGCTGGTAAGGGAGACTGGCTTTGAAAACAGAGTGCTCTACTCTTCCTTTAACCATCACTCCGTACTGAAAATCAGGGAGTATGAGCCGCAGGCCAGGCTTGCCTTTCTTTACAGTCACGAGCTGTCAAGGGTTGCGGAGTATGCCAAGTCAAACGGCGTGCACGGCGTCAACCCTTCCGTGAGAGGCACACTCTTTGAGGAGGAAATGCGGGAATGCATAAGAAATAATATCGAGATTAATGTGTGGACCGTGAACAAAAGAGAGGATATGGAGCGTCTGATCCGCATGGGAGTAAATGCGCTTATTACCAATTATCCGGACGAGGCCCGCAGGGCGCTGGAAGGATAATCTATCTCAGATATTGAAAAAGGTTGGTTCCCTCATTCATGGGGAAGTATGCTCTAAATGACTTCTTAATCACGAGATTTTCTCATGGTTAGTGAAGGACACATTTAGAGCATATTTCATACAAGGTGGGAGAGACCATGTGATAGAGATCAACGAGGCTGTCCGGGCTTTTATCGACAAGGCGGCGGGCAATGTGGGATTATCAGAGGACAAATACATAGACCACTCGGATGGCCTTATCCACTGTAAGAAATGCGGAGGGAAGCGGCAGACCATCCTCCCTGACCTGTGATTCCGACGTGTTTTCGTCTATTGGGATGGGTATTAATTCCAGCGTCAGTAAGGCTATTGAAAGAAATTTGTCCAATGCCGCCAGACGTTTGGAAAATTTTTTATTGAATATCCGTTTCATTTCGTCCACATTCTGCTCACAGATCAATCCATGGTTAGGATAAGAGGCTGCTTTTACATAAGCCTGATAGGGAACACCGTCTGCACTCAATGCCGCAGATATGAGGAGATTCGTATCAATCAGAACCCTCATGCGTTTTCATCCTCATTTCTCAATTCTTTTACAAGCGCCATAACATCATCGTCAGATGTGAGACCGGCCCGCTCTGCTTCGCCTGCCATTTCCCCCTGGAGCATCTGCATGGCATAGACAGCCGAATTAACGATACGGACAGTACTGCCCTCCACAATAAAAGAAATACGGTCTCCGCTTGCCACGCCAAGCACTTCACGGACATCTTTCGGAATTGTAACCTGTCCTTTTGCCATGACCTTTGCATTGTCAACAAAAGCATTCGCTAACATATCTTTCACCTCCTGAAGTATGGAAAGTAGGGATTTCCCTACCTGTATTATATTCGACTGCCGGAAAAAATCAAATGTAATTCATGGAATGGCTTTATCAGATATCTGAAAGCATGAGAAAAGCAAAATATACGGTCTAACCCACCACACAATTCAAGAAAGATTACAAGCTGGCAATGAGCGTGGGCAGGACACCGCAGGTGTCATGTGCAGCCCGACTGGCTGCTTATCTACCGCATTGACGCTGATGTTCTTGTATTGATTTTATCCCGCACTGGTGCGTCCGGCGTATCTATTGCTGTAGATATAGTATATTCCCGGAGTTTGTATGGATTTGGAAAATATTGTAAAGCTGTCCTAAAACAGGACAAAGATAACAGGAGGATGTAATAAAATAATCGTGTCGATAAATATTTTATGGAGAAGAATTATGGCACGTGTAGTCGATTATTTAGCACATCAGAATGTTGTCGGGGACAATGTAAAGAAGTACAGACTGGAGCGCCACATGAGTCAGAAGGAGCTTTCAGAGAAGCTTGAGATGTACGCGGTTTATGTGTGCAGAGGTTCCATATCCAGAATAGAAAGGCATGAGAGAACCGTTACGGATTATGAACTGAAAGCATTGTCGGAGAGCCTTAAAGTTTCGATCAATCAGTTGTTTGAAAGTAACGAAAATGGAAAAAGCAGTACTAATCGTTGAGGATGAGGAGCAACAACTGAATATACTACAGCGGCTTGTCAGAAACGTTAACCAGACAGCAGATATCTACCTGGCCCGGAATGTGGCGGAGGCATACCGGACTCTGATGGAGCGAACCATTGACGTGTTTGTGGTGGATATCATTCTGGAACCGGAGAAAGCGGGAGACACGTCAGGCTTCCAGCTGATCGACAGGCTGAGGAAAATACCAAAGTACATGTTCACTCCGGTCATTGTGGTTTCGGCTCTGGAGGATCCAACCTTTTATGCCTATACAGAGCTGAACTGCCTTGGCTATATTGAGAAACCTTATGATCCGAAACGGATAGCGGAGCTTCTGCAGAAGGCTCTGTGCTATACCACGAGCCGTAATGAGGAAACAACTATAAATTTCAGGAAAAGCGGCATTTTGTATCCGCTGCGGATCAAGGATATTGTTTATCTGGAGAGCAGGAACCATATCATATATGTGCATATGGTAAGCGGTTCCTGCCTGAAGGCTCCTTACAAAACCTGCAAACAGATACTGAAGGAGGCGGACGGAGACAGCCTGGTGCAATGCAGTAGAAGCGCTCTGATCAACAGAAATTATGTCCTGATCGTCGATACGGTAAACAGGCTCATTACCTTTAAGGACAATCTGGGAAGAGTGGATATCGGAATTACCTATCGGAAAAAGATAGCAAAGGAGTTTGGAAATTCTTGACAGGAGCGCTTATGTTTTTTGGCGCTTTGCTTATTTTTCCTGTGGTCGTGAGCCTGATAAAATACAGGAGCAAGGCAAAAAAAGCAGAAAAGGAGCTCCAGACCTATAAGAGGTATGGGGAATCGATGAGGAATCTGATCGATAATATGCGGGCAAAGCAGCATGAGTTTGATAATCATATCAATGCGATCTACAGCCAGCATTACCTTTACGACACATACGGCGAGCTGGTGGAGGCACAGCGGCAGTATTGTCAGGAAGTTCGCAACGAGAACCGGTTTAATAAGCTGCTGCTCGCCGGGGAATCCGTGATAACCGCATTTTTGTACGAAAAGTTTCTGGAGGCGGAGGAAGCGGGAATTCAGATTTCCTGTCAGATAGCGATCCGCAATATGGAGTGCGGTGTTCCTGCCCATAAGCAGGTGGAGCTTTTGGGGAACCTCCTGGACAATGCGGTGGAAGAGCTCAGGGCCTCAAAGGATCGTCACAGGCTGTTCGTGATGATCCGGGAATCCCCTGCCCGGGTCGAGATCGAAGTGGGGAACGAGACGGGAAAAGTTGAATATGAAAGGGTCAGCCGTTTCTTTGAGAAGGGCTACAGTGAGAAGGGAAATGGCAGGGGATACGGCCTGTACAATGTAAAGGGAATCTGCAAAAGATACGGGATGCATATCGAATGCGCTGAGCGGAACCTGGAGGGAGCGAATTTCCTGGTGTTCCGGATTGTCAGGGAGAAGAAGCCGTCTGTGTGAGCGCACACAGGCGGCTTGTCGGCGTGCCACAGTTCCCGAGCCCATGCCGGGCGTCGTGTTGTAATATTCCTGTGGCTGTGCTAGTATTTATTATGAAAGCCCCGGACAGCGGCCATGGGGATGGGTGTGTTTACACGCACAGCCACATGGACATTGGACGGGCAAGACGGTATGAGTATGTAGGGCGATAGCCCGGTATACGAATACCGGCGGCGATTGCAGGAGCACGAAGTGCGGAGCAATCGGCTTTCATGTGTGGTGGTGCGCTGCATCAGCGGCGTATGTAAGTTTACTATGAAAGCCTCTGGCTTTCATGTGTGGTGGTGTGCTGCACCAGCGGCGTATGTAAGTTTAGTAAGAAAGGATCGGATAGAAGGGAGGCGGAAGAATGTCAAGGACAATTGGCATTGGATGTCAGGATTTTGAGACGATTCGGGAAAGAAACTACTTTTATGTGGATAAAACAATGTTTATTAAGGAATGGTGGAGCCGGGGAGACAGCGTGACACTGATTACACGCCCAAGAAGATTCGGAAAAACACTTGCCATGAGTATGACAGAAAAGTTTTTTTCCGTAAACTATGCGGGAAGAGGCGATCTGTTTGAGGGGCTGGCGATCTGGAAGGAAGATGGATTTGAACGGCTGCAAGGGACGCGGCCTGTCATTGCGCTGAGCTTTGCCGATGTAAAGGAAACCTCTTTCGGACAGGCGAGAAAAGCGATATGCCGTATTATCAAGATGGTTTATAATAAATTCGACTTTTTGCTAAAGACAGATTTTTTAAACGAAAGCGAAAAGGAGGATTTCCGTTCCATATCTGTGAATATGGAGGATAATGAGGCCTCTTTTTCGTTGAAGGCGCTTTCGGAATATTTATACCGCTGCTATGGGAAAAAGGTAATTATCCTGCTGGATGAATATGACACACCGATGCAGGAGGCCTACGTAAACGGATACTGGAAGGAACTTGCGGCTTTCACCCGCGGGCTGTTTCATGCGACATTCAAGTCCAATTCCAGCCTGGAGCGCGCCATTATGACAGGTATTACGAGGATAAGTAAAGAGTCCATTTTTTCGGATCTGAATAATTTAAAGGTGGTGTCCACGACATCCGGGGAATATGCAGACAGTTTCGGATTTACGGAGAAAGAGGTATTTAGGTCTCTGGATGAATTCGGCCTCTCTGAAAGGAAGGAAACCGTGAAACGGTGGTATGACGGATTCACTTTTGGAAAGAGGTCAGATATTTATAATCCATGGTCTATTATAAACTATCTGGACACAAAAAGGACGGCGGCTTATTGGGCGAATACCAGCTCAAACGGCCTTGTGGGCAGGCTGATCCGGGAGGGAGACGCACAGCTGAAGCAGATGTTTGAACAGTTAATGAGCGGAAAAACGATCAGAGTGGAGATAGACGAACAGATTGTTTATGATGAACTGCCGCTAAAGCAGAATGCAATCTGGAGCCTTCTGCTTGCAGGCGGGTATCTGAAAGTCGCAGACATGACATTGGATGAGCAGACTGGACGTGTTTCCTATGATTTGGAGCTGACGAATAAGGAAGTCCGAATTATGTTTGAAGGAATGATTCACGACTGGTTTTCACAGGATCACAATTATAACGGGTTTATAAAGGCGCTGCTTACGGATGATCTTGCGGCAATGAATGCGTATATGAATCGGGTGGCATTGACGACGTTCAGCTATTTTGATACCGGAAGCAATTCCGGTGGAAGTAATTTTGGAGCAAAGAGGGCATCGGGAGCGGAGCCGGAACGGTTTTACCATGGATTTGTTCTGGGACTTTTGGTGGAGCTGGGAGATGTATATGAGATCACATCGAACCGTGAAAGCGGCTTTAAAGCAGATAGAAAGTCAGAACTATAAAGCGCTTTTTACTGCAAAAGGAATTCCGGAAGAAAAAATACGGAAATATGGATTTGCATTTTGTGGCAAAAAGGTGCTGATCGGAAAGTAAACACTCATGCGCCGCTTAGCGGCGTTCCATCATGGAGGGAAGTCATTTGCTATGGGAATCACGGCGGCGTTTATGGTTCCCCATCCGCCTCTGATTATACCGGATGTGGGAAAAGGCGAGGAGAGAAAAATTCAACATACGATCGATGCTTACAGGGAGGCGGCGCGCAGGATCGGGGAGCTTCGGCCGGAGACGATCCTTCTGATCTCGCCCCATCAGGTGATGTATGCGGACTATTTTCACATATCGCCCGGAAAGAGGGCAAAAGGGGATTTTGACCAGTTTCGGGCGGGCCATGTGAGAATGGAGGCAGTCTATGATACGGAGTTTGTGGAAAAACTCTGCGCTCTGGCCGAAGAGAGAGGGATTCCGGCAGGAACCCAGGGAGAGCGCATAAGGCAGCTCGACCACGGAACCATGGTGCCGCTGTATTTTTTCAATCAATTTTTTACAGAATACAGACTGGTGCGGATCGGCCTCTCGGGCCTGCCGCTTTGTCTGCACTACGAGCTTGGGCAGTGTATGGGACAGGCTGCGGAACTTCTTGGCAGACGAACCGTGGTGATCGGAAGCGGGGATCTCTCCCACAGGCTGAAGGAGGACGGACCTTACGGTTTCCGGAAGGAAGGGCCGGAGTATGACGCGCGGATCATGGAAGTAATGGAAGGTGCCGATTTTGGCAGGCTCCTGGATTTTTCCGAGGATTTCTGTGAGAAAGCAGGGGAATGCGGCCACCGCTCTTTTACCATCATGGCGGGAGCGCTGGATCAGAGAAAGGTTAGGGCAGAGAGGCTCTCCTATGAAGGCCCCTTTGGCGTAGGCTATGGAATCTGCGCTTATGAGGTCTGCGGCAGCGACATTTCCCGGAATTTCCGGGAACAGTACGAGAAAAAGGAGAAAAAACGGGTGCTGGAGCAGCGCCGCCAGGAGGACGCCTACGTGCGGCTGGCACGGAAAACCATAGAAACCTATATCCGCACAGGCAGGATAATCGAGGTTCCGCAGGATCTCCCGCGGGAGATGTACGAGAACAGGGCAGGGGCCTTTGTTTCCATCAAGGAAAACAAAAACCTGCGGGGCTGTATCGGAACTATTACGGCCACACAGCCCTCCATTGCGAGGGAAATTATCGAAAACGCCGTCAGTGCCTCATCCAGGGATCCCAGATTTTCCCCTGTTGAGGAAAATGAGCTTGACCGGCTGACCATCAGCGTTGACATTCTCGGGGAGCGTGAGAAAATCCATTCGTCCGATGCGTTGGATGTGAAGCGGTACGGAGTGATCGTGACCAGGGGAAATAAGCGGGGGCTTCTGCTTCCAAACCTGGAGGGAGTGGATACCGTGGAAGAGCAGATCGCTATCGCAAAGAGCAAGGCGGGAATTGGCAGGAATGATGAGGTGGAGCTGGAGAGGTTCGAGGTGGTGAGGCATTATTAAAGGAAACGGTCCAGTGCTTTTTCAGAGAAGTACCGCAGGGAGAGCCTGCGGTACCGGATGGCGGTTATTGATTCGATTGCGTCAGAGGCGGCTGTTGATATAATTTTCGTTCAATTTCCTTTTTCAGATAGCCGATTTCTTCTTTTACAGACTGCAAGTCACCTTTTTCAACCTGCCGCTCGATCCGTTCCAGCAATGTTAACTGATCAAACAGATTGCAGTTGAGCTCTTTTTCATTTGTTGGCATAACCTGCACCTCTCTTTCTTCTGCATATGATTTAATTACAATTCTATCATACTAAAAAGTTGGCGGCATGTAAAGTTTGGACTGAAACACAGGAATACGGAGGTATCGATTTGAAGGCAATCTGTCAGATTTGTATGCACCATTGCAGTCTGATTCTGTCGGTCGGAAGCTATGGCTGCAATCTCAGATGTCTCTTTTGTCAGAATCATGAGATCTCCATGACGGATGCATCCGCTTCCGAGGCTGTGTATGTTTCGCCCGAAGAGCTCCTTCCCTTTATTGACGCCATGAATATTGACCTGAAGGGATTTGACGAGGCCTATTACAGGAAGCTTTCCGGAGACCTCCAGAGCGTGAAGGACTTTATTGTCCGTGCACACCAGGAATGCCATGTGGAGCTGACTACTCTGATTGCGCCTTTTGAAAATGATGTTGCATTTGAAAAATGTGTTTGTGGGGAACTGCTGAGAGAGAACGGTTTTTGGCTTTTCTTGAGAATGAAAAACAGTTCACCGGAGCGGGCGCACATTGTGGAAATGTTCAAAGCAGAGATAAATAAATCTTCTGTAGAGGAGTAACAGAGGAGCAAAGTAATGGTTGCGGGTCAAAGTATTTTATAATATAATTTTGTCATGGGTTATTATGGAGATTCGTGGTGTTAAATTGTGGAGATTTTTTCAAATTAAATTATGAAGATAACAAAAAAAATTTTGTTATGATAAAAAAAGGCGGTTATGTGGATATCCATATAAAATCAGAAAGCTTTGAGGGCAAGAACATACAAAGGCTCCTGAGCAGCCTGCATTTTGTAATATCCACTTATAAAAAAGCCTGCAGACAGATTCATATTACGCTTGATAAATTTGTGCCGAGAGATAAGCTCACTTATATTTTAGTGGAATGTATTATTTATGCGCTGACAACTGTGTATAATTACGAAGTTATTTTGTCTCTGAAAGGTTCAAGAACGACTATTCAGACAAAAGGGTACAGTACATCACTATTGCGCGAGTACAGAAGAAAGAATTTATCAACAGATGATTTCAAAAAAAGTTTCACACATGTTCAGGAAGGCGCTCATTTCAGGAGAGTGATCACGGCTGAGGATTCAGGCGGCGAGAAGATCGGCATGATAATGGGAGAACTCAAAACCTTTTTTAAGGTGTTTGATATACAGAAAGAGTATGTCGAACAGATTGCCGTTGTGGTAACAGAGCTGGTTGATAACTGCGGCGACCATACAAATACGGATTGTCTCGTTGATATTGATGTGACAGATCCCATTTATCAGCTGAAAAATTCGAATGACAATAGTTATTATTATGGAATTAACATAGTTGTTTTAAATTTTTCGGATAAGCTGCTGGGAACCGACATGGCCGATAAAATCGAGAACCGGCTGTTTGCTGAGAATGCCAGGTATGATGCGGTGTATGAGGCCTACCATAACCACATGAAATTCTTTTCGCCGGATTATGTAGAAGAAGATTTCTTCAACATTGTATCCTTTCAGGACAAAATTTCCGGCAGAAAAAATGAAACAAATTCAGGGGGAACAGGTCTTACCCAGCTGATCAATTCTCTGGAGAAGAATGCGGACAATCATTCCTGCTATGTGCTCAGCGGGAAAAGAGGCATTCGCTTTTACCCACAGTATTTGGAATATAACAGCGACAAATGGATAGGATTTAATAAGAGTAATGATTTTCTTCATGACAGGCCGTCAAAAAACGTGATCGTGGAGAGCGATACCTATTTTCCGGGAACGGCTTATAATTTTACTTTGATTATGAAAAAGGGAGAAAACGATGGAAAGTAATCGCATACAGCTGGAATTCAGTAAAACCCTGACCAATCTTGCAGGCAACAGATTCGGAAGAACGACATTTGGAACACAGGTTAAGGATAAATTTGATGAAACCAAAATAAATGTGGCGGTAATTCCGGACAGGATAGAGGATGTTGCGACGTCTTTCATCCAGGGGTTTTACAGTGCATTGAGTGAAAATAAGGGAAAAGAGTACGCACTGAAAAGCCTCAGACTCGAAACGGCTAATTCACAGACGATGGAAAAAATCAATTTTTCCATCGAGGTTTATGGTATTTAAGAGGGATAACTTTATTGGTGCAGTATCGCAAGCACAGCTTGCGATATGCAGGGGGATAAGTATGTCATTAAGTGATAAGATCGCTTTGGGAGCGCTGAGTCTTTCCGGGATTGCGTTTCTCGTGTCTGTCTATTCTATTTATCTTCAGAAAAGATTAAATGAAATTAATCTTCAGGCGGGCTATTTTGAGCGGATATTCGAGGATTACTTTGTCAGAAGAATTCCAGAGAGTGCAAGAAAGCTTCATTTTAACTCGGATAACCGATTAGATGCAAGCTACAGGGACTTAAATCTTGTAATGATGCACATGATAAAGGACTGTGCCTATTTTGATTACGCAAAGCATGACTTTTACGATAAACTGTGTGAGATGACAAAGAATTTGGAGGAAAGGATGATTAATCTTGCCGGAAACGATTTGGATTCCAGGATCGAGCAGGTTAAGACAATCCATTCTCTGCGTCAGGACCTGACGGATATTGTAAAATTTATAAATAAGAATTATATGAAAGCATAAAAAGTTTATCAGTCAATCACGGAATCTCCGGCATAAAAAGTCACAGTCAGGCCGCCGCACCCTGCTCAGATACAGAATGCGGCATAGAGGGGAACGGTTTTTTTCCCATTCTCAAAGCTAAAATTTTTGGCGGAGAGCTTGATGGCATAATCGGGTTTGCAGGTTTCCATATAGACCTTTAAGCTTTTCGCTTTCGTGTTGTCGGCGGATTTTACCTCAACAGGAATCAGTTTTCCCTCCCGCTGAATGACAAAATCAATCTCGGCACCACGCTCCGACATCCAATAGAAGGTATGATAGCCATTTATGGTGAGTTGTACATTCACATAGTTTTCGACCATGCCTCCCTTAAAGTCGTTTAATTCCTCAACCATATAGAGAATATCATTCGCTGCGATCTCTTTTTTGGCGCATAGAAGTCCTGTATCCGATACATAAATCTTGAATGCGTCAATGTCACGGTAATTTTCGAGCGGCTTTTTAATTTGTTCCGCTCTGTAGACCCGGGATACAATTCCGGAGAGACAGAGCCATTCGATCGCATTTTCAAATTCCGAAGCCCGTCCGCCCTTTTTGATCAGTTTATACTGAAACCGGGTGTTTTTTCTGGAGAGCTGGACGGTAATGTTATCGTAGGCAAGCCGGGTCTTTTTGATTTCATTTATGTTATTGTACTTACTCATATCGTTGAGATAGCTTGCAAGAACCGTATTTTGTGTGTGACGGACAAGGATATAGTCCTTTGTCTGTGCAAACTGCATCACGCATTCCGGCATACCGCCTACGATCAAATATTGGCGATAGAGCTGCATAGCGGTGTCATGAAGAGCGCTGGGAAGCGGAGTGTCGGCCGCAAAGCATTCTCTTATCTGTTCAACAAGAGTCCCCTCGTCCATTGCAAGCATAAATTCCTCCATATCCAGGGGATACAAGGTTTTCATATCCACTTTGCCGACAGGGAAAGAGAATTTTGACCGATTTACGGCAATGCCAAGCAGGCTGCCTGCGACAATGATGTGATAGTCCGGAGCATTTTCACAAAAATATTTCAGTGAAGTCAATGCCCTTTCGCAAAGCTGCACTTCATCAAAGATAATCAGTGTTTTTTCTCTGGTTATGGTTTGACCGGCAATGTGAGATAAAATCGGTATCAGATAGTCCGGGCTGATATTTTCTTCAAAGGTTTCATTTAGCCTGGGGCTGGTTTCAAAGTTAAAGTATGCCACATTTTCATAGTGGGTACGTCCGAATTCCAGAAGAGTATAAGTTTTTCCGACCTGCCTTGCACCCTGCAGGATCAGGGGCTTGCGATGTGTGCCGTCTTTCCATGTTTCTAAAAAACGCATGATTTTTCGATACATAAATTCATTCTCCCTAAAGATATTGATTATATTATGAAATATTTTCGTGTAATTTTCAAGGGAATTTATTGAAAATAGTACGTAAAACAACACGAATAAGAGAATGAGCAGGCAGAACCCAAGCAAAGGACATGAATGGAGTATGTGAATATTCCTGTGGAATTTTTCTGTGCTATTAACATTTAAGATTATTTAGATTATAATATAGCCAGGTAATAAAAAAATTTATCCAATCGTATGTCATCACAGTCCACCCACACAAAACCGGAGAAAACCATGAGAATACTATACGCATACACAGAATTTCGCAATCAGAAAGGACAGCCGTCACCCTGCCGGGGCTTTGAACACTTCGAGATCAATCTGGGGAAAAAATATATACAATGTCACGACGCTTGCCGGGGACAATGGCTCCGGCAAGACGACGATCCTGAATTGTGTGATCGGGCTGATGCTGTCCGATTACCGAAATGATGTGGAACGGACGCATCTTAAGGGAAGCGAGGGCGAAAACTGGCTGGGAATCTTTTTCGCCTATGAGCAGTACAAGCGGGTGAAATATGTGTTTGACAAAAAAGCAGTATGCCATATTGAGGCGCCTGAAAGAGCGGGGATATCACGTCCCTGTGCCTCGAAAGGTGACGGTCACGATGGAATCGGCGGATGCGAGGATGGTGCGGTCCGCCGAGAAAGGCGTAGCGCAGCTTAGAACCGTGCTGGCAAAAAAGGCGGCATTGTTTCCCGGGGCGGTAAAGCGTATGAAGATCTGGGAGGAACAGATCCGCGACGGGGCGGAGATCGATGAGCCGTCTTTTTTCACGGATGCGGTTCTGTACGGACTCGGGTGCAACTGCATCCTCAGTTTTCTTCGCAGCTGTATCCTGAATCTGGAAGATGCCGGGCGGGGGAGTGCTATGTGGATTTTGTGAGGTTTCTTTTTGAAGAGAGGGGCGGGCTTTACGGATATTTCCGGATGGAGACCACTGCCCGGGACTATGTGGAGGGCGGCATGGAGAAGCTGCGCTTTACCGTGTCTCTGGATGATGCGCAGTGGTTTAGCGGCTTTCTTCAAAAATACCGATATACCTGCAATCCCCATTACTATCTGGACTTTGGCTGGGGGCTGAGCAGCGGGGAGAACAATCTGCTGCGGCTTTTTACCTCGCTTTATTATATTTTTGAGAGAGATTACGCAAATGAGAAAAACGGGGACTACCAGATCTACAATTACGACAAAACCCATGGGAGAACTGCCTGCGATTCCGTGATCCTGATTATGGACGAGGCGGATCTGACCTATCATCCCGAGTGGCAGAGGCGGTTTCTCTCCGTGATCACCGCCTTTTTGCAGGAGATCTATCCGGCGCAGTGCTGCAGGGAAATGCAGATTTTGCTCTCCACCCACTCCCCGCTCCTTCTGGGAGACATGCCGAGAGACAACGTGGTCTATCTGAGAGCGGACGAAAAAACCGGCATGACGCAGGCGGATGGCTTTGTCCACAGAATTGAGCAGGAGCTGGAACCCGTGATCCGCCTGCTTGCGGACGGGATCATCAAGAGCAAGCTCTCGGAAATGGCCCAGAGCTATAAGCTGGAGCGAAGGGATGAGAAGAAAAGGGAGAAACGGAACAAATGATAAAAATCACACCCTTTGATGAGCGCACAAACAGCGAGGATATTCTCTCAACCTATCTGAATCTGGTGGCCAGTGTGGTTCCCTTTTACCCGGAAGACGTTTTTCCGGAGGGAAAATTTCTGTGGGAAGGGACATGGCATGAGGCTGACCGGTTTTGGGAGATTGCGGGAAAGCGATGCAGAAACAGGACGGAGGGGTATACCAGGACATTAAAGCGTTACGGTATCAGAGAAGAAGAACCCGTAAGCAGGCAGGAACGGATAGACAATGATGCGCTTCTGGCTCATGTGTTCCACTATGACACGTTTGCCGCAAAAGCGGAGGTTTCCACACTGCTTGACCTTATGGGAGTGAAAGTGTGCCCGTACTGTAACCGTACCTTTATCACCACGCTGGAGGTGGAGAAGGGAAGCCTTCGTTCGCAGATCGACCATTATAAGAATAAATCCGGGTACCCGCATCTGGCCCTGTCAATTCTGAATTTTGTTCCTTCCTGTGCGCAGTGCAACCACTTAAAGAGAGACAAGGACTTTCCGGTTCTGTATCCCTATGCGGAGGAGATGGGCGGCTCTTGGGTCTTTGCGACACGGCCCAGGGGAAGCGTCATGTACCTGACCGGAGCCCCTTCGGAAAAGGATCGCTTTGAAGTGGTTGGAAAGCGTGTGTATCAGCTGGAAGAGGAAGGATTCGAGGAAAGGCTTGGCAATTCCCTTGAGATTTTCCGGCTGAAAGAGCTGTATGACGGGGGCCACCGGGAGCATGTGCTGGATTTGTTCCGCCAGCGGTATGTTTTTGGCGAGGATTACCTGCAGTCACTGTGCGACCGCTTTCCGGATCTGTTCCATGACCTTACGGATGTGAAAAATACGATGTATTTCACGGATATCCGCAGGGAGAACTGGGGAAAGAGGCCGCTTTCCAAGCTGGTTCACGATATCGATGAGGAGATTGAGGGGGGAGAAAAAATAATAGATTAAAAAAAGATTTGGGATGACACCGCTGGAAGATGGTAAGAGCTTTCAGCGGTATTTTTTTGCCCGAAAATAATTGTCATAATGAAAGAGAAAGATCATACTCAGTAGTAGTTTGATACGAAAATAATGCAGTTCAGACATATAAAACATTTTAAACAATTTTTATGTATATTATTGATATACGATAATGATTTTGCCAGCTGCGAAAAATATGTCAAATCGTTTGTCATAGTTAAAAAAAGTGTTTTTATTTTGAAGGATGTATTCTGAAAAAAATTTATTTCAGGACTTGTGATGAAAGTGAGGACTGGAAAACATAAATGGTACATACACCTGGATTTAATGATAAATCGTTTTCTGATGACGTATGATAATGAAAGAATAAAATGTATGACGAATTAAATGACATAAATAATGACATTTAAATATCTTAATGCTTAAAAATATACCAAATAGAGAAGCGCGGTAAAGCAGTTCAGGGTGAATGAGCACGGAAAATGATAGCTAACCATATAATAATGTTATAATTAAATTGGAAATTCCACAAAATGGAAAAATTGAATGGGTATGACAGAATGACAGAAGAGAATAAAATTGCTGATTTTGAGAAAAGAGTAGTAGGTAATTTGAACCAATACTTGGATCATAATAGAATATCTCAGGCAAGGCTGGCAAGTTTATGCAAGGATCATGGTTACAATATCAGCCAAAGTACGGTTTCGAGATTATGCTCAGGGCAGAGGAGAATCACAGTATACTATTTGCACGCAATCTGCCGTGCTCTTGAAATTGAATGTGATAAGCTGATGAACTATACGGGATCGGGCGCAATGAGACCGGAGTTTCTGGGCGGCAGACATGTTCAGGCACAGATATTGAGCGATCCCTATGTGGAAGAACAGGGCTTTGAAGGGTATTTGGGGAACTATTTTATCTATCTGATTTCGACAAATGCGTATGAACATGGGAAAGTTGTCAAAGGGCAGCTGTCGATTGAAAAGAAGAGGGATTTGCCGTACTGTCAGGTAAGCGTCAGAATTCCGGCAGCGAGCGAGGGCCGCCAAAACGAGGCGGCATTTAAATATCTTCAGGGACAGCTGGTTATTATGAAGCACAAAAGCCTTGCCAGCATTATTTTATTGGATGAGGCTGGCGAAGAGCTTAGCTTTTTAATGATGCGCCATCATATTTATGGATCCAATACTCTGGATTGCAGAGTGGGCGCAGCGTTGACCGTGACGACTTCGGGTAATGAAAAAGCGCCTTGTATGCAGAAAGTGATAATTTCAAAAAGCGCTTTATCACAGAAAGGTCTGGATTACATAAAGCCAATGTTCAAACTTGGAAAAAATAGTATTGTGATATCTGAGACGGATTATAAGGAAATTATCAATACATTGCAGATACCATATGAACAGCAGGAGAAAATAGGGCGTCATCTTGATAAACAGTCATACCTGGAAATCAGTGAAAATATACTGAATGAAATACGTGACAAAATTTTTAAGGAAGAGCTGGGAGAACGGTTTTACACATTTCAGGAGAAACTCAGTGAAAAAGATATCCTTTGGATTGAGAACGATTCGGTAGATTCAGACCAGGATAAGAAATTGTGTGCGATATTGAACTTTTTGAAGCAACAGGAGGGAGCTCATGAGTCAAGATAACAGCCCAAGAATCGCTTTTACGATAGAGAATCAACTGGAGGCGTACAGCAGAGCGGAACGTCATACGCAGCGCCATGAAACTTTATGGCATGCATGGAATCAAAACAGACGCTGGCTCTCCCAATTGCTGGAAATGACACTTCCTGCGTTTCCAACCTACAGCCGTCATGATGAGTCCCATTCCAAGTCAGTATTGCATAATATCGAAAGGCTGTTGGGCGAGCCCAGAATAAGACAGCTGTCGGCGTCTGATTGTTTTATGCTCCTGCACGTGACCTATGTGCATGATATAGGAATGTGCATAACGGCAGAGGATCGAAAGAAAATCCTGAGTGATGATGCGTTTGTTGAGATGCTGGACCGGATACTGGAAGAAGGGGACGAAAGCCTTCAGAGAGCAGTTCAAAATCTGATAAAATCTACATACGAGGACGAAGAGGATAAGGATTATGCTGAACGTATGGCAATCCTGAAGAAAAAGTATAAAGAAAAGTTAGAGGTATATTATGCGGTTGTTTACCTCATGGCTGAATATCAGAGAAAGAGCCATGCGGAAAAGGCAAGTTCGAGAATTCATGAATGGACGATCAGGCCGGAACAACTGGGGACGGGTTTTTCGATGTCGGGGATTCCGCTGCGCCTTTTTCTGAGGATTGCAGATTGTGCCGCATTGCACACGGACTGGGATTTTTCACATATACTGGATTTGCCAAAGGAAGACAGCGGGTATGCCCATGACATGATTCATCCGAGATTTGTGGCGGTCATGCTGCAGCTGGGAGATGCGTTAGATATTGATAATGACAGATTCCATCTGTTTACCAAACCTTTTATCGGAGAGCTTCCCGAAATGTCGGCAAAACATTTTGAGAAACATCAGTCCATCCGGCAGCTACAGATATGTCCGGAAGAGATTGTGATAGAGGCGGATTGTGACAATCAGGAAGCCTTGCGGCTGGTGAGGAATGAATGCGATGCGATCGAGGATATCTTAAAGTCGGCCAGCTATCATTGGTCTGAAATCTCGCCGAGCGATTTAAACGGCTGCCTCCCCACTATGAGGCCTCCTAAAATTAAGCTGATGGGAAAGGCCATTCCGATCGAGCTGGTATCGGCCAGATTCAATATATCACAGGTTAAGGCATTCCAGCTTCTTGAGGGAAGCAATGTATATCTGGAGCGGTTTGTTTTCTTAAGGGAGGTTCTGCAGAATGCGATTGATGCAACGAAATTACAATATTGGGAGGATTATAAGAACAGGAGCAAAATTCATCTGTCTAAAAGAAAAGAAGACATCGAGAATGTGGACTTTGAGCAATTGGTGAGTCAGTTCGATGTTACTTTTTATCCAATAGAGTTTCACTTTAAGATAGTCGGAAGGCGTCATAAAAACAGCGATGGCGATGTGATTGATGAGTACGTGTCTATAGAAGATATTGCAAAAGAGGAGGAAGAAGAGATAGATGTCGGTGTTCTTGTATCAATCAAGGACTATGGAACCGGAATTTCGAAAGCGGATTTATCCGCAATGTCGGCGGTTGGCGACAGTCTTACCGTAAAGAAAAGAAAGATTTTTAACATGCCGGAGTGGCTTCAGCCTACAGGGCAATTTGGGATAGGCCTGCAGTCGGTCTTTTTGATATGCCGTTCTTTTACGGCCTACACACGCACACATGGCGGAGAAGCGTATGAAATCACCTTCAATTCTGCAGTACATCAGCAGGGCTATATAAATACGAAACCCAGACAGATGGATGAGAGGGATACGTTTGGCACCCGGTTTGAAATATTTGTGGATTGCAAACATAAATTGCCGCATAAGCAATGCAGAGACGCATGGAATTTGAATGATCCTGATTCTGACAGGTTTAGTTCCGGATACGAAACGAACCGTAAAATCCGCCATTCGAAAGAATTGCTGTCGCAGATGGTGATCTTTATTAACGAACTGATCGGCGAACCCATATTTCCAATCTACATACGGGTGGACAGCGATTGCATTGATGAAAAATATATGAAATTTGTCGAAAGCCATGCGGATAAGACGGTTTTTGATTCGGATTACAGGCGCAGCGATATTAAGTATGGTGATATAGCAAACGCTGTAAGCTGGATTTTCCGCGCAGAGAAAGATCATCAAAGGGAAGGAAAAAGATATATTGTCAAAGAGATCGAGAACGGACTATGTGCTTTTGACTGTCAGACTGCCAAATTGCACATATGGAATTCCAGGGTATGCACGAGCGCAACAATGGGAACCGGACGCCTTATGGCGGACGGTGGCGTTGGCGAAAGGGATGAGCTGGATACCAAAGTGTATCTAAAGGGTATTTACATCTGCAACTGCCACATGGACGGAGACTCGGAGCTGTTGGAAAGTCTTGACATAAAAGGACGTTTTAAGCGGGAATACATAAATTTGAACCGAAACGAATTTACGGAATCCGGAAACGATTTCCTGGCAAAGATCTATGAGGAAATCATGAGCTCTTTCAGGGAGGCGTTGGAAAAACTATCGGGTATAAACGATAACGACGGCAAGGGTGATGAGGATTTTGGAGAGCTGATCTACGGGAATATTAAAGCGCTTATTCGAGCATATGAAGAGGAAGAAGAAAAAACAAGAAAAGAGGAGATAAGAAAGAGGATAAACGAAACAGCGTTATCAGCGTTGTGCTTATCATTTTTTGTCCGGATAAGAAAGCATAAAGAAGCCAATCCCTGCTGCAGGGCAATGGACTCGGATAAAAAATGCCAGTGGATAAAATTAAGTTCTAAAATGATGGAATTATTGACGGATGAAAAGAATAAAAAATTTTTTACTGACGGGTTCTTTAAGCCGATTCCTGTTTATTCGAGACTGAAATTAGAGACGGAAAAAGAACGAAAAACTGGTATACAATCAAAAATGTTATTTCCGCAAATGTTAGATAAAGAAAATAAAATTGCCATAGTAAGCAGGCGGGAAGAAGCGCATTCCAAATGGATTCATTATGTGCTTCTATTAAATTCAGAAACATTTCAGCTGTTTATCAGGGATATATATAAAGTGGAAGACTGGCATACATATATGGAGGAAATGGAAGCCAAAGGGAATGAGCTTTTGAGCGGATTTGAAACATTATATGCTAAAATTAAGACTGATTTACAGGAAAACGAAATGGATGAAACGGAATATGATGTTGAAAACCAGAAAGTCCTCAAATGGATGCTCAGCAATATTCCAAGTTGCGGGATATGGAGTTCTCTGGATGGAAACGTCAGAATGAATGTATTGACCGATGAAATTCCAAACTCCGTTTATTTCAATACAAGAATGAAATATCTGCTTTTGGAACGGATCAGAGAACAGTTTGATAAGTTTGGAGGCAAACGATATGTGACGTTGGTATGGAAAGGATACGAGTGCCTGACGCTTGATGAAATGCCGACCAGCGTATGCTATACCACAAGAGGCTACCTTGCCAAAAGTCAAGATAGCCTTATGTTGCTGCCGCTGTTGGGCGAAAGGCTGAGAGGGCTGCTTGAGGCTTATTCTGATCAGGAATTTAAAATTATTGAAAGTATTCTTCAGACATATGTCAGTTATTACGGTATACAGACTAAAGTGAGAGAATACGTAAGCGATTTTATCGAGGAGGAAGAAAATGCAGGAGACGGGATTTATAAAATCTTTGTTGAAAGGGCAAAGACGCTTGATCTTGTGTCTTTACAGCGCCTGCCGGAGGAACTCCGGATCCGCTTTGTAACTGAACTTGAGGAGGTTATCAAAGAGAAGAAGAATGCCATCGAAAACGCACTAAATGCATTTGAATGCTCGTTGAAGGAGAATGAGCAGAAAAACATATTGGAACGGGTTTTGGATAGTATGCCTAAGACAGATGAGGTGATTGGTATTTTTATTAAACCGGGTGAAGTTCACTTGGAAGAAGGTGAACAGATATTGGAAAGAATAGCGTTGATTGCATTGTTTATTCAGCATAGGTTATTAATCAAACATAGGAAGTTATTGGAAGAGAAGATAAGAAAAGAGAGAAGAGAGGAAGAAATTTGGGGGGATGAGAGCGAGAAGACGCAGATGCTGCGATATGTCCAAGAGCATAGTAAATGCCAGATTACCGGAAAGGAAATAGAAGCCTGTTACAGAAAATTGATTGACGAGATAATGGATGTGGTATATAAAAGAAAGATGGAAGATAAAATTAGGAAAATGAGTGGCGGTACTATAAAATTACAAGTGGTTGGAGATGAAATAGAAATTTATTGACGAAAAGAACTTTTTTATTTAAATATAAAAATGAAATGAGAAACTTATATTGAGAAGAGGGAATATTTATGAATATAAATGTAAATGAAAATGTAAATGAAATAGGAGTAATCAGGGAAAATTTTGCAGGTTTTCCAGCAGTAATAATGAGGCTGAGTGAAATCACTTATGAGTTACTACAAAAAACATATGGCGAAGAAGTAATAGAACTTCCAATTCGTGTTGATGACGTTGCCAAGGAATTGGGAATCACAATTTATTCTAAAAATTTGAATCTAGCCAATTCCCGTAAATATAATCAGAGGATTGGAGAACTAAACGGTAACAATATATATATTGAAGAGACGGCTGATTGGGATGTAAAGAGGTTTGCGATCGCACATGAAATCGGACATCGTTTGATAGATAGAGATATGGGGCCTGCGCAGTATTCCCTGCCGTTGCTTGCAAGTAACAGTGACGAGTTACTGGCAGATGTTTATGCGCTTTTTCTGCTGGTTCCCTTTGATTTATATCTGGATGAGTTTAAGCATTATATAGACAATATTGAAACCCTCCCCATAAATATAAATCATTGGTTGAAACGTCTGAGCGCCAAGGCGGAAGTGCCCTATTACAATATTGCAAGCGGATACGCTTACTTTAAATTTGCTGCTTTGGAGCATTACAAAACGAAAATTGAGGGTAAGCCACTGCGGACGCAAATAGAAGAGTATGGAGAACTATTTTATTAAAAATTGTGATATACCAGATGGCGGATGAGGAAAAGAGCGGGTTATGTATCATTGCGAAAAAGATAAAATCCAGAAATACTGTTATGGCGGAGAAGAGAATGGCCGGGATTATGATCAGATTGTTTTGACGTATATCGAGTATTACCATCTTAAGGCGCAGAGATACAAACGTGGATTTTATATGTTCAGCCTGATAAAAATTATAATGATCGGAATCCTGCCCGTGCTGCAGATTGCGGGAATTTCAACGAGCGTTCCGTGGGTAATTACGGCCTTTTCATCCGGGATTATCGTCGTGGAATCAATCACGGAATTATGGAGGCTGAGAGAAAAGTGGATCTTGTATCGCAATACCTGCAATCGCCTTATGACTGTGCAAAGGCAGTATATGCGAAGCAGGGGTAAGGGAAATAAAAGAATGAGGAAATATATAGAGGCAGTGGAGGCTGTTATAAATGAAGAGGGGAATGGCTGGAGCAAAATATCAAAAGATATAAAAGGCGGCAGGACGGATGGTAACAGAAGGTAGGATGTCATGGTTTATTCTATGATATCAGGAGATTTGTTGCTAAAAAAGAGGTTTTACATATGACAAGGATAACATTTTTGATTGGGAACGGCTTTGACGTAAATGTTGGATTAGACACACGATACAGCGACTTTTATCAGTATTATACAAAAAATAATCCGGATGACATGCTTGCAAAAGCGATCGAAGAAAAATATGTAGACTGGTCAGATTTGGAATTAGGGCTGGGAAGATATACGGAGCAAGTAAAGGAAGAGGACGAGGATGCTTTTTGGAGAAGTGAAGAAAACCTGGAACAGGAACTAATGTACTTTCTGGAGAATCAGATGAAAAGAGTGAACATTGGGGATGGTGAAAGAAAGAGGCAGACAGCTAATGAAATGAAACGGTCGCTGACAGAGTTTTATAAGGAAATGCCAGTAGCGATAAGAAACCATATAAGTAATCTGATTGTGGAAGAGGATATCGTTTATTCATTTATAACATTTAATTATACAGATACTTTGGATCGATGCGTAGACGCTACAAAGAGTATAATGATATCTGGGGTTGAAAGACGGTATGTCGGCACAAGCGTCTGTTGCGTGAGTACGCTGGGAGAGGTGTTACATATTCACGGAACAACGAATAAGGAGCTGGTATTGGGGGTCAATGATGAAGATCAAATAGCGAATAAGTCATTTAATGCAGAGCCAATAAACAAGCAGTGTTTGATTAAAGGAGAGACAAACAAAAGCTATCGAAATGGCAAAATAGAAGAGGCCCGCGAGATAATTGATGAAAGCGTTATTATTTGCCTGTTTGGCCTATCGCTGGGAAGTACGGATAAAATGTGGTGGAGGTATATTTGCGAATGGCTCCGGGAAGACAGAGAAAGACGCTTGATCATTTATACAAGAGTAGCGGCGGAAGAGGGCAGGAGAGAAGCGGGAAGGCGCAAAAAATTTGTCGGGCAGAAAAATATGCGAAACCGCTTTAGAGCAAATGCGGAGATATCCGATGAAGAATGGGATGAGTTAAGTGAGCAGATATATGTAGAGTGTAATGCAGAATTGTTTAAATTTGAGATTGTGGATAAATAGATAGTGTAAAATAGTTTGTGTCTTTGGAAAGAAATACCTCTTTTTTGGTAAGAATCAAGATATGACAATTCTTATCAAAAAGGAGGCTTTTTTATGCCGGCAACAAAACAGCAGATTCGACAGATTATTGCAGATAACAACCTAAACAGCGTGGCTGATGTCTACAGCCTGCTCAGGGAGAGTTTCAAAGATATCCTTCAGGAACTCATGGAAGCAGAACTGGATGCCACTCTTGGTTATGAAAAGAATCAGAAGGGAGAAGTCCAGACATCCAATAAGAGGAATGGGCACTCCCCCAAGACATTGAAGAGCCAGTATGGGGAATTCCAAATCGATGTCCCAAGAGACCGGGAAGGTGAGTTTGAGCCCAAACTCATCCCTAAATACCAGCGGGATATATCCGGGATAGAGGAAAAAGTCATATCCCTCTATGCAAGGGGCATGAGCCCAAGGGACATCCATGACCAGATTCAGGAACTGTACGGGATGGAGCTGTCAGCGGAAATGGTCAGCAAGATCACTGACAGGATACTGCCGGAAATAAAGGAATGGCAGTCACGTCCACTCAATCCGGTCTATCCATTTGTATTTATGGACTGCATCCATTATAAAGTCAGGGAAGACGGGCGTATCTTAAGCCGTGCGGCATATATTGTGCTGGGCATTACAGCCGAAGGCTATAAAGATATCCTGAGCATTACCGTAGGGGCCAATGAAACCAGCAAGTTCTGGCTGGGGATGTTGAATGACCTGAAAAATCGGGGCGTACAGGACGTGCTGTTCTTCTGCGTGGATGGTCTTGCAGGATTTAAGGAAGCAATAAATGCAGTCTATCCCGATGCACAGATTCAGAGGTGTGTTATCCATATGCTCCGTAATTCATTCAAATATGTCAATTACAGCGACCTGAAGAAGTTTTCCTCCGATTTCAAGTCAGTATACAATGCCCCCAATGAGGCATCTGCCCTCTCGGAGCTTGAGAAAATCAAAGAGAAATGGGGAAGGAAATATCCCTATGCTGTCAGCAACTGGGAAAACAACTGGGAGGACGTCAGCTCCTTCTTCCAGTTCTCCGATGATATCCGGCGCATCATGTATACCACGAATATCATAGAGGGGCTCAACCGCCAGTACCGAAAGGTGACGAAAACAAAAAGTGTATTTCCCAGCGACGCCGCACTGGAAAAAATGCTCTATCTTGCCAGTGGGAACGTGGTCAAAAAATGGACGCAGCGTTACCGGAACTGGGACCAGGTACTTAACCAGATGATTGTCCTTTATGGGGACAGGCTCACCCAGTACCTGTAAAAGGAAAGGCTGGAAACGTCACACTTTTTTAAACGTTCCAGCCCAACCTTATTCTATCGGCATTAGCAGTATTGCCAGGATCATCCAGCCTTATTCTGGAGGCCGGGTGTGGGCAGAGCCCACGAAAAACCTCTTACTGCTAATGCCTGATCAGTATGCAAAAATTCAAAAAACATGTATAAGATGTAGTGGATTGGCAATACTATTATTAGAAAAGAAATTCGACAACATGAAAGTAGCAATATCTGACAGCAAATTTTTACATATCTGATTCATATCAGGAAAGATTATTTCTCCATAGACACAAGATTTTTTACAGCCTCCTCACACCGTTTACTTCTATGGTAAGCTTATCGCCCACATCAATACCGAGAGCGTCCGCTTTACTCTCCGTCATATAAAACTCGCCCTGCCTTACCGTTTCAAGGATACTGCCATCGGAAAGAAAATAATTCATACCAATGTCGCTGTGTACCAAATTTATAACGCTCTCGGTAACGATATCCTCGTCCTCATAGATAAAATTATCGGGCTGTAAAAACAATATGTTTTCCGTTGTATAACAATCTACCGCA
>CAJTVN010000001.1:179361-190947 GCA_910579685.1 uncultured Lachnospiraceae bacterium | reverse complement strand
GGCTGTTTTCCAAGAGTATCAAAGGAGCGGAGGCCAGCGCAACCGTATACAGCATAACGGAAACGGCGATCCTGAACGGACTCAAGCCCTATAATTATCTGACCTACATATTGGAAAAGATGAAAGATTTGGCCCCATTTCCGACAAAAGAAGGTATTCTTCCACTATTGCCCTGGTCAGAAACAATACCGGAAAACTGCCGTACCAAACGACCAGAAGGCACATCCACTTAGCAGAAACTGTTAGGTGGATTTTTTGTCAAAGTGCGGATGAATCGCTATTCATCTTTAGAAAATATTCTACCAAATGAATAGATTTATAAACAGGTACGGATTATTTCTTACTTACAAACATGGTAACGAGTTTGACAAAGACTCCAAAACTTGGGTACTGTCCCTTGTTCTCAATATTCATAATTGTACGGGAATCCCGCCCGACGAGTTCAACTACATAGCTTTGTGTCCAGCCTCTTTCTTCTCTGACCTTTTTTATCGCAGGCCTCAGACCACGGTTGAGGGGATCCGCACAAAAATGATGGTGCCCGACCCGGCAGCCGCCGACCATGTACGCCTGATGTTTGAAACGTACGCCGAGCCCGGGACCTCTTTTCGGGGACATCATCCGGTATTTTGAGGAAAACAACGTAAGCGCTTAATTTTCGACCGTCACACAAAAGGGGCTTTATTAACCTATAAGTAAATTTTTCTACATCAAAAATGCCTCAGTTGGGTTTAGCAACTCAATTCACATACGATTTAACTAATGCGAGCAGTTCCAGTTCTTCATCCGTCATCTGATCGTTCGACTGATGCTCGAACAGGAAGCCAAGATAGTGGTAAACATTTACTTTATTGCTGGTTTCCAATCAGAGAAGATATGTAATCTGCATGATCCTGCCAGGTTTGATATTTCTTGTCTCCACGTCGGTCCGAAATTTGATAGTTGGATGAAAGATATTCCGCCAATGCCTTTGTATATTTCTGATTCCCTCTATAATTCAGATGATCAATATCCGCAAAATCCGAAGCCCTGTTAAATATCATTTGATGATCTTCCGAAATCAGATAGGGACTTATAACGATATGCAGGGGAATATCATTTTCCTGCGCCAATTCTATTGTTTATCGGTAATACTTTTCAGTCTTCTCGGTCAAACTCTTCCTGTCATTTACCCAGATTTATTGTATGACTTTTTTCGGTATGTAAGAGTAAAGTCTGCCGCTGCCTGATATAATCCGTGAAGGCCTCCCCATATAAAAATTCCAGCTTGCCCCATGCCAAAGACCACTGACCAGAAATACTAAAATTTTATTAAGCACTTAGTACTTCAATCATTTTCTTTTTGGTACATTTTCAATTAAGAGTATTTCAGGAAAGATTTGAGCTAAAGAATCATTATCTTAACTTTAATATCTATTCCTCTTGATACAGATATTTAAAAAACAGACTATTCTTATAGTCGTGTGCCGTAAAATTATTTGCCGGAGTATCCTGATTAAATGTTATCACATTATCACACACATTTGCTATCTTTCCTGTTTGAAGCATAGCATTATATCCTCTAAAAAATTCCGTCAATGGCGTCATTGCCCCTAGCATAAGACAGACACACAGAAAAACACATATCGATTTGTCTACTTTTTTATTTGTATTTTTAAAATCATAATCTACTAGATATTTTAAACACATTGCAGCCAACACCATTATGCTCGGAACTGAGAAACGCATAACAAAATCGGTTCCCTCTCCTACTTTGACAAATGGGGCGATAATAGTCGTAATAATCACAACATAATAAAATATATCATATTTATACTTCCTATACAGCAATACTAAATATATGCCAGCTTCCAAAAACCAAAAAAGTATGACTTCACCTATAAATTTATTTGTTATCGTTTCAATCTTAAATACAGAAAATATACACAAAGACTTATTGGACATACCATTGTTAAGTGCCTGATTAGACAAATAATATACTAAAAATATTGGCATTATCAATATAGCCATACAATTCACAGGGCTAAAAACTTCAAATACAAATTTTCTAATTTTTTTGGTAAATATAGAAACAACACCTTTATATACTGCATTTAGTATCATGAAAACACTAATTCCTAACATGGGAATCGGTCCTGCCGCAAACGTACAAATACATATAAACACGTAGTTGTTTACTTTATTTTCTTGCAATATACATAATATTGCAAGCCATGGAACAATCGTCTGATTAAATACCCAAAATAAACACGTAGTAAGACTGCTAAACTGTAACCCCTGACACCACCATTCCAAATGGAGAGCAGGAAACGGTATTTGCCATCTAATAATAACTCTCAACACACCAATAATATCCAGTCCGCTAAAAAAAACTAATATTCCTGGTATTAATAACATTCTATTTCCCGATTTCGGTTTTACATATGTAAGCAATAATAGCTCTGTCAAAAATATTCCAATAGATGTCCAAATCCAAAGCAAAATATTACCAATCGCAAAGGCTCGTTCCGTCAAATAAATGTTTGGAGCTATAAATCCAATAATCTTAACCAATGTAGCGGTTGGTAGCCAATATCCAATATAATAAACCAGCGCCTTGTCATAATCCGGATATATTACCGGCCAATCCCTATATATAATATCCCTGTATACTGCATTTCGACATCCCCAATCATCGCTTTGATAGAATAAATTTCCTTGACCTCCAAGAAATGACCAAACAACAGCCACTACCGCAAAGACAACTAAATATTTAATTTCTACCTGAAGCATATTTGAAGATTTAGGTTTATGAACAAATATTTGAATTTTACCATTTCCTTTAGATTTTCCTACTATTCTCAACTTTTCTATTGTAAAAATATAAAGAACAACTAAAAACGCACCCCCTAAAATGAAATGGAGATATAACGCTATAAAACAAAATAACGGAAGGAGCATATACATAAATATTATATGTCTAATTTTACTATAATTTAATTCAATCATTTGCCTTCCCTCTCTATTTCGAAAATGGTATTTTAACTGTAGCTTTCCTTTTTGAATAGAACAAGCAATGCAGGATACGAAGCCGCAATGGGTGCATAATAACGAAAGCAATCATTTACAGGAGATGCGATACAGGTTAAGATCATAATACCTACTGCAATTAACGGTGGTATCAATATGAAACGTCTTTTTTCCAATAAATAATATAATATCAGTACAATACTCCAAGTATAAATTGCGCATATATCCGTCAAACAAAGTATCGGAATTTTATTCCAAACTTTTGACCATGCATGCAAAATTTCTCGCAATCCACGAAATTTTTCAATATAGTGAACCTGAAAATATTCATCATGTTCTCCGCCTATCCAATCGAAGATTGTCATACCGCTATTCCAATTTCCTGACATTTCAGGAAGATTAGGCGTAAAAGCATAATACCCATAGCTCTGTCCAATAGCTGCTTCGATATAAGTAACCGGATATCGAAAAAACATTTTTGCCCATGTTTTTATATAATTTGTCGTCTTTCTCATTTCAGAAGGAAGAACAATCCATTTTACCGGATCAGATAAGATTGGATTATAAGCCGCTCCTAATTTGTCATAAGGAAACTCTCCGCTTATCCCTTCAATCTCCTGTTCCGTCAATTCTTCTCCTCTATACTTCACGGTTCGTGCCGTTTGTTGAAAGCAGATTGAGAGAGCTTCTCCTGTCTCGCTAGGGATCACTCCCTGAACATTAATAATAAAATAATTATATATAAAATAAACCAATATACATGTTACAACAATACATGTCTGTCTCATAAATCTCTTTTTCAACAATATAATCGCTAAAATTATTGCTGTCGGAGCCACCACATAAATGCAGTTATGGCGGAAAAGTGAAGCTAACAATGCCGCCATACCATGACATAAACAGAGTTTCAATGTCAATGCTTTTTTTGAAACTTGCTGCAATATCATAATTAAAGAAAGGATATAAAGGGTGAAAAGCCCCGCACTAAATGTATCCTTAAAAGCGTGCTTTGAGTATGCTCCCCAAACAGGCGTTATAGCATAAAACAGTAATGCTATATAATAAAATATCCTTTTAAAATGTGCTTCTTTTAGTAAGACGATACATTTGGCATATATAAGCGCCATAATAATATCCCTGCAAATGACATATATGAAAACGCCTATATTCTCATTTCCTATTTTCTTTCCAATATCATAACATCCCCCCAGCACGCATGAAGAAAACCAAGGATGGTGATTACTATGAACATAATAATAGGAATATAGCTGATTAAACACGTCATTATCCATACTGCCGGGATAATAAGTGATAATCCAGGGAATCCAGGCACCTATAATTATACAAAATGAAAATAAAAAAAAATGATCTTCAATCTTTTTACAAAAGTGAGAAAATGTTCCTTCTATTTTCTTTTCAGCGCTAAACATTATTTCTTTATCAAGTATTATAAAAAACATACATGCGCTAATAAAGAAAACACTTGCCCACCCTAATGCCAAAAGAATACTTCCGATCAGCCATGCAACACTATAAAACATTGGCAGACAATCCAGCCAATACATACACAAACCTGCGACATTTACGCATCCAAATAATATGCTTAAAAAATAGAGCGAAGTCTTATGTATATAAGAACACCTTCTTATATCATTTAAAATACGATATATAAATAACGCAAGTAAAACTGCAATCAAAGACTGTTCAATACCATATCCAATATCTAATGCGATTCTGATATAGTTAAAAAAGATTGATACTTTATTTGTCGGCCATGTTGCAATATTAGTAGCAAGAGGCATATCTGATGCAATTGGCGGAAAGTGTATACTTACATGTAGTGTAAGTGAAATATAGATTCCCCAAATAAATGAAAAAAATAATTTTTTCCATCTCATATCATTTCTCCTATGAACACATCCTTTTGCTTTCTAACAAATCTGTTCAAAAAATCAAACATACGCTTTATTAAATATCCAAATATTTTATCCAAAACTCTTCTGACACAAGATACTTTGCCCGTTCTCTATATAACTTTTCAATATCCGCATGTCTCTTTTTGTATTCTTTAATATCTTTCTTATATCGCTTATATACTTCTCGAAAACGTTTCTTATCTAATATTCGGATCGCACCCGTCTTTAAATGTGGATTTACTGCTATTAATTCCTTCCTAAGCGTTTGCTTCTGTGTTACAGTCCCATAGTCAAATGGTATAACCATTTTTTCTTTCCTTAACCACTTTTCCGGCCAAAAGCGTTGACCATTTTTTGTTGCATGATAGATGCATTTGTCAATAAATTTTCTCGGCCAATCGCAATAAATATCTCCAAAATTAATTTCTTTAACGTCCAGTTCACTTAAAGGAATTAATTTTTCGTTTTTTTTCATATTTTCTTTTACAATTTGTTCCCCTCTATCCTGCTCCAGGAAAGAGGGGCCCTGCATATAGTCTTCTAAGGCTCTGAGAACCAATTCAGCCGCATTATAATGAAACTTCATTAATTCAGCGTTGAAAGATCGATTCCAAAATGCAAACATATCAATATTTTCATATATATTAAATGTCGCTTTCCCTATTAATAAATTCCTACATTGCTGATACCTGTCAAATGCTGCATTGTATTTATTGACAAATCCCATATGCCATATGCATATTCCGTTCATGGTAATTATCTTTGCTTTACATCTTAAAGAATACTCTATATCATCACAGCGAATAAACAACGGCAAAGGTAAACCATATTTTTCAATCTGGCTTGTTGGAATACAACAATACCACCACCCTGCATATTCATTAGGATGTTTCAGAAAATCTAACTCATTCGTTAAATTATCTTTTATATTTTCATGAAATAATTTCGGTTTTAGGGAACAAAAATCAGAGTTTGAGCATACCGTCCCAATGTCTTCATGTTGCATATTCATTTCTTCATAATACAACATCGCACCACTGATAAAATAATTCTTGTATTCCGGTTTTAATAATGTCAGTAGCATATATGATCTGCGAATACTTTCCGGTAATACTATAACATCATCATCCATTAACAATACATGGGTTGCCTTAGTTGTTTGCCTCATTGCTTCGATCATACCTCTTGCAAACCCGCCGGAACCGCCCGTATTCTTATTTGGATGTATCGTAAAATGTGGTTCATTCCACTCTTCAGGTTTTAATGTTCGTCCATTATCCACTACATTGATATAGATATTATTTCTGATCTCTTCCTCGTCTGATTCGATAATTTCTTTTTTCAGTATTTGCATATTTGAAATAATGAACGCTTCTTTATTGCACGTTGTAGTTGCTACGGACAATACTACATTTTGCATAGCAGTATCGTCATACTCGCCAATATAGCCTCCCCCATAGATACCACAGCTTTCCTTCGAAATTATTTCAAATCCAAGAATTTTTTCATCGTTTTCAGGATATTCTAATTCAATCCGCTGCCTGCCATTTAAACAATATTCCTTAGTCAAAAACTCTGTTCTTTCGGGACTGTAAATATCCAGATGGTAACCTACCAAAATAATTTTAAAAGTTCCTTCTATATCTAATTGAAGCTTAATTCCTCTTAAATCCGTATATCTTTTCCATTTTCCATAAGAACAACCATTTAAGTATGTGGTAAAATCACAAAGATGATACTGTCCCATCCGTAGCACGTGATTCTCTCTGTCAACATAGCTTCTGTCACCTTTATAAAACAACTGCCACTGTGTATAAAACTTCTCTCGTACCGGAAAAATAATATTTTGTATCCTTCTCTCCATCTTCATCTACCTCCCTGATTTCCTCTCTATCGTTTATACTCGCCTGATATCATAAATTCCTGATACTGCCCTAACACCCGGCCGGGCTCCCCAATCTCCATAATCCTTCCCTCATGCAGCCACATCACCCGGTCACACAGCTTCTCCAGCGTCTCGATACTATGGGAGACAATGATCACCGTGCGGTCCTTGTCCTCAATCAGGGATTCCATCTTGGCAAGGCTCTTTCGCTGAAAGCCCTCGTCCCCCACGCTGAGCACCTCGTCCACCAGGATAATGTCCGTCTCCAGATTGCAGGTGATGGAAAACGCCAGCTTGGAATACATACCGCTGGAATACGTTTTCACCGGCCTGTCGATAAACTCCCCCAGCTCGGCGAATTCAATGATCTCATCCACCTTTTCCTTAATCTGCTTCTCCGTAAAGCCAAGCAGCATTCCGGACAAATAAATATTCCTCCTGCCTGACAGAGTGTCCTTGAATCCAAGCCCAAGAGAAAGCAGGGAAATGGTATTGCCTTTCAGGTCAATGGTTCCCGCATTGGGCGAAAACACCCCTGCAACGGCACGAAGCAGCGTGGACTTACCGCTTCCGTTTTTTCCTATAATCCCAAGGATTTCCCCCTTTTCCACCTGAAACGATATTCCTTTTACCGCCTCGAATTCCTCCGCCTCCTCCGCATCCCTGCGCAGGAGATTTTTCTGTATGGAAAAGTTTTTCAGGAGCTTATAAGTAATCTTAACATCAGAAACGTCTATCGCTATCTCTCTCATGATTACTCCTTATTTCAACTATATTATCTTCACATAGTTATTCTCATTTTTGCTGATCAGACGGATCCCACCGGCCGCCAGCAAAATGGAAATGACAAACCAAATACCCAGCATGACTCTCGATGGCGTTTCATTGTAAAGAAGTGATTTCCGCATACAAAAAATCAGGTGCGCTATGGGATTGATTCTCTGCAGAAAGTAGCCATAGGGCGCCGGAAAGCTTTTCTGTATATTGAAGAAAATACCCGTCAGATAAAACATCAGATTCAGCGCAATCGCAACCAATCTGGAAAGATCGCTGACATACACTCCAAAATGGAGAAAATACAGGCTGCAGGCAAAGCAAAACGTAAAAAAAACGACCAGGTTCGGAATCATGTAGAGCAGGTTAATCCCTATGGGAATCTTGTAAATAATCATCATAAGCGCCACAATGCCCCAGCAGATCAGCATCTTAAAGATCAAAACCAGCATACGCTGAATCAGCAGAATATATTTCGGTATATAGATTCTTGAAATGATATGCTGGTTGTTCCGGATCAGATCCACACTGGAGGTGATGCACCTGCTGAAATAATCCCACACCGTGATTCCGATAAAAACAAAAATCGGGAAATAGGCCTCGTCCGTTTTCAGAACGATTCCAAAAATCAACACATAAACCAGCATGGAGCTTAAGGGCTCCAGAATCCACCAAAGCCAGTTCAGATAGGAGTTTGCCACCTCCTCCTGCAGATCGGATTTGGCCGCATACACCGCAAACCTCCAGTATTTCTTTACCTCTTTAAAAAATTTCATCCTCTAATCCTCTCAGCAAACCTTCATCCGAAAATCCGAAATCTCATACCTGTGTACCATCCCAGATTTCCCTTCCCCGTATACAGCAAAATAAGGCTTACCGTCCGCCAGTACCCCATGTTTCTGTCGAGCTGTTTTTTGGCCTTTTGCAAATATTCCTTCTTATATTTCTTTTCGATTTTTGACAACGCATATCCGTGGGTCTGTATCTTCACTACCTGGAGCAGATCCGTCAGGCGCTCGTCCTTAAAAGCATCCACATACGCATCCAGAAAATCAAACAGCGGGAAATGAACAAACAGCCGTTCATCCCTGCAGCTGACATCCTGCCCCTGCCGCCCAAGCCTGTAATAATACAGATGCTCCGGCACACAGGCGGCGCTTCCTGCCGCAAAAATGTATTCCACCCGGAAAGGCAGATCGTCAAACCGCTTCAACTCCTCATGAAAACGAATTTTCTTTTCATCCAGCACGTCCTTTCGGTAAATCGCCCTCCAGATCGCAACTCTTGTATTGACTGCGAGAAGCGCCACCTTGTCCCTGCGGTAAGTGCCTGTCAAATAAGGATCCTTCAGACAGTCATTTCGGATTTCCCTCGAACTTCCGTCTTCCTCATAATATTCCTTATATCCGCAGTAGACCATATGATAGGAACCCATAATGGCCCTGCGAAACAGTTTGTAAAACATGGATGCGTCTATGAAATCGTCAGGATCCACAAAGCCGATATACCTTCCCCTGGCCGCCTCGATTCCCCGGTTGCGTGCCGAAGCGCAGCCGCCATTCTCCTTGTCTATCAGACGTATCCTCGGATCAGTCTGCGCATACTTCAAAATAAGATCTCCGGACGGATCCGTACTTCCGTCATTCACAAAAATGTACTCCACATAGGGAGCCTTCCATTCAAGAAGGGTCTTCATACAGTCCGGAAGATAGTTTGAGACATTATATACGGGAAGAACCACCGACAATTCAACAGCCCATTTTCCCTTTTGCCAGTTCAGGATCTCGCAGGGCGCAATATCCGCCGTGATTTGTTCCGGCTTCAATCCCCTGTCCTGCTCAATATAAATAAAGGAAGCTCTTTCTCTGTAGGTTTCCCATACTTCAAAATAGTCTTCCTCCTTTTTCATCCTGCCGATTAGATAGCCTGGCTGAATGCTTTTTAGAGAGAGAACCTTTTCTTTGCAGTTCCAGTCAAAAATCAAAGCGTCTATTTTCTCGGGCAATGCTTCTGATTCGGATAAATGGCGGATAACACGGATCCCTTTTACATCATAAAGCCACTTCTCCAGATCCCTGTACTCCTCTGTGGAAGTAATCATCAAAACTGTTTCGATATCATATCTGTCTGACAAATAGCCTTTAATCTGCCGCACTTCTCCCTCCACAAATCCTCATGCCACTCTCTCCCCCGCACCCAGCAGCTTCTTAATCATCTTTTCACACAGATCCTGCCACAGATAGTCGTAAAAAATGAAATTAAGCGGGCGAAACCGGATTGCTGTCACAAACAGCAGATACTGCCTGGCATCCGCTTTGCTGCAGCTTCCCCTGATTCCCGTTAACAGCGCCCTGTAATATTCCCAGGGGAGCTTACGAAACAGCTGATGCGTCTTTTTGACCAACAGCCTCCTGTGATCCGTATCCGCCATGCGGATGCACCATATGGCAAACCGGATCAGGACGCGCATGACAGGATAAAGCAGCTCCTTCTTACCTTCCCTGTCCACATATTGAAGCAGATCGTCAAACACGATCAGAAAGTCAAGTCTGTCCTTTCCCCTGGATGCCGTGATCTGGGAAGCGTTTCCAATCCGGTAATAAAATCCGACTTCCCCCAGGCCCATGCAGGACGTGCACTGTGACAGCAGATAAAAATGCGGATAGATATCCTCCCATTTTACCTTCTCCCGGAACGTGAAATGAATCCGCCTCACAAAATCCGTCTGCAGGATCTTTCTGCACTGGTTGACCTCAAACCGGTAAAGCTCCATATGCTGTGCCGGATTCACAACATTGCCGTCCTGCGCAAACACCTTTTCAAAGAGAGTTTTATCATACCAGTCTCCCACCGCCCCGCTTCCCTCATGAAATATCACGGGCAATGTCAGGATCATCTCAACGCCGGGATCCGCACAGTGCTCCAGATACCAGAGGATTCGTTCCACAAATTGGGGCATCAGCCAGTCGTCGCTGTCAAGGAAGGACACGTAAGGCGTGTCCGCAAGCTGCATTCCATGGTTTCTGGCCCCGCCAAGCCCCCGGTTCTCCTGAAAGATGTAGGAGATCTTGTCCGTCCTTGCGGCCGCATAATCCCTGCAGATTCCGTCCGTCCCGTCCGTGGAACCGTCGTTTATCAGAATCAGCTTATATCTGTCGTCCGTCTGATGCAGTATACTTTCAATTGTCCTGGCGATTGTCTTTTCCGCATTATATGCCGGCACGACAAATGTGATTATCTCCTTAATTTTCGTTCACCCGCTGTCTGTGTTTAACACATGTTATAGATCTTCTGTCTGCTTTTTTTTTGCGCAGCGTCCTTATTTTCCGAGACGATATGCGGTTCCCACTTTCTCTGCGCCGCTTCCTCCTCCTGCGCCTGCGCTTTCGCCAAGGAATCGTATTCCATTCTGCGGATATGATACTGCGTGTCGGACAAGATCCGCCGGTTAGCAGCCATCAGATCCGACACAAGCCCGATCATGAAGGTCAGAAACCCCACGATAATCAACGTGCATGCCAGGATCAGGGACTGCACATGCCCGTAGCCCTGCCCGATGGCAATCAGATACAAAAAGCGCATGCCGATACTGATACCGCAAAGCAGCGGTATGGTCGACAAATAAGTAAAACACTTTAAGGGCTGGTACATCATGTACGCCCGCAGGATAATCACAATCGACTTCTTCACGTAAGACCAGACGCCGTGAAACAGTCTGGAGGGCCGAAGATCCGGATTGGTATGCACCGGCACACTTGTAACCGCTATCTTATCCCTTCCCGCCTGCACGATTGTCTCCAGCGTGTATGTATAGTCGTTAATCACATTGATATGCATGGCGGCTTCCCGACTCATGGCGCGGAACCCGCTGGGTGCATCCGGAATATCCGTGTTGGAAGCCTTTCTGACCGCCCAGCTTCCAAAGTGCTGAAGCTTTTTTTTGAGGAAGGAAAAATGTTCCGTCTCATCAATGGGCCTGGCCCCGATCACCATATCCGCATC
>CAJTVN010000001.1:0-179351 GCA_910579685.1 uncultured Lachnospiraceae bacterium | reverse complement strand
GGATTGGCTGGATCAGCCGCTGAATGTCCTCGGCGCAGTATTGGTTGTCCGCATCCGTATTCACGATAATGTCTGCACCGTTTCGAAGGCACCCGTCCAGCCCGGCCATGAATCCCCTGGCCAGCCCCTTGTTCTGGTTAAAGTTGACGATATGGTGCACCCCCCATCTCTGGGCCACCTCCACGGTCGCATCCTTACTTCCGTCATTGATAATAAGATATTCAATTTTATCAATGCCATCCAGCTTCTTGGGCAGATCGTTGAGCGCCACCTCAAGTGTATTGGCCTCGTTATAACAGGGAATCTGGATAATCAGCTTCATGGATTTTATTCCTCTTCCGAATCTAAATCGATCATCTCAATTTCACGGTCTTTCTGCTTCTTCTTCGTCCCGGAATCGCCCTGGCCTTCCTCTTTTTTCACCTGCTTTATCGTTGAAACAATTCCCACCGCAAAGATTGCGACAATCAAAACAACGATCACAACCATCCAGATACGGGAACGCTTGAGCTCCGCCCGCTGTCTCTCGACATTCTCAATAAAGGCCTTATTTTCCGCTTCCAGAGCTGCCATTTCCTCGGCCAGGCCGGCATCCTCCAGATCCACGATTCCCTTTCCTTCCACCTCGATCATCAGTCCGGTTGTACTGTCCTTGAGAATATATCCTTCCGATTCCTGATAGGATATCCGGTACCATCCGTTCTGCGTCTCGCCTGTGACCCACACAGAGGAACCTGCCGTATAGTCCCTTACAACCGCCGAGTCCTCACTGGGCGATTCGTAGACACTGCAGTCCTGTGCAATCGTCATAACCTGGTTTAATTCCGTGACAGAAAAATCACCGGAATCCTCCTGCGCCCTGACATCCAGCGACGCTCTCCCAAGAAAAACGCTCATCAGCAAAAACATCACCAAAAACTTCATCTTTTTCATTTCAGTAATCTGCTCCTTTCCCATCCTCATTCTTTTCGGTTAAAATACAGGACATGAAGCTTCGCCACTATTTTTTCATTATAGATTTGCTCCAGCACTTCTTTCTGCCCTGAATCCGATCTGACAATCAAATAATCGCTCAGCCCATCCATATGCTCCGAAACCTCTCCCCGGATCACATGAATCGGTATCTCGCCAAGCTGCATCTGCTGAAAATCAACAAAAGGAGCCGAACCTTCATCCAGATAGGTCACCGTCTCACTTCCGTCATTGCTCTCCAAAATTTTTTCCGCAATGATCAGATCCTTATATTCGATCTGATTTACTTTATATATGTAATGAGCGCTTACCTGAATCCCCAGAAAAACCTCTATGATCAGGATAATCGCAAGCAGCCACTCCATATTTTTCCACTTTTTGATAATCAGGAAAATTCCCGCTGTTAAAAGCATCAGGATAAATCCAAAAATCCACGCTTTGAGGAAAAAATCCAACGGTTCAAAATTCGCCTCGTCAATCAGACAGCTGATACCCGCCACAAAATATCCCCGGATTCCTTCCATATTCTCCTGCCTGATTACGGATAATATGGGAAATATCATCAGCCCGGACAAAGCGCCAAGCAGCAGGTTCGTCCGAAATATCCGTCTGCTTTTCAGCATAGCTGTAATTCCCGTCACAATCAGCACGGGAACAAGAAATTCATTGTATCTGCCATAAATCAGACAATCTATATGAGTGGAACCGTGCATATAAATACTGCATATCAGGATCTCGCCAATTACCGCAAGCAGTAAAAAAAGGGCGGTCCAGCTCTGCACGTCAAAAAAAACGGACTGTTTTTGCACTATTTTTTTGAACAGCCCTGCCGCCTTTTGGACGCACCAGATCATGGCCCAGTAAAAGAAGCCGTAGGTTGCCATTCCCAGGTAGAAAAACTTTGCCAGAATCTCTTTCAGGAAAACCAGCATGCCGTCGGACGTAAGGATATCCCTGACCTTCCACATCTGGCTTCCATAATCATTTGCCGCAAGCGTCTGTGCGTCCGCCTTTGAAAACACGGACAAAATTACGTTTCTTTTTATCACTGCCACAACTAGGCCGGCTGCGAGAATCACACCGAACAGGATAAGCATCTGCTTTCTCATGGCCGGATTTACCACTCCCCACAGCGCAAGAACCGCCAGGCAGGCAATCACTACTCCCACCGTGCGCATATGCACACTATAGGAATAGACCAGACTTACAGCGAGAACCGCGGCTGTAAGTATTCCAGGTTTTTGGATAAAACAGATAAATAAAAAGGTTAATCCCAGAAATAGAAATGTCAAAAGCGCCTCGGCCAGGGTTACCTGCATGTAAAAAACCCAGGACGGATAGAGAACGGCAATTCCGCTGATAAACACGCGCTTAATCTTGTCCATCTCCGGAAACAGTCTGCATATTATATTCCGGAGAAGCAGTACTCCAAAACACATAAGCGCCATATTTACCGCAACAGCCGCCCGGTATGCGGCCACTCCGTCCCGAAACAGCCACAGCAGCGGAATCAGCAGCACACTATAGCCAAAGGAATAATAGGATCCCAGAGAAGCCACTTCATGCCAGTCATACCCTGCCGTTTTTGCGGCGCTTGACCAATATCCGAATTCATCCGGATACACGGTGAATCCAAAGATTTTTTGAATTCCATATTCAAAAATACAGAAAATGATTAAAATAATAAGGGTGAGATAAATATGCTCCCGCTGTATCCTGCTCATAAAATCTCCGAATTCTCATGATTGCGCCATAAGGAAAGCAGCTGTAAAAAGCTGCCCCTCATAGCGCAGGCAAAAGCCTGCCGTTCATTATTTCATTTGGTATCAAACAACACTAACATCTAATGAAATTAGTATTTGATGATTGCATAAGCAGCAGCGCCGCCTGTGGTATCAAATGTAACGGTGTTCGGATTGTCATCTACATCCGGAAGAATGGAAACAACGCCGCCAGCCTGTACACGTACAACTGCGAAAGTCTTGCCAGCATCAGCGAATTTCTTAGGAACACCAAGAGCCACTCTGATCTCAGCTCCGTCGGAAGGAAGAAGGCTGTACTTTCCAGCTGTCATCTTACCGAACTCGATGTTGAGCATAGGACCAACCTCAGCGCCCTGGGACAGAGCTGCCTGATCAATTGCAGCCTTAGCCAGTGTGCTCTTCTTGGGATCCATGTCAGAGAACTTTGCATAAGGTGTCTCGTTGCTTGCAAGGCCATAGCCTGCTGCAATGTTCGCAACGCTCGTTGCAACTGCGCTTCCGCTTACGCTCTTAGCGAGATATGTTCCGGAAGTGGTTGTAACCGTACCTGCAACTGTACTGGAAGCAGGAATCTCGGCTACGGGTGTGCTCTCTTCAACAGTAGCAGCAGGCTCATCGCTGGGCACTGTTGAAGAAGCAGCTCCTGCGCTCATAGCAGGAGCCATTACCAGTGATAATGCTAATGCACCGGTCAACATTTTTTTGATGATACTTGATTTCATCATTCTCTCCTCCATTCGAGATAAATATTTACGGACCGAAATTTTAAAATCCCGGCATACCGCCATAACAAAGCTGTTTTGATCTACCATATATGGTATAAATCCCTAAAAACAACTCTTTATGTAGTATATTACATTATTTACATATTTTCAAGTACTTTTCTCCGTGCAATGGAAAAACCGGGAATTTTGGGAGTAATAGACAAAAGAGACTGCTGCATATGCATTTAAATCATGCGAAAACGACAGATAATTTGTCAGATTTATCAAGAAAAATGGGACACACTGCAAAACGCCGGCGTATCCCAAATAATTATTTTTTCGTATCTTATGTATTTCTAAACCTCAGATTTATTCCGCATATAATCCTCCACATCCCGGATAAACTGGTTCCACGCCTCCTCGTGCTCCACATAGTACAGCGGGCACATCTTTCCTCCCTCATCATAGTGCCTGCGCAGGTCTGTGGGGGAAAGGTGATAGCGGCCTAAAAGCCAGGAGGAAAGCTCGACCAGGGAATTATAAGTGGCCTGTGTGAATTTTCCGTTCCCGTCCAGATAGCAGCATTCTATGGATATGGAATCATAATTTCGCTTCTGCACCGCATAGGCGATCTCGTCAAGAGGGATGCACTGGATGATTTCCCCCTCATAGCCGATCACGAAGTGCGCACTCGCAGAGGTCTCTCCCGTAAGACCGAGATTTTCAAAATAGCTGCGGTTCTGTGCGGCGCTTGTCCCGGGATTCGCCGTATAATGTACGAAAATATTGTTAACGGTCTCAAGCGCCTCCCCCGGCCTCGAATACTCATTGACGGTGAGAAAATCCTCCGTGATCCCCGGACCCTGCAGAGGCTTTGCATTGATCACTTCCCTTTCTTCCATGTACACTCTGTCCGGAATGCTATCCTTCTGCCTGGGAGCCGGAAACATCTGATGCAGAACCAATGCAATCAAAACCACGAGAAGAAGCAGACAGCACAAAACAGCCGTCTTCATCATAAAAATCTGCCGTCTTCTCTTTCGAATCTGTTTTTGGCGCTGCCTCGCCCTTGCCTGTTTCTGCCGCAGCTGCTGTCTTCTTCTTTCCCTTTCCCGGTTCAGCCTTGTCTCATTATCCGATATATCTATAATCTCAAGTTCCACTACACCCTCATCCCTCGTATAAAGCAAATTGTATTGCAATATTATAACAAACAAGCCTGCAATTTAGCTTAATGGAAGCTAAAGATTTTCTTAAATTAAATCGGACTCTATGGACGCCACGCTCTCCCTCTCAGCCAGATACCCGTCCACAATCCGCATCCCCCTGGCATAAACTTTCCCTTGTATCTTGCTTAGCAGAATGTCAATTCCGGCACAGGCCATCCCTTTCTTATCCACACCGTAAGAGGTCAGACCCACATCGCACAGCCCCGGATACAGGTAATCGTCATAACCCACTACCGAGATATCCTCCGGTATGCGGTAGCCGTTTCGCTTAAGCTCCCGGATCAGTCTGCTTGCCGTCAGGTCGCAGCTGCACACAAACGCCGTGGGCATTTTTTCCGGAAGGACAATGATCTCATAGACCGCCCTCTCACCGTCACGATCCGGAATCACCCAGTCCTGTCTTATTCTCTCTCCATGCTCAAGCATGGATTTTTCATAGCCGAGAAAACGGTCCATAATGCTTTTTGTGCCGGATAAGGTTCCCACAAACGCAATCTGGCGGTGGCCTCTCTCAAAAAGATAATTGGTCACATGATAGGCCCCGTAAAAGCTGTTGGAGATAACGCTGTCCTCCCTGACCTGATCGTTGTAGAAATCAAGATAGACCATAGGAATTTTTGCAGATAGCAGGAGCATTTCCAAATACACGCTGTCCGTTTCTCCCAGAACAAGCAGGCCGTCTACCTTATTTTCGATGACCATCTTGGGGATCCGCAGCTCCTTCCTCTCTTCCTCTTCCAGAATCTCCAACAGGACAAAGCAATTTCTTCTGGCAGCCTCGGTATTAATCTCCTGATAAAGCTTCCAGTAAAAGGTTTCGCAGCCCTCAATATAACAGCTCTCGAGAATAACGCCGATGGTCTGACATAGCTTTTCTTCTTTTTGCGCTCCTGGCAAAACGTACCCCATTTCAAAGGCCAGGATCCTGATCCGATCACGCATGACCTCACTGACCCCCGGCTTTCCCGACAAAGCTTTTGACACCGTCATGGTGCTCACATGCAGCCGGTCTGCGATATCTTTCATTTTTACCGCTTTTGCCATAGTTACCTCAATCTGCCGGAAGCAAAGAATCCTTACTCATCAAAGCTTTCTGGCACGCTTCCTGTTTCCTCCGTCGTCAAATGTCTCAATGCCGTCCAGACTCTGCACAAACTTGGAAAACTGGCTGTAGCCGTAATCCTTTACATTGAAGCTGCTGTATTTCCCGTGCACAAGATTGCTCAGCTCGCTGAACCCGATTCCCTTTTTCCCCGAGGCTGTAATCACAGTCTTGATGTACTCACAGATCTCCTCCTTCGACTGCTCGTTATCCTTCAGGGAAATCGTGATCACACTGTGTTTTTTCTGAAGCTGGAACATGCCCGCATCCTCCAGGAATCTGGAGAGAAGGCTGTAGCCGTAATTCCTGACGTCAAAATCAGGATACATGTTCACAAGCCGGTTGCCCACGGAGGCAAGCTCCACGCTTTTTCCCTTGTTCTCATTTTCCGTGATAATATTTGTAATCGCATTGTATACCACCTCGCGGCTGATGGTATTATCCTGCTTATCGCTGCCCTCCGAATTCTCATCCTGATTGCCCAGATTCTCCAGATTTACAAACCTGGTACAGGCCACACGGAAGGAGCGGGGCGTTTTTTCCTCTCCCATACCGATTACTTCCATTCCGGACTCCCGCAGCCGGCTGGCCAGACGGGTAAAATCGCTGTCACTGGAAACAATACAGAACCCCTCGACATTTCCGGTATACAAAATGTCCATGGCATCGATAATCAGGGTGGAATCCGTGGCATTCTTTCCAACCGTATTGCTGAACTGCTGTACCGGTATGACCGAATTTTCCAGCAGCTTTTCCTTCCATTTCGTGGCCTGCGTGCTGGTCCAGTCTCCGTATATCCTTTTGTAGGTCGTGATACCGTAGGTGGAAAGCTCCTCCAATATATCCCCTATATATTTCGCTGAAATGTTGTCCGCATCGATCAGCAGTGCGAAACGCTTATTCTCCATACTCCGCTCCCCTTCCCAAACCGCCTTTTATGGTTACTTGTTCAAAACCCCTCGTACAATTCCATCTGTACAAGGGGTTTTGCATTCAGAAGCCGTGTACCTTAAACCGGATATGCCGCATTCTTGGTATCTGCCTGTGTCATATCAACCTTTTCCTGCTGCGCCTGACGATACTTGAAGAAATCCGTCGCCACCTGAGGGAACAGAGCGTAGGACAACACGTCCTCGTCCTGCTGTTTCCATTCCTTCATCTCCGCTTCCAGCTTATCCATCTCGTTCTCGATCAGATCCGCAGGACGGCAGGTGATTCTCTTCTCGCCGGGAATAACCTTATCGATAATTTCCTGATTCATAGGCTTAACCGTCTGACCGTATTCGCCGCGCAGAACCGCCTTGGTCTCCTTGGTCGCCATCTTGTATCTCTCGCCCATCAGTACGTTAAACACGGCCTGCGTACCCACGATCTGGGAAGAAGGGGTAACAAGCGGCGGCTCGCCCAGGTCTTTGCGAACCTGAGGGATCTCGCGGAGCACGTCATAGTATTTATCCTCCGCATTCTGCTCCTTCAGCTGGCTTACCATGTTGGAAAGCATACCGCCGGGTACCTGATACAGCAAGGTCTTGATATCTACACCCATAACCTTGGGATTGAGAAGACCGTCTGCCAGACATTTATCTCTGTAGGGCCTGAAATAATCAGCAATTTCCGCCAGAAGGTTCTGGTCATATCCCGTGTCATACTCGGTTCCTTTGAAGGTTTCCACCATAACCTCTGTGGCTGGCTGCGAAGTACCCATTGCAAAAGGTGAAATCGCACAGTCGATCACGTCCACTCCTGCCTCGACCGCCTTCATATATGTCATGCTTGCAACGCCGGATGTGTAGTGTGTATGGAGCTGAATGGGAAGCTTGGTTGCGGACTTCATTGCCGCAATCATCTCGGACGCCTTGTAAGGAACAAGCAGGCCCGCCATATCCTTGATACAGATGGAATCAGCTCCCATCTCCTCGATCTTCTTCGCCATACTCATCCAGTATTCCATGGTATAAGCATCTCCCAGTGTATAGGAAAGCGCTACCTGCGCATGGCCTCTGCCCTCTCTCTGCTTAATCTTATTCGTGGCATTAACCGCCGCCTGAAGGTTTCTGAGGTCATTGAGACAGTCAAAGATACGAATGATATCAATACCGTTTGCGATAGACTTCTCCACAAAGCTGTCAACCACGTCGTCCGCATAAGGCCTGTAGCCCAGAATGTTCTGACCACGGAAAAGCATCTGAAGCTTGGTATTCTTAAATCCGTCTCTCAGCTTTCTCAATCTGTCCCAAGGATCTTCCTTCAGGAAACGAAGGGAAGCGTCAAAGGTCGCTCCGCCCCAGCATTCCACTGCGTGATAGCCGACTTTATCCATTTTTTCCACGATGGGAAGCATCATCTCGGTGGGCATTCTCGTTGCGATCAGAGACTGATGTGCGTCACGAAGAACGGTTTCCATAATTCCAATCGGTTTCTTAACCTGTTCTGCCATAATATAATCCTCCTGCTTGTTTTTCTTTAAAATACTCCAAATACCGCCATAAACGTACCCGCCGCAACCGCCGTGCCGATAACGCCTGCCACGTTAGGTCCCATTGCATGCATTAACAGGAAATTGGTCGGATCGGACTCCGCACCAACCTTCTGGGAAACTCTGGCCGCCATAGGAACCGCAGAGACACCGGCGGAACCGATAAGGGGATTCACTTTTCCCTTTGTTGCAATACACATCAGCTTACCGAAGAGCACTCCTGCCGCAGTACCGAACGCAAATGCGGCCAGTCCGAGAATCACAATCTTAATCGTATCCCAGTTCAGGAACGCCTCTGCGCTTGTGGTTGCTCCAACGGACGTGCCAAGCAGAATAACCACAATATACATGAGTGCGTTGGAAGCCGTATCCGTCAGCTGTCTTACCACACCGGATTCCCGGAAAAGATTTCCCAGCATGAGCATACCTACAAGGGGTGCCGTTGTGGGAAGGATCAGACATACGACAATCGTAACCACGATGGGGAACAGAATCTTCTCAAGCTTGGATACGGGACGAAGCTGCCCCATCTTGATCTTTCTCTCTTTCTCGGTTGTCAGTAATTTCATAATAGGCGGCTGGATAATGGGGACCAGCGACATATAGGAGTAAGCCGCCACGGCAATCGGTCCGAGAAGCGCTGTCTGGCCCAGCTTTCCTGCAAGGAAAATAGAGGTAGGGCCGTCCGCTCCTCCGATGATGGAAATTGCCGCCGCCGCCTTGTCGTTAAAGCCAAAGCCAATGGCTCCGAAATATGCCGCAAAAATACCAAACTGCGCCGCAGCGCCCAGCAAAAAGCTCTTAGGATTGGCAATCAGGGGACCAAAGTCTGTCATGGCACCCACACCCATAAAAATCAGGGAGGGTAAGATTGCCCACTCGTCTAAGAGATAAAAATAATACAGCAGTCCGCCCGTTCCATTTGCCGAATCCTCAATACTGATCATGATATCCGGATAAATGTTCACAAGCAGCATACCAAATGCGATCGGCGTAAGAAGCAGCGGTTCAAAGCCCTTAGCAATCGCAAGATAAAGAAATACACAAGCCACAAGAATCATCAGATAGTTTCCACCGGTCAGGTTGAAAAAGGCTGTCTGATGGATCAGGTTGTCTAATGTACTTACGATATAATCCATTTCTTTTACCTCCTGTTGTTATTAACATAAGGATGCTCGCACACTGTGACATCCGTTGTAACCGCAAATAACCCTGTCCGTGTTATTTGAGTGTTGCCAGCAGAGCGCCTGCTTCCACGGAATCGCCGGCTGCCACGTCAATGCTTGCCACTGTGCCGTCCTGAGGTGCAACAACAGGAATTTCCATCTTCATTGCTTCCAGAATCACAACGGTATCCCCCTTCTTAACCGTCTGTCCAACGCTTGCCTCAACCTTGAATACCTTGCCTGCCGCACCGGCCTCAACCTTAACGCTTCCCGCTCCTGCCGCAGCCTTCGGTGCTGCAGCGGGCGCTGCCTTCGGTGCTGCCTTGGGAGCTGCGGGTGCGGGAGCAGGTGCAGCTCCTGTGGATGTACCCTCTTCTACTACTACGTCATATACGTTTCCATTTACGGTAATTGTATAATTTTTCATTCTTAAAATCCTCCTGTGATTTTTCTGTTTAACGATACTCATTCCCTGTTCCCCTCTTTGCGGGAACTGCTTATGCCCTCTGCCGTCTTCCGGCGCGCCTGATGCTTCTTACCACGAATCCGTCCGTGGAGGACGCTCCCTCGCTTGCCGCAATCGCAGCCGCAATCACTGCAACCAGCTCAAGATCATCCGTCAGATTCTCCTCGACGGGAACCGCAGCCTGAGGTGCGGAAGAAGCCGGTGCGGACTCTTTCACTTCTGCCTTCTTAGATTTTTTGCTCAGCTTTTCCTGAATTCCGGGAATCAGGTTAAAGCAGGATATGATCGCACTGATCAGAATCAAAACGACGAAAACGGTACCCATGCCAAGCAGAGTGTTGAGCGCGGCCTTCCCCATTTTTTCTCCGAAGGTATACTCCACATTGGTGGAAATGCCCGTGATCCCCTTCTTCGCATCGAGAACCAGCTCGACTACCGCATTGCGGGTGCTCCCTTCCATGGTAACTCTGATGATGCCGTCATCCTCCGTGATATCTGAATCCGTACTGATAATTCCGATATAATCGCCCATGTCCTCAGCCGCACTCTCCCAGCTTTCCACTGCCGACAAAAGTACAGCGTCCGTAATCTGATCCTTCGCATTCTGCTGAACATACAGATTGATGGTTTCCACAACGTTCTCGCCAAGCCCCATGGCATCTGCCTCGGTCAGCATGGGATTTTCCACGTTCGCCTGTTTCTCACTGCAGGCTGTCAGTCCCATCATACAGGTAATCATACCTAATACCAATAACCATTTTTTCATATTAAGTATCATCCTTTCTAAACTGTGCCGTGTTTTTTAGCCGGACGGTCTTCCCTTTTAGTGAACAGCATCTCAAAAGCGCCGATCACATATTTGCGGGTATCGGCAGGCTCAACGATCTGATCCACATAACCTCTCCTCGCCGCACTTAACGCACTTGTCTGAAGCTCGGCATATTCTTTGGCGCAGGCGTCGATCGCATCCGCACCCTGTCCGTCACAGATAATCTTGGCCGCAAGCTTTGCGTCCATGGTTCCGACTGCGGCATCCGGCCATGCCATGGTGATGTCAGCGCCGATCGCCTTGGAGTTCATCGCCACATATGCGCTTCCGAACGCCTGTCCGATGATAACGTTTACCTTCGGAACCGTGGCATTTGCAAAGGCATATGTAAGCTTTGCAGCTTCCTTCGCCATTCTCTTCTCATTGCATTTGTCCGCCTTGAAGCCCTTTACATTGGTAAGGGACAGCACAGGGATCTCAAAAGCGTCGCAGAAAGTAATAAAATCCGCCGCCTTCTCGCAGCCCGCCGCTGAAAGTACGGGGTCAAACTTTTCGGAAACCTTTCCGTCCTCACCGTAAATCTCGCTGCGGTTTGCCACTGCGCCAACGGTAACTCCGTTTAATTTGATAAAGCCTGTCACCATATCTTTGGCATATTCGCGCTTCACCTCGAATACAATACCATTGTCAGCGATCTGGGAAAGTGCGATGGAGGTATCTCCCACACAGTTCTCAAGGCCCTCGCAGGCTCTGTTCAGATCGTCCGTACACTCCACAAAGGACATGTCCTCCTCATTGCTTGCGGGAAGCATGCACACAAGCTCTCTGATCTGGGAAAGAATGGAAGCCTCGTCTGCCACCACATCCACGATTCCCGCTTCCTTACTCTGGAAATCCGCTGCGGAGGTATCACATTTCGCAGTAGTGTTTCCATCCAGGGCATTGGGGGAATTGACAAACAATTTTGCCTTCTTGCCTTCCATGAAGGTGAAATCCGTAAGGGTGGGGATCAGGGAAAGACCGCCGCCGCAGGACCCGAATACAGCCGTGATCTGAGGGATCACTCCCGAGCTCTTAACCTGTTTCAGATAAATCTCGCCAAAGCCGTTTAACGCATCCGCCGCCTCCTGAAGCCGGAGTCCTGCAGAATCAATCAGCCCGATTACCGGTGCGCCCATCTTAAGCGCCAGATCATACAGACCCGAAATTTTCTTTGCATGCATTTCGCCGACGGAACCATTCAGTACAGACACATCCTGGCTGTAAACATACACAAGATTGCCGCCTATCACTCCGTATCCGGTAATCACACCGTCAGAAGGAGTTTCTGTCTGTTTCAGATTAAAATCCGTGCTTCTTGCCGTGACAAGCGCACCGATTTCAACGAAACTGTTTTCATCGAGTAAAGCCGTTATTCTTTGACTCGCTTGTGAAGTAGTACTCATTTTTCAGCCCTCCATTTTATATTAAAAAAATAATAACTTTATTCGCTGGGGCAGACTATCCCCATAAATGCGTCTATAGCAGTATACCACAAAAGAAAAGATTCGCCTAGACGGAATTTTAAAATTAACACAATTTTTACTCTCCCGCCGGATCAACGCTCTCAAAATACAGATCCTTCCCAATCATTTCCGGTACGGACACTCCCTGCGTGTTGTAGAGAATCAGAAGCTTCGCATAAGCGGCCTCCGGGGAAATGTTAAGAAGCGGGATCACGCCTTCGCCAAGCAGAATATCCCCCGTTGCATAACGCTTTCCGTCAAGCGCCTTGTGCGAGCCCGTATAGACCGGAACTCCAAGCTCCCGGCAGTGCGAAAGGAAATGCAGAAGATCATAGTTTCCCTCCCCCAGGCAGGCCGTGGCGGAATGGTACAGCAGATGCAGCACGGCAGCCGGATGCCTCTTACTGTCAAAGCGGAAAAAGGAGTAGTCAAGCCCGGGATACGGCCGGATCACCAGAATCTTTCTGGAGAAGGAATTTGGAACCGGAAGCCGTATTCCCCGGGCCTTTTGAAGCTCTTCCATCCCCGGCAGTGACTTTGCCTGATTTAACACAAGCCTCCCCTCCTCCACCCTTCCCAGGGGCGTTCCCGAAAAATCCCGGAACTGGTCGCCAAAGGGCTCCGCCTCCACAAACCGGGTCGCAAGATACACCTGTTTTCTCCCGCAGTCGTCCTGATACAGAACGAACACGCCCCGCAGGGGGCTGTGCCGGATCAGATCAACCGCTCCCGCAAAATTGGCAAGGCCATTGCTTCCCTTCTCACCCAGAGGGTAATTACTGGCAACCAAAACCACCGGCACCGGTACGTGATGAAATAAAAGTCCCACAAAGGAGGCCGTATAGGACAGCGTGTCAGACCCGTGGGCCAGGATCACTCCGGCATAATTCCCGTATTCCACCCTGTCTAATGCCTTCAAAAGAATCAGGAGCATCTCCGGCGTCATATTCTCACTGAGCAGGTTCAGCGGCTGGATCACCTCGAATTCCTCACTGTCCCCGTATTTTTCCCGGTACATGGCAAGCAGGCGGCGGGGAGACGTACCGCTCACGTCAATCACGTTCCCCTCGATCCTGCTTCCTATGGTTCCTCCTGTCAAAATCACTAATATTTTACTCATTTGTCTCTCTCCTGTTTCTTACCAGCAAATTATATAGTTCTCCAAGATTTTTGTAAAACACCATTTAAAATCAATTGCGTCGATCCGTTCTTTTGTCACAATATAGTCCACGCCATAGACATCATCGCCTACCATGTAGCTTATGGTTCCCACCTCTTCTCCCTCATTTACGGGGGCCGTTAGGCTCTCTTTTAATTCTTTTTTCACTTCAATCCGCTCTTTTTCGGAAAGCAGGAGCCCCTCCGGCTCTTTTTTCCCCTTTTTTCCCGCAATCGTAACCTGGGCAAAAACCTTTCCCCCGATCCGCTGTGTCTGCCCCTCCTCCACCGGGATCGGGTTAAGCTCCTCCTCCCTGATCCGCATATCCGCAAGGGAACAGTACTCGTAGTTTTCGAGGCCGTAGTTCATAAGGGTTTTGGTGTCGCTCCATTTGTAGGACTTGTTATTGGGCCATCCGCAGGCAAGAAGCGCCACCACATAGGTTTTTCCGTCTCTTTGAAGCGCACCCACGTAACAGTAGCCAGCATTGCCCGTAAAACCCGTTTTTCCGGACAGGGCGCCCTCCATCATTCCCAGAAACGCATTGTGGTTATTGCAGGAAAAGCTTCTGCCATTGGATGAGAACTGGTAGGCGGGCGTGCGGGTTATGGTAAGAAATTCCTCTCTCTTGGGAGAGTCCATAATACAGTAGGACATGATCCTGGCAAGATCCGCCGCCGTGGTGGAATGAACTCTCACCTCCCCCTCTTCATTCTGCGCAGTGGCATCCAGTCCGTTAGGGGTGATGAAAAAGGTGTCGAAGCAGCCGATATCTCTCGCCTTCTGGTTCATCATTTCGGCAAAGCCCTCCGTGCTTCCCCCGATATGCTCTGCGATGGCCACTGCGGAATCGTTGTGGGATTCCAGCATCAGGGAATACAGAAGATCGCGGAGCTTATACGTTTCCCCCTGCCGGATTCCCAGCTTCACCTTTGGCATCCCCGCCGCATAGGAGGAAACCTCCACCTCATCTTCCAGATTCCCGCATTCCAGCGTCAGGATACAGGTCATGATCTTCGTGGTACTTGCCATAGGCTTTTTTTCGTGCCCGTTTTTTTCATATAAAATACGCCCGGAACCGGCATCCATCAAAATAGCCGATTGGGCGTACAGCCTCAGGTTTGTACTATTTTCCTCATCCGACTGCGCATTTGCCTTGATTCCGGGGCAGACAAAAGACACCGTCAGTATACACGCACACAGAAGAAACAGCGCTGCCTTGCAGGAAGCCAGCATTTGCGGCCTTGCAGCCTTGCATAAAAATCGAATCATATTTTCGTCCGGCTTTTTCTTTTTCTTCATTGTATGTAGACCGGCCCTGAAATATCCCTGTTCCTTATACATCCACAGACACGCTGATCTCCTGCTCCGCCTGTTCCTTGAATTCCTCGATCTGCACCTGGGAAAGCTCCGGAAGCTCCTCCAAGGATTTCACGCCAAAGCTGCGCAGGAATTCCTCCGTGGTTCCAAAGAGAAGGGGCCTGCCCGGCGCATCCATCCTTCCCACCTCCATGATAAGCCCGAACTCCACCAGCCGGTTTACCGCATGATCGCAGCTCACCCCCCTGATCTTTTCGATCTCGAGTCTTGTGATGGGCTGCTTGTAGGCCACAATGGAAAGGGTCTCCAGCAGGGTGTCCGTCAACACGTACTTTCTGGGTGTTTTGGCAATCTTGACCAGATATTCATACATTTCCCCCTTGGTGCACATCTGAAAAGAATGATCGAGCTCGAGCAGCGTGACGCCGCATTCCCTATCGTCATACTCCGCCTTCATTTCCAGAAGAATATCTCTTGTAACCTTCTTGTCCTCCTCAATCACGGAGGCAAGCCTGTCTACCTCCACCGATTCTCCCATTGTAAAGAGTACGGATTCCAGAACCGCCTTTGCCTTTTGTCTCTCCACCACGACACCTCCTACGCCACCTGCGAAGTAATAATGATATCCTCGAAGGTATCCTCCTGTACAATGGAGACTTTACCCACCTTCATCAGTTCCAGCATCACAAGAAAGGTGACGATAATCTCCATCTTGCTGTGCTGCTTTTCCAGAAGCTCCCGAAAGCTGAATGTCTTGTGGAAGCGGATATACTCCTCGATACGGACAGCCTTTTCGTCCATATCGATCTCGTCTTTCTCAATTTTACCAAACTGGCTCCTTACCGGGTCGATCTTATCCTCCTGCCGGCGCATCACGATCTTAAACAGTCTCTGCAGCTTGTTAAGATCCGCATCCCCCAGAAGCGCTTCAAAATCCACCGGCGGCTTATATTCTTCAATCTCCCTGGGGAGCGTCCTTCCTTTAAAAAGAGTGCGTCCCGCATCCACCTGCCTGTCCTTGAGCTCATAGGACATATACTTGTACATCTTGTATTCCAAAAGCCTTTGTACCAGCTCCGCCCTGGGATCTTCCTCCTCCCCCTCCTCGTTCACTTCCTTGGGAAGGAGCATCCGGCACTTAATATCGAGCAGCGTTGCGGCCATGACAAGAAACTCGCTCATCACATTCATGTCCTGCGTCTGCATCTGCCGGATGTATTCCAGATACTGGGCCGTGATCACCACAATAGGGATATCGTAAATATCAACCTTGTTTTTTTCTATCAGATGAAGCAGAAGGTCCAAAGGACCTTCAAACACCTCCAGCTTTACCGATAATGCCATATGGATGCCTTTCCTAACTGCAGATGGCCGTTGTTGCGCTTGTCCCAAGCCGGCTTGCCCCTGCCTTTAGCATCTTTTCCGCCGTCTGCCGATCCCGTATCCCTCCGGAAGCCTTGACGCCCATGGAATCTCCCACGATGCTGCGCATCAGTGACACATCCTCCTGTGTCGCTCCCCCCGCGGAAAATCCGGTTGAGGTCTTTACGAAATCAGCCCCGGCCTCTTTTGCGAGCTCGCAGGCCTTTCTCTTCTCGTCCTGTGTCAGAAGGCAGGTCTCAATAATCACCTTGAGCAGCGCATCCTTACAGGCTTCCTTTACCTGTCTGATATCCTCCCGCACCGTCTCATAATCCCCGTCCTTTAACGCACCCACATTGATCACCATGTCGATCTCATCCGCTCCGTCTTCCACGGCGATCCTCGCCTCCGCCGCTTTGGCCCTGGTGCTCATCTGCCCCAGAGGAAAGCCCACCACCGTACAGACCTTCACGCCGCTTCCCTTTAACTGTTCCCGCACGAAGGATGTGTAAAAGCCGTTTACGCATACGGACATGAATCCGTATTCCGCAGCCTCCCTGCAGACCTTCTTCACGGCTTCCTTTGTGGCGTCCGCCTTCAATATCGTATGATCAAACAATTTCCTGTCCATTCCTGTCCTCTCCTTTTCTCATGCAGTTTTAAATTGTAACATGTAACGTTTTTCCAGTCAACCGTCCTCCTGCGTATTTTACCGCTTTTTCAGATGGATGACCACCAACTCTCCCGGATTGAAAATGCGGATCGGAAGGGTATGGCTCCCGAGTCCCCTCCCCAGTATCATCACCTTCTTGTCCCTCTCAAACCTGCCGCCGTCATAACGGGGAAACAGACGCAGCCTGGGCGAGATCACACCGCCAAAAACGGGAAGGCGCATAAGGCCGCCGTGAACATGGCCGGACACGGTAAGATCCGCCCCCCAATCCGCATAGGTTTCAAAGTAATCCGGATTATGGGCTATGAGAAGATTAAATCTTCCCGGATCCGCTTTGCCGAGAAGCTTGTCCAGATAGCTTTTCTCCATGGACGGCTTTGCCAGCTTTTGATAATAGGTCTGATCGATCTCAAGGCCGAACAGCTCTATATTGTAGACAGGCAGGGACACCCTCTGATTGATAAGCAGTCTGGTTCCCGCTTTCTCCACCCGCCTCATATAATCCTCATACATGGAACCGAAATCCTCCGGATAAAGCCTGGTCTTGTGTTCATGGTTTCCCATGCCGTAATAAACCGGATATTTTCCGGCGAGACAGCTTACAAACCCGGCTGCCCCAGCGTTATCCGCCGAACTCGAGGAGGTATACATGTCTCCCGCAATCAATACCGCATCCGGCTTCTGTTCATCGATTGCGCGAAGAAGCCGGATGTTCTTTTCTCCAAAAGACTTGTTATGCAGGTCCGAGAGAAGAATAAATTTCCCCTCTCTCCCCAATTTATCCGATATACAGGTATACTCTCTTATTACAAAGCGGTTGCAGTCCACTGCCGTCACCAAAATCATCAGCAGTGCAAATGCCGCCGCTACAATCAGAAATGTCGTCACGTCTCATTCCTTCCTCCTTCCGTATGATTGTATCACAATCTTTTAGAAACTACAAAACAGTTTCCAGATTTTTATGACATAATCTTTGTACTTTGCCTTCTCAATGGTGACGTCCGACAAAATGGAGACGCTTCCGATCCGCTTTCCATCCAGCAGATAAACAGCTTCCCCTACGGCGTCGCCTCGGTTTACCGGAGCCGTAATTTCCGCCGGAAGACTGATGGTCTTCTCGATGGCCCCCAGATTGCTTCCCTCCGTGTCAAGGTAACGGAAAGGCCCCTGATAGATCAGAGCCGCCTCATCCTGCACGCCGCCTTTTACCGGAAGTGCGGGAAGCGCATCCCCGTTGGCGTCCTCGTAGAGGGCGCTGACGCTGTAGCCGTAATTGAGCAGGGCCATAGCGTCCTGAAACCGCACCTTATTATTGGGAGAACCCATAACCACGGCAATCAGATCAATATTGTCCTTGCTGGCCGTTGCGGAAAGGCAGTACAGCGCTTTGCTGGTGGATCCGGTCTTAAGCCCTGTCGTCCATTCGTACATTTTGAGCAGCTTATTCGTGCTGGATAAGGTAAAGGTGGAGGATCCCTTCTGCGTCACGTGGGTAATGTCCTCCATCCATATTTTGGTATAGTCAAACACCTGGGGATATCTGGTAATCAGCTCCCTTGACATAATCGCCACATCCCTCGCCGTCGTGTAGTGGTTATCCGACTCCGTCAGCCCGCAGCAGTCCTCAAAATGAGTGTCCTGCATTCCCAGCTGCGCCGCCTTATCGTTCATCATCCTGACAAATTCCGGCTCGCTCCCCGCAATGAATTCTGCGGCGGCCACACTGGCGTCGTTGCCCGAGGCAACCGCAATGCATTTGATGATGGTATCCAGGGTCTGTATCTCTCCCTCCTCCAGGAAAACCTGGGAACCGCCCATGGACTTTGCATGGGCGCTGGTCATCACCTCGCTGTCAAGGCTGATGCGCCCCGTGTTCAGATGTTCAAAGATCAGCAAAAGCGTCATGATCTTTGTAATACTCGCCGGGCTTCTCCTCTCCGTGGCATTTTCCTCGCAGATCACCTTCCCGGTGGAAGCCTCGATCAGAATATAGGACGGAGCCTCCACCTGGGGAGCGGCGTTCGCCTCCGCACAGCTCAGCAGGAAAAAGGCAATGCCCACCGCACAGCTCAGCAGATAGCATAAAGCATGATGCAAAAATACGTTCCGATTTCTTCTCACTCGTCAACTCTCCCACATGTATTCTATTTCATGGATATGCTTTTCTCCGCCTTATAATGCAAGTACAAAAAAAGAAGAGCAAAATGAAATTCGCTCTCCTTTGCAAAACAGTCTTTGTCTAATACCACCTGGTCCGGAATGACTGGTATCTGTCACGAAGCTTTTCCTTATATTCGATCAGGTTCTCCTTAAAAATCTGATAAAGCCTTGTCAGATAATCAAGTGTCACCACAAACAGAACCAGCCTGCACACCATGACACCCCAGGAAAAATCATAGCGGTCTATAAAATTGATAATCTTTCCATGAAGGAACACGATGATAATAATTGCGTAAAATCCCCAGGCAACCGTGCTCTCCAGGCAGATGATCCCCTGGAAGTTACAGGGCTTTTCCCTGTAATCCCACCAGACTTCTCCGAACAGTTTCAGCATCAGGCGTCCGACCAGATATTCAAAAGCCGTTGCCAGAAGGGCTCCCACAAAATACAGATAAATCAGATTCCCCCGCAGCGGATGCAGAATCAGATAGCCGACCACGCCTCCGAAACCATAAATCGGACAAAACGGCCCCCGTCCGAAGCCCCGGTTTGTCAGCTTTCGGTTACAGAACGACATATAGATGGATTCCACCAGCCAGCCCAGCATACTGTAAACGATAAATGCGGCAATCAGATGGTAAAAATCCGTGCCAAACAGTTCTTTTGTCCACACAGTGACTTTCTCCCCCCTTTCTCCTATTCTAATTATAAAACGAATCCGCCCCGTATAGATCTTCAAAATTAATTTTCAGTAAATAAATTCTTAGTTCTTTCTAAATTCTTTTATGAAGCAAGAAAGTTCCTGATATGTCACTCTATCAGGAACTCCGCATGCATTATAATTAGTTGTATTTACGTTTTCTTGCCGCTTCAGACTTTTTCTTACGCCTTACGCTAGGCTTTTCGTAATGTTCTCTCTTACGAATTTCCTGCTGAATGCCAGCTTTTGCACAGCTTCTTTTAAAACGCCTTAAGGCGCTGTCCAAAGTCTCATTTTCTTTTACGATTACGTTTGACATCTTTTACACCCGACCCTCCCTTCAGTCCCTTCCTAGCAACACGACTGATTGGGTTTTTATTCGCACATCTACATGCACAAGAATGATTATAACACAATTTGTACACAAGTCAACCCAATTTTTAGGAATTATTCATATTTTATCAAATTTTTTTATATTTTCAGGCAAGCTGTTCTTCTAAAACTCCGGCAGACTCGGCCACCGCACGGTCGATGCCCGCAGGGTTTTTGCCGCCCGCCTGGGCCATATTGGCACGGCCGCCTCCGCCTCCGCCCACCAGGGAAGCGATTCCTTTGATCAGCTTTCCCGCATGGGCGCCTCTGCCCATGGCTTCGTCTGTCGCCATGGCGATCATATTCACCTTGCCATCCAGGTCAGAGATCAGAACCACCACGCCCTCGCCAAGCTTCGCCTTCAACTGGTCTCCCAGCTCCCGCAGGCCGTTCATGTCCACGCCGGAAACCTTGGCAGAGAGAAGCTTCACTCCTTTGATCTCCACCACCTGATCCATCACATCACCCAGGGCTTCCTTGGCCGCCCTGCTCTTTAGGGATTCGTTCTCGCTCTGGAGCGCCTTGATCTCTCCCATCAGGTGGGAAAGCCTGTCCGTAAGCTCCGCAGGGTTTGTCTTTACCACAGCGGCCGCTTCCTGAAGGGTCTGCTCCAGCTGTCCATAATAGCGCAGCACGCCGCTGCCTGTAAGCGCCTCGATTCTCCGCACATTCGCCGCAACGCCGCTTTCGGATATGATTTTGAACAGGGTAATGGCTCCCGTATTTTCCACATGGGTACCGCCGCAGAGCTCCGTGGAAAAATCGCCCATGGAAACCACGCGGACGCTCTCGCCGTATTTCTCGCCAAATAAAGCCATCGCCCCCGTCTTCTTCGCCTCCTCGAGGCTCATCACCTGGGTTTTAACCGGGATCGACTGGACAATCTTTTCATTGACAATGCGCTCAACCTGCTCGATCTCCTGTCTTGTCATCGCTGAAAAATGGCTGAAATCGAAACGAAGCCTCTCACCGTTCACAAAGGAACCCGCCTGCTCCACATGGGTTCCCAGCACCTGACGAAGAGCCTTCTGGAGCAGATGGGTCGCACTGTGGTTTTTGCAGGTACCGGCCCTGTTTTCCGCATCTACCCGCAGGCTTACCGCATCCCCTGTCTTTAACATGCCTCTTGTCATCCGGCCCACATGCCCGACCTTGCCGCCCAGCAGCTTTATGGTATCCTCCACCTGGAATTCTCCCGCCTCGCAGACGATCCTTCCGGTATCGGCGCACTGCCCGCCCATGGTCGCATAAAAAGGGGTCTCCTCCACAATCACCGTTCCCGTCTGTCCGTCCGTGAGCGCCTCCACAAGCTCCGTTTCCGTGGTGAGCACCGAAATTACGGATTCATGGATAAGCCGGTCGTAGCCCACAAATTCCGTGGTGACGGCGGGATCAATGGATTCATACACCGTCACGTCAGCGCCCATGTAATTGGTTGTCTTGCGAGCCGATCTCGCCTTCACCTTCTGTTCTTCCATGGCTGCCCGAAAGCCCTCTTCCTCCACCTCGAATCCCTTTTCCTCCAGAATCTCCTTCGTGAGATCCAGGGGAAAGCCATAGGTATCGTAGAGCTTGAAGGCATCCGCACCGTCAAGGCGCTTTTTCCCCGCCTGTATCATGGCCTCCTCCATTTCATTCAGGATGGAAAGGCCCTGGTCAATGGTCTTGTTAAATTTGTTTTCTTCCTGGGTGAGCACGTTGAAGATGAAATCCTTTTTTTCCTCCAGCTCCGGATATCCGTCCTTGCTTCCCTCGATCACCGTGCTGCTCAGATCCGCAAGGAAAGTGCCCTCAATGCCCAGAAGCCTTCCATGACGGGCCGCGCGGCGTATGATCCTCCGAAGTACATAGCCTCTTCCCTCATTATTCGGCATGATACCGTCCGAAATCATGAAAGTGGCGGAACGGATATGATCCGTCACGATACGGATGGAAACATCCCACTTGTACTCCTTCTTATATTCTTTGCCTGAGATCTCACTCACTCTGCTTCTCAATGCGCAGATCGTGTCAATGTCGAAAATGGAATCCACGTCCTGCACTACGGCGGCAAGACGCTCAAGGCCCATTCCGGTATCTATGTTTTTCTGTTCCAGCTCTGAATAGTTGCCGTGTCCGTCATTGTCAAACTGGGTGAACACATTGTTCCAGACCTCGATATAGCGGTCGCAGTCACAGCCCACCGTGCAGCCCGGCTTTCCACAGCCGTATTTTTCCCCTCTGTCGTAATAGACCTCGGAGCAGGGCCCGCAGGGGCCTGAACCATGCTCCCAGAAATTGTCCTCCTTTCCAAAACGGAAAATTCTCTCCTCGGGGATCCCGACTTCCTTATTCCAGATTTCAAAAGCCTCATCGTCATTTTCGTACACGGAAGGATACAGCCTGTCTGGATCCAGTCCCACAACTTCTGTCAAAAACTCCCAGGTCCAGGCAATGGCCTCATGCTTGAAATAATCCCCGAAGGAAAAATTCCCAAGCATTTCAAAGAATGTGCCATGGCGGGCCGTCTTGCCGATATTGTCGATATCCCCGGTACGGATGCACTTCTGGCAGGTGGTAACCCTCTTCCTTGGAGGGATCTCCTGTCCTGTGAAATAAGGCTTCAAGGGAGCCATCCCCGAGTTGATCAGAAGCAGGCTGTTGTCATTATGCGGCACCAGGGAAAAGCTTTTCATCTTAAGGTGATCCTTGCTCTCAAAAAAGGCAAGGAACATTCTACGCAGTTCATTTACGCCATACTGTTTCATTTGTCAAACCTCGCTCTTAAAAAGTGAATTTATCTGCAAAATAAGCATCCAGCTGATCAATCGCCACACGCTCCTGCTCCATGGAATCCCTAAAGCGCACAGTCACGCAGCCGTCTGTCTCGGAATCAAAATCATAGGTGACGCAGAACGGCGTTCCGATCTCGTCCTGGCGGCGGTATCTCTTTCCGATGTTTCCCCTGTCGTCAAACTCACAGTTATATTTCTTTGACAGCTGCGTGAAAATCTTTTCCGCACCCTCATTGAGCTTCTTGGATAAGGGAAGCACGCCGATTTTTACCGGGGCCAGGGCGGGATGGAAATGAAGCACGGTACGCACGTCCCCCTCCCCGATCTCTTCCTCGTCGTAAGCCGCACACAGGAAGGCCAAAACCACACGGTCCGCTCCCAGGGAAGGCTCGATCACATAAGGGACATATCTCCAGTTTTTCTGATCGTCAAAATAAGTAAGATCCTGGCTGGAAGTATTCTGATGCTGGGTCAGGTCATAATCCGTCCGGTCCGCAATGCCCCACAGCTCGCCCCATCCAAAGGGGAAGAGGAATTCAATATCCGTGGTGGCCTTGGAATAGAAGGACAGCTCCTCCTTCTCATGGTCGCGCACCCGCATTTCCTCATCTTTCATTCCCAGAGCTTTCAGCCAGTCAATACAGAACTGCTTCCAGTAAGCGAACCATTCCAGATCCGTGTCAGGCTCGCAGAAAAATTCCAGCTCCATCTGTTCAAACTCTCTGGTACGGAAGGTAAAGTTTCCGGGAGTGATCTCGTTGCGGAAGGATTTTCCGATCTGGCCGATTCCGAAGGGAATCTTCTTGCGGGAGGTTCTCTGCACATTCTTGAAATTCACGAAAATTCCCTGAGCCGTCTCAGGACGCAGGTAAACCGTATTCTTGGCATCCTCCGTAACGCCCTGGAAGGTCTTGAACATCAGATTAAACTGACGGATATCGGTAAAATTATGTTTGCCGCAGGAAGGGCAGGGCACGTGGTTGTCCTCTATGAACGCCTTCATCTTCTCCTGGGACCAGCCGTCAATGGATCCGTCCAGCCCGATCTGCTTCTGTGCCGCATAGTCTTCAATAATCTTGTCTGCCCGGAAACGCTCATGGCATTCCTTACAGTCCATCAGGGGATCGGAAAAACCGCCAAGATGCCCGGACGCCACCCATGTCTGGGGATTCATAAGGATCGCACAGTCCACGCCCACATTGTAGGGATTTTCCATAATGAACTTCTGCCACCAGGCCTTCTTTACATTGTTTTTCAGTTCCACTCCCAGATTTCCGTAGTCCCAGGTGTTCGCCAGCCCGCCGTAAATCTCGGAACCGGGATAGACAAAGCCTCTCGCTTTTGCCAGGGCAACGATTTTTTCCATTGTTTTTTCCATAATCCTCATACCTTTCATCCTGTTATTTAAATAATATATAAGCCAGCTCCTCCGAATCCTCATTGAAGAAAACCGTCTTTCCTTTCTTGTCCACAGTGACATTGGCGCTTATATAGGCCGCCTTTCCGTTCAGGGTCACAGGCTCTCTCATGTCCGTGATCAAAAGCCGCATATCCGTCATGTTCGCAATATCGGATTTTCCCACCGTCTCCAGATCATCCTTCACGGAGGAAAGCACCCTGTTCAGGTCATAGCCGTCCTCCCCGGCCTTCTGCACGGAACCGATGAAAAAGGTACCGCCGTTAAAAGAAGCGTATGCCGCCGCATCCTCGTAAGTCATTTCCACCCTGACTTTTCCTTCGGATACCGCAACCTTCTCCACGGAAATCGCCGTCTGACCCGATTGCGCATTATAATCGGACGCTTCCCGGAGTATCCTCTGCTGCAGTTCGTCCTTGTCGTAATTGGCTTTGTCAAAGCTTTCCACGATCAGGGCTTTCACCTTTCCATCCTTCTGAAGCGCAACCGCACTCTCCTCCTCATTTCCGCCGCCCGCACAGCCGGTGAAAATCATTCCTGCGGCGAGCAAAACCGCCACCGCCTTTCTCGTACCGTTTAAGCGGGGAAAAAAACTGCCAGATACCATGTACTCTCCTTCTTTCCGCATAATCAAGCCTGCATTTTTACCCATCCATTATATATGACTTATTTGCGTTTTTCAATATGGAATTTCGGCTTTGCCATTCATGCCGGATTTGGCTTCCATGACGGCTTTGGCTTCCCTGAGGATTTCCAGGCTTTTAAACTTTCTGTCGATAAATCTTCTGCGGTATTCCTCTGCGATCTTTTCAAGCTCTGCAAGAACATCTTTTGTCACGACAAAGGTATAGAGCTTTTCCACAGGCGTATTGACGATATAGGAAAGCGTATACAGCGTGGATTCCAGAAATTCCGTCCCCTGTAAAGGCCCCGGATATTCTCCGTTAAAGACAAGAGCCTTAATCTCAAATATGTACTGCACCAGCTCGTTTGTGATCCCGCCGTGGCACAGCGCCCGAAGGGATTGATACAGGAGCCTTAACATGTTTTTTTCATCGCTGTTCTCCCTGGTGTAATAATCCATCATCTCCAGAAAATACATGCCGTAGCAGGCACCCTCAAAATCCTCTCTCAGCGGTTCAAAATAATTGCTGATGGAAGCTTCCGAAATACTGTACGAGGTTCTTCCCTCAAACAGCTTAAATTCCCCAAAGCAAAAGGGATTGGTTGAAGCAAGCAGCCTGCTTCCCTGTTTCCTTGCCCCCTTGGCAAAGGCTGCTATCTTTCCCCGCTCCCTTGTAAGTATCACGACTCTCCTGTCATATTCCCCGAAAGGTTCCGCCTTCAATATCATCCCTGTAACCGTGAAAATTTCCTGCATTTGGACTTTCTCCCTCTCTCTCCTGCCTGCCGCTCTGCCTGTGAACCAGGTAGGACAGGTAGTCGTCCACCCTTCCGGTATTTAAAAACTGCTGCCAGTAATTTGGTTCCTTCATCTTGTGCCCCCTAACAAAAATGAGATATGCTATTAGGGTTTACTTTTTTCTTTTTTCTATTCGTACTCCTTCTGATTGTAGCCGAAATTTTTGAGCAGGAACTCACTGTCTCTCCAGTCCTTTTTGACCTTAACCCAGAGCTGCAGATTCACCCTGCCATCCAGCATGGCCTCAATATCCTTTCTGGCCTGGGTGCCGATTTTTTTCAGCATGGCTCCCTGCCTGCCGATGATAATCCCCTTGTGGGAATCCTTTTCACAGATAATGGTTGCTTCAATATCCGTGAGATCCCCCCGCCGTTTCATCTTTTCTATAGTGACGGCGATTCCATGGGGAATTTCCTCTTCCAGGCAGCGAAGGGCCTTTTCCCGTATCATTTCCGCCGCGATCTGGCGCTGGGGCTGGTCCGTGATTGTATCCACGTCAAAAAAAGCGGGGCCATAGGGAAGATACTTCATAATACAATCGATCAGCTCCTTGGTATTGTCTCCTTTCAGTGCGGAGACGGGAACAATCTCTTCAAAGTCCCGCTCCTTCCTGTAGGTATCAATAAAATGGAGCAGCTCCGTTTTTTTCACCGTATCGATCTTGTTGATCACAAGGATTACCGGCGTATCCACTTTAGAAAGCTTCTCAAGGATATGCCTCTCACCCGCTCCGATAAAATCAGAGGGCTCCACCAGCCACAGAATTACGTCCACCTCCCGCAGGGTGTGCTCCGCCACATTCACCATGTAATCCCCCAGCCGGTTCTTCGCCTTGTGGATACCCGGGGTATCCACAAAGACGATCTGCCCTTCCTTGGCGGTATAGACGGTCTGTATTCGGTTGCGCGTGGTCTGGGGCTTGCTGGATGTAATCGCGATCTTCTGCCCGATCAGCCGGTTCATTAATGTGGATTTTCCCACGTTCGGCCTTCCGATCAATGTCGCAAAACCGGATTTAAATTGATCATTCATTCTTCTTTTCCTTTTTTTCCACTGTTTTGTTCACCGCATTATCCGCAGTTTTCTCGTCTTTTTTCTGTTCTCTTTTTTCTGTTCTCTTTCTGATTGCCGGCTTAAGGACGAATTTATAAAGCAGTACGCCGATCCCGATTATGACGGCCCAGAGAACAAAATAAGGCAGATTGATGACAAAACCGATCAACAGGTTTTTCGATCCCTCGCCTATGTCATAGAGGCTTCCCACGAATCCCGTCCGGATTTTCTCAAAAGCGGTCTGCTCCTTGACCGGAGTAAGCCTTGCCACCTCGTCTATGTACAGGTATACGGTGCTGTAGGAAACCTGATTGTCCATGGTACGCAGCTGGGCCTCCATGCTCTCGATCTGGTAGCGCACGTCGGAAAGACGGCTTTCTATGGTGATAATATCCTCCACGCTCTCCGCCTGTTCCAAAAGCTCCAGAAGCCTTTTCTGCTCCGTCACAAGCGCCTGCTTGTGGCTTTCCATATCCACATACTGCAGGGTCACGTCCGTCACGCTCTCGCTCTGGTTGACCACATTGGAGATTTCCGACACCGTACCCAGGAATTCATCCAGCTTCTGTGCGGGAATCCGCAGCGTAAGACTGGCATTTCGGGTTCCTCCACCGTAATAGCGGCTGCCGTTGTAGGAATTACTCTCCTCCACATACCCCCCGAAGCTGTCCGTCTTTTCCACTATGGTCCGCATCAGCTCGTCAAAGGTTTCCGTCTCCACATTGAGAGTCACGTTCCGGATCAGCTTTCTGTCGCTTTCCTGCACCCTGGGCGTCTGGGCTCCGCCGCCTTCCGCCGGCGCTTCCTCCGCCATTTCGGCAGCCTCGCTCATGTAAATGTCACTGTTGTTGTAAGCGCCGGTGTCTGCAGCCATGTCTTCCGCAGCCGCCTCCATCGTTGCGCTCTTGTAAGACGCACCGCTTTGCGCAGCGCCGCAGCCTGCCATGAGCAGCGCCGCAGCCAAAATGGAACCTAACCCGATGTGTTTGTTTTTTCTGTTTTTCATAAGCCTTTCCCTCCCTGATTCCTTGATAGCGATTATTCATTCTCTGTCAGGGATACGTCCAGAGACGCCTTTTTTTATGGAATAATATGATCTTTTCTGATTATTTATTTTCCACCGCCTTTCTTTCAGTGGAAAAGCTGTTCCACTCTTCCAAAGATTTTTTCGCTTTCCCTGATCTTCTCTCCGTTTCCCACCACGCAGAGGCATTCTTCGCTCATAAAGGCTTCCACATAGCGGGAAAGGCCTTTGAGCGTCTCGTCCGTGGTGGCAAGCAGTTCGTCCCTCTCCCTCTGGAGCTGTTCCATGGTAATATGCGTCATATAACACCCAAGAGAATAAACCCCTTTCGAATAAGGAGTCATCGGCGTATCCAGCTCGCTGACAGCGCCGATAATAAACTGTGTCACAGTGCGCTCGTCCGCATCAAAATTCCGGATATACAGAGCCGCCTGTTCGTAAACCTCCACGGTTTTTTCCAGATTGGGATCCCGGTAGGAGACAAAGTATCCGTCCCCGTTTCTGGAGAAACTGCACATACAGCCGTAAGCACCGCCCTTCACTCTGACCTGATTCCAGAGATAATCGTATCCCATCATGACCTTCAATACCTTGAGAGCTCCCGTATAAGGGAGGCCCTTTTTGATAAAATTACCGGCACGGCACACATACTGAACCTGACCTGCCGTCATAAACCCTTCGTTCTTTACGGAGAGCTCCGGCTCAAATCCCGATCCGCTTACCGGCCCCGCATACAAAACTTCTCCAAGTCTCTGAATCTGTTCCTCCATGCCTTCCCTGCCTTCTTTGGTTCCTGTATAATCCACCAGAAGGTTCTCTTTTCTGAAAATGCACTGCGCAAGGGTCTTAAGATTTTTCTTAAGCTCCTCCTTCTTCTCCTCAAAATGATCGTCAAGTTCCTCCAGAAGCCTGTACTGCGGAATTCCGCTGATCTGAGCCGACAGGGCGGCCGAAGGTGAAAAATAGGAAAGCGCCCGGATTGCCGCAACCTGATGCCCCGCACTCACCATGGAGGCCTGCATTCGGGATCTCGCCTCCGCAAGAATCTCATGAAGACGTTTCTCATCATCGAAATTGGATGAGAGAATAATCTCCCGGATCAGCTCAAGGGCCTTATCTCTGTTCTCATAAAGGCTCTTGGCCCGCACCTCCAAAGTGGCGCGGCACTCATCCAACTGATTTACATTGATATACGAGTTTACCAGGAAACGGATACCGCCGGTGTGAATGTTTACCTCGTTAAACAGATCCCCATAGCTGTGGTTTTCCGTATCCACCATCAGCAGCACGGATTTCAGGATTCCCACATAGGGGAACAGCCGTGCGGGCACCTTTCCCAGATCAAACACAAGGTTCAGATAAGCGATTCCGTTGGTAAAGATATCGTGCACAAGGAACGTGACGTCTCCCGCCTTCCTCTCCTCGTTGACAAAAGACGCCGCCTCTTTTTTCATATCCTGTCTGGTCAGAAGCGGTATCGTGGCAAGCTCCTCCCTGGAATTTGGCCGTTCCTGATAGTCTCTCAGCGCTTTCGCATCCTCCACGATCCTGTCAAGTTCTTCGCCGCTCAGGGTGTCCTTATAGTCCTGAAGCTTTTGGGCAAGCGCTTCCTCCCTCTTTCCGGTAAGGCCGGGAACCGGCTTCACCACCAGAACAGCCTTGTGGGGATTCTGAAGCATCAGGGAGTTGATCAGGTCTTCGTAATAGCCCGTTTCAATCTCCTTGCGCAGCTGCCGGTAAGTTTCGTTTGCCTCTATATGCATAAAGGGCGCACAGTCGTCATAGAGCCAGCTGTCCAGAGCCTGCAGTCCCAGCATAAGCCCCCTGGGATAGGAACCGAAATCTCCTTCCCTGTAACGGAATTCAAAGTAATTGACCGCCGCCGCAAGCGCTTTCTTATCGATTCCCTCCCGGACCAGCCTGCCAAGCTCGCTCTCCACCGTGTTTACAAATTCATCCCTCTGCCCCTCGTCCGCATTCTTGGCAATGATGGCAAAATAGGGCTGGTAAACGCCGTTCTCCATGGTGCTGTAAACATCCTTGCCGATTCCCCTGTCGATGAGCGTCTGTTTGATGGGTGCCCCGGGTGCGGAGCAGAGCACATAGTCCAGCACGTCCATGGCCGCATACAGCTTTTTATCCAGACTGCTTCCCATGGAAATATTATAGGAAAGATAGGTGTTCTCCTTCACCTCATCATCTTCCATGACGGAGTATTCCCGAACAAGCTCTCTCGGTGCGTCAAAAGGCTCCTGCCTCCTGATCTGCGAATCAATGGAAAGGGCATCGAAATCCGCCAGGTATTTCTCGTCCAAAAAGGTGAGATACTCCACGGGATCCATATTTCCATACAGATAAATATAGCTGTTGGAGGGATGGTAATACTTTGCGTGGAACGCAAGAAACTCCTCATAGGTAAGCTCCGGGATCACCTGCGGGTCTCCTCCCGACTCCAGCCCATAGGTAGTATCCGGATAAAGGGAATTCATGATCTCACGCTCCACCACGTCATCCGGAGAGGAAAAAGCGCCCTTCATCTCATTGTAAACCACGCCGTTGATGGTGAGCCTGTCATCCTCCAGCTCGTAGTGCCAGCCCTCCTGGCGGAAAATTTTCTCTTCCTTATAAATGTTGGGATAAAAAACGGCGTCCATATACACGTTTACCAGATTCTTAAAATCCTTGTCATTGCAGCTCGCCACCGGGTAAACCGTCTTATCCGGATAGGTCATTGCGTTTAAAAAGGTATTGAGCGAACCCTTCACCAGTTCCACAAAGGGATCCTTCACCGGATAATTCTTAGAGCCGCACAGCACCGAATGCTCCAGTATGTGCGCCACTCCGGTGCTGTCCTTTGGCGGTGTGCGAAAACCGATATAAAACACCTTGTTTTCGTCATCATTCAATAACAGGGTGATGCGCGCACCCGTCTTCTTATGCTTCAAAATATAGCCTTCTGAATTCAAATCGGAAATCGTTCTTTTCTCCACGATCTCATAGGCCGACATCTTTACAATCTGATTTTCCATTTTCCTTATCCTTTCTTCCGGGCTCTGATGTTATGCCCTATAGTATATAGTATTGCCCTGTCAAATACAATAGAAAACACGCTTCCGCATAAAAGGGCGGGCAGAAAACTCGTTTTCTGCCCGCCCAGTGTAAAAGGGGAATTTTACCAAAAATAACTGTCAGTTTCAAAGCCTGCCTTTTGTACTTTTCTTCCTGACACCTATAGAGTATAGCAAACTCAAATGAGAAAATCAAGTGGTAATTTGAAATTTTCTGTAAATATTTGTTGACAAGTTACAGCTCGCAGTTCTTCACGGTTCTCGGGAAGGGAATCACGTCCCTGATATTCCCCATTCCGGTCAGGTACATCACGCACCGCTCAAAGCCAAGTCCGAATCCCGCATGACGCACAGAGCCGTAACGTCTCAGATCGAGGTAAAAGTCGTAATCTTCCTTATTCAGGCCAAGCTCTTCCATCCGCTGTTCCAGAAGCTCCACTTTATCCTCCCTCTGGCTTCCGCCTATGATCTCACCGATGGCCGGAACCAGGCAGTCCATAGCCGCAACCGTCCTGCCGTCCTCGTTCAGCTTCATATAGAAAGCCTTGATCTCCTTGGGATAATCCGTCACAAACACCGGACGCTTAAATTCCTTTTCCGTCAGGTATCTTTCGTGCTCGGTCTGCAGATCGCTTCCCCAGTGTACTTTGTACTCAAACTCATCATTGTGCTTTTCCAGAATCTCGATGGCCTGCGTATAAGTCACATGGCCAAACTCGGAGGAAAGCACGTGCTGCAGACGTTCGATCAGTCCCTTGTCAACAAACTGGTTGAAAAACGCCATCTCCTCCGGCGCATTCTCCAGCACATAGCGGATCACGTATTTGAGCATGCTCTCCGCAAGCATCATGTCATCCTTAAGGTCTGCGAAACACATTTCCGGCTCGATCATCCAGAATTCCGCCGCATGACGGGTGGTGTTGGAATTTTCCGCCCGGAAGGTGGGCCCGAAGGTATATACGTTCCGAAACGCAAAGGCATAGGTTTCCGCATCCAGCTGTCCGCTCACCGTCAGATTCGTGGGCTTGCCGAAAAAGTCCTGTCCATAGTCCACCTGTCCGTCCTGCGTTTTGGGAACATGATCCAGATCCAGAGTGGTCACCTTGAACATTTCCCCCGCACCCTCACAGTCGCTTCCCGTGATCAGAGGCGTGTGCACATAGACGAAATCCCTCTCCTGGAAAAAACGGTGGATCGCATATGCCGCCAGGGAACGCACCCGGAACACTGCCTGAAACGTATTGGTTCTGGCCCGCAGATGGGATATGGTGCGCAGATACTCAAAGCTGTGGCGCTTTTTCTGCAGAGGGTAATCCGAAGGGGATGCTCCCTCCACCACAACCTCCTGCGCCTGCATCTCCAGAGGCTGCTTTGCCCCCGGCGTCACCACGATCTGTCCCGTCACGATCACGGCGGCTCCCACGCCGATCTTTGCTGTCGCATCAAAATCCTTCATCGCATCGGAATATACTACCTGAAGCGGCTCAAAAAAGGTACCGTCATTCACCACCAGGAATCCGAAGGTTTTGGAATCCCGGTTGCTCCTTACCCATCCGCCGATTGTCACCTGGCTGCCTTCGTATTTTTCCTTGTTCCTGAATATGTCTTTTATGTTTGTCAGTTCCATATCTCTCTTTCCTTTCTCCTGTACCGCATTCTCTTATTTCTGTATTTTACCACATTTTGATCTCCGCAGGATCTTGACTTTCCAAAAACCTCTCTCACCTTACGGCAAACCGCTCCCTATACGCTGAACGTCAAAAGTCCCAGCTTTGATATCATGATCTCACGGATGATCATGCCGGAGGCTTTCTTTTTTGCCAGATTGATATCCGCAAGCTCCTTAAGCTTAAATACCCTCTCCACATAGCGGAGCCTTCCCGCGCCAGAGAGCGTTCTTTTTTCTGCCTGGACATTCACCTTTACCCGAACCCGCAGCTGGCAGAAAGTATCGTACAGAAACGTTCCGGCGCTCATGTAATAAAACTGGCTCTCAAGGGTGGTGTCCGGATCCGCCTCCTTCAAAATATACTGATTTATAATCGTCTTGAGCTTAAAAGGAACCATTTCCTGTAAAAGCAGCTCTCCAAAGGTAAACCTGGCTCCCAGATAAATATTCTCCATGTCCGCCATCACGTATTTGAAGTCATTGTCCGCAAATTCGTCTTTTCTTTCCTCTGACATGTTCCACCTCTTAGCCAATGTCCTCGATGGCATAGCCGCAAAACCGCATGGCATCCCGGATCAGCTCTTCGCTCATTCCGCTCTCCCCGGCCAGCTCCTCCACCGTCACCTTTCTTCGCAGCTCCCTGGATAAGTCAGCCGCCTGCTTTGCCACCTTTCGAACCTGCAGGAGAACCTTTTGGTCCTTCTTTGCATCGCTTGAGCACCGGGCAATGCTCTCTTCCATCGCATTCATCACCATCCGCACCAGCATGCCGTCCGCCTCGCCCGCATGCTCCAGACAGCCCAGCATGGACACGCCTTCGGCGAGCGCCACGTTTCCCTCACCGATCAGATCCTCAACCGAAACGCCCTGCCCCGCATAAAGCCTGGATATCTCCACTACCTGGGGCAGATACAGGGGAAGCAGTCTCTGCCGGGCATCCTTCTCGCCCGCCATTGCGCAGAGGATCACGGCCTCCTTCTCCCCATCCGAAAGAGTGCCGAAGCCTTCCAGCTTTCTTTTGTATTCTTCCAGATAGTTTATCTCCTCCTTCGACAGAAAATCCGCCGGATCCGGAACCGTGTCAATCCCGATCCGGTTCTTTTCCAGATAATCAAATACCAAAGACAGCTGCTCCTGCGACAGCGAAAGGCCGGCAAAGGCCTCACCGACCTGCTCTCTGGTAATCGCATTTCCCTGGTCTCTCGCCTGTTTTTTTACTTTTTCCAGCGTCTTCGCAAACAAAATCTCCTGATCCGCTTCCATCCTTTTCTTTCCTTTTCTTTTACTTATGTTTTACATGGGTATGGGTAAACAAATGTTCCTGGCAATATTCATAATTTCCGTCGCATTTGGAACAGAACCGAAATTCCAGCTCCGGATTGCTCTCCTCCGTCCTTCCGCAGACGGCGCATTTATGTCTCGTGATCTTGGATGATTTTTTGACCTCGCGCCTGAATTCCTGTCTTCTCTTCACCTGCTTCGGGGACATATGAATCATATTTCGGCTGGTCAAGAAAAATACCGCAAAATTAAGGAGCGACGCCGCAATCACAAAACGGTTGGCGATCGTCACAGAAGGATCCACATAACCCACGATAAACTCATAAACCAGCATGATTCCATAGATCATCCCCAGAATTTTCACCTTGATGGGGAGAAAGAAAAACAGGAGTATCTGCATATTGGGAAAGGTGGCCGCAAAAGCGAGGAAGATCGACATATTTACATAATATGTGCTGAACATTGTGGACAGCTGCGAAAAGAAATATTCCGCTCCGTAGGCGGCAACCACCTCCCTCTGAAACAGGTAGAAAAAGCCCATCATGGCAAAGGCGCCCGCCGCCGTAAAAATCATACCCAGAAAAAGATAGAGATTATACCGGTAAGTGCCCCATGTATTTTCCAGCGTGGTCCCTATGGAGTAATAGAAATAAAGCATGATAAGAGTCCAGAAGTCAAAGCGCTCCGGAGGTACAATCAGCCAGGTCACGAGCCTCCAGACCTGCCCCTTAAACAGAATCGCATGGGGATTCAGGGTCAGATAACCCAGAAAGCCCTCATTGATCCAGGAGATCAGATAGCCGCAGACATAAAACATGACCAGAACAAGTGATATATTCCGGATCGCATATTTGCCGAATCTTTTTTCAAAGTTACTCATAGGTTTCATATATAGACGCTTCCTTTCGTGCTTGCTTTCCTTCCGATAAGTCACATTTTAACATTCTATCCAGCAAATGTAAACTCAAGGATGGAAATTTTAGATTTAACCTATTTTTTCTTTACAATTAATTAATTTTCGTGCGTTGCAATTTGTAAATGAGTGTCGTATAATATCTAAATGTGTCAGATAAGATTAACATAATACGATGCCAGGGGCGTACGTTCGTACATGACAGGCCCGAATCTTGTGGCATCCAAACCTTATTATAATAACAGAAAGGCGGCTTAATATGGAGCACAGGCATTATACACTGGGCATTGATATCGGTTCTACCACGGTAAAAATCGCCATACTGGATGATGCGCATCATATATTGTATTCAAACTACAAACGACATTTTGCAAACATCCGGGAGACTCTTTCCGGACTGCTTTGTGAAGCTTACGGGCAGCTTGGAAATATCACGCTTCATCCCATGATCACAGGTTCCGGAGGCCTTACCCTGGCCAATCACTTAAAGGTTCCTTTCGTGCAGGAGGTGATCAGCGTGGCCACGGCTCTCAAGGAGCTTGCCCCTCAAACGGATGTGGCAATCGAGCTTGGCGGCGAGGATGCCAAGATCATCTATTTTGAGGGCGGTAATGTGGAGCAGCGTATGAACGGGATCTGTGCGGGAGGAACCGGTTCCTTTATTGATCAGATGGCTTCCCTTCTTCAGACGGACGCAAGCGGGCTTAACGAATACGCCAAAGATTACCGTTCCCTCTACACGATTGCCGCCAGGTGCGGCGTATTTGCCAAAACGGACATTCAGCCCCTGATCAACGAGGGCGCCACAAAGGAGGATCTCTCCGCTTCCATCTTTCAGGCGGTGGTAAACCAGACGATCAGCGGTCTTGCCTGCGGAAAACCAATCCGGGGGCATGTGGCCTTTCTGGGAGGGCCGCTTCACTTTCTCTCAGAGCTGAAAACCGCTTTCATCCGGACGCTTAAACTGGACGGAGAGCACGTGGTCGATACGGAGCATTCCCACCTTTTTGCCGCAATCGGCTCGGCCTTAAACGCAAAGGAAGACGTTTTTTATACCATGGACGAGATGGCGGGCAAGCTCTCGTCCGATATCAAAATGGAGTTTGAGGTGGAGCGCATGGAGCCTCTTTTCGCCTCGGAAACAGAGTATGAGGCTTTCAAGGAGCGGCATTCCAGGCACCATATCCGGACCCGGGAGCTCTCCACCTACAAAGGAAACTGCTATCTGGGAATCGACGCCGGGAGCACCACGACCAAGATCGCTCTGGTGGACGAGGAGGGGAGCCTTCTCTACTCTTTCTACAGCGGCAACGATGGCAGCCCTCTCAAAACCGCCATCCGCTCCATCCGTGAGATTTATGAAAAGCTTCCGGAGGAAGCAAGAATCGTCCGCTCCTGCTCCACCGGTTATGGGGAAGCCCTGCTGAAAGCCGCATTCCTTCTGGACGACGGAGAAGTGGAGACCGTGGCGCATTACTATGCGGCCGCCTTTTTCAATCCGGATGTGGACTGTATCCTGGATATCGGCGGCCAGGACATGAAATGCATCAAGATCAAAAACCAGACCGTTGACAGCGTACAGCTCAATGAAGCCTGCTCTTCAGGGTGCGGTTCCTTTATCGAAACCTTTGCCAAATCGCTCAATTACAGCGTGGAAGATTTCGCTTACGCCGCTCTCTTTGCGGAGCATCCCATCGATCTGGGCACCCGCTGTACGGTTTTCATGAATTCCAAGGTAAAGCAGGCGCAGAAGGAAGGGGCTTCCGTCTCCGATATCTCCGCCGGGCTTGCCTATTCCGTAATCAAAAACGCACTGTTCAAGGTAATCAAGGTATCCAGCGCTTCCGAGCTCGGGCGCAATATCGTAGTGCAGGGCGGTACCTTTTACAATGACGCCGTGCTGCGAAGCTTTGAGAAAATTGCGGACTGTAAGGCCATCCGGCCTGATATCGCCGGCATTATGGGTGCGTTCGGAGCCGCTCTGATCGCCCGGGAACGCTTCGAGGAAGGGTATCAGACCACCATGCTTCCCATGGAAAAAATCAACACGCTTCAGTTTGAAACCAGTATGGCAAAATGCCGGGGCTGCACCAACAACTGCCGTCTGACCATCAACAAATTTACCGGGGGACGTCAGTTTATCTCCGGCAACCGCTGCGAACGGGGGATTGGCGGACAGAAAAATGAAAACGGGATTCCCAACCTGTTCGATTATAAGCTGAAACGCTTTTTTGACTACGAACCGCTTCCGGCAGACAGGGCTCCAAGAGGCCGGGTCGGGATTCCAAGGGTATTGAATTTATACGAAAACTATCCCTTCTGGTTTACCTTTTTTACGGCTCTTGATTTTCAGGTGGTGCTCTCTCCGGTTTCCAACCGGAAGATTTACGAGCTTGGTATCGAATCCATCCCCAGCGAATCCGAATGCTATCCCGCCAAGCTTGCACACGGCCATATCAAATGGCTCATTGACCAGAAGGTGGACTTTATCTTTTATCCGGCTCTTTTTTATGAAAGAAACGAGTTTGGCGAGGCCAACAACCACTATAACTGTCCCATCGTCACCTCCTACTCGGAGAATATCAAGAACAATGTGGAGGAGATCGGCAGGGGGGAGGCGGTTCTGCGAAATCCTTTTCTTTCCTTCCGCAATGAGAAAACCATTGCCCAGGCCCTGGTGAAAGAATTTGCGGAAATTCCGGCCTGCGACATCATCGAGGCTGTCCGTCTCGCCTGGGCCGAGCTTGCCAGCGCACACACAGACATGCAGAAAAAAGGCGAGGAAGTGCTGGATTATCTGAACAGGAGCGGCAGGCGGGGAATTGTGCTTGCCGGACGCCCCTACCATATTGACCCGGAGATCAATCACGGGATTCCGGAGCTGATCGTCTCCTATGACATTGCCGTGCTGACAGAGGATTCCGTCTCCCATCTTGCGAAGCCGGAGCGTCCACTGATCGTATCCGACCAGTGGATGTATCACTCCAGGCTCTATGCCGCGGCAAGCTTTGTGAAAACCGTGGAAAACCTGGATCTGATCCAGCTGAATTCCTTTGGCTGCGGACTGGACGCCGTCACCACCGATCAGGTTAGTGATATTCTCTCCGGCTCGGACAAGATTTATACCTGCCTCAAAATCGATGAGGTCAACAATCTCGGCGCTGCCAGAATCCGGATCCGCTCTCTGCTCTCCGCCATCCAGGTTCGGGAAAAAAAGCACAAGGAGCGCACGATCCGATCCTCCGCTATCAAAAAGGTAGCCTTTACCGAGGAAATGCGCAAGGACTACACGATCTTGTGCCCCCAGATGTCTCCCATTCACTTTGACATTCTGGAAACGGCCTTCAATGCCTGCGGCTATCATTTTGAGGTTCTGTCCAATGATAACCGGCATGCCGTGGAAATGGGGCTGAAATATGTCAATAACGATGCCTGCTATCCCTCCCTTATCGTGGTGGGACAGATTATGGACGCTTTGCTATCCGGCAGATACGATCTGAACAAGGTTGCGGTCATCATGAGTCAGACCGGCGGCGGATGCCGCGCTACCAATTACATCGGTTTTATCCGGCGTGCGCTGGAGAAGGCGGGCATGTCACAGATTCCCGTCATCTCCTTAAATCTGGCTGGTATTGAGAGCAATCCCGGCTTCCACCTGAATCCGGAGCTTTTGATGCGGGCCGCCTACGGCGCCGTGTTCGGCGATATTTTCATGCGCTGTATTTACCGCATGCGCCCTTATGAAAGGGAAAAGGGAAGCGTGGAAGCGCTGCACCAAAAATGGCTGAAACGCTGTCAGGCGTTTGTCTCCGAAAAACATATGAGCTTTTTCCGCTTTCAGAAAATGTGCAGGCAGATCATTCAGGAATTTGATTCCGTTCCCATCACAAAAGAGGTGAAACCCAAGGTGGGAATTGTGGGTGAAATTCTCGTCAAATTTGCTCCTGCCGCAAACAACCATCTGGTAGAACTGCTGGAATCAGAAGGCGCCGAGGCCGTCGTTCCTGATCTTTTGGATTTCATGCTTTACTGCTTCTACAACCAGATTTATAAGGCGGATCAGCTCGGAACCAGCAAAAAGGCCGCTTTTATCTCAAAGCTTGGAATTGAAGCCCTGGAATCTCTGCGCCGGAGTGCGGCAAAGGCCTTTGAAAGGAGCGTGCATTTCATACCTCCCGTGAGTATTTATCAGCTTGTAGACTATGCGAAGCCCATTGTTTCCATAGGAAACCAGACCGGAGAGGGATGGTTCCTTACCGGAGAAATGGTGGAGCTGATCCACAGCGGCGTTAACAATATCGTATGCACCCAGCCCTTTGGCTGCCTTCCAAACCATGTCGTCGGAAAAGGCGTCATCAAAGAGCTGCGCAGGCAGTATCCGCTTAGCAACATCGTGGCCATCGATTACGATCCCGGGGCCAGTGAGGTCAATCAGTTAAACCGTATCAAGCTGATGCTCTCCACGGCCCAGAAAAACCTGAAATTCCAGCAGGCGGCAACTCCCGCTGTAAGCCAGCAGGAAGAAAAAAGAGGAAGAAATAATGATCAAACAGGAAATCAACGAAATCAAACGGCTGTTTACACCCAGTAACTGTTCCATCACCAGAATCTGTGGATGCTATGTGGACGGCGAAAAGAACAAGAAAACGGAATTCCGGGAAGCGTTTCTTTCGCTTCCAGAGGAAGAAATTTTCAAATATTTTGAGCTTCTGCGCAAAACCCTTTCGGGAAGCCTTGGCAAGAATCTGTTAAATCTTGGTTTTCCCACTGACTCGGAGGCAGAGGGCGGCACGCAGGAGTTTCTCTACCGTCTTCGGGAGAGCAGGCTCAAGGACGACGCCCTTCTGGAGGAATTCTATGACCGCGTCATCAGCTCCTACGAATTTGTGGGAAATTACCTGATCCTTCTGATTCACGACGCCTATGACGTGCCCGGCAAAACCACGGACGGCCTTACCATGGAGGATGCTTCCGATACGGTATTTGAATATCTTCTGTGCAGCATCTGCCCGGTTGTCCTCTCCAAGCCCGGCTTAAGCTATGACGCCGAGATCAATGAATTCCACAACCGGATGCGGGACTGGGTGGTGAACATGCCGGAGACCGGATTTCTGTTCCCCGCTTTCAACGACCGGGCCAGCGACATTCACAGTACCCTTTATTACTCCAAAAATCCGGAGGAGCCCCACGCTGAATTTGCGGAGGGGATTCTGGGCTGCCCCCTCTCCCTCTCCGCCGGGGTTCAAAAGGAAACCTTTCAGACGCTCATTGAGCAGACTCTGGGTGAGGACTGCGAGTATGCGGTGGTAAAGAGCATCCATGAAAATCTCACAGAAATGATCGAGGAACACAAGGAAATTCCGGAACCCCTTACTTTGGGCAAAACGGAGGTAAAGCATCTCCTTGAAAAGAGCGGTGTGGAGGAAGAAAAGCTGACCGATTTTGAAAAGCTGTACGATGCCTCTGCCGGTGAGGACACGTCCCTGTTTGTGGACAACGTGGCAAGCACACGCTCTTTCGAGGTCAAAACCCCTGATGTCGTGGTAAAAGTAAACCCGGAGCGGGCGGATCTTGTAAATACCATGATGGTGGACGGGAGGAAGTGTCTGGTGATTGAGATTAACGATCAGGTGGAGGTAAACGGGATCAGCGTGAAGGCGTTTGGGCAAAGTGCTGAGAACGGGAGTTCTTATTAATTAAAATCTCCGCTGTTCGTCAGCAAGCACCAACAGGTTATCACCGGGCTTTATATCAAACAGTTCTCTGGCCTCCTTGGGAATTACAAACATGAAAAACACACTTTACATACCGCAAACCGCAACTCCTTTTAGGCAGGACGAAGAATACACGGAGCTCCTTCCCGTGAATACCGAATTATCCAAATACATCCGCTGCTTCTGGGGCAGCAGGCTGCCCTATTATCCGAAGGGACAGGCCCTGTCCGGGCTGGTTATTCCGGACACCTGCATGGATATAATCTATCAGATTGACCACACGGAAAATACCGTCACCGGAATCTTCTGCGGTCTCAATGACAAAAGCTTTTCCAGCTGTTCCGAAAAAAAGCCAGGACATCTTATCTCCGTATTCGCCATTCGGTTTTATGCCTGGGGCGCCTGTGCCTTTAGCGAGGATACCCTGAAAGATACCGTAAATTCTTTTTCGCCGATTCCTTCCAGATTCCACTGGCTTAACGGTGAACTGAAGCCGCAGCTGTTTGAAAAACTTTCCCTGAGTGAAAGAGCGGAAATCACGGAAAAGCTGTTCTGCAAAAAGCTGTTCCGGATAAGAGAAAACAGCGTAATCGAACGCTCGGTTGAACAGATCCTAATGCGGAAGGGGGCTTTGAACGCCTCTTTGCTGGCTAAAGAGGTATTTGTCAGCAGCAGACATCTGGAAAGATTATTTCACGAATATATCGGTATCACGCCAAAAAAGCTTATTAATCTGATACGCTATCAGTTTTTGTGGAATGAGCTTCTCAGAAACCCGGAATTTAAGATTCTGGAAGGAGTGTACAGATACGGATATGCCGACCAATCCCATTTGTCAAGGGAATTCAAGCGCTATCACACCATGAATATGGAAACCGCCAAAGCCCATGCCCGGAACAATGTCGGAAATATTCAATACTTTTCCGACCGGCTGCGGTAAAATACCTTTTGACCCAAACATATTTATATTCAATTACGGGAAGGATGGTATTGGCAAATGGCGGATTTAAGCGTATGTGGAACAGACTGCAGTACCTGCTACTGCTATGGCGAAATGTGTACAGGCTGTAATGAATGCGGCGGAAAGGTTTTTCATGTGCCGGATGGGCAGACATGCGGAATTTATGAATGCTCTGTAAACAACAGGAAGCTGAAAAACTGCGGGGAGTGCGGTAATGTCCCCTGTGAGATCTGGATGAAGACAAGGGATCCCAAATTTTCTGACAGGGAATTTGAGGACAATGTCAACGGGCGCATTCAGGCCCTGAGAAAGCTTTAAAGGATGAAAAGAAGGGCCCCGCGCAGGCCCTTCTTCATTTTGCGGCGGATAACGCTATCTTCTCCAACCTTTTTATCCGCTCTCTGATCCCTTCACAGAGCGCTTTGCATCTCGTCCTGTCAATAAACAGGGAATCGCCCACGATTTCACAGATCTCCTCCTCCACCCCCGAAAGGGCGGAAAAATCCAGCCAGTCAAAATCCTTTACCAGTTTGATCTGCTCCTCATGGCTGGTTTTGAAAGGCTTGCAGGTAAGCTTTACGTCCGGCTTTATCATTCCTGCAGGCTTATCCCACCACAGAGAGGTGCCACTATCAAAAATCGGCGCCGCTCCCAGATATTGCAGCGTATCGGCCCTGCGGATTGCACCGAAATTATTCTGGTGCCTGTCCTCGTTTGCGATCAGATAATCCAGAACCATCATCTCGTCCAGGCTTTTTTCCATGCCAGGAATCCCAAGCCTCTCGCAGCAATTCAGATAATGCCGGTACAGGGAAATGTGATTCGGCTTTTTTCTATCTGCATAATATGCCACGCAGTGATCAGCTCCGTATCCGGCGTTACAAAATTCTCACATACACTGTAGGGATATCCTTCTTCCATGAGCAGCGAATACGATACGTGAGAAATGTGCAATCGATCCATAATGCGGCTGGCTATAACCTCATTGTATGGCTCCTGAGAGATGGCGCCGCTTCCTCCCTTTATCAGACACCGCTTTCCCTTCAGAATCACCCACTTCTTTTTGAGCCATCCGTCGGACGTATTGTCAGGAGAAAAAAGGCTTACTTCTCCCTTCTCAAATGATTTTCCAAACAGAATCCTGCCCATATCCTCGGAAAAGGAATTTTCAAAAAAGTTCATCTGCTCCCAGAAAAGTGCGGTATTCCTGGGACGAATCCAGTATTGATCGGACAGACTAAGCCCCAGGCACTTCTGTGCCAGAATCTGCGCATTCGACAGCTCCAGCTTTTCCAGCGTCTCGCTTATCCCCATACGGCTTTCAGGAATGGAACGTCCCCGCCACCAGAGATTTAACGCTCTGCGATCCATGATTCCCTTCTCGCAGGGAATTCCAACGGGAACATGTGCGCATTCGTATACGGTCCCCACAGACAGGATCGCCCCGGAATCTTCACCCAGCGTAAAATCCGCCACCGGAACATTTTTATGCATCAAAATATAGTCTTTTCCCGTCTGTGCCATAGCGTCTTCCTCCACTCCGTCCTCACAAAGAATTCCGAACATACCTGAGCAGATATTCTGCCGTCCCATCCTGCAGGGCTTTCGTTCCGTCAAAGGCAAATCCATAGCTTTCGTAGAGCCCTCTCGCCCGGCTGTTTTTCTCCAGCACCCAGAGATAAATCCTTTGAAAACCGTTCTTTTTCGTCTCATCAAGAAACTGTTCCATCATCCTTCTTCCAATGCCGCAGCCCTGGAAAAAAGGGTCCACATAGAAAGAACACAACTGCATACTGTCCGGATAGTCAGGGCTATCCCCTCTCCTTTTCTCCATCATTCCCCGGACAATACCGTCATCATAAACCACCATATGATCGACGGCTCCCTCCCTCTCCAGCTCCCCGGCAAGCTTTACCACCTGCATCTCATTAAACGATACCGCATCATCCCGGAAAATCGGCCGGTAAGCCGTCCTCTTTGCAAAAATCAGTATCTCGGCAATTCTGGGAATGTCTTCCTGTTCCGCCTTTCGGATCACGGCTTTCTTTTCCGTTTTTTCCTCCAGGAACTCCCAAAGGAGCTCTCTTCCCTTTTCATAGGGCTCTCTGACTTCCTTAAGCATACTGTTGTAGAAATCCTCCGCCGCCTTTTTCCGGCTCATTGCGATCTTGCGGCCTTGCTCCGTGAAAAAACCGGAATAGATTCCCTCCAGCTTATATTTGTATTCCTGGAAAAAAGAAGGAGGCTCTTTCTCCTCCCCATCCAGCACACGGCCGTCCCCGGATACCGAATACAGAGGCTGTGAAACCTTTCCCTTGTAAACCAGAGTCCGGGCGATACCCACCGCTCCCGCAACATCGATTTTGTCGGCATCGAAAAGAATCTTCGCTTCCAGACTTTCCGGCAGATTGCTCCGGCGGTACCTGTGGGTCAGAATACACTGAGAGACCTTTTTTGAAAACTCATCCGAAAACCCGTTTTCTTTCAGGAAATCATAGGCCTTTTTGGCTCCCGCCCTGGCATGGCAGATCTTTGGATCGGCAAACTGCTCCTGCCTTCCGATATCGTGAAGAAGGCAGGAGGCAATCAGCACATCCACATCCGCCTTCCTCTCCTTCTTCGCAATCGCAAGCGCCGTGTACAATACCCGGTAAACGTGCTCCTTGTCGTGAGCGCTGTCCTTCATACAGGACTTCATATAATCTTCCAATAATAAGTAAGTTTCTCTGTTCATTTTCCGCATCCTTTCCCACTCATTATACTTCCAGGGACAGGCTGCCGCAATGAAAAATTCTCACTTTTCAGTTGAGCCATTTGAATCCGGGATAATATTCAAACTCAGCTCTTCCAATGATCTCCTTCGCATCCACATAGGGCTGTTCCCAGTATCTGGAATCCCAGGAATTATTCCGGTTATCGCCCATCATAAAATAGGAACCCGAAGGCACGAGAAACGGTCCGAAGTCAGAGCAAAGAGCCTCCTTCACATAGCCCTCCTCCAGCGCCATTCCGTCAATATACACCTTTCCCTCTCTTCCCTCCACGCACTCGCCCGGCAGTCCGATAATCCGTTTCAAATACACGCTCTTTCCATCATCCGGATAATAGAAAGAGACAATATCTCCCCGGGCCGGTTCCTTTGACACATAAGATAAGCGGTTGATAATAATCCGGCTTCCCGGCATGATCGTATCCTCCATAGAGCCGGTTGGAACCTGGGCGTTGGCGATCAGCGTATTGCTGATCACAAAGGCCATGGCAAATCCGGTCACAATCACACGGGACCAGTCCAGTATCTCATATAAAATCCGCATCCTTCTGCTTTTTGCTCTTTCTTTTTTCTTACATCTCCAATCCATAACTGGTTATCCTCCATCCATTCTCTGTCTTGATCAGCTCCATAGAAAGATAGCAGCAGATTCCTCCGCAATCCTTCTCATTCCCCTTTTTCTTCTCTCGCCCGCTCCCTGTCTGACTTTCGCTTTTCACTGATATATTCCTCCAGCTCCAGCCACTCCTCGTCCGTCAGACTGTTTCCGTCATACAGGGCTGCCAGAAAATTTCTTGCGGAATTGCGATATAGTCTTTTGAGGATTTTCCGGCTTTCCGACTGCATATATTCGTCTCTGCCAATCAAGGAAATATATACATTATTTTTGCCTGTTTTCTCCACCTTCAAAAAACCCTTTTCCTGGAGTCTCGACAAAAAGGAAAGGATCGTGGTTGGCGAGAGCTTCCTGTCCTTCTCCATGCTTTCCTCAATCTCAAATCTCGTGACAGGCCCGTCAAGCTCCCATATAATCATCATGAGCTCCAATTCGGAATCCGGCAGTCTCCTCATAGATATCCTCCTTCTTCTCTCATCTGCGCAAACAAATTCGGCAGATGTAAAATATAGTTCATTCTACATCTGCCGAACATATCTGTCAACCGGAAACATCTGCTTTATCTGTTATTTTAAAACTATTCCGCAAAAAGAGTTCGATACCACTTCAGAGAACCCACGTAGGCCTCATACACGTGATTGATATCAATATTCAAAAGCACCATCTGTCTGGAAACCTCCTGCCAGCCGGCCGCCTCATAGTGCAGAATAAAGTCCAGAACCGGCGAGAGAGACCCTTCCCGCCCGGTCAGAGCCATTTGGATCTCCTTCGACACCTTTACCAGATCCAGAGCTTCTTCCATGGGTTTATCCAGAATCAAATCGAGCACGGAAAACAATCCCATCAAAAACAGCTCCTGGGACTGCATTGCCATCCCAAACACAGGCGCTAAATTTTCGGCAAATTTGGCTCTCAGCAGGGAAAGCCTTGTGATCTCGTTCGGTTTATCCATGCACAGCTCGTTCGTCACCGCCGTGTTGATCCATTTTTTCAGCTCCCGCTGTCCCAGCATGGCCGCCGCATGGCGTATGGACGTAATCTCGGAATTCACAGCAATCCGGTTCACCATCTTAAGCAGGGAGATTACAAGGGCCGTATCCCTTCCGATCACATCCGCCGCTTTCGTCAGCTCGAAATCCTCGCCGTTTACCAGATTGAGCAGCTCGATATAATTCACCTTAAGAGGGGAAACCTGCGCCTGTCCCTTTGTCACGGGAACCCGGAAAAATTCTCCCTCGTAGAGCTGGTATCCGCCGTCCTTTTTCAGCTCCTCGAAAATCTCTTTGGAATTCACATTGACCGCACACAGGCTGATATTGGGGTAGACATTGGCAAAATAGATTTTTGCCTTGCTGATATCAATTCTCTTATGATCCAGCAGAATATAATCCATCAGCTGCAGAATCTCCCGGTACGGTTCAAACTGCTGCACCTGCAGCTTGCGGATGGCCAGCTTGTAGCCCTGGCCCTTCAGCTCTTTCAGCCTGTTTACATACATCGGCTCCGGCGTGATCGTGTGATCCGCCAGAAGAACCAGCCTTTCATGGGGTGCGCCGCACTGAGAATCAACGTCCGAAAAAACCGATATATTATTAATCTCCACGAATACGTCCTTGTCCGCAGACAAGGTCTCGATTCCCATACTCTCAATAATGTCAAGTCCGGCTATACTGCCGGCCCCGTCATTGCTGCCCGTTCCAAGAAGGCTTGGATTTAGAAGGAAATTCTTCTTCTGGGCAAACAGCGAATAGGCCCGGACGCTCATGTTTTCATCAAACAAAGGTACTAATGTTGCAAGCATACTCTCACTCCTTATAAAAACTATTAATTTGCTCCTTTGTTTAATCATACTATATTTCCAGGGATTTTTATATACTTTTTGTTTAAATTTTAAAACTTCTCTTATGCCCGTGCCAAAACAGGAAACCGCATTCGTTCCCTGCCAAAATCTTCAAAAGCATTTCCCTTTACAAACAGGGTAGTGTCCTCCTCCTTCAGTAGACTGCATTCAAATTCTTCCGGTTTTTTCGGTGTAAAGCCCAGACTCACTCTCTCTATTTCCTTTCCAAAAGCCGCCGTCACCTCCGCAAGATCAGCCTCCCTTCGGGAAAAGACCTGATGGAGCAAAAGGCTTTTTCCTTCCATTTCCGCAACCGCATAGACCCCCAGATTCTTCTCATAGTATACATTTTCCCGCATGTATTTCGTCAGATAAAACATGATCAGCGAGCTGTTGCCTGCCAGGTCAAAGGCACCGTTGCAGACACTTTCCTTCACTGCCCTTTCCACCTTGTCCCAGTCTTCTTTCCTCTCCATGGGAACCTGCTCCATGGTTCGCTCCTTTCGGTTATGGAGCGTTTTGTCATACTGGTACTCCCGGGCTTCCCGGAAGCCGAATTTGGGATAAAAGTCAAGGACGCTGTCATTGGCAAACAGGTAGATTCCGTCAGCCTTATCCGCATAGTCCTCCTCTATGGTCTCCATGATCCGCCGGATCAGTCCCCGGTTCCTGTATTCCTCTCCGGTCATCACGGTTCCCAGCTGAATCAGCCGAAACCGCTCTCCTCTCCAGACAAAATCCGTGTGGTTTACGGACACATTGGCCGCAATTTTCCCGTCTATGACGATCGAATGGGGATTATACGCATCTGTCCAATACCCGTTTTGATACCAGTCCTCGAAGTCGATCCCAAAGGTCTTTCCTGCCAGCGCATTAAAGCTTGCCCGCAGTGCGTCGTCCCTGCGGTAATTTTTGATTACTTCGTATTCTTTCAACTATCTCCTTCTCCTTTCCGCTCTCAGAATCGTCGCCCCCTCAATGCTGTCCGTAACCGATACCTCAAAAAATCCGACCTGGTTCAGAAGACGGATTTCATGCTCCTCGGTAAGAGGTATGTCAAAGTGCACATACTCATCCTCCGGGATCTGAAACCTCTCTCTCTTTTTCAGGCAGGCCTCCCGAAGAAGCTCTTCCTCCTGCGGGCAGCAGGCAATATAATCTCCCAGGAGAAATTCTCCTCCATCTCTTAAGCTTTCCCATATCCTTCTATATAATAAAAGCTTCTGCCCGGGCAGAAAATGGTGGAGGCTCTCAAAAGATATCACCGCGTCCCAGCGGTCTCTGCCAAGATCACATTTGAGATAATCCCCGCATATAACGGTAAGGGGCCCCTGTCCATACTTTTTTTGAAGCCGGTCCAGCATACTCCTGCACAGATCAATCCCGGTCACTGCCACGCCCGGATCTCTCTTCCAGATCTCTCCGATCTCCAGACCGGTTCCACATCCCAGATCCAGAATCTCCCTGCAGGATGCCGGAAGAAGCTCTGCAAACCTCTCATATGCCTTCTCCCACAGGGACATATGCTCTTCGTAGCCTTCCAGCCTCTCCTCAAAAAAGCGGCTCATCTCTTCCGGCGCATTGTTTTCGGTTTCCCTGAGCCATTTTCTGAGGCTTCGCATATACTCTTCCCTGTTTTCCCGGATCACCGTATCCATAACCGTTCTCCTTCCTTTCGTGATCACCTACTATCTTAGCAGTGCGCTCTATCCTTCGCAATGCCCATCCTTTTTTCGAAAAAAGGAGGAGCCGGTATCCCTTCTGCCAGATACCGGCCCGCAAACGCTTCCTCAATTCATTTTTTTACTTATTCCAGGAAATCCACGCTTCCGCTTTCTATATTATAGATTGCGCCGCATACGGTAAGTGCGCCTTCCTCCACCAGCTCCTTCAGGCTTTCCTTTACAATGGACACTCCCTTTTCCACATTCAGGCGGCATGCCTTCAGCGCATCCTTTTCCTCCCCGATGGCTTTCTTGATCTCGTCGGTTATGTATTGGATGAAGCCGCCCGGATCCCCGCTCAGAGCCGCTCCTACCGCTCCGCAGTGCGTATGTCCCAGAATCACCAGCAGCCTGCTTCCAAGATGCTCCGCCGCATATTCGATACTGCCAAGCTGATGCTTATCCATCACGTTGCCTGCCACACGGATTACGAACAATTCTCCGATCCCGGCAGAAAAAATACCCTCCGGAATCACTCTGGAATCCGAACAGGTCACGACAATCGCATAGGGACTCTGCCCGTTATCGCAGGTATACTGCCTGATCTTCGGGGAGACATCTCCCGGGTTGGTCTCTGCTGCCAGATAGTGCTGATTTCCCTCTTTCAGCTTAGCCAGCGCTTCCTGGGCAGATAAAGTTTGATTCTGCATAGTTTCTTTCCTCCATTTCGTCAAGCATCTGTCACAGGGCCTTGCCATGCCCCTTCTTTGCGCTTTCTGCGCTCTCCCGCAGCGCTTTCTGCGCCCCACCACAAATGAAAGTCAGCTGCTTCGTGCATCCGCACTCCCGCAGCTGCCGCCCGTATTCACAATCCGGCCTGACGGCCTGCTTGCTCATACAGGCTTGCCCGTCCAATGTCTGAACATCTGTGCAAGCAAGCTTGCCCATCTGCTCAGCCGCTGTCCGGGACTTTCATAGTAAGTATATCACATAGCAGGGAAAAATTCATTACAAAATATAATCCCGAGTCTTTTTCGCAACATAAGCATCCCACGGCGCAGGATCTACAGAACCTTCTTGTAAATTAACGGCAGACTGCTATAATCAGTCTCATAAAGAAGCTGATGACAGGATACAAATTTACGGGAGGCAGCATGTGAAAATCAATTATTTTAAAGAACCGTCCCTGAGCGAGGACTATGTGGACGTCCATTACCGGCAGGAGTGCGAAACCATAGGCGTGGTAAAAGATTTCTTTTTCTCTTTTCACAGTATTATGGGCAAAAAGGATAACTGCATCCAAAAGCTTCACCCGGGGACCATTTTTTACCTGGAAGTGGTGGACCGAAAACTGTTTGCCTATCAGGAAAGGAACGTTTTCCAGCTTGACTACAGCTTAAAGAGCTTTCTTGAGCGCTTTGGCGCCGGCGGTTTTATTCAGATCGGGAAATCCACGGCGGTAAATATCTATAAGGTAAACCGGGTCAAGGCCGATCTGAATATGCGGCTTCGGCTGGTTCTGGATAACGGGGAATTTCTGATTCTCAACAGAAGCTATAAGAAGTGTTTTCTGGAGGCTCTTAAACGGATAAAGGAGGTTACTTATGAGACAGATAAACAGACATAATTTCTTTTCCACCGGATGCGTGATCTTCACCCTGCTGGTCGCAGGGAAAATACTTCTCGAAGCGGTAGCGCAGGGGATTTTTACCGATTACCAGGGAAATCTGCTGGTCATGCTTGCGCTTTCTTTCCTCGCAACCTTTGTCCTGTCCCAGTATTACCGGTTTCAGAATCTCCCCCTGCTGGCAGTGATTCTGGGGCAGTATGTTCTTCTTGTGGGAGTGGTAATGCTCTTCACCTGGATATCGTCCCATTTTGAACCGCTTCATGAGGACGGCTATCGGGATATGTTTTTGTCCTTCACCATTCCCTACGCGATCGGGGCAGCGGCCTATTATCTTTCACTGTTTGGCGAGTTACGGCGCATGAATAAAGAATTGGAAGAAATAAGGAGGTATCAGAATGATTTACAGAAAAATAACAACAACGAATAAAAGGGAAGAAAGCAGGGGAAGCCGCTTTCTGGATCTGGCCCTTACGGCTTTCGCAGGCCTTGGAACAGAGGCCGTCTATGCCTATCTGCTGGAGCCCGCCCTTTACGGTTCATCTATGGAGAACTGGACCGATGTCCAGACCATTCTTCACTGGATCCTGACCTGCGTCACCTGGGGGATCTTTGCCGCCATGCTGATCAAAAAGGCGCAGAAGAAATGCCATTTCCCTCTTTTGGAAAAGGGCAGGCCGGTCGGATGGCCGAGATGGTGCGTGTGTCTTGCTCTCGCGGCTCTGGCATTTGCCGCAAACTATATCAGCTGGGGAGGCCCTAAGATTTACCTGGAATTTACAAGAAGAGGCCCTCTGCTCTTTACCTTCCAGTACATCTACTATGCCTTTGAAACCATGCTCTTTCTGTTGATCATCCTATTTGGCCAGAAAGCCTGCGAGATATGGTTCTCAAAGCCCCAGATTCCCTACGGCGGAATCATCTGCGGACTGACCTGGGGCCTTGCCCATGCGTTCACCAAAAATCCCCTTACCGGAATCATGGGGCTCATACTCGGCTTCGGCATGGGCGGGATCTACCTTCTGATGAACAGAGACCTGAAGAAATCTTATCTTGTTCTGTTCTTCCTGTTCATTGTTTAGCGCACAGGATTTCCTTCCAGTCCGCCTCTTTAAACCCTGGATAAATGCGATCCTCTGTCACAAGAAGCGGGCGCTTTACCAGCATTCCGTCGCTGGAAAGAAGCTCAAGCTGCTCCGTCTCGGGCATGTCCGCAAGCCTGTCCTTGAGCTTTAGTTCCTTATATAAATTCCCGCTGGTATTAAAGAAGCGCTTTAACGGCAGAGCGCTTCTTTTATGCCATTCCTCAATCTCCTGCCTGGTGGGATTCTCCTCCCTGATCGGGCGCTCCTCATACTCAACGCCGTTTTCCTCCAGCCATTTAAGCGCCTTCTGGCAGGTGCTGCATTTCCTGTAACACAGTACAATCGTCTTCATCCGTTTACTCCCTTCGCATTCTGAAAATTTATATTTTCTGCCCTCAATTTTGACATTGAGGGCAGTAATATACAGTCCCTCCCAGATAGTTGGATTTCTGAATGATCTCCCCGCAGTAAGGACAGGGCTTTCCCACAGTCTTCTTGCTGAGAATGGCATGATAGCCTCCGGGATTGCCAAACAGATCCTTTTCCGTGCTTCTTCCTCCGGCCGCCAGCATCTGTCTCAGATCTCCCGTCACAGTCTCATAGACTCTTCTCCAGTCCGCCTCCCCCAGCGTATGGATCTTTCTCTTGGGATGGAGGCCCGCATGAAACAGGATGTCCTGAAGCACGCCGTTTCCAAGCCCCGGAATCCGCTGATGGGTGGCAAGGAACTCCTTCATGGAGCTTTTGCCGGACACTCCCTTGCGCAGAGAAGTAAAATAATCATAAGTAAACTCCTCTGTAAAGGGAAACGGCTTTTGCTTTGCCGCCAGATAATAGGGATTGTCATATGCCTTTGGCTGAATTAAAAACATGGAACCATACATCTGCACCGTGCACACCAGGCTGCTTTCGTCCTCCAGGGTAATCCGCATCTGATACCGCACCGGGAGCTTTTCGCCCGGCGCAAAATAACGGATGTTGGTACCGTCCCCGGCCACAAAGCCGTACTCCGAAAGCTCTATCTCCACCATGCTTCCAATTCCCGCGGCCTCTCCGATCACTCTGCCCGCCATTGTTTCATGGTAGGCGGCAGGATCCCCGTGATACCAGGCAAAGGAATGGCTTGTATGCTCGGTTTCCACTTCCTTTATCCGCTTTCCTCTGACCGTCTCATTGAGCTGTTTCGCAATGGTAACGCTTTCCGGTATTTCCAGCATGTTTTTCCACTACTCCTTCCATCTCTCCAGTGTGGGGAAATAAGCCATAAGGCCCGCCTTTGCCTCCTCCAGGGTCTTGCAGCGGCCGCCTTCCACCTCAAAGGGCGCACAGAAATCCACCATCTCTTCCATGCTGCATTTCTGGGCGAACTCTCCGTCCTTGTAGCAGTAACAGCAGTATTTGCTGTTTGCGCTCCCATCCTTGTTCGTCCCGTACTGGTCTTCCTTCATCGGCATGCCGCAGCTCTGACAAATCTTCATTTCCATTTCCATGTTGTAGTCCTCCTTTTTTTCTCAGGTCTTCCTGTTTACAAGACTACTATAACAGACAGAATATGACATCAGTATGTCATATTCTAAACGCCTTCATAAAATTTTTTCATTTCACAGATCCGGTTATGGATTTCCTTTTGAACCCATTCCGGCTCCAGTACCCTGGCCGAGGGACCGAAAGACAGAATCACACCATAAATCCAGTCGTCGGGAAGGCTGTCGATTTCAACTCTGAAATTTCCGTCCGGCAGCCTCGTGATCTCCTCCTCCTCAAAGCGGTCATAAATCCGATAAGCTTCTCTGTTGTGAATCCAAAGTACAATCCGAACCAGCCCGTTGCTTTCTTCCATAAGCTTTTCATCCTCGCCAATCCGAAAAGCCCGCTCTCTGTCCGCAGCGCTCACGGGCGTAAACGTTTCCTCCAGCACCCGTACCCTCTTCATGCGCATTACTTTAAACAGACGCATATCCTGCCTCACTCTGCAAAAGGCTCTTACATACCAGGTGTATTCCTTGAAAAGCAGCTGAATCGGCTCCACAGTTCTTCCGCTCATCTCCCCGTACTTCCCATAATAGTCAAAGGAAATCACATGCCGGTTCAGGATGGCCTCCCGCAGCTGTTCGTACAACTCCCCGCGTCTCCCGCTCCAGTCAGAAAAATCGATTGCCACCCAGTTTTGCGCCTCTGTCTTGAAAAAGTCTCCGAGCTTGTTCAGGATTTCTCCGCTCTGCCCCACGCCGGTTTCCTTAAGGCTCGCCAGAGCCGCCAGAATCTCCTGCTGTTCCTTTTGCGAGACCAGCATTTTGTTGAGAACGAATTCCTCCGTAAGGCAGATGCCTCCGTTTTTTCCTTTTTTGGCATAAACCGGAATTCCCGCCATACTAAGGGCCTCCACATCCCGGTAGATTGTCCGGACCGAGACCTCAAACCTCTCGGCCAGCTCCCCTGCCGTCACCGTCCCTTTATTCATCAGAAGATAAATCATACCAAGCATCCGGTTCAGCATGTCTTTTCCCTCATGAATTCATAGCCTCCAACCTTCCTGATGCAGAGGATCCCTGTAAGATCCGCCAGAAACCACCCGATGGGAATCGCCCACCAGATCCCCCACACACCGATTGACGGACGAGGGGCAAGCAGGTAAGCCAAAAGCACCCTTGTGCCAAGGGAAATAACCGTGAGAACCAGCGACATCTCCGGTTTCTCGATTCCACGGTAAAAGCCGTACAGCAGAAACAAAAGACCGATCCCGCAGTAGAAAGCGCCCTCCACCCTCAGATATCCCACACCGATCGCTATGATCTGCCTCTCGCCGGAATCCACAAACAGTTCCATCAGCTTCGGGGCCAAAAGACAGATTCCCGCCGAAACAGCCAAACAGAACAGGACCGAAACCCCGGCCGCCCTGCGGATACCGAGCCTTACGCGCTCCTGCCTTCCCGCCCCGTGGTTCTGGGAGATAAAGAGAGAAAAGGCGTTTCCAAACTCCTGGGCAGGCATGTAGGCGAAGGAATCTATTTTGACAGCCGCCGCAAAGGCCGCCATCACCGCCGTTCCAAAGCTGTTCACCAGCCCCTGGATCATGAGAATCCCGAAATTCATTACCGACTGCTGCACGCAGGCCGCAAAGCTGTGGCGCAGGATTTCCGGGGCGTTTTGCCCCGCAAGGCGTATCTCCTCTCTTCCCGGACGAAGTTCAGGCATGCCGAACCATGCGTAAAATCCAATCCCGATCCCGGAAACCGCCTGGGCGATCACTGTCGCCAGAGCCGCCCCCTTAACCCCCCAGGAAAAAGACATGACAAACACGAGATCCAGCACGATATTCAGAAAAGCAGCACCGCCGAGAAAACAGAGCGGAATCAGGGAATTTCCTACCGCACGCAAAAGGAAAGCAAAGTAATTATAGAGAAACACAAAAAAGATACCGAAAAAGATCACCCACACGTAATCGTACATCAGATCATAGACCGCCTGCGGCACCTGCAGAAGCCGCAGGATCAGGTGAATCCCAAAAAACACCGCCCCGTTCATCAAAAGGGAGGCAGCCGAAATGAAAAAAAAGGAGGCGCACATGCTCCTTTTCATCCCTCCAAGATCCTTTCTCCCGAAATACACAGAAAAGACCGCACCGCTTCCCATGCACAGCCCGATCAGAATGGAGGTTAAAAATGTCATCAGCGTATAGGCGGAACCCACTGCCGCCAGTGCGTCCGCTCCCAGAAACCTGCCCACAATCAGAGTGTCCGCAATGTTATAACACTGCTGAAGCAGATTCCCAAGTATCATGGGCCCCGCAAACAGCAGCATGGTTTTCGTAACGCTTCCCTGGGTTAAATCCTTTTTCATGTATCTTCTCCCGCCGGTCGCAAAGCTTACGATCCAGCACTTAAATTTTTATTTGTGTCCAGCGTCCCTTCTTAAACCGTATGGAGGCAAAGGTAAACCGTGAAATCTGATCCCCGAGTACGCCCAGCCAGATTCCCACGATTCCCCATCCGAATACATAGCCGCCCAGATAGGAGACCACGGTTCGGATAAAGGTAACGCTGACAGTGGAGGCCACTGCCGTGTAAAGCGTATCTCCCGCTCCCCGCAGGCATCCCATATAGACCACCTGGCTGATCTGAAAGGCCACCACAAAGATAATCACGCACATGATGCTGACCCCGATCGTCACAATATGCTCCTCCTCAAAAAACAGACTCATGAGAGGACTTGCCCCAAGAAAATAGGTAACGGCAAGGCATGCGGAGATCACTCCTCCAAACATCCTGCATATACTTCCAAACTCTTTTGCCAGCTTCTCATCTCCTGCGCCAAGACTCCGGCCTATGAGCGCAACGGCGGCCGCCTGAAGCCCGTCCCCAAAAGAAAAGGACAAGCCCATGATGTTCATGCCAACCTGATGCGCCGCCATGGCATCCGTACCCTGCCTGGCCGCCATGATTGCCGTCATCATAAATCCGATCCTCATCAGGATCTGCTCAAAGAAAACGCTGTAGCCCACCCGGACAAGGCTGAAAAAGCTTCTTGCCGCAGGCCGTATTCTGTGCTCCATAATATAGGGAATACTGATAAAGCCCTCCGGTTTCAGAATGGAGAGGATGCTCATAATGCAGGCCACAACGGTCCCAAGAACCGTGGCAAGCGCCGCACCGTGAATCCCCAGCGCCGGAAATCCGAAATGTCCGCCGATCAGAAGATAGTTGAAAATAATATTTACCGTGTTGGAGGTCACATTGGTGCGCATGGTAATCTTGGTGTTTCCCGCACCTCTCTGGGCCGAATTGATTCCCATCTGGATACAGTTGAAAATCATGCCCCCCATAATGATGCGAAAATAAGCCACCGCACTGTCATGAGTCTCTGCCGTGGAACCGCACAGCCGTATCACTGGATCTGCCAGCGCCACGAAAAGGACACTCAAAACCACTGCCGCCGCCAGAAGAAAGACAATCGCCGTGCCAAGAATCCGGTTGGCCTCATCCTGATTCTTTTCGCCTCTTCGCCTTGCCACCAGAGCCGAGACCGCCACATTCAGTGCGAAAAAGAGGGAAAGCCCTATAAATTTGGGCTGAGTGGTCAGTCCCACAGCCGCCACCGCATAGGAGCCAAGAGAGCTGACCATAAGCGAATCCACCAGCCCTGCGAAGGCCACAAAAAAGGACTCCACAATGGAAGGCCATGCCATATTGAAGGTGATACGTATGTTTTCTCTGCTGTGTCCGCGCTTCTTTTCCCCTGGTTCTGTCTGCGTCATGATCGTCCGCTCCTCATTTGTCTGAAAATATCGTCCATTAGTCAGATTGCGAATATAATTATGATTATAACAGTTTTTTTAGCACAGTCAACTACCCCTTTAAAGCAAAAAAGACAGAGCCAAACGCGCGGTGCGTTTTCCCTGCCTTTTCTTTTTCCTACGCCACATGAGAAGCATGTTCTGAAAGTATTCTTTCCACCTCCTCCATAGACAAATTTGAGCTTTCAATAATGGCTCCGATCTCCTCTAATTTTGCAAATTTCTGCTCGTTTAACAAATCCCGCAGCTCTTCTCTCTCTTTCTCGATTCTAATTTCCAAAGAATCTATGATCTTCTGTTTTTCTTCAATTTTCTGTTCTAACGGTTTTCTCTGTCCTCTTGCCATATTTTCCCTCCAACAAAATCAAAAGATACTATATTATATGGACAAGTATCATAATATATGCATTCATTAAAATATTTATCCCTGACAAAAAGAAACCGTTTTCAATTTAATTGACACTCCTTCCTAAGGCAGATACAATAAAGACAATGATATCAAACTCATAAGGAGAAACATTATGCTGGAAAAACATTTAATTGCACAAACAAATCCGGCGGCCAGGCCGGAAAACGTAATCGTTACAGGCGATCTTAGGATTACTGTTCTGACAGATTGCCTGTTGCGTATTGAAAAGAGCGAAAATCTGCAGTTCTGTGACGAGGCTACTCAGTCCATATGGTTCCGGAATCTGCCTCCCGTTTCCTTCCGCACAGAACAAACCTCTGAAGGTTTTCAAGTCATAACCGACCAGGTATGTCTTGTCCTCAAAAAGGAAATTCCGGAGAGTTATCTTATTTTTTCCGACAGCAAAGAAAAGGTATTCCTGAATAATGAAGGCAGCCTTCTTGGCACCTACCGTACGCTTGACTGCTGCGATGGCGATATGTGGATTCCTTTTAATGATGGAGAGCCCGGTGCCCACCCCATCGAATTAGATCACGGTGTTGTCTCTAAAAACGGCGTGGCTGTTATCGATGACAGCGCTTCTCTGCTTCTCAAAGCTGACGGAACCCTAAGCCCTCGCGATTTTGAGGAAACGGATCTCTATATATTCGCCTACGGGAAGAACTTCCGGGGAGCTGTAAGAGCTCTGTATCAGCTCTGCGGAAAAACACCTCTTATCCCCAGGTTCGCTCTGGGAAACTGGTGGAGCCGCTATTACGCTTATACAGAAAAGGAATATCTGCAGCTCATGGACCGCTTTGCCGCAAGAAAGGTTCCTTTTACTGTCGCCACCATAGATATGGACTGGCATTGGTCTGAAACCCTTGACGAGGCAAAGGGAATTACGAGAGATGGCAAAAACGATGATCTCCACGGCGGTAACAATGGGTGGACTGGTTACAGCTGGAACACGGATTTATTTCCCGACTATAGGCGCTTTCTGCAAAAGCTCCACGAGCGGAATCTTTGTATCACCCTGAACCTTCATCCAGCCCAGGGTGTGCGCTATTTTGAAGACTTTTACGAAGAAATGGCCAGGGCAATGGGCGTTGATCCGAAAACGGAGTTCCAGATTCCCTTTGATATATCCAGCGACCGCTATATCAATGCATATTTTGAAGTGCTTCACAGGCCATACGAAAAGGACGGCGTTGATTTCTGGTGGATCGACTGGCAGCAGGGAAGCGAATCCTCCATGGAAGGTCTGGATCCTCTCTGGGCCCTAAACCACTATCATTATCTCGACAACGGACTTTTCCACCATCCCCTTATTTTATCACGCTACTGCGGTATCGGTTCCCACAGGTATCCTCTTGGCTTTTCCGGTGATACCCTTGTGACCTGGAAAACGCTCAAATACCTGCCCTACTTTACGGCCACGGCCTCCAATGTGGGTTATACCTGGTGGAGCCATGACATTGGCGGACACATGTTAGGTTATAAGGATGACGAGCTGTATGTCCGTTTCCTGCAGTTCGGCGTATTCAGCCCGATCAACCGCATGCACAGCACGAGCTGTCTTACCTTTACCAAGGAGCCCTGGGCCTACATGGGCGGAACCGGGCTGATTGCGGAAGAATTTCTGCGCCTGCGCCACCGCATGATTCCCTTCCTGTATTCGGCATCCTATGAGAACACGGACAACGGACTTGCCCTCATTGAGCCTATGTACTATGCCTACCCGGAAAAATCCGAGGCATACGAGTGCCCGGATCAGTATCTGTTCGGCGGCCAGCTCCTTGTGGCTCCTGCCACGGAAAAAGCAAAAGAGGAGGGAATGAGCAGGATCCCGGTCTGGCTTCCGGACGGCAGATGGACCGATCTCTTCACAGGAGACGAGTATCAGGGAGGATGCCATCTCACCATGGTCCGCTGGCTGGATTCCATCCCGGTTCTTCTCAAAGAGGGCGGCTTCTTTGTATTGGATAACCGGGAAACCACAAATGACTGGACAAATCCGGAAAAACTAAAGGTTATCGTAAGCCGTGGAACCGGAAGCTACACCCTTCACGAGGATCTTGACGGTGAGAGAATCGACACGCTGCTGGAATCACGGGCAGTAAACGATAATCAGCAAAAGCTTACCCTCACCTGTCAGACAAAGGCATCCCTTCCCGTGCGAAGCTTTCTGCTGGAATTTTGCAACATTACTACCGGAGAGGTTCAGGCCGTGGCTGATGGAAAAGAAATTTCCGTCCTTACGGATGACAACGGAAGACTCACGGTCTGTCTCGAGCAGGTGCTTCCGGGAACCGTTTACGAGATTCTCGTAACCTTTGAGGACGAGGCGCAGAAAAAAAGAGAGGAGGCCGTCCGTCAGACCATCACCCGCCTGCAGACCGGCAACAACGCAAAGAACGACCTGTATGACCGGCTGCGCACGGCTGACAGGGAGACCTACCGGACACTGACAGAGCAGGCCGCACTGTCAGAGACGGCAAAGCTTCGGCTTATGGAACATGGCTTTTCCTCATTCTTTTAGACCGCCGGCTGCAGGATTGTCTACCAGATTTCCCTCTCTGTCAAACCGGGATCCGTGACAGGGACAGTCGTAGGTCTGTTCTACGGCGTTCCATTTTAAGGCACAGCCCATATGAGGACATCTTTTTCCTGAAAAGGTAAGCAGGTTTGCCAAGGCTTCCCAGCCATTCACCAGAAGCCGGGGCCTTAGCATACTTCTTGAAGGGTGAAAGAGCTCCTCGTACGGGTTTTTCTTTTCCCTCACCAGATCCGCAAGAAGCATGGCGGAAACCATGGAGGAAGTAATTCCCCATTTATTGAAGCCTGTCACCACATAGCATTCCGGCATTTGGGGAGAATACCTGCCGATATAGGGAATGCCGTCCAGCGTCATCGTATCCTGGGCTGCCCAGAAATATTCCGGACTTGCCCCGGGATAATGGGTTTCGGCAAAGCTGCGAAGTTCGCTCCATTTTCCGCTCTTCTTTCCCGTTCTTGCGCCGCCTCCTCCAAGAAGGAGATATTCTTTATACCTGCGAAAAGACATCCCGCCCTGCGCTTCGTCCACATACATTCCCTCCAGACGCGGCGCATTTTGAAGGGCCATCACATAGGAACGGTGCTGATACATTTTCAAAAAATACAGACCGTGTTTGTTATCCATGGGAAAATGAGTGGCTACGATCAGCTTTTCGAAGGAGATCTCCCCCTTGTCTGTTATGGCCTTTTTCTTCCCGAGCTCCTTCACAAAGGTCTGCTCCCGGATCCGCAGTCCCTCTGCCAGGGCGGAAACAAATTTCAGCGGGTGAAACTGAGCCTGTCCGTCCAGTCCCACCGCCCCCACAGTAGAAAACGGAAGCTCTTCTGTTTGTTCCAAAAACAGGGGTTTTTCCCCGATTCTGGACAGAGCTTCCGCCTCTTTTTCCAATTTTCGCCGATCCGTAAAAGAATAGACAAAGGCTGATTTCCTCTCGAAATCACAGTCCATTCCTCTGCACAGTTCACAATATTCTGCCACCGCTTCCTGATTCGCTCTCAGGTACATTCCGGCCTTGTCTGCTCCGACAGTCCGGATCAGCCGCTCGTAAACAAGCCCGTGCTGGGAGGTAATCTTGGCTGTCGTCCCTTTCGTGTTCCCGCCGCAGATCCGTGCCCCTTCCACCAAAAGATAATCCACGCCGGCTTTATCAAGAAAGTATGCGCACAAAATCCCCGCAAGTCCGCCTCCGATGATCAGCACATCCGTTTTCACGCTGCCCGCAAGCGATTCAAACCGGGGGAGATACACATTTTCCGTCCAGATCGGTTTCATATTACCGCCTCCTGTAATCAGTCATTTTACACTTATTCTGCACTGTTGGCGGGTTATTTATTCCTGCGGGCAACGAGCCACAGCATGCCTGTTTTCGATTTTATGGCTGCCGCACAAAGATCCGATACTTCACTACAGCTTTTCGACCAGCTTTCGCAGCGCTTCCCAGGTCTGCTTATCAGGGGCTGACTTAATGGTCAGTATGTCCTCCAGAATCGTGATATTCTTCATGCTCTCAAGAGCCTGCCTCATATGTTTCCCGGCCATGGGCGCCCAGGTTCCGTTTTCGATCAGAGCCACTGTCCGGTTCTGGTACGCCTTGCTCTTTAGATGGGAAAGGAAATCCTCCATGCAGGGGAATATCCCGCCGTCATAAGTAGCGCCTGCGAGCAGCATCCTGTCATAGCGGAAGGCCCCTTCCACGGCTTCGGACATATCGTCCCTGGCAAGATCATAGATCTCCACCTTCTCCCCTCTTTTTCCGAGAAGCTCCGCCGCCTCTTTCGCCACCGCTGCCGTATGCCCGTGAATGGACGCATAAGCGATGAGCACTCCTTTATCCTCCGGCACATAGCTGCTCCAGGTATGATACTTTTCAAGGTAATAGCCAAGGTTTTCGGAAAGAACCGGCCCGTGCAGCGGACAGATAACCTCTAAGGCAAGGGCCGACGCCTTTTTCAGAAGCGCCTGTACCATGGCTCCGTATTTCCCCACAATGTTTATATAATAACGTCTTGCCTCACAGGCCCAGTCCTCCAGAAGGCCGTCGGTTCCAAAGCTTCCGAATCCGTCCGCCGAAAACAGGATCCTGTCCGTGCTGTCATAGGAAACCATGACCTCCGGCCAGTGAACCATAGGCGCCATGAAAAACTGCAGGCTGTGTTTTCCGAGATTCAAAATCTCCCCCTCAGAAACCGTTACCATATGCATCTTCTCCCTCCACCCGGGGAAAAACTGAAACAGGAACTGGAAGGTCTTGGCATTTCCCACCACCTCCGTCTCCGGATAGGCCTCCAGAAATGCGTCAACACTGCCCGCATGATCAGGCTCCACATGGGAAATCACCAGATAGGACGGCTTCCTCTCTCCAAGGATCTCCTTAAGCCGCTTCATCCACTCATCCGTTTTCCTTGCATCCACCGTGTCCATGACCGCTGTTTTTTCATCACAAATCACATAAGAATTGTAGGTTACTCCGTCAGGAACTTCATACTGGGATTCAAAGAGATCAATCTCCGTATCCGCCACTCCCGCATACACTACATCTTTAGAAATTTTCATGCTTGTTACGCCCCTTTCTGAACAATTTCCTTTTTATCATAATAGAAACGGAGAGAAAAAGCAAGATGAAGCTTCAAGGCACGCACCCCCCCATCATCACATGGCAAAAAAAGAGCGAGTCTCCGACAGACCGACCTGCCAAAGCTCCGCTCTTCTCTTTCATATCTACCGCCCTTTTCAATGCTCCAGCATATTTTCGATAAATATCCCATACCCCTTTGCGGAATCCTGCACCAGCACATGGGTCACCGCTCCCACGATTTTCCCGTCCTGAATAATGGGGCTTCCGCTCATCCCCTGAACGATACCGCCGGTTGCGGATAAAAGCTCCTCGTCCGTAATTTCAAGCACGATTCCACGGTTTACATTGTCGTTATCCAGATTGATGTCCGTGATTTCCACGTCGTAAACCTCTGTTCCCTCACCGATGGAACAGATGATCTGGGCAGGGCCTTTTTCAATCTCCTGCTTCAATCCTATGGGCAGATAATCATACTCGGCGTTTGCCAGGATCTCCGGAGCGCAATAGCCAAATATTCCTCTGGGCGTATTTTCCGAGATAGAACCCATGACGTTGCGGTCGTCGTATTCGATAAAGCCCGTGAGCTCTCCCGGCGATCCGTTGCTTCCTCTCGTGATGCCGATAATCTCCGTATGATACAGCGTGCCGCTCCCCAGCATCATGAGCGTGCTTGTATCCACATCATTGATTCCGTGTCCAAGAGCGCCAAAGCGTCCGCTCTCATCAATATAGGTCATGGTTCCCACACCCTGGGCATTGTCCCTGATCCAGATGCCCATCTTATACTCCCCGTTTTGATTCATCTCCGGTTTCACCATCACCTCAAACACAGCGTCCCCTCTCCTTACCTTGAGCACTACCTCCTGCCCCTCCAGATGGCTGATTTTATCCATCAGCTGTCTTTTACCCGTGATCTCCTGATCATTCATTTCCAGAATATAATCTCCCGCCTTTAATATATATTTTGCGGGATGGAAAAGCTGCCCGTCCTCCCCCTCGAATTCTCCGATACCGATTACCAGCACTCCCTGGGTCTTAACATAGATACCGATGGGAATCCCCGCCGGCCGCAGGCGGATATCCTGTATCACCTCCACGTTCACGTCCTTGAGTGGTATGATGCCAAAGAGCTTCACCTGAAGCCTGTAAGTATCGATCTGGTTCGCTTTTACCGTAATCGGATTACTGAAATCAATCGAAATGCTTTTATCCTCCAAACTGTTTCTGGCCTGCCCGCTCGCTTCCACCGCATCCCTGTAAAGCAGTCCTGAGGCCGGTATGTTGATATTCAGCTCCTGGTCCACCCCCGCCTTCACCATAATGGTTGAGGGAACGCATTTCCACATATAAAGATAAAAAGAAAGCAGGGTGGCCAGAATTCCGCCAAAAAGCAACACATATAAAATTTTTCTGTAGACAGTCACTTTCCATTGTCCGGCTTCTTCTAAATAGTCCAAGTTTTCACATCCTTATTAATAAAGTAAAAAGAGACATACAGCCGCATGTCCCTTTTAGTATGTGAAAAACTTTGCATTTTAGTTGCCAGTTCTCAAATTTTTGTTTCCAAATGTTTCTATTGTCATGAAGCCTAATCATCTCAACCGGTTCTGGAAGCCGCAGCAAGCGCTTTCATTTCCTTTGCGTTCGTGAGAACCGCCTCCGTCACATTACCGCTCCCGAGAAGCCTTGCAAGCTCATTTAAGCTCTCCGCCTCTCCAAGTGCGCCGATCTGTGTCACGGTCCTGTCCTTCTTTACCTTTTTTTCGATCAGATAGTGGGAATCCGCCATGGCTGCTATCTGGGGAAGGTGTGTGATGCAGATGATCTGATGGTTTGCCGAAAGCCGCCCCAGCTTTTCGGCAACCTTCCAGGCCGTCTTCCCGCTGATTCCCGTGTCGATTTCGTCAAAGATCAGGGTGTCCGTTCCGCCCTCATCGGCCAGAACGCTCTTAAAGGCCAGCATGATTCTGGAAAGTTCTCCGCCGCTTGCCACCTGCTGCAGAGGCTTTTTCGCCTCCCCCGGATTGGTGGAAATCAAAAATTCAATTTTGTCATATCCATCCTCCGAGATCTTATCCGTCTCGGGACAGACCTCAATGGAAAAGTCCACGTCGATAAAGTTTAAATCCACCATGGCCGCAGTCAGCTTTTGGGAAAGCTTACGAGCCGCCCTGGTGCGCAGAGAGGAAATTTCTCCGCTCAGCTTCAGGATCTTTTCCTTTTCCTGCGAGAGCTTCTGCTGCAGCTCGCCGCGGTAGGTCTCATAGCTCTCCAGCTGCAGAAGACGCTTTTCCTTTTCTTCCAGAAGGATAAGTATCTCCTCCAGGGAAGACGAGTACTTGTTTTTTAAATGATTTAAAACATCCAGACGCTCCTGGGTTTTGGAAAACTCTTCCTCGTCAAACTCAAGACTGTCCAGATAATCGGACATGGATCGGTTGAAATCATTGAGCAGACCGTCCACATCCATAAGCTGCACCAGAAGCTGTTCCAGCTCATCATCATAACCGCTTACGCCTTTCAGCTCCCTGACAGCCCTGCCAAGAGCCTCTCCCGCACAGCCCTCCCCCTCGTAGCCCGTAAGGGTGTAGGCAAGAGAAGACGCCTCCCGGATCTTCCGGGCATTTGTCATTTTGCGGTAGGCATTCTCAAGCTGCTCATCCTCTCCCGGCACAAGGGATGCCGCCTGGATCTCATTCACCTCAAAGGAAAGCAGGTCCGTCTCCCTCGCTCTCTCGTTCTCATCCAAACAGTCAGCCTCAAACGCTTCCTCCAGCCGTCGGTAATCACGGTACAGAAGCCTGAGCTGTTTTTTCTTTTCCTCCATGCGGCTTCCCGCATAGCCGTCAAGAAACTCCCTGTGCTTGGATACCTTGAGAAGGGACTGGTGCTCATGCTGCCCGTACATATCAAGCAGGTATCCGGAAAGCTGCTTAAGCTGGCTCATACTCACGCTCTCCCCGTTTACCCTGCACACGCTTCTTCCCGCCATGACCTTTCTCTGCAGGATCAGGCATCCATCCTCCTCCCATGGAAGGTCCATTTCCGAAAGCACTTTTTTCTGGGAATCATTCAGTGAAAATACAAGCTCCACCAGCGCATACTCTGCGCCGGCACGGATGTATTCCCTGTCGGCCTTGGCTCCCAGCGCAAGGTTGATAGAACCGATAATAATGGATTTGCCGGCTCCCGTCTCCCCGGTCAATATATTGAGGCCGCTGCCAAAATCCACCTCCGCCTCATCAATCAACGCCAAATTTTTTACGTGTAAACTTTCAAGCATTTCTTTTCCTCCTTATGCACACCGTCACAGGACGGTCCGATCTGCAAAGTCGGCTATTCCTCCAGTACGCTGCGAATTTTTTCCATCACGATTTCCGTATCCTCCACGGTTCTTACCGCCATCATAATGGTATCGTCCCCGGCAATCGAACCCACAATCTCCTTAAGCTTCATTGCGTCAACCGCAGCCGCAACAGCCATCGCCATTCCGGAAACCGTTTTTACCACCAGAATATTCTGCGCCATGTCCATGGAAACAAAGCCGTCCTTCAAAACCCGGATATACTTATCGCTCAGATAGTGGTCGCTGTGGATCAGCACTGTATATCGCTGCCTTCCGTCACCTGTTGGTATTTTTGACAGCTTAAGCTCCCGGATGTCCCGGGAAACCGTGGCCTGAGTCACCTGGTAGCCCGCCTCCCGCAGCCGGTCCGCAAGCTCCTCCTGCGTTTCAATCTCGTGACATTCAACCAATTCCTTTATTTTCTGATGTCTGCTCTTTTTCATAACCTTCCCATTCCTGTCTTTTTTAGTCACACATCTTTCTGTTGAGCATTTCAAAAAAACTGACCTTATTCAGCTTGACAATACCAGTGGTCTTATCGGACTTGCGGATCACAATCCGGTCCCCGGTGTACAGCGTGACCCTGTGGCTCCCGTCAAAAATGGCCTCCACTTCCTGGACGGCCCCGTCATGGCCTGTCTCGATCAAAATGGAAATTTCATCCTCCGGTGAGAGCACGATACTTCTGTACTGCATGGAGTGGGGACAGATGGGGGAGACCACCATAAGACGCGCCTTGGGATCCACCACCGGACCTCCTGCCGAGAGATTGTACCCGGTAGACCCCGTCGGCGTCGCAACGATAATGCCATCGGCGCTGTACCTGTGAAGGAACTGGCCATTGACGCTGATGGCAAAGGTAATGATCTGAAGAGAGCCTTTTCTGGTAATCACGATATCGTTCAAAGCCCTCGTATTGTCCTTTTCCCGCTTCTGGCCGGGGGCATAGCTGCACCCGCAGAGCATCATCCGGTTTTCGATCTCGTACTCGCCCGCAAGAAGCCTGGAAAAGGCTTCCTCAAAATCATCCTTGTTAACCTCTGCGAGAAAACCAAGGGTTCCCAGATTAATTCCCAGAAAGGGCACGGACAGATCCGCCAGATCTGCGGCCGCCTGCAGGAGTGTTCCGTCTCCTCCAAGCACAAGCACACAGTCCACGTCTTCCTTCAGCAGATTGCTGTCCGTATAAGCCTTTCCGTTCTTTTTTGCGGTCTGCTCCCTGATACTGCACTTTTTGCCGCAGGCCGTGATATGGTCTCGTATCCGGTAGGTAAGCTTCCGGTCCGGATCCTTATTTTCATTGGCTATAATAAAAAAATGCTCCATCACCGCTCCCTTACCGTCAGCTCCTGATGGGCTGAGCGCACTGTCTGCGATATGTCCTTTTGCACCTCTTCCCGGAAGGAATATCCGCTTTTTTCTTCCAACATTTTTTTCAGTTCCGTTTCGGCATCCGCTTCCGTAACAGACAGGGGTTTCTCTTCGTTTTTGCGTATATGCAGCAGATATTCGATATTTCCTTCCGGCCCCCGGATGGGAGAAAAATCAAGATGGAGGATCTCAAAGCCAATAAAATCCGCAAAATCCATAATCTTTCCGATCACTTCCCCGTGTACGGCCGGCTCTCTCACAACACCCTTTTTTCCAACCTTTTCCCTCCCGGCCTCGAACTGAGGCTTGATCAGGCATACCATCTCTCCCGTATTCGAGAGCAGCGCCCTTGCCGGCAGTAATATTTTTGTCAATGAAATAAAGGAAACATCTACGGATGCAAAGGAAATCACATCCTCAATATCTCCCGGTGTCATATAGCGGAAATTTGTTTTTTCCATACACACAACTCTGCTGTCATTTCGCAGCTTCCAGTCAAGCTGTCCCCATCCGACATCCACGGAGTACACTTTTTTTGCTCCGTTTTGCAGCATACAGTCCGTAAAGCCTCCCGTGGATGCCCCTATATCCATGCAGATTTTCTCTGCGAGGCCAAGCCCAAACTGCTTCACCGCCTTCTCAAGCTTTAAGCCCCCACGGCTCACATAAGGCAGTGTGCTTCCCCTTACCTCAAGTTTTATCCTGGCAGGGTCAAAGGATGTTCCTGCTTTATCTTCACGCTGGCCGTCCACAAAGACATTCCCCGCCATAATAATGGCTTTTGCCTTTTCCCGGGAGGCCGCATACCCTTCTTTGACAAGTAATAAATCCAATCTCTCTTTCATCGGTCATACCGTTTCTGCCCGCCGCAGCTTTTCATCTGACAGATGATTCTGTCCGCCACGCTCTGTGCATCAATCCCGATCTCTCTCTTGAGCTGTTCCACATTTCCATGCTCCACGTATTCGTCCGGAATTGCCACCGTGAGCAGTTCGCAGCCCGTATGGAGTCCGTCAATATAAGTTCTCACTCTCTCCCCGTAGCCGCCGCTCTCCACGTTTTCCTCCATGGTAACCACAAGTTTATGATTTCTGGCCGCAAAGGCCGCCGCATTCTCATCCATTGGTTTGACGAATCTCGCATTGATCATGCTGCAGGAAAAACCCGCCTCATGCAGGCGTTCTCTCACCTCCAGTGCCGTCTTTACCATGCTTCCCACCGCCAACAGACAGATTTCGCTTTCTATGTACAATGCCTCCGCACGCCCCATCTCGATGGGAGCTCTGTACTGGGAGAGCCCTGCATATGCCTCTCCCCTGGGATAGCGTAAAGCCACCGGCCTGCCCAGCTGCAGGGCAAACTTCATCATATCGGAAAGCTCCCACTTGTTTTTGGGAGCCATTATGTGCATGTTTGGAATGGAGGACAGATAGGACAGATCAAAAATCCCCTGATGCGTCTCTCCATCGCTCCCTACAAGCCCTGCCCGGTCAACGGCAAACACAACCGGCAGATTCTGGATACATACGTCGTGCAGAATCTGATCATAGGCTCTCTGAAGAAAAGAGGAATAAACCGCCACCACAGGCTTTAAGCCTCCAGCGGCGAGCCCTGCCGCAAAAGTGACCGCATGCTCCTCCGCAATTCCTACGTCAAAAAAGCGGTCAGGATACATGTTCCGGAACCGTTTAAGACCGGTTCCGTCCGGCATGGCCGCCGTAATGGCAACCACCTTCTCGTCTCTTGCCCCCTGCTTGGTCATGACCGTGGAAAAAATATCGGTATAATTGGGCGCCGTCCTCGGCTTTGTGGGAAGCCCGGTCTGAATATCAAAGGGCTCCGCCCCGTGAAACCTGGCCGGATGCCGCTGTGCAGGTTCAAAGCCCTTTCCCTTTTGGGTGATCACATGCACGATCACCGCATTTCGGACGCGCCTTGCCTCCTGAAACATACGCAGCATGGCGGGAATGTTGTGTCCGTCCACAGGACCTAAATAGGTAATCCCCATATCTTCAAAAAACATACCAGGCACTACCAGATGCTTAAAGCTGCTCTTTGCCTTGCGGATACTCTCCACCACTTTCTCCCCATACCTTGGCATGTCTTTCAGCGTATTGTACACGCCCTCCTTGATATCGAGATAAGCGTCCGCTGTCCGGATATTATTGAGATATTTGGAGACTCCACCCACATTCTCAGAGATGGACATGTTATTATCGTTCAGTACAATGATAAAATTTGTTTCCAGCTTGGCCGCATTATTCAGTGCCTCGTACGCCATGCCTCCGGTAAGGGATCCATCTCCGATCACCGAAATGACGCTGTGCTTAAGGCCCTGGATATCCCTGGCCTTAACGAGCCCAAGCCCTGCGGAAATGGAGGTGGAGCTGTGCCCGGTATCAAAGCAGTCACAGTCACTCTCCTTTCTTTTGGGAAAACCGCTCATTCCCCCATACTTGCGCAGCATCTCGAATCCCTCCCTGCGCCCGGTAAGAAGCTTGTGGGTATAGGATTGATGCCCTACGTCCCAGATGATCTTGTCCTCCGGCAAGTTAAACGAAAGATGCAGCGCCATGGTCAGCTCAACCGCTCCCAGGTTCGAGCCCAGATGACCGCCTGTCTTTGCTATTTTCTCAATCAGGAACTGACGGATTTCCTCCGCCAGCGCCGGATAATCCTCACTGGCTATATTTTTGATATCATTGGCCTTGTTGATATTGTCGAGCAGCATATCCATACCCTCTTTTCTTACGTTGTTTTCTCACTTTTCTCTGTGGATCAGTGACTTCACAAGCTCTGTCAGAAACTCATTTCTGTTCGCAAAGGAATTCAAAATCCCGATCGCCTCCCTGGAAAGCCGCTCTACCTCCTGCCTGGATGGTTCGATGCCTTTCAAGGATACGTAGGTGAGCTTGTTGTTTTTCTCATCACTTCCCACGGGCTTGCCGAGAATCTCCTGGGTGCTGACCACATCCAGTATATCATCCTGGATCTGAAAGGCGACACCGATCTTCCTCGCCGCCGTCTCCATGCGGGCCGTCTCCTCATCACTGGCTCCTGCGAGAACCGCTCCGATCATAAAGGCTGCTTCAATTAATGCCGCCGTCTTTTTTTCATGGATAAACAAAAGAAGCTCCTGCGTCAATGGATTCTTTCCGCTCTCCGCCTCGATATCCGCAGTTTGCCCTGCGATCATGCCGTTTATCCCCGACTTTGCGCCCAGAATCCTCAGGGCTTTGGCAATGCGGCTCATCTGATCAAAATCAGCGGCAAAAGAAAAGGCTCCTGCGGCCGTCTCATAAGCCAGATTTAAAAGGCCGTCCCCTGCAAGAACCGCCATTCCCTCCCCGAAAACCGCCCAGGTCGTCTTTTGCCCCCTTCGGTATTCGTCATTGTCCATGGCAGGCAGGTCGTCATGCACAAGAGAATAATTGTGTATCATCTCGAGCGCCGCCATAAAAGGCTCTATCACTGCTCCTGTTCCGTTAAACAGACGAAAGCTCTCCTCCATGAGCATGGGCCGGAGCCGCTTTCCGCCCGCAAGTACGCTGTAATTCACAGCCTCCGGGAGCGTCCTGTGAAATCCCTCCTCCCTTGGCAGGTACTTTTTGATGATCTCCTCGATCCGGGCAATCCTCAGGCCCTGTTCTTCCTTAAAATTCATCCAAACCACCATTCTCGTTCAAAATAAGAACCTTTTTCTCCACACGGTCTATTGTCTCACTGCATTTTTTGAGAAGCTCCATGCCCTTTTGGTACTCCTTAAAAGACTCCTCCAGAGAAATGTCCTCCCTTTCAAGCACTTCCACCGTCTCTTCAAGCTTTGCAAATGCCTCTTCCAGATTAAAGTATTCTTCCTTCTTTTCCATACGCCTGCTCCTTTCCGGTAACAGTGGCGGCAAGCCTTCCGTTCTTCAGATAAATCCGTATGCCATCACCCGCTCTGACCTGATTGACATCCGTTACCGTCCGTCCCTCTTCGTCTGAAACATAAGAAAATCCCTGATTCAGCTTATCCAGGGGAGACAGCCCTTTTAGTTTCTCTATATAAAGCTCCAGCATATGGCGCTTTCTTTGCAACTGTACGTTCATGGCATTTTCCATCCACTCTTCCATGTTAAGAAGCCATGTCTTCTTCTCCCTCACCTTCCCCAGGGGAGAATTCATTTTGAGCCTTGCCTCAAACGCCTTCCACCGCATCCGGTTCCATTCGATTTTGCTTCTCATCAATCTGCCGATGGATGATTCGACTTCCCTGAGCTTCAAAAGAGTAAGCTGCACATCATACACCGCAAGCTCCGCAGCCGCCGAAGGCGTCGGTGCCCGCAGATCCGCCACATAATCAATGATAGTGGTGTCCGTCTCATGTCCCACTGCGGAAATGACAGGAACGCCGCAGTCAAACACGGCCTGGGCCACACATTCCTCGTTAAAGGCCCACAGATCCTCAATGGATCCTCCGCCCCTGCCCACAATCATCAAGTCCACGCCCTGATTCTCCAGCGCATGAATCCCGTTTATGATACTCGCAGCAGCCGCCTCTCCCTGAACTATGGCCGGGTAGAGAATCAGCTGTACGTAAGGATTCCGCCGGGTTGCGATATTGATAATATCCCGGACCGCCGCACCGGTAGGCGCTGTCACGATTCCGATTCTTCCTGCATAGCGCGGAATCGGTTTTTTGTACTGCGCAGAAAACATGCCGAGCTCTTCCAACTCTCTCTTTAGCTGCTCAAAGCGTTCATAAAGCGCCCCTGCCCCGTCCTGGCGGATGCTCTTTGCATAGAGCTGATACTTGCCGTCACGCTCATAAACGTCAATGGTGCCAAGTACAACGACCTGCATGCCTTCCGCCAGCCGAAATGCAAGACCGGAACGGTTTCCCGCAAACATCACACAGGAAATCGTTCCTTTCGCATCCTTTAACGTAAAATAGATATGTCCCGACGAATGATACTTGCAGTTACTCACCTCTCCCTTTACGGAAAGGCTCTGCAGCAGAAAATCCTGGGAAAACATATTTTTTATATATGAATTTACCTGACCTACCGTATATACATTCTGCATTGCCGTTATCCTACGCAAACTTAGCCAGTACGCCGTTTACAAAAGCCGGCGAAGTATCCTGCCCGAATTTTTTGGCAAGCTCCACAGCCTCATTGATTGCCACGCCGGTGGGAATCTCTTCATCATACAGGATCTCATAAATTCCAAGGCGCAGGATGGTCAGATCCACTTTTCCCATGCGTCTGGTATCCCATCCCCTGACATTCTGGTTCAGCGCATGGTCGATCTGATCCAGCCTATCCAGAATCCTTGCACACTTTTCGGAAATGTAGGCGGTATCCGCCACATCCGCCTGATTCTCTTCCGCCTCGAAAAAAAACTCTGTCTGTGTTTCCATCTCTTCCATGGAATTAAATTCGATACGAAACAGCAGTTTAAAAATCCTCTCTCTCAGTTCTCTTCTGCTCATGAGTATCTCCCTGCCTGTTTCTGTCAGCTCTTCAACATATTAACGCCTGCGATACGGATATTCACATCCGTCACCTCCAGGCCGGTCATGTTCTCTATGGTAGACTTTACCTTTTCCTGAACCTTCTGCGAGATGGCGGGAATGTTGTAGCCGTATTCCACAATCAGATTGAGATCCGCCTTAACTCTCTTATCCAGTACCTCAACCTTGACTCCCTTTGACAGCTTCTTCACGCCCATCTTACTCATCAGCTCATTGCTGATATTTCCCGCCATGGCTTCCACTCCCTTTACCTCCGTAGCCGCAAGCCCCGCAATCACCGCCACCACATCATCAGCAATCTTAACCGTACCCAAATCGTCATTCTCCTGTAATACATATGTGTTTTGCTCCACTGATTTTTCCATATAAACGTTCCTTTCTTATTTGTACCGTAGGATAAGCTCTTTGACTATTTCTTAATCATACCAAAAAATAACGTTTTTGCATAGTCCAAACAAAAAAATACCTTTTCTCAGAGCCAGAAGCTTAAGCTCATCTGTTCCTCGTTGTCCGCATAGGAGACCGTGTTTTCTCCGTTTTGGAGGTATTGGAAAATTCCCTGCTCTTCTATGAGATATTCCGTCATCTCCTCATACACCTCGCTGGAACTGCATTTGAGGGTAATGTAAGTGCAGTCCTGCTCATAGGCCTGCCCAAACAGGCCGTCCAGCTTTTCTGTGTCCACACTGTCGAAGTATCTGCCCTCTCTCACATAAAAATTATCCGTCATATCCTCACAGACAGGAATCTTCGCTCCCGCATCAATGGTATGGGTTTTTGACAGCTGGGCCGTGGTAACGCACAGATAATCGTAATTGATGGGAGGAATACTCTCAGCCGTTATTTCCGTATCGTTCTCAATGACCTGATAGGAGGCGTCCCCCCATGTGGGATCCACAAAGTAAAAGCTTTCGTTTATCCGAACCAGGTTCCAGGCGTGTCCCTCTCCTTTGAGTACATGTCCCATCACCAGGGCAGCCTCCACTCCCGCCTTTTTCAGCAGATACTGCATGGCTTTGGCATAGCCCTGACAGACGCTCCTTCCGGATATGAAGACCGAGCAGATATTCTGATTATCCAAAGCTGCGGCGTCATATTCCGTCTTTTCTATAATATACTCATAAATATATTTTACCTTTTCATAGTCATCCATGCCGGCGGAAATTCCCGCAAGGCAGGTTTCCACGTACCGGCTGATCTGCCGCTTCTTTTCCTCCGCCTCCTGGCTGTCCATATGGTAAGAACCGGAAAAAGTGATCTTCTTCACCTGGTCTGCCAGCGTATACCTGGTAAATGTATAACCATCCACATAAAAAATCTCCGGATGATCATTCAAGACATATTGGAATACCTTTTCGATCCTGCCGCTTTCCAGGGTGGATAAGGCTGCTTCGCTCTCAAAATTCAGAAGCACGGACAGAATTTCCGCATAAAGGGTCTGCTCCTCATCGTCCAGCTGATCAAAATAAAAATTTCCCAGCTGTTTTGCCTTGAGGCGCTGCGTGTATTGCGGCAGCGTCCCCGTTACGGCAGGCTCCTTAGCCTGTCCGGACTCCGATCCGGCATTTGCCGGTGCGGTCTGCGCCCCGCTCTCATCCAGAGAGCCGCAGCCCGAAAGCAGTATCGCAATGACCAAAAATATAACCAATCGTCTCTTCATCATCTAATCACGTCCAAACTCCGAAAGCACCAGGCCGGGATTCCGGTCCAGCGTCATGCCAATGCTCCATGCATTGATAAACAAAAGCAGCGCATTTCCCTTTAAATCCTTGATTTTTTTCATATCGGATGTGCCTGTCAGCTTTGCGAGATCAAGCTCCCGGTTTTCAATCCAGCGGATATGCTCATAGGGAAGCGTCTCCAGCCTGATCTCCACATTATACTCATTTTCCAGACGGTATTTGAGGACATCAAACTGCAGCACACCCACAACACCCACAATGATCTCCTCCATACCCGTATTAAATTCCTGGAAAATCTGAATTGCGCCCTCCTGGGCAATCTGGGTAATTCCCTTCACAAACTGTTTCCGCTTCATGGTATCCATCTGCCTTACCTTGGCAAAGTGTTCCGGCGCAAAGGTCGGGATTCCCTCATACTGGAACTGCTCTCTTGGCATACAGAGCGTATCGCCAATGGAAAAAATTCCCGGATCAAACACACCGATAATATCTCCCGCATACGCTTCTTCCAGAATCTTCCTCTCGCTTGCCATGATCTGCTGGGGCTGGGAGAGACGCATCACCCTTCCTCCCTGCACGTGCTTTACCTCCATACTGGCCTCATACCGCCCGGAACAAATGCGCATAAAGGCAATCCTGTCCCTGTGAGCCTTATTCATGTTCGCCTGGATTTTAAACACAAAGGCTGAAAATTCATTCTGAACCGGGGAAATCATACCCCTGTCCGATTTTCTGGGAAGAGGCGTGGTCGTCATCGCAAGGAAATGCCTTAAAAAGAACTCCACACCGAAATTGGTGAGCGCTGACCCGAAAAATACAGGGGTAAGATCTCCTGCCTGCACCCTGTCCAAATCAAATTCAGCGCTTGCGCCGTCTAAAAGCTCGATCTCCTCGGACAGGATCCCGAAGGCCCCGTCCCCGATTGCCGTGACAAGCGCTTCCCTTTGATCCATGGGAATTCTGGTTGTTTCCCCTTCCTTCGTCCCCTTTTCCGTGTCGGAGAAGGTGATGACACAGCCTTCCTTCCTGTCATAGACTCCCTTGAATCTTTTGCCGGAGCCAATGGGCCAGTTCACCGGGCAGGTTGCAATCCCCAGCTCCTTCTCAATCTCATCCAAAAGGGCAAAGGTGTCGTTCGCATCCCGGTCCATCTTGTTGATAAAAGTAAATATCGGTATCTTCCGCATCACACAGACCTTAAAAAGCTTTCTCGTCTGCGCCTCCACGCCCTTAGAAGCGTCGATTACCATAACTGCGGAATCCGCCGCCATCAGTGTGCGGTAGGTATCCTCCGAAAAATCCTGATGCCCGGGCGTATCCAGAATATTAATGCAAAATCCGTCATACTCAAACTGGAGCACGGATGAGGTGACGGAAATCCCTCTCTCCTTCTCAATCTCCATCCAGTCGGAAACCGCATGCCTTGCCGTGGCTTTTCCCTTTACGCTTCCCGCCAGATTGATCGCCCCGCCATAGAGCAGAAACTTTTCCGTCAGTGTGGTTTTGCCCGCATCCGGGTGGGATATGATGGCAAAGGTCCGTCTTCTGTTTATCTCTTTTTCAAAGCTTTCCACGTATTTCTCCTCCAATGATCCTCATGTATTTAAACCGGTGTTCCCGCAATATCTCCCGGCACATTCAGATATTTTAACACAGTTGCACCGATATCTGCAAATGTTTCCCTCGTACCGAGATTCACGGGTTCGATATCACGGCCGTACATGAGAAAGGGCGTGTACTCCCTGGAATGATCCGTGGAGGCGAGATACCCCGGATCGCATCCGTGGTCCGCAGTGATCATAAGGATATCCTCCGGACGGAGTCCCTCCATCAGCTTCGGCAGAGCCATGTCAAACTCTGTGAGCGCTCTCCCGTATCCCTCTATGTCATTCCGGTGTCCGTAAAGCATGTCATAATCCACCAGGTTGACAAAGCAGAGCCCCTCAAAATCCTGCTTCATGTACTCCAGGGTTCTCTCGATTCCTTCCGCATTTCCCTTGGTGTATACAAAAGAAGTGATTCCCCGGCCTGCAAAGATATCCTTGATCTTGCCAACCCCGATCACATCGCGGCCCGCATCCTTCAGGATATCCAGCATGGTCCGTGCGGGAGGCTCAAGGGAAAAGTCATGTCTTCTGGGGGTTCGCACATAATTTCCTTCCTCCCCCACAAAAGGCCTCGCAATCACTCTTCCCACGCTGTGCTTCCCCGTAAGAATCGCTCTTGCGTTTTCGCAGTAGCGGTACAGAGTTTCCACCGGCACCACGTCCTCATGAGCCGCTATCTGAAAAACGCTGTCCGCTGATGTGTACACGATCAGCTTTCCGGTCTTTACATGCTCTGCCCCGAACTTCTTTATGACCTCTGTGCCCGAATAGGGGGCATTACACAGAATGCCTCTGCCCGTCTGCTCACAGAAAGGCTCCAGCACTTCCTGCGGAAACCCCTGCGGATATACCGGCAGGGGATTCTTGGAGATAATCCCGGCAATCTCCCAATGCCCTATGGTAGTATCTTTCCCTTTTGAGGCCTCCTTCATTCTTCCATACGCTGCAAGAGGCGCTTTTACCCCTTCCTTCCAGTCGATCCCGTCAATATTGAACAGGCCCATTTTCTCCATATTTGTCATCCGGAAGCAGGAGCTTTGGGATGCTGAGCGAAGCGTGTTACATCCCGCATCACCAAACTCCGCCGCATCCTCCATCGCCCCGATTCCCACACTGTCAAGCACGATCAAAAATATTCTTCTTTTCATTCCGGTGTTCCTTTCTTCTTATTGTTGTCTCTCGTAACCTGGATGGATCATCCGCTATCCTATTCTATCACAGATTAATCCTGCGCAATAGTGCTGATTATAATATTTTCCGCTCCAATCCCTGTCTTGCGCACCACGATATCCTCGATCTGCGCCCGCTGGGCCTCGCTGAGATCCGCAGTATTCACCACCACATCCACCATGCCGTCGGTGATGCTCACCACCACGTCCTCAAACCCTTTCGCCTCCAGCAGGATTTCGGCCGCCGTCTCCTTCTCCGCAATGTCGGTGAGAGCGATCATTCCGTCCACCGCCTCCTGCTTCTGTTCCTCGCTGATATTTACATTATTGATGATCTCCATCAGGGTTTCTTTGTTCTTGGCCCTGACCTGCTCCTTCATCAGCTTTGCGCCCGATAAGGTATCCAGACTTGCGGAGGAAGTAAAAACCGCTTCCCCGGGAGCCTGCGTGTCGGATATCTGGTTCTCCACGGCCTCATCTGATGTTCTCGCCATCATTTCCTCCATGGTTTCCTCCAGATAGTTTTCCTGATCCGTCACCACCTCGGAATCCATGCTCTCGATATCCGTAATTTCCGCCGTCTCCATATCCTCATCCGAAATTTCAAACAGGGACGCCACTTCCGTATCCTCCTGCGTCATCTGTGCCTCGTCCGCAATCACCGCCGAATCCGTTCCGGTAGCCATAATCTCCTCGTCCGTAATCCTGCCTCCTGCGAAATTCAGGTAGCCCGCCACCGCAATCATGATTGCAAGGGCCGTGATCATGATCTGATTCTTTTTCACCATATTCTTCAAGTCCACATCTCCTTTATTTTGAACTCATTTTGATTACTTTAATTTTATGAGCTTCTATTCCGAATAATGCCTGAATTGCCTCCGTAATATTTTTATTTACGCTCTGGTTTCCGCCGCCCTGGGCACAGACCACGACCCCTTCGATCCTGGGGCAGACAATCTGTTTCACATAGGGAGCGGAGCTGCCTTTGGAACCGCTCGTATAGACGGTTTCGGCGGACCTGCCGCTCTGGCTTTGGCTGCGGCTTCCCCCCTGGGAATCCGCCTCCTCGGAAAGGCTGCTCTCTGTCGTAAAATCCTTTTCCACAATGGCCTCGCCGGAGGTTTTCAGCGTGATCATCACCTTAACCTTCCCGGCTCCCTCCATGCTGGCTAAAACCTCCTCAAGGGCCCTTTCCATGGAATTGCGGTAAGCCGAAAGCTCTTCCTGTCCCGGAACCGGTCCCTCCCCTTCATCTGACGAATCCTCCGCATCCTTCTTCGATAATCCCATTATACTCCCTTCCGTGTCCAATATACCGGACTGTGACGATTCCCTTTCCTCTTTTTTGTTTCCGGGCGGCCAGGCAATCACTAGCAGCAAAAGGCCGATCAGAAACAGTACCACAAAGTTTTCTTTTTTCAGCTTCCGGAAATCCAAAGCCTTTTTTACCGCATCCTTCTCCTCCATCAAGCCCTCCCGGTCATTCCAAAATCTCCACTTCCACATCCTCTGCTTTCATCCCCAGCGCCTGTGCGAAATGCTCCCTCAACATCTGTTTTTCCCCATCATCCGCCTCCTTTTCTCCCACCGTTATGTTTTCAATCCGGATCTTCCCGTCCGTCTGCTCCTGTCTGGAAACAGAAACCGTAATCCCTGCGCACTCTTCTTCCTCTCTTATCTCCACTCTCCGGACGATATAGCCTTCGGCGGATTGTTCGTTCAGACGCATTGCCAGCTCTCTTTCCAGATTCTGTCCGACCCTGCTTTTTCCGTCCTCTGCCTGTGCGGCGCCAAACGCCGGAAGCTCCCGGATATCCAGTGACTGTTCCAGGATCTGCTCCCACGCCCCTTCGCTTACCAGAAGAAGGAGCGGCTGCGCCATTTGGGCTATCATAATAATTCCGATAATGATTTTTACATATTTCACGTAGGATTCTCCCGGCACGAAATAGAGAACCGCCTGGGCAATCACAATGAAAATCCCAACCTCCTTGATAATCTGAACCATGTCTGCACTCCTCACTTAACCGTATAGGCTACCACTCCGATCACGATTAAAAACAGGGCCGCCGCCGTAAACACACAGCGGAAAAGGAGAAAACACCCCTCCCCGACCCGGTCCGCACAGCCGGAGATTCTCTTATCGCTCATAATTCCGGTAAGCGCCGCTCCCAGCTTCACGAGCCCCGCCACTGCCACAATCCTTACCAGAGGCAGAAGGCATACCGCCAAAATCAGCACAAGAAGAAGAATCCCGAGACTGTTTTTGATCAGAACCGCAGAACCGATCACCAGCTCCGTAATCCCTTCGGCCACGCCGCCCACACCGGGTATTGCCGAAACAGCTCTGCGGAAGGCCGATATTTTCAGCCGATCCACCACCGGGACAATCACAGCCTGCACCATGCTCAGGCCGGTTATCATCCCCATAATGACCTTAAGCGCCGTGATAATGGCCTTTTTGATAAAATCCAAAAGCAGCGTCAGCCTCTCTTCCGCCCAGATCCCGTTCAAAAGGGCGAGAATCACATAGCTGTATACAAAGGGCAGAAGCGCCGTCATCAGAAAGCTCTCGATAAAATAGGCGCCAAGCAGCATCATCTGGTAATAGAAGACAGCGGTTGCACTTCCCGATGCGGCTCCCACCGACAGAAACCAGGTGGGAATAAACAATTTTACAAACAACACAATGTTCTCTATCGTGTCCGCCGCCGTCTGCGACACGCTCACAAACGCCCTTGTGAGAACGGCCATCAGGAAAAGATACAAAAAATAAAATCCTGTCTGTGAAATCTGTCCTCCCGCAAAAATATCAGCAAAATTGGAAAACAGGGAGGAGATAATCCCGATCACAAGAATACAGATCAGGATCTCCTTCATCCCAAGGAATTCCGCCGTCACGCCATCCTTTATCCCTCCCGCAAAAAGGGACAGCGCATCCAGAACCTTCCCCTCCAGTATCTGCGCAAAAAGAAGATCCACGTCCAGCCGGTACTGCGGAAACAATTCCGCAAAGCCGTCCTCGATTTCCTGAAGGTCGTATTCATCCATCTGCTGCCAGATAAACGCCTCCATCTCCTTTGCGGCTCCCTGATCAGCCCTGCCTTCCTCACCTGCAGTCCCCTCCTGCGCCGCAAGCACCGTGCCGGAGGTTTTGCACAGAACCAGAAGACACAGCAGCGCCGCAAGGAGCCCCTTTTGAAAAAGCCGCCTGCGCCTTCTCATTTTTCCGCCCCCTTATCCTGCAATCGCATTTATATTCTCAATGATTGCCGCCAGTACCGGCATTCCCATAAAAAGTACCGTGAGCTTGCCGAATATCTCAATCTGCCCCGCCACAGCCGCATACCCCGCATCCTTGCAGATGGAGGAGGAGAACTCACAGATATAGGTGATTCCAACGGCCTTGAAAAGCAGCCTGAAATAGGAATCCCCTGAGGTAATATAGCTCTGAAGGACCTCCATCTTCTGGAGAATCCGGAAAAGCCCGTCCAGAGAAAAGGAAAAGATGAGTATGCTGACAGCCAGTCCCATATACAGACTGATCTCGGGCTTTATGGTCCGAAACTGCAGCGCAACCATCACCCCCGCTATTCCCAGAATGCCAATCTTCACAATTTCCATCCGCTTTCTCCTCTAAAGGCTGAACAAATCCTGAATCATTACAAAGAGATCATAAATATAGGGCAGTATCCATGTCAAAACCAGAATAAGGCCCGCAAGGCTGATCAGAAAAGCGTGTTCCTCCCTTCCGCTGTGTTTTAAAATCTGGCTCAAAATTGTGACCAGTATCCCTACTGCGGCAATCCTAAAAATCAGGCTTATATCCATGGTTCCTCCCTTACCCTTCTACAGCAGGATAACAATCAGAAAAATTCCCGCTGCGATTCCAAGGCTCATAATTACTTTATTTTTGCTTTTTTCCTCTTCCTCCATCTGTAAAATCCATCGGTCCATCTCCCGGATAAAGCGGTCGATCTCTTTCGCTTGTCCCTCTCTCGCATGAAAGCCCGCACATTCCGGAAATTTCATCGCAAGCTCCCTGACCTCGCTTTTAAGCGGAAGCGCCTCAAAGCAGATCTTCATCTGCCCTCTCCAGACATCCGCAAGATTTTCTCCTCTCTCCCAGGTCAACCTTTTGCAGATCTCCAGCAGGGTCTCCTTAAAAGGCGAATCGATTTGTTCCGACACGTTCCGGAAAATTTCCGGAAGAGGAAGGCCCGTGTATTCGATTTCGCTTTGGAACAGCTGGTACATACGTTTCATTTCCTTCAGACTGTAAAGCCCTCTTTTCCGCTCCCGGCAAAGGCATCGGGCAAACCCGGCCGTTCCCGCAAGAAGCAGAAGCGCTCCAGTAAGCCTAAGCATAGAGCTCCCTTCCCTCTTTTCCCCGCACATTGAGAATCACGCATTTTCCCTCTTTCTTTCCCAGAAAGGCAAACCGTTCAAAAACCGTCCCATCGATTCCTCTGCGCTTTAAGTCCTCCATGGACTCCCCGTGTATGGTCGCCAGGATCCTGCAGCCGCAACGCAATGCGCTGCGGATCGCCTGCATGTCTTGCTCTCCTCCGATCTCATCAACCGCAATCACCTCCGGGGCCATGGAACGTATCAGCATCATCATCCCCTGCACTTTGGGACAGGCGTCCAGAAGATCCGTGCGCATTCCCAGGTCATTTCCCGGAATACCCAAATAGGAACCGCCGATTTCCGATCTCTCGTCCACCACCCCCACCTGTCTTCCCGGCGCCCACCTGCTTCCATTGGATATCTGTCTGACAAGATCCCGAAGCATGGTCGTCTTGCCGCAGCCGGGCGGCGCAATGACAAGGGTATGCATCAGTCTTTCCCTGTCATGGATCAGAGGCATCAGAAGATCCGCCGCCCCCTGAATCTCATGGGAAATCCGGATATTCATGCACCGGATATATTTCATGTTTTTGACGATTCCGTCCTGTGAGAGGACAACCTGTCCGGCGATACCGATCCGGTGTCCCCCCGGCACCGTGATAAACCCCTGCCTGATATCCTCCTCGTAAGCGTACCGGGAATAGCTGCACAGATGATTCAGAATCTGATCCATCTCTCCCGGCGAAATACGCCAGCAGCTTTCTCCGATAATTTTCGTCATCTCACCCGAAAGGGACAGAAAATATTCCTCCCCCAGACAGACAACTCTCACCGGCCATCCCGCAACAAGACGGATCTCCTGAAGATCCTCCATCCTCCTCGACACCTGGCAGAAGCGCTCACGGATACGGCTGGGAAAAATGTTTAATATCTGTCCTTCCCTCATATTTGCTCCCGTATTCCTTTCTTTGACTGTTAAAAATGGTACAACCTCTTATCTCAATATATGATGAAAAACCTCGGATATGACTCAAAAAAGCAGGTGTCCTCCGGAGGCAAAATCCCGAAAACACCTGCTCTTGTATCTGTTTGCCGTTTTATGTCAAATACGCTCTTACTTCTGCGCAACATCCTTCATGGAAAAGCTCATTCTTCCCATCTTGTCCTTGCCAAGGCAGACAACCGTAACCTTGTCGCCGAGAGTGAGAACATCCTCCACGCGGTTAATTCTCTCTCTCGCAATCTTGGAAATGTGAACCATTCCCTCCTTGCCGGGTGCGAATTCCACAAAGGCTCCGAACTCCTTGATGCTCACCACGATTCCCTTGAAAATCTGCCCTTCCTGATAGTCGGTCACAATGGTCTTGATGTACTCAACCGCCTTGTCCATCATGGCAGCCTCCGTACCGCATACGGATACCTTTCCATCATCCGTGATATCGATCTTGACACCCGTGCGGGCAATAATCTCATTGATGGTCTTGCCTCTCTGTCCCACAACGTCCCCGATCTTCTCCGGATCAATCTGAACGGAAATGATCTTGGGCGCATAAAGCCCAACCTCGCTTCTGGGCTCCGCTATGGCCGGCTTCATACAGTTATCCATAATGAAAAGACGGGCTTCGCGGCATCTTGCGATTGCCCCCTCCACAATAGGTCTTGTCAGTCCGTGGATCTTGATATCCATCTGGATCGCCGTGATCCCCTCCGTGGTTCCCGTCACCTTGAAATCCATGTCGCCGAAGAAATCCTCCAGGCCCTGGATATCGGTAAGAAGCACGTAATCATCATCCTCCTCGCCGGTCACGAGGCCGCAGGAAATACCCGCCACCATCTTCTTGATGGGAACGCCGGCCGCCATCAGGGACATACAGGACGCACAGGTGGAAGCCATGGAAGTGGAGCCGTTTGACTCAAAGGTCTCGGACACGGTACGGATCGCATAAGGGAATTCCTCTTCCGATGGCAGTACCGGAATCAGCGCTCTCTCGGCTAATGCGCCGTGGCCGATCTCTCTTCTTCCCGGTCCCCTTGAAACCTTGGTCTCTCCCACGGAGTAGGAAGGGAAATTGTAATGATGCATATAGCGCTTGCTCACTTCGTTCTCATCCAATCCGTCAATTCTCTGCTGATCAGACAGGGGAGCCAGGGTGCAGACATTGCAGATCTGCGTCTGTCCTCTCGTGAACATGGCGGACCCGTGAACCCTGGGAATAATGTCAACCTCAGCCGCAAGAGGGCGGATCTGCGTGATTTCACGCCCGTCAGGACGCTTGTGATCCTTCAGAATCATCTTGCGGACCGTCTTTTTCTCATACTGATAAATCGCCTCGCCCAGAAGCGCCAGCCACTCCTCGTTCTCCGCAAAGGCCTCTTCCAGCTTTCCGGTAATGATGCGGATATTCTCCTCGCGCACCTGCTTCTCATCCGTAAAGACAGCCTTTTCCATCTCCTCGGCAGGAACGATCTGTCTGATTGCCTCAAACAGCTCCTCCGGAACCGCACAGCTTGTATACTCATGCTTTGGCTTTCCGGTTTCCTCCACAATCTTATCAATAAAGGCGATGATCGTCTGGTTCACCTCATGGGCCTTGTAGATCGCTTCAATCATCTTCTCTTCCGGAACCTCATTTGCGCCCGCCTCGATCATGATCACTTTTTCTCTGGTGGAGGCCACGGTCAGATTCAGATCGCCTATCTTCCACTGCTCCTGGGAAGGGTTCACCACGAACTCGCCGTCAATCATTCCCATCTGCGTCATGGCGCAGGGGCCGTCGAAGGGGATGTCGGAAATGCAGGTTGCGATAGCCGCACCCAGCATCGCCACCAGCTCCGGACGGCACTCCGGATCAACGCTCATAACCATATTGTTCAAGGTGACGTCATTTCTGTAATCCTTGGGAAACAGGGGACGCATGGGTCTGTCGATCACTCGGCTCGTAAGGACAGCGTTTTCGCTGGCCTTTCCCTCTCTCTTGTTAAAGCCGCCGGGGATCTTTCCCACCGCATACAGCTTCTCCTCATATTCCACGCTGAGCGGGAAAAAGTCGATTCCCTCTCTCGGTTTCTCGGATGCCGTGGCCGTGGAAAGTACCGTTGTATCTCCATAATGCATGAAGGCGCATCCGTTTGCCTGCTTGCCGACACGGCCGATATCCACGCTCAGGGTACGGCCCGCCAGCTCCAATGAAAATGTTTTGTACATATTCTTCTCCTTTTCGTTTAAAAGGCGGAGGAACCGAATTCCTTCGGCATACTCCGCCATGCTGGTTTACTGATCTGCTATTTTCTAAGTCCCAGTCTCTCAATCAAAGCACGGTATCTTGCAATATCTTTCTTCTTAAGATAATCAAGCAAGCCTCGTCTCTGACCAACCATCTTGAACATACCTCTTCTGGAATGATTGTCCTTGGGATGCTGTTTCAAATGCTCTGTGAGCTCCTGAATCCTTGCCGTAAGTACCGCAACCTGTACCTCCGGTGAACCTGTGTCATTCTCGCAGGTGGCATACTCTTTCATGATCGCTGTTTTCTTTTCCTTTGAAATCATTGATTTCTCCTCCTTATTTTAAACCGCCAGAAGCTAAGACCCGGTTGGAGTCTCCAAAGTCTGAGCCATGGCTGAATTCATACTTACAAAGCATAGCACAGTTTCCTGCCGCTGTAAAGCCCTAATCCTGCAGGATTCGCACCATTTTGGCAGGCGTCCTGTAATTGTAGGCGGAAATCTTGATTCCTGTTTTGGGATTGCTGGCATGAATCACCTGTCCGCCGCCGATATAGATGGCCACATGATTAATGGTTCCCCCCTTTGCATAAAACACCAGATCGCCGGGAGCAAGCTCCGAAGAGCTGATGCTTGTCCCGCTGTTCGCCTGCGCTCTCGAGGAATGGGGAAGATTCACACCGTACTTGGCAAAAACGCTGAGCACGAATCCGGAACAGTCGGCTCCTTTTGTCAGACTGACCCCGCCCCAGACATAAGGATTGCCCAGAAACTGCTTTGCGTACTGACACAGATCCACTCTCACGTCCGAAACGCCCTGTCCGTAAAGAAGCTCCGTCATGGTAATTGCCGTGGGGAGATCCGACTTCACTTCAACGAAATCGCCGGATACAAAAACCTCTTCGTCATCCAGATAAACCTTGATCCATCCATTATCCAGAAACTCCGCAACCTCCAGCGCCTCACCCTGGGCTACCTGCGTGACAATCTCGGCGTCAAGGCTCGGCATCTCGCGGATATTCAGCGCATTTGCGGAGGAAACCGCAAACGTTTTCGCAACCTCCCTGCCCTTCTGCTCCGCTCCGAAACCGGAAAGCAGATATTCTTCCTTTACATAGCCTTCCACCTTGCCGGACTTTATGTAAGCCCATCCGTTCTCGGAGCTTACGATCTCGCAGGCCGCATTCTTTGGAAGCTTTCCCACCAGCTTGCTGCCTTCGTCAGGCTCCTTGCGGATATTCAGATTGTTTTCCTGCACATTGCAGATTCCCAGATCCGTATAACCCCATCTGGCGCCCTCCGCATTTCTTGCTATTCTTTTGTATTCGTCTTCCGTCAGGGAGACCGCAAAAAGCTCTCCCGCTCCTGCCGTTAAAAGCTCCTGCGTCTCTCCCGTCTCTTCCTGGGCCGCAGGCCGCACCAGCTCCGCCGCTCTTACAGGCATGGATGTTGTCAATGTATAACCCGCCGTCAGAATGCACAGGCCGCAAAGAATTGTCTTTTTCATAACGTCCTCCAGATATTACAAATTTGTTACAAAATCATTAAGGACATTATAACAGCATGACATTTCTTTGTCAAATTTAAATTTTATGGTACTTTTTACCTGCAAGGATATCCGCTTCCATCTGACGCTTCAGCTCTTCCACATCACGGAATTTTCTTTCCGGACGCCTGAAATGAAGCAGCTTTGTCACAATCTCTTCCCCGTACAGGTCTCCCTCATATCCGTAAAGATAGGTCTCCACGCTGACAGCAGGCGTATCGTTTACCGTGGGCTTTTGCCCGATATTGGTAATCCCCTCACAGCTTCCTCCCGGAAAACGTACTCTGGAATAATACACGCCTCTCGGCGGAAGCAGCTTATCCTCCGGCGGATACAGGTTCAGGGTGGGCATTCCCAGCCTCCGTCCCAGCTTCCTTCCGGGCTCCACCTTGCCGCTTATGCTGTAATTTCTCCCAAGCAGCCTGCAGGCTCTCTCCATTTCGCCCCGCTCCACAGCCTCCCTCACAAGGGATGAACTGATCTCTCTGCCCTCATAGAGAACCTTTGGAATAATTTGCACCTCAAAGCCGTACCCCGGCGCAAGCTTCTCAAGCAGCCTGCGGTCCCCCTCCCCTCCTCTTCCAAAGGAAAGATCCTCTCCTGCGGCAATAAAGGCCGCCCGCATCTGCCCGGCAAGGATCCTCTGGACGAATACGTCGGCGGGCGTGGCGGCCGTCTGCTTATTCAACGGAAACTCGATGAGCACGTCTATTCCCAACTCTGCAAAAAAACGTCGTTTTTCCTCCCGGGTGGTGAGCTCCCCTTTTCCTCCTTTTCCAAAATAGACGCTGGCCGGAGGGTCAAAGGTAAAGACCACCGCCTCTCTTCCACGATTTCTCTGCTCCAGGATATGGGAGAGCAGGGAAAGATGCCCTCTGTGAATTCCGTCAAATTTCCCGATGGCCGCCGCACACCCGCTCTCCAATTGAAATTCCGCCTTTCCCTCTATGATCCGCATAATTCATCCGCCTTTCCTGTCTTTGCAGTAGATATCATTCTGTAAAAAACATTTTTACCGGGCGGAAAATCTCCCGCTCTTTGTCATAACGGTATATGCCGTAAAATTTCCCGTCCGGATCGCAAAGCCGCACCTCGCAATCCGGTTTTGGCCCCCCGCTTTCCTTCTGAAATACCAGTTCCGCTTCCTTTAGCTGGTTTCCGTTTTGAAGCGCTTTTAAAGCCTCCCTCTTCACCGCTGCGGCGGGAAGACTTTCAAACATCTTTTCCACCGCAGTCACCGCCTCCGAAAGCCTTCCCTGATCGGCGAGCTCCTGAATCTGGTCCAGCGTATAGGCTTCCTCAATCACAAAGCTTCCGGACCTGGTCCGCACAAGTGAGGCCAAGGCCGCCCCGCAGCCCAATTTCTGTCCGATGTCATGGCAGAGAGTCCGGATGTACGTTCCCTTGGAACAGCACACCCGGATCGTAAACTCCGGCATGTTTTCCTCCAGAATCTCTATCCGGTGTATGGTGACGGGCCTTGGTGCGCGCTCCACTTCTTTTCCCTGCCGTGCAAGGTCACAGAGCTTTCTTCCGTTTACCTTGAGGGCGGAATACATGGGCGGTATCTGGAGCTGCTCCCCCGCAAAGCCAAGGATCGCCCTCTCCGCCTCCTGCCTGTCCGAAAAGACCTCTGTCTGTGAAAGCGCCTTTCCCGTAAGATCCTGCGTATCGGTGGTGATCCCAAGCCGCAAAACAGCCACATACTCCTTATCCTTTTCTGTCAGCATGTCGCAGAGTCTGGTTGCGCTTCCCAGGCAAACAGGAAGAACCCCTACCGCATCCGGGTCAAGGGTTCCTGTATGTCCGATTCTTTTCTGTTTACATATCCCGCGCAGCCTGGCCACCACGTCATGGGAGGTAAAGCCTTTCTCCTTATATACGTTGATTATTCCGTGGTACATGTCTACCCCTTTTTCAGCTGTTTGTCGATCTGCGCCGACAGGTTGTTCACAATGTCGTAAAAGGTTCCCTGCATGGTAACGCCTGCCGCTTTCACATGGCCGCCGCCGCCAAAGAAGGAAGCCACCTGGGCCACATCCACCTCTCCGTTTGAGCGCAGGCTCACCTTGTATTCCATATTGTCCATTTGATACATGAAAATCGCACACTCCACTCCCTTGGTGCTGCGCAGATGGCTTGCGATTCCTTCAAGATCCTGAGGAGACGCATCGTAAAACGCCAGCGTCTTTTTGTCGATCATGCTGACCAGGCACTTGCCGCCCATAAACAAAATACTCTCAAGCAGCGCCCTTCCCAGAATCTGGTTTTGAATATAAGTCTTTTCATAAAAAGTTTTGTCAATGATCGATGAAAAATCAAAGCCGCAGGAAATTAGTTCAGCCGCCGTCTTTAATGTCTTGGGAGATGTATTGGAATACCGGAACACTCCCGTATCGTGGATGATTCCTATGTACAGCGCCTTTGCAATTTCCGCATCCAGCGCTTCGCTGCCGCCTATCAGCTCATAGACCAGCTCGCTTGTGGAGCTTGCATCCGGGGCGATATAATTCACGTCGCCGCTTCCCTTCGCATTGCTGATATGATGGTCAATATTGATCCGCTTCCCCGCTTCGTCAAAAAAGCGCTCCGCCGCTCCAAGCCTTGTCTTTTCCGTATCCAGTGCAATAAAGACGTCGAACCTGTCTGTTATCGGTACAAAATCCGTGCAAATTTCTTCCAAACCATTGATACAGGAGAAAATCTCTGCCGGCTTTTCAAGCATTGCCTGCACCCGCACGCCTGGGCAGGCCTTTTTCAGGAAGAGATACAATCCCATCACAGAACCTATACAATCTCCATCCGGCCTGATATGTCCGCTGATCCCAATGGTTCCCGCCTCTTTTATTTCGTCTAAAATATTCATGCTAACCCTCGATTCTTTCCTGTCCCTCAAATCCGGACTTAATCTTCGTCACTTTTTACCACGTCGTCTATTAATTTCGACATTCTCACGCCGTAGGCAATGGATTCATCCACAATAAAGCGCAGCTCCGGCGTGTTGCGCAGATTAATCTGCTTCGCCAGCTGGTTTTTGATATAGCCCTCCGCACTTTGCAGTCCGGCCAGGGTATCGGCCTGCGCCTTCTCGTCCCCGTAAACGCTGACCCATACCTTACAGGTCTTCAAATCCGGCGCAACCTCCACCGCAACCACGCTGGTCAGGGGACTGATCCTTGGATCCTTGATCTCTCCCCTGATCACCTCGGCAAGCACTCTCTGCACTTCCCCGTTGATACGGGTATTTTTCATGCTGTTTTTTCTCACCTGGGAACCTCCACCATAATATAAGCTTCCACAATATCAAGCTCGTTCATCTGATCAAAGCCTTCAAATACGAGACCGCACTCGAATCCGGCTCTTACCTCTTTCACGTCGTCCTTAAATCTCTTCAGGGATTTCAGCTCGCCCTCATAGATCTGCTCGCCCTCCCTGGTGATGCGCACCTTGCAGTCTCTCCTGAATTCACCGTCAAGCACGTAGGAGCCCGCAATATTTCCAACGGCGGAAGCCCGGAAAATCTGCCTTACCTCCGCATGACCGATAACCTTCTCCTCAAAGACAGGATCCAGCATACCCTTCATGGCTGCCTCGATATCCTCAATGGCCTGGTAAATCACACGGTAAAGCCTGATATCCACGCCCTCTCTCTCCGCAATGGTTTTCGCCATGGCGTCAGGACGCACGTTGAAGCCGATGATAATCGCCGAAGATGCAGAGGCGAGGGATACGTCCGACTCGTTGATCGCTCCCACTCCGCCATGGATGCACTTGACCACCACTTCCTCGTTTGACAGCTTCATGAGGCTCTGCTTGACCGCCTCCACGCTTCCCTGCACGTCCGCCTTTACAATAATGTTCAGCTCCTTCAGATTGCCCGCCTGAATCTGGGTGAACAGATCGTCCAGAGACATCTTCGCCTTAGTATCCTCCAGCATTTTTTCCTTATTCTGGGCAAGATACGTCTCCGCATAGGATTTTGCCACCTTATCGCTCTCATGGGCGATAAACACTTCCCCTGCGCTTGGCACATCTGAAAGCCCGAGAATTTCAACCGGCGTGGAGGGGAACGCTTCCTTGACGCGCCTTCCCTTGTCGTCGATCATGGCCCTTACCTTGCCGTGGCTCGCTCCTGCGGAAATAAAGTCTCCCACATGCAGCGTACCCTTCTGCACCAGCACGGTGGCCACAGGCCCCCGGCCCTTATCCAGCTCCGCCTCAATCACAAGCCCTCTTGCGCGGCGGTCCGGATTTGCCTTGAGCTCCAGAATCTCCGCTGTCAGCAGAATGGTCTCCAGGAGATTCTCAATTCCCTCTCCTGACTTGGCGGACACCGAAACAAACTCCGTGGTTCCGCCCCAGTCCACCGGGATCAGCTCGTACTCTGTCATCTCCTGTTTTACCCTGTCAATATTTGCGCCCGGCTTGTCGATCTTGTTGACCGCCACGATAATCTCGATTCCCGCCGCCTTTGCGTGGTTGATCGCCTCCACCGTCTGCGGCATGACGCCGTCGTCCGCAGCAATCACCAAAATTGCGATATCCGTGGAGTTTGCCCCCCGCATACGCATTGCGGTAAAAGCCTCGTGTCCCGGCGTATCCAAAAAGGTAATGCTCTGACCGTTAACATTTACAGTATACGCACCTATGTGCTGTGTAATACCTCCGGCCTCTTTATCCGTCACATTTGTTTTGCGGATGGCATCCAGAAGAGAGGTTTTTCCGTGGTCAACATGACCCATAACACAGATAACGGGCGGCCTCTGAACCATCTTCTCGTCCGCATCCTCCTCTTCCTTGAGAAGCTCCTCGATCACATCCACCTTCACTTCTCTCTCGCAGATAATCTCGTACTCGATTGCAATGTTTTCCGCATCTTCAAACGAAATTTCCGAGTTGACGGTCACGATCTTTCCCTGCAGGAACAGCTTCTTGATAATGACAGAGGGCTGCAGCTTCATCTTATCCGCAAGCTCCTTGAGGGTAAGGGAATCCGGAAGCGTGATTACCTTGATCTGTTCCTTTTCCACGCTCTCCGCTTTCTTCTCCGGCTTGATAAACCTTCCAGCCTTATTATTTCTTCCCTTTACCGCTACGTCATCTTCCTCGTAGATAAAGTCCTTCCTTGATTTCCTGTCACGTTCCTGGTTGTTTCTGCGCTTCTCGTCCTGACTGTGCTTTTCGGTATCCTTAATCGGCGCGTCGGGTATAAAATTCTTATTCTGCCTTTCAGGCTTTTTAAATCGATTATCCTGCCCGCCATTTCCTCTCTCAGGACGGCTGCCGCCGTTATTAGGCCGGTTATTCCCCTGATTAGCGCCGCCGCCGCGGAAATCGCCCCTGCCATTTTGACCACCCTGGCGATTAGAATACGAAGATCCTCTGGAGTCGTTCCTGCCATTCCTTTGGTCCTGATTGTTGTTAGAATTTCCCTGAGCTCTCTCATTTCTCTGATATCTTCCCTCTTTTGAAGGTGTTCTCGCGCCCCGTCCCTCTGCGCCGTTCTGGCTGCCGGACTGCTGAGTACGTCCCTGGTTTCCGTGATTCTGGGATGCGCCTGACGCATAGGCCGGCTTTTGTCTGCTCTCCGTATTCTCCGCAGCCGACACGGGCGCCGCAGGCGCTGCGGCCTCCTTCTTCGCCGCATTGCGCATCGCAGCCCTCTCGCTTTCCATCCTTCTGGCATTCTGCTTGAAATCAGGCTTCATGGTATCGGGAACGGAGGGGGCGGTAAGCGGACGGATAATCGTGTGATGTGTCTCCTGGGCTCTGCCCTGATTCTGGCGTCCTCCCTGTCCCTGTCTGCGGCCCTGATTCTGCTTTTTATCATGGCCGGACGGACGGTTCCCTGATGAAAAATTGCTGTTGTGAGGATTGCTGACAAAAATAATCTTCTTTTTCTTTTTGGGAGCTTCCTCCCTCGCTGTTTCTTTTCCTGTTTCTTTTCCTGTTTCTTTTCCTGTTTCTTTTCCTGTTTCTTTTACAGTCTCTCTGCTTTTTTCCGAACCCTCGCTGTCCTTAACAGCCGGGGTCTTTCTGGGAGTACCCTCTGCCACCGCCGTCTTTTCCTCCGTACCTGTTTTTGTCTGTCCCCCGCTCTCCTTTTCGGCAGCCGGGGTCTGCCCAAAGGTCCTGCGGACAAGTGCTATCGCTTCATCCTCAAGGGCGCTCTGGGCCGCTTTTACTCCAATTCCTCTATCCTGTAAGAAAGCAATAATTTCTTTGCTTTGCTTATTCAGTTCCTTTGCAAGTTCATGTACTTTCAATTTGGCCATTCTATTACCTCCGCCTTACTTTTGACTTTCCAGCTGCCCGATGATCTTCTCAGCCAGACCCTTATTCAAGACCGCAGCCGACGAACGCATTTCCTTCCCGATCGCCTTCCCCAGCTCCTCCTTTGAAGCGTAAAAGTAAATCGGTACATTGCGGAAGCTGCACATATCATCGAATCTTTTCTTCGTATTATCCGAAGCGTCCATTCCGACAACCACCAGCTCCGCCTTTCCCTGTTTTACCGCCTTCTCCGTGGAATATTCGCCGCTTACCAGATTTTTTCCCCTGGCGCACAGTCCTAAAAGTGACAACACCTTATCCATTTTCTTCCTCAAACTCCTTTTCCAGGCCGTCGTAAACCTCATCCGGAATGCTCATCTTAAAGGATTTTTCCAATCCCCTGTTTTTTCTTGCTTTGACAAGGCATTCCCTGGTCATGCACAGATATGCGCCCCTGCCGTTCTTTCTGCCTGTTTTATCAAGGACGATGACTTCCTCTGGCGTTTTGAGGACTCTCATCATTTCCTTCTTGCTCTTCATTTCGCCGCACCCGACGCATTGCCTCATGGGAATCTTTTTTGCCATTCGACGCTCCTCCTATTCCAGAGGCTCATCTGCGGGCTCCCCGTCCTCGTAGCCCTCTTCATAGCTCTCCTCATATTCCCCTTCTTCATATTCGTCATACTCATCCATATAATCTTCATACCGAAAGCCCGGAGCGTCCTTCGCCTGGGTCTCGCTCTTGATATCGATCTTGTAGCCGGTGAGCCTCGCCGCAAGTCTTGCGTTCTGCCCCTCCTTGCCGATTGCCAGGGAAAGCTGATAGTCGGGAACCACCACCTTCGCAGTCTTCTCGTCCGGATCCGCAAACACGGCCACGATCTTGGCGGGAGATAATGCGTTCTGGATCAGATTTCCCGGATTATCGTCCCAGTTGATAATGTCGATCTTTTCTCCCCGGAGTTCTTCCACAATGGAATTTACCCTGGCGCCGTTTAGCCCGACGCAGGCTCCCACCGCATCCACATTGGGATTGACGGAGCGCACGGCCATCTTGGTACGGCTCCCCGCTTCCCTCGCAATACTCATGATCTCCACGGTTCCGTCCTTGATCTCCGTCACCTCGGACTCGAACAGCCTCTTGACCAGCTCCGGATGCGTGCGGCTTACCAGGATCCTGGGCCCCTTTGGCGTGTTTTTCACCTCCAGGATATAAACCTTGATTCGCTCCGTGGGCTTGAATGTCTCGCTCTTTACCTGCTCGCTTTCATTTAAAATGCCATCCGCCTTGCCCAGATTAATGCTGATGTTCTTTCCAAGGTAGCGCTGGACGATTCCGGTCACCACATCCTTTTCCTTCTCAAAATACTGATTATAAATTACGCTTCTCTCTTCCTCCCGGATCTTCTGCAGGATTACGTTCTTGGCGTTCTGGGTGGCAATCCGCCCAAACTCCTTGGACTTGATCTCCACGTGGATAATATCGCCCAGCTGCGCATCGGACTTCATCTCTCTGGCTGCCTCGAGGGTAATCTGCAGGCAGTCATCCTCCACCTCTTCCACAATTTCCTTCTCCGCATAGCACAAAAAATCACAGGTATCCCTGTCGATCTCCACCTTAATGTTATCGGATTTTCCAAAATGATTTTTACATGCCGTAATCAAAGAATTCTCAATTGCTTCAAAAAGTGTGTCTTTACTGATTTCCTTCTCCTTCTCCAGAATGTCCAATGCTTCCATTAATTCCCTGTTCATTTTTCCTTTATCCCTTTCCGCCCGGATTCCTTACGCGGGCAATCTCCATCGTTATGGATTGAACGCCAGCCTCACGGCGGCCACATCGCTTCGGTCAAACACAAGCTCTCCGCCTTCCTCCGGCAAAATAGTGATGGTCCTGTCGTCAAAGGCCGCAAGGCGCCCTGAAAATTCCTTACCACCCGAAACCGGCTTGTAGGTTTTGATCTCCACCTCTTCCATAAGACTTCTGGAAAAATGCTTATCCTTTTTGAGAAGCCTTCCAAGCCCCGGACTGCTGACCTCGAGAATATAGGCGTCCTCCACAAAATCCTCCGCATCCAGCGCATCGGAAAGCGCCCGGCTCACCGCCTCGCAGTCGTTTATCGTGACTCCGCCCTCCTTGTCAATGTACGCCCGCAGATACCAGTCGCCGCCTTCCTTCACATATTCAATGTCATAAATTTCCACCTGGTTCGCCTCTGCGATGGGAAGCAGGAGCTCTTCCGTCCTCGCCTCGTAATTCTCTTTTTTTGACATTTCCTCACCTCTTATCTAACTAAAAGAGTGGGCTTGCAAGCCCACTCTTTTAGTAATTTATCTATAATCCTTTTTTAGTGTATCACTCCTGCATCGAAAAAGCAAGAAGTTTTTTATCAACAGGTTGCTCCGCCCACAACGGTCTTTTTCAGGATCTCGGTACGGTCGATTTTGCTGTTCAAAAGCTTATCCTGCACATAATCGAATCCAAGCCGGGCAATGGTATCCGCAAAGCGCTCCCCGGAAAGACCCTCGTCCCGGAAAAACAGGATGGCTCTCTCCACAAGCTCCAAGACCTCTTCCTCGGAGGTAAAGATCTTATCCAGCGGACGGCCCTCGGCCACCTTCTTGCCCCAGCGTCCGCCAATGTACACCCTGTAACCCACCGCAGATTCATTCACCGCCCCGAAAGGACATCTGGAGATACACCGTCCGCAGTGGTTGCAGGCTTCGGTATCAATCCGGATCTTCCCCTCCTCCAGCTTCGCCACCCGGATCGGACAGTTATTCTCCACCTGACAGACCTTGCAGCCCCTGCATTTGGAGAGGTCGATTTCCGGTATGCGCTGGCCGATAATCCCAAGATCGTTCAGATTCGGTTTCACGCAGTTGTTCGGGCAGCCTCCCACCGCAATCTTGAACTTGTGCGGGAGAGACACGTCATGATACCCGGTATAATACAGATCGTGGAGCTTTTCTGACAGCGCAAAAGTGTCGATCAGTCCATACTGGCAGGTGGTTCCCTTGCAGGATACCACAGGGCGCACCTTGGAGCCCGTCCCGCCGGTTTCCAGTCCCTCCTGTGCCAGAAAGGCCATCACTTCCTCCAGCCTGTCGTAGGGAACTCCCTGGATCTCCAGCGTGAGCCGGGTAGTCATGGTCACTTCCCCGGAGCCGAAGCGCTGCGCCGCCTCCGCAATCTTCTTCTGCTCCTGTGCGGTCAGCTTTCCGTTCCTCGTGATGACGCGCACATTAAAGATATCGTCATAGCGCTTATCCTGAAGGCATCCAAGGCCTTTCACCCGCTTGATTTCAGCGGCCGAAAGCTTCGCCCCGCCGCAGGGCACCCTGACCTCATTGAACGTAACTCCGCCCTCCAGGACAAGGGTGTTCGTATAGCCAAGGGCTTTTAAGCGGTTCTGCAGAAAATAGCCACGTTTTCCCTTGGTGCAGACAAGCAAAAGCTTTGCATCCTTTTCCAGATCCTTCACAGGCTCCGTCACGGCGGAAAGATTGATCCATCTCGCATTCGGGATACCGGGAGCGGGCTGTACGTCCAGGACCGTATAGTCCTTCGCCGCTCCCTGCGCATACTCTTGCGGGCTCATGGATTCCAGAACGCCGTCCAGCTTGTTCTCCAATATGTAGCAGGCCGTCACAAAGGGATGGATAGCCGTTGAAAAAGGAGGCGCATAGGCAAAATCAAGGGTGTCAAAATCCTCCAGTTTCCTTTCACAGGAAATACCCGTCACTGCGATATCAACCATTTTGTCCACCGCCCCGGCGCCGAAAACCTGGATTCCCAGAAGCCTGCGGGTCTTTGCGTCCGCCGTGAGCTTCACAATAAAGGAGGATGCGCCCGGATAATAGTGCGCCTTATCATCCACGACACAGACCGCCGATACCGCCTCAAAGCCTGCGGCAGCAGCATGCTCCTGAGTGAGTCCGGTCCGTCCTGCGTTCAGGGTTGGAAGCAGACGCACCACCCCGGTGCCAAGACAGCCTCCGTAGCCCTTTCCCATCCCGTAAATCCCCTTTGCCATGGCACGGGCGCAGAGATTGGCCGTGGAGCCCATGGCCGACCACTGCCTTCCTCCCGTCAGGGAATTCACCACAAACGCACAGTCCCCCACGGCATAGACGTCGGGAAGATTGGTCTGCATTTTCTCATCCACCAGAATCGTTCCCTTTACCATTTCCAGGCCGGACTGCGCAAGAAAACCAGTAGCCGGACGCACGCCAATGGCCAGAATCACCAGATCCGCAGGAAGCGTTCCGCTGTCCGTAACCACGCTTTCGGCGCGCTCCCCGCCTTCGACCCCCTTAAGGCTTACCGAAGTCAGAATCCGCATTCCGGCCGCCTTCATCTGACGCTTCGCATAGCCCGCCATCTCCTCGTCAAAGGCGTTTGGCATAATCTGGGGAGCCGCATCAATCACGGTAACATCCATTTTGAGCGCCAGAAGGTTCTCAGCCACCTCCAGTCCGATAAAGCCCGCACCGCAGACCACCGCTCTGCGGCATTTCTTTTCCTGCGCATAGGTGCGGATGGATACGGCGTCATCCGGGGTTCTGACGCAGAACACGCCCGGAAGATCCTTTCCTTCCACCGGGGGAACGAAAGGCACCGCGCCGGTTGCGATAATCAGTTTGTCATAGGATTCCTCGAAAACCTCTCCCTGCACACTGCGGATGGACACCTTTTTACCCGCACTGTCAAGCCCGATGGCCTCGCACCCGGTCCGCACGCCGGCTCCCGTAAGGCCTGCGTATTTTTCCGGAGAATTGACAATCAATTCCTGTCTGGTGGCAATATCGCCTCCGATGTAATAGGGCAGCCCGCAGCCCGCATAGGAGATATCCTCGCTCTTTGTAAAAATCTGTACCTCGGCTTTCCTGTCGAGGCGCTTTAACTTTGCGGCAGCCTTTGTCCCAGCAGCAACGCCGCCTATCACCACATATTTCATTTCTGACCGACCTCCTTTAATTCTATTTTCAGCGGACAGGCCGAAGCCCGCCCTCTTCCCTCATCAGTGGGTTGCTCCCCCCGTCACCTTAATGTCCGTCTCTGTCTCCACAATGGCGCAAATGGCCGCTTCAATGGCTTCCACCATCATCTCCTGGGACATGGACGGCATGTTCTTCTTATCAATCACCTGCCCTGGCAGAAAAGGGATATGGATAAATCCGCTGCGTTTTCCCGGATATTGGGTGGCGAGCAGATGGCACACGCCATAGGTCACATGATTGCACACAAAGGTGCCCGCCGAGTTGGAGACGGATGCGGGGATCTTCCGCTCCTGTATGCGTTGCACCATGGCCTTGATCGGAACCGTCACAAAGTAAGCGGCCGGCCCCCCGGCATAAATCGGCTCGTCGATAATCTGATTCCCTTCATTGTCGGGAATCCGGCAGTCATCCACATTGATCCCCACCCGTTCCACCGTGATATCCGCTCTTCCGCCCGCCTGGCCGATGGATAAAACCACATCCGGATCATATGCCGCAACCGCTTCCCCGATCACGCACAGGGATTTGTGGCAGACCGTCGGGATCTCCAGCTTGATAATCTCCGCACCCGCTATGGTAGCCGGCAGCCTTTTGACCGTCTCTATGGCAGGATTCACCGCCTCTCCTCCAAATGGATCAAATCCAGTCACTAATATTTTCACTCGTATACCCCCTTATCTCATTAAAAACCCAGCACCAGCATCAGGATCACGTGAACCACGATCATCATAAGCGCCATAGGTACCTGCGCCCGGATCACCGACCATTTGGGATCCTTTGTTTCAAGGACCGCACAGGGAACTATGTTAAAGTTCGCAGCCATGGGAGTCATCAGCGTCCCGCAGTAACCGGCCGTCATGCCAAGCACTCCGATGATCGCCGGGTTCCCTCCCTGGGCAATGACAAAGGGCACGCCGATTCCCGCCGTGATTACCGTGAAGGCTGCAAAGGCGTTTCCCATAATCATGGTAAAAATCACCATTCCCGCCACATAGACAATCACGCCCACCACGATGTTTCCCTGGGGCACCACGGCGGAGATCATACCGGAAATCACTTCCCCAACACCGGCCTCGGAGAACACGCTCCCCAGGGCTCCGAGGAGCTGGGGCAGCAGGCAGGCCGCTCCCACCTGCATCAGAAGACGGGAGGTATCCTCCTTTGTCTCCGACATCTTGGGCCTGCAGATCACGATTCCGAGAGCCAGCGCAACCACGCAGGCAACACCGGTCATGATCGCACCGTTTAAAGCCGTGGGTGTCGCCACACCGTCCTTTACCACGTCGTACTTCACAAAGGACAGAATCAGGGCGATCAGGCCGACCGCAACTGCGGGCACAAAAATCTTCGTTCCGATCCTTTCGCTGGACGCCTTTCGGAATTCCGGCGTGGATTCCTTAAATTTTCCCACCTTCACCTGCCCTGTGACCGTAAGAACCCCCATCACCACCAGCATGCCGCCAACCGCCACGGGAGGCAGAAGCTTTCCAAAGGCAAAGATGACGCCAGTCAGAGTCCAGAAAAGCATGGTTCCCACCCTTGCGGATTCATTCTTTCTCGCACGAAAAGCCGTCAGGAAGCAGACGAGACCGCACAGCACATAAAAAATTTCCGGAAAATAAATACCCAAAAAGTCTGTCATGATTTCTTTCCTCCCTTCAGTTTCCTGTCAAACAAAAACACTTGTATAATCGTGAGGATCACGGAGATGACCATCACATAGATCGCTGACGAGGCGATATCGGACAGCGTGACGTCATATCCGGCAACCGCAAGCCCGGACTGAATCAGCACGACGCTGGCCGAGGCCGGAAAACAGTTCTGCGCAAAAAAGTTGCCGAAATTCTCCGTTGCCGCAGACAGCCCCTTTACCTTCTCCTCCTCCTTCTCGCTCAGTTTCTCTCCCTTGGACGCCTCGGCAGCCGCGGCGGTCATGGGAAGAATCAGCGGACGGATGAACTGCACGTGGCCGCCGATACGGATATTCAGCGCTGACGCAATGGAGCGGACTACCATCCAGATGGACAGCACCTTGCCCGCCGACGCATTTTTGATCTTTCCGATCAGATAGGCCGCCCTCTCTTTCATGCCGTATCTCTCGATAATCGCAATGACCGGAAACATGATCAGGAAAATGGACATCAGCCTGTTATTCACAAAGGACTGTCCGATAATCTCCAGAATATGTACGAAATCCAGTCCCGCCACAAGCCCTGTTACAATTCCGGCCACAAGCACCACGGCCAGAACATCCAGCTTCAGTGCAAAGCCCAATACAATGATTAAAATACCGATTAACTTCAAGTACTCCATTTTGTAACCTCCTCCTTTATTCGTATGCTTTTTGCTTTATCCGTTCTTTTCCTCCCTGTAAAGCTTCCACAGAAGGAAAGCCGCCAGCGCAATAAATCCCGCTCCGCCGATCAGGCCCACGGGCATGGGCCCGAGAAACACATTGTAGGGATGTTCCAGGGAAGTAAAGAGAATGCCAACGGAGGAAAAGCCGTTGATCATGCCGTGTCCCATGATCGCAGGAATACAGCTCCTCGTCCGGATGGTCACATAAGACAGTATGGTTCCCATGACCACGCAGAAAAAACACATCGCAAGGATCCCGGTAACGGGAAAGCCGGGATATCCGGTTCCGTAATTATGGCCGAGAGCGATCAGCGGCCCATGCCACAGCCCCCAGACCAGGCCGCAAAGCAGCACGGCGGGAACCACCTTCATCTGTTTCAGTAGCTTGGGAAGAAGGTAGCCTCTCCAGCCCCATTCCTCGCCAAAGCAGTTGACCAGATTCGCAAAGGGCGCAATAACAAATCCCATGAGCACCTGGTTCATCACGATCTGCCGGATCTGCTCATCCGAGTAGGGCTCTTTGGCCGCCGCATTAAAGGCCGCGCCGGCATATCCGAGATTCCCGTCGTAGCAGGCCGGAAAAAGCGCAAAGTACAAAGCCGCACCTGCGATTATCAGAATTCCGAAGCCAAGCCATACGAGGCCATAGTATCTGAGATTTTCCTTAAGATTTATGGTAAAATACAGATTGGTTCCCATAAAGCCTTCTTTTGTGAGGATCCGTGCAAGAACCGCGCCCAGGGCCGGAACGAACATGACGCCGCTAAGAAGCCGCTGGGCCGCCATCGCCTCGTTCACGTCGCTGCTGCCGGCAAGAGGCGCTATCATGACAATTTCAATAAAATAAGTGACTGCAAAAGTGACCGCAAGAAAAATCAAAATCCTTTTCCGGCCTGTCTGCTTTTCTTCCATACTGCTCTGCTCTTTCTGTTCCATCCGCTCTCCCTTTCCGCACCGCCGTACCGCCTGACGCCGCTATCTTCCAATGCTGTAATATTCCACCCCTGCCTTTTTCATCGCCTCCGGCGCATACAGATTTCTTCCGTCATACACAAGAGGGGTGTGCATTTTCTCCCGGAACATCTCAGGCGTCAGCTCCTTCACCTGTCCCCACTCCGTAAACACAAAACAAATATTCGCCGCATCCAGCGCCTCTTCGGGGGAGGATACGTAATTCATGGTTCCTTTATCCAGGTTCCCCTCCGGGAAAATCAGTTTCGCCCTCTCCCCGCCCTTGGGATCGTAAGCGAAAATGTCAGCCCCTCCGGCAAGCAAAAGCCGGATGTTGTCGATGGAGGGGGCCTCCCGCAGATCATCCGTGCCCGCCTTGAAGGTGAGCCCAAGCACCGCCACCTTTAAACGGTTGAAGGAAATCATCCGCTCCTTCGCCTTCTCAAAAAGCCGGGTCTTCTGATCCGAATTCACCGCAACGCAGGCTTCCACGGTCCGCAGCTGATAGCCATGCTCCCTTGCAAGGAATTTGAGAGCCTTGGTATCCTTGGGAAAACAGCTTCCCCCGTATCCGATCCCGGCATTCAGAAAACGGGAGCCGATTCTCTCATCATAGCACATGCCTTTTGCCACATCCGTAATGTCCGCTCCCACCAGCTCGCAGAGATTGGCGATATCGTTCATATAGGAAATTTTCAGGGCCAGGAAATCGTTGCAGGCATATTTAATCATTTCCGCCGAGCGGCGCTTCACGGAAACAATGGGAAGGCCGAAGGGCTCGTAAATCTTCTTAAGCAGCGCCTCCGCCTCTTTGCTCTCCGTTCCGATAATAATTCTCGCCGCATGGAGCGTGTCGTGCACCGCCGTACCCTGGGCAAGGAACTCCGGATTGGAGGCTACCTCCACCTTCACGTCATGAACCAGGAAATCCCGGATAAACTGCTCAACCTTGTCGTTGGTTCCCACGGGTACCGTGGACTTCACCACCACAAGGCAGTCCTTCTCCACGGATTCCGCAATCTGTCTGGACACCGTGGCAATATAATTCAGGTTAGCGCTTCCGTCCGGCATCTCCGGCGTGCCAACCCCGATAAATATGGCGTCCGCATCCCGGTAAGCGTCCGCATAATCCGTGGTGTAATGGAGCGTTCCCCTCTCGTTATTCTTGCGCATCAGCTCCTCGAGCCCATCCTCGTAAATCGGGGAAATCCCCTGCCGCATCATCTCGATCTTCTTTTCGTCCACGTCCACGCAGGTAACGTCATACCCCTGCTCCGCAAAACATACTCCTGCCACCAGTCCCACATAACCGGTTCCCGCCACTGCTATTTTCATCTCCGTATCATTCCTTTCTCTGTTTTATATTACGAATTTACTTTTGCTTTTCACATCAACGGCATTCAGACGCTATGCCTTTTCGGGAAACGCATGCTTGATCTTGTCATGAACATTGATCTCCCGTCCAAGCTGAACCTCGATCATCTTAAGCTCTGTCTGCGCAATCACCATATGTCTGCAGCCCGCATTCATACGAAGCACATCCCCGGCTGCGATTTCCTGCTCCCTTTCGTCCAGAATGGCCCTTCCTCTTCCGGAAATGACCGTCCATACCTCGTCCCTTCTCTCGTGGCTGTGGTAATTCATCCTGTGGCCCGGATTCAGCGTGACCTTAATGGTCATGCTCTCATCCTCCACGTCCAGCACGCGAAAGCTTCCCCAGGACTTATCCGCAAACATGATCTGCTGGCTGATCTCATCCACGTAGGGCTTGATATGGCTGGACTGCTCCTTGTCCGAGACAAGAATTCCCTCCGCACTGGCGCATACCACCGCATTCTTAAGCCCCATGCACAGTACCGGCACGTCCAGCTCGTTTACCACGTGGACATTCTCGCAGTTATCGTTCAGGATGGCTTTTCCGATGGAGGGCTCCTCCATGGCCTCGGTCAGCGTATTCCAGGTTCCCAGATCCTTCCAGCTTCCCCCGAAGCGCATCACGGAAATCCGGCTTTCCTTTTCCACCACCGCATAGTCAAAGCTGATCTTGTTCAGCGTTCGATAGTTATCATACAGATCCTGATATCCCACGAAATCAATGAGCTCGTGCGCCTTGGAGAGCACGTACCCCAGCCGGTAGGCAAAGACACCTCCGTTCCACAAAGCGCCCTGGCTGATGTATTCTTCCGCCGTCCTTACATCCGGCTTTTCCTTAAAGGTGGCAACCCGGCTGAGCGCCCCCTTCTGTTCGGGAATCACATAGCCGTATTTTTCGCTTGGATAGGTGGGCTCGATTCCCATAAGCACCAGATTGCTCTCACCCTGTCCGGCAAGCTCGGAGAGCTTCTTTACCGCCTCAAAATAATCGTCCTCCACATATGGATCCACCGGGCAGACCACCACGGGCTCCTTCTCACTCACTCCAAGCACGTCCTGCAGATAAGCCGTCGCAAGGACAATGGCCGGGAAGGTATCCCGCCTGCAGGGCTCCACGCAGATACTGACCTCCTCCCCAAGCTGGTTGTGGAGCGAGGATACCTGGGACTTGGAGGTTGCCACCGTGACCGTGGCCTTGGGATCCACTCTGCGGATCTGCCCGTAAATGCGCTGTACCATGGATTCGTATTCCCCGCATCCGGTTCTGAAAATTTTGATAAACTGCTTGGAACGGATATCGTTGGACAAAGGCCACAGACGCTTTCCGCTCCCCCCTGAAAGCAAGATGATATTCATAGAACTTCTCCTTTTCTTCCTTTTACTCTTTCGGCCGCCCGTCCTCTGCACGGTCGAAATAGCCGATGTAATCCACCCTGTATTTTCCCCTGGGGAAAAGATAATGATACAGATCCACAAAGTAATCGTCCGTCATGCTGGCCATATAATCCACCACGATATCCTCCGCCCGGCACTCCTCATAGGCCAGATCGGAATAATACCGGGTAAGGCCCCGGATATAATTTATGTGATGGGTATAGATCACAGAACTTTTCTCATGGCGCCTCATATCCCTGAGGAGCTTTCGATAAACCTCCTCGAACATGGGATGGATCTGCTCGTTGTACACCCGCTCCAGCTTGCTGTTTCCGTAGATCCTCTCATAGTTTTCCTTCTTACTGCTCTTAAAGGCCTCAAAATAATCCGGATCCATCTTGAGATAATCTTTGCCGTAGCTGTTTTCTATGAGGTTCACGGTCATATTGTTGATGATCTCCGCATTGGTGGTACCGATGCCTCTCTTCGCATTCCCGCTGTTTTCGGAGGTCTCCTCGTACAGCCCAAGCTTCAGCGCATCCTGCCTGTCCTTTCCCAGATAGGCGATAATATCCGATACCCGGACCACGCATCCCTCCAAAGTTGCGGGAACCAGCTCTTTTACCGCTCCCTTGCGTATGTAGCAGTTCTCCATCTTCCGGTCAAATCCCGCAAAATCACCATAGCGGCCCGGCCGGTACTCGGCAAGCTCCAGCTCCCCGTTGTGGCAGATGATCCCGTCCAGGGTCTGCATGCTCAGGTTCAGGGGGAAAATCGTATCCAGCACTCTTGCGCTGTGAATATTGTGGTTGAAATACCTTCCCGTGCTCTCAAAATACAGCTCCCCCAGCATCCGCTCCCCCGGATGCCCAAAAGGAGTATGCCCGATATCATGTCCCAGGGCAATGGCCTCGATCAGGTCCGTGTTCAGCCCAAGGACGCTTCCGATATTTCTGGCAATCCGGGCCACCAGCTGCACATGCTGGGAACGCCTGGAAATATCATCATTCCTGTAAAGGGAAAAGACCTGGGTTTTGTCAGCATAGCGGTTGTAATAGGGAATATGCATGATCTTCTCGGAATCCCGCACAAAGGCGGGCCGCCACAAGTTGGCCCTGTCGTGATCCATTCTCCGCCGGAGCACATTCTCGTCCCGAAAGGCAAACGGATTTTCCAGATGGTTTTTTCGATCCCTGCGGATTCTTTCCTGTAATTCCTCTGATAAATTATCGTATCTTGGCATGAACTTCCTCCTTCATGCGCACAATTATTTCGCCCCGCTTCCCGTAAACACGGCAAGAAAGGTCTTAAGCAGTATCTTCACATCCAGCATAAAAGACCAGTTGTCAATATATTCCACGTCCATCCGGACGATTTCCTCAAAGTCCGTGATATCGCTTCTGCCGCTGATCTGCCACATGCCCGTAAGTCCCGGCCGGAAGCTCAGGCGCTTCTTGTGGTTGGGGCTGTACTTGGCAAACTCATCCAGGGTTGGCGGCCTCGTTCCCACGAGGGACATATCGCTCTTTAAAATGTTGATAAACTGAGGGAACTCGTCCAGGCTTGTCTTTCTCATAAAGCGCCCTATTTTGGTGATCCGGGGATCGTTTTCCATCTTGAACATCAGCCCGTTCATCTCATTCTGATCCATAAGCTCTTTCTTGCGCTCCTCCGCATCCGCATACATGGAACGGAATTTGTACATCTTGAATATACGCCCGTTGCGCCCCACCCTCTTCTGAGAAAAGAACACGGGCCCCGGCGATTCCAGTTTGATCAGAGGACCCACGACAACCGTAAGAAGCCCGAGAACCACGCATCCAACCACTGCCCCGCACAAGTCGAGAAGCCGCTTTAGCAAAAGCTGGCCCACGGGAGCGACCCGGTTGGCATAGGTCACGGTATAAAAGCGGCCAAACTGCGAGAGCACCTTCTGCCTCGCCCCGTTTAATTCCGGAACCGGAATCTGATAGTGAATGGTGATTCCCATATCTGCAAGGACTTCCATATCCGCAAGGATCTCTTTCTTCGATCCCCCGCTTACCGCAATAATTACCTCATCCAGGGAAGCACCCCTGCAATATTCCACAAGCCTTCTTTTGTCCGAAACTACGGGCATTCCCTCAAAAATCTCCGGCGTCTCCTTCATGTCAAGAAGAGCGATCCCGGTAAGCTCATAGCTGAAATCCTTCATGTTCTTCAAATCGTGCACCAGATCCTTTGCAAAGGCCCCGTCCGCCACGATCAGCAGCTTTCTCGTCTCCCAGAAGCGCCGATAGAGGGCCGGCAGCATTTTTTTCCAGAGCTGGTGAACCACGAACATCAATACGCAGTCAATCAGAACAAAGAAAAGAAACACCAGACGGGAATATGCGTCCAAAAGGCTTAAGAAGTACAGGATCACTGCCGCACCGCCAAACAGAAACACATTGCTCTGAACGATATGCACGATCTCATGCAGAGGCCCCCTTAGGAACATGTTCCGGTTGGTGTTCCGCAAAAGGTTCATGGCAAGATAGACCGTAAGGCAGGCCACAAGAAGCATGCCGAAATCCATGCGCTCATTGTCACTTCCAAACAGTCTTCCGTTTCTGATATAGTTGGCCAGGATCAGGCTGACCGTGATACAGATACAGTCCAATGCCAAAACCACCAAGCTTTGCAATCCTGTTTTTCTCTGATACATATTCTAGCTGCGCTCCTTCATGAATGATGCCTGATTATCTGCATCATTTCTATCATAGTAACATAAGTAACAGATCCATGCAAGATTTCCCAGTCTCAATCCTCCCCCTCAAACTGCGCCTCATAAAGCTCGCAGTAAAACCCCTTCCTGTCAAGGAGCTCCCTGTGAGTCCCCTGCTCCATTATGGTTCCGTCCTTCACCACCAGGATCCTGTCCGCATTCTGGATGGTGGAGAGCCTGTGGGCAATGACAAAGCAGGTCTTGTTCTCCATAAGCTTTCTCATGGCGGTCTGTATCTGTATCTCCGTGCGGGTATCCACATTGGAGGTGGCCTCGTCCAGGATCAGCATATGGGCGTTGGAGAGCATGGCTCTCGCAATGGTAAGGAGCTGTCTCTGTCCCTTTGAAATATGAACCCCGTTATCGCTGAGCACCGTGTCATACCCTTTCGGAAGGCTCATGATATAGGAATGGATCTCCGCCGCTTTCGCCGCCTCCACCACCCGTTCCATGGGAATATCCTCGTTGCCGTAGACAAGATTCTCGTAAACGGTTCCCTGAAACAGCCAGGTATCCTGCAGCACCATGGAAAAGGATTCCCGAAGACTCTCCCTTTTGATGCGGTAAATGTCCTCTCCATCCAGCAGGATAGCCCCTGACTGCGCATCATAAAACCGCATCAGGAGATTGATCACCGTGGTCTTTCCTGCCCCCGTGGGCCCCACAATGGCGATCTGCTGGCCCGGCAGGGCCCTCAGGCTGAAGTCGCTTAGAATCTTCTGTCCTTCCTGGTAGGAGAAGGAGACATTCTCGAAGAGCACATCCCCGTACACCTCCTCAAGAACCTTGGCGCAGTCCATATCCGGCTTCTCGGGCAGCTCGTCAATCAGCCGAAATACCCGCTCCGCCGCCGCAAAGGCCGACTGCAGCTCCCCGATAATGTTGGCCGTCTCATTGATGGGCCCGGAAAACTTTCTGGAGTACTGCACAAAGGATGAAACGTCGCCCAGCCCGATTCCGCCGTTTAAATAGAGCAGGGAGCCAAAAACGCTGATCAGCGCAAGCGATACATTGTTCATAAAATTCACCGAAGGCCCTGAGAGCGTCCCGTAGTACTCCGCCCTGGTGTTTGCATCCACGGCCTCGCCGTTTTTCCCGTCAAAGGCGGCGATCACCTCCCGCTCTCTTCCGTAAGCCCTGGTGGTCTTCTGGCCGTTCAACATCTCCTCCACAAAGCCGTTCAGCTCCCCAAGCTTCTTTGAGCGCACCCGGTAGAGCGGGCGGGAACGGCTGGTCACAAACCGTGTGACAAGGACGGAAGCCGGAATTGTCACCGCAAAGATCAGAACCATCACCGGCGCAATGGAAAGCATCATCACCAGGGAAAACAAAACCGTGATCACGCTCTGCAGAATTTGAAGGAAGTCTCCCGCAAGAGACTGGTTCACGGTATCCACGTCATAGGACACCACGCTGATAATATCCCCTGTCTGGTATTTGTCAAAAAAGGAAACCGGAAGCCGCAGAAGGTTCTCAAAAACATCCCTGCGCATCTGATAGATCACGTTCCTGGTAAGCCGTATGGTAAGCAGGGAGAGAAGATAGGAAAAAACCGCGGAGAGAAGATAAAAGGCCGCCATCAGGCCCACATGGTAAAACACTCTCTCAAAATCCACTCCGCCCGCCCTGGTACCGATCGCATCGATTGCCTTTCCGGAGAGCTTCGGCCCGACAAGGGACAAAATATTGGAAAGCAGCATAAATACGGCTCCGGCGGTGAGAAGCAGCCTGTGCTTCCCCAGATAATTCCACAATCGAATCAACAGATATTTTTTCGGCGCTCTTTTCATCTTGATCCCCGTTGTTCCTTCCCATCCATACTTCCCATCTGCAGCTCATAGATCTGCCGGTACTGCCCGCATCCCTCCAGCAGCTCCCTGTGCGTCCCGTAGCCAATGCACTTCCCTTCCTCCATCACCAGGATGTGATCGGCTCCCTTAAGGGAGCTGATGCGCTGGGCGATCATCACGATGGTGGTATCTTCAAAGTTTTCCCGAAGCGCCTTACGGAACAGGGCGTCCGTGCGGTAATCAAGGGCGGAGGACGCATCATCAAGAATCAGGATTTCCGGCTTTGCCGCCAGAGCCCTTGCGATCATAATACGCTGCTTCTGCCCGCCGCTTAAGTTATTTCCCCTCACGGCAACATCCGCTCCCATCTCACCCTTTTTGCCCTTTATGAACTCCTGGGCCCTGGCCAGGACGGCCGCCTTCTCGATCTCTTTCCCGGAAAGCCCTCTGAAATAGTCAATGTTCTTCTCAATGGATTCCGCCATCAGATAATCGTTCTGAAAGACCACCCCGAACCGCTTTCGCAATTCCGAAAGAGGAATGGTGCGGATATCCCTCCCCTCAATCAGGATCTTCCCCTCGTCCGCATCATAGAAACGGAGCAAAAGATTGACGATTGTGCTTTTGCCGCTTCCCGTGGGTCCGATGATTCCCAGAACCTCCCCCTTTTTCAGGGCAAAGCTGATGTTCGAAAGATTATCCCTGCGGTGGAGATAGGAGAAGGAGACATTCCGAAACTCCACGTGGCAATCTCCCTGCCCATGATCCGGCTCCTCTCCTGCGAGAATCCGCATATTCTCCGGCGCTTCCAGCACCTGCGTGATTCGTCTTGCCGAGGCCAGTCCCTTGGAGCACATGATAAAAATCCTGGTAATTCCAAGCATTGCGTTTAAAATAATCGTAAAATAACTGAGGAAGGCAATGATCGTCCCGGGGCCGCTCTCTCCCGACTGCACCAGAAAAGCGCCCACGAGAATCACCAGGGTAAGCCCAAGATTCAGGACCAGAGTGGTGGCCGGATTGCTGGCTGCGGAAACGCTGCCTGCCCGGCGCTCCGTCTCCGCAAGGCTTTCGTTTACCTGGTCAAACCGTTTTCTCTCATACTCTGTTTTGGAGAGGGCCCGGATCACCCGCACGCCGGTAATATTCTCCCGGATCACCCGCACCATGTCGTCCAGCATGTTCTGCTGCCGTTCGTAAATCTTTACGCTCTTTCCCGTGATCAGCACAACGATCAGCAGAATCACCGGAAGGGACGCCACCAGCACCAGCGTAAGCTTTGGATCCATGGTCATGGTAATCACGATTCCTCCGATCAGGAGAATCGGCCCTCTGACCCCGATGCGCTGCATCCTGGAAAGCATCCGGTTCACGTTGTAGGTGTCTGAGGTAAGCCTCGAGACCACGGAAGGAATGGTAAAATCGTCCAGCTGGCCTGCGTTCAGATAGGTGATTCTGGAAAAAAGGTCATGACGGACCGCCCTTGTCATACCCCCTGCCGAAACCTCCGCCATGCGGTTTGCCGTCACGTTTGTGGTGATGGAGACAACCGCACAAAGAAGCATCACGCCGCCCCATACGAAGATCATCTGTATATCCTGCCGTGGGACAATGTCATCAATAATCTTCGCCAGCAGGGAAGGGATCAGCAGATCCATGAGCGCTGCCGTGAATTTCAGGCAGAGTGTCAGAAGCATATAGAAGCCGTATGGCTTTATGTATTTCAGAAGTCCTCTCATCGCTTTTCTCCCAAAGAAAGATCCCCTGCCGCAAATACGTCAAACAGGCAGGTACGCCTTTTATTATAGCATACCTGCCCGATCTTTTTACAATAGAATTATATTAATTTTCGCAGACCCGAGACGGAAATCCCGCCGCCGGCTTTCCTTACATCATACCGCCCATTCCGCCGCCTGCAGGCATTGCGGGTGCGTCCTCCTTAATGTTTGCCACAACGGACTCTGTGGTAAGAAGCGTGGACGCAACGCTTGTAGCGTTCTGAAGAGCGCTTCTTGTCACCTTTGCAGGATCCAGGATACCGGCTGCCACCATATCCACATATTCTTCCTTGAGAACATCAAAGCCTGTGCCGATCTCGGATTCACGTACCTTGTTGATGATCACGCTGCCCTCAAGTCCTGCGTTTGCCGCAATGTGGAACAGAGGGGATTCAAGAGCCTTGAGAACGAGCTGTGCGCCTGTCTTCTCATCTCCGGCAAGGGTTTCTGCCAGCTTGCCAACTTCCTTGGATGCGTGGATATAAGCGGCTCCGCCTCCGCAGATGATACCCTCTTCCACCGCGGCTCTGGTTGCGGCAAGAGCGTCCTCCATACGAAGCTTCGCTTCCTTCATCTCTGTCTCGGTAGCCGCGCCCACACGGATCACAGCCACGCCGCCTGCAAGCTTTGCAAGTCTCTCCTGCAGTTTCTCTTTGTCAAAGTCAGATGTGGTCTCCTCGATCTGCGCCTTGATCTGGTTGATTCTCGCCGAGATTGCCTCCTTGTCTCCCTCGCCGTCAACGATCACCGTGTTCTCCTTCTGAACCTTAACGGATTTCGCATGTCCGAGCTGATCCAACGTGGTCTCTTTCAGATCCAGTCCGACTTCCTCGCTGATCACCTGACCGCCTGTCAGGATTGCGATATCCTCGAGCATTGCCTTTCTTCTGTCGCCATAACCGGGAGCCTTCACGGCAACTACGTTGAAGGTGCCGCGCAGCTTGTTGACGATAAGAGTTGTGAGAGCCTCTCCCTCAACGTCCTCCGCAATAATGAGAAGCTTCGCACCGGACTGTACCACCTGCTCAAGCAGGGGAAGGATCTCCTGGATATTGGAAATCTTCTTGTCAGTGATCAGAATGTAGGGATTCTCGAGAACCGCTTCCATTTTGTCCATATCGGTTGCCATGTATGCGGAAATGTAACCTCTGTCAAACTGCATACCTTCCACCAGGTCAAGCTCTGTGAGCATGGTCTTGCTCTCTTCAATGGTGATGACGCCGTCGCCGGAAACTTTCTCCATAGCGTCCGCTACCAGCTGGCCTACCTCGTCATCCCCTGCGGAGATAGCGGCAACTCTTGCGATATGCTCCTTGCCGTTTACCTTGGAGCTCATCTGTGCGATGGCTTCCACTGCGCAGTCCGTCGCCTTCTTCATGCCTTTTCTCAGGATAATCGGGTTTGCTCCTGCCGCCAGATTCTTCATACCGGCATTTACCATAGCCTGTGCCAGAACCGTAGCCGTGGTGGTTCCGTCACCCGCAACATCGTTTGTCTTGGTCGCCACTTCCTTCACAAGCTGGGCGCCCATGTTCTCAAACGCATCCTCCAGCTCGATCTCCTTTGCGATGGTAACGCCGTCGTTTGTGATGAGGGGTGCCCCGAAAGACTTATCCAGGACAACGTTCCTTCCTTTGGGTCCCAATGTTACTCTGACTGTATCCGCCAACTGATTTACGCCTGCTTCAAGAGCGGCACGTGCGTCTGCACCATATTTGATTTCCTTTGCCATGATGATTTTGGCCTCCTTCTGATTTAATTAGTTTACCTGCTGCATAATCCCGCTGGATACATAATCCTACTGAATTACGGCAAGAATATCACTCTGCTTAACAATGATGAACTCTTCCTCTTCGATCTTGACCTCTGTTCCTGCATATTTGGAATAGATCACCTGATCACCGGTCTTCACTTCCATCTTAACTTCCTTACCGTCCACGGTTCCGCCGGGGCCCACCGCAATCACCTCTGCCTGCTGGGGCTTTTCCTTACTCTGTCCGGGAAGAACGATGCCGGATTTCGTAGTCTCCTCTGCAACCAACTGCTTCAATACAACTCTGTCTCCTAACGGTACTAACTTCATTATAATTGCCTCCTTTTATTGTATCTGTGAATCTTGCCTGCATTCTGTTAGCACTCATTCTGTTTGAGTGCTAATTACTAGAACATATATTAATTTTATATGCACCGCTTTGCAAACGCTTTCACAGTCGTATTAATTTGTTTTTTACCATATTTTCTCTTTATAACTCATTTTTTCTCTTGTTTTCTCACTTTTATCTATCAAACCTGATTTAATAAATAGTTTATAATTTCGCCCGCAAAAACAAAGGAACCGTTTCCGGTTCCCCTGAATCACATTCCTTTATGCAGCCTCTCCTGATAACCCGGCGCATTTTTTACCTCGAATTTGTTGTTGAACATCTCGTATTCCGCATCCGACATTCTCTCTTCCAGTTTTTCCTCTATGTTGGTCTTTACCACCATTCCCACCGCCACAGAGGGCGCAAGATGCGGATCCTCATAGGTATCGCAGGCCTCCTGTATTCTCTTTATGTAATCCTCCGCCTCTCCCTCGGTGGCCATGGGGATCAGCACGCCAAAAGCGTCTCCGTCTATCCTTCCGAGAATAAAATCGGGCTTTGCCTCCTTCTTCAGGATATCGGCAACGGTCTTGATCAGCCGGTCGCTCTCCTCGTCGCCGAAATGGTCGTTGGCGTATTTCCAGTCGTTGATATTGACATTGAGAACCGCAACCGGAATGATCTCCGCGCGGTCTATCACATCCATCCTGGATTCAAAATACATTTTATTGTAGACGCCGGTAAGTGCGTCATCCGTCTCATTCTGGATCACCTGACGGCGCTTCTCCTTCAGCAGGACCTCCAGCTCCTCAAGATAAATACTGCTCTCGTGCCGCAGATAAGTCTCTTCCCCAAGACGCTCCAGGAGCTTTACCGTGCCGTCCATCAGCGCCCGGACCAGGCAATCGTCCTCCTGCGGTTTCGTTTCCTTGACGTACAGATGCCCAATGGTACGGTTCTGCACCCTCACCTTTCTTCCCGGCTCGTTTACAACGTCCGGCCGAAAGCCCACAAAACCATCGCCGATCAGAATTTCCTTCTCGCCGTGGCGGTCTGTCAGTAAAATACTGATTTCCACAGCCTTTGCCAGATTTTTCAGATACTCCTTGACCGTATCCATATGATACAGGTTGGAAAAAGAATAATTTCTGATATTTTCCTTCACTCTCTTGTCGTAAGGTATTGACTGATATCCCATATGATAACCTCTCCCGCCTTTTTGTCTTTAAGTATACTGTTTTATCCCGCTTTTATCAAGCATATCTTACGGCCTTGCGGCGCTTTCTCTCCCTTTTCCCGCTTTCTTGTTATAGGTAAGATTTTCACCCAGCTGACAGTATTCGCCCTTTTTGCTGTAAGAATCCGTCAGATGGCTGTTTACCAGAATTTTTTCCGCACTCTCTCGCTGCCCTTTTGTGGAAAATGCCTGATCCTTAAGCGGTTCCTGCCGGATCCTGCGGCGGTCTTTTGGCTCCTTATTCGAGGATGCCCTTCCGTCTGCCAGGGCGGCAAAAGCATCCCTGCTTCTTCTGAAATACCTTCGTCCCCCCTGTGTGCCCGTGCGGATCCGTTCCTGAATCCGATTGATTCCGACTGCAATCCGCCTGGTAAAAGAAGCTTTGAGGGCATCCGCCGCCCCATAGATACCGGAAAGAAGATTCTCCTTAAAAGCCGTCATTGTACCGTGTCCCTTCCCCTCGGTACCGCCCTCCTCTCCAAGGGCATCCCAAAAACCTTTCAGAAGGCTTTTGGACTTTCCTGTCTGCCTCCTGCCCGCGGCATAGGAAGCATTCATATGGTAGATATCTCCATCCCTTGAGAGCTCCACGTTCTTTCCCGCCGCCGTCCCGCTGCCGGAACCTGCTCCTTGTGCGGCAGCTTCGGATTTCACCGGCCGCTCCTCATGCAGGCACTTGGTTATATGATGGGTATGATCGTGATATTTCTTACTGTTAAATGAAGTGTATTCATTTCGAATTTCCATACTGCCTCCTACTGTGCGGCGGTGAGATAGCTTGTCACCGCATATACCGTCTGGCCGTTGTATTCCAGCTGTGACCAGCCGTTATCCCCGATTCCTGTTCTTGTAAGCGTCTCCCCATTATGAAGCACTCCCACAATGGTGTCATCTCTTCCGGTTCCCGGCTCAGAGCGCAGATTCGTCTCATCCTTTGCCGTTACCGTCTCGCTTACCGGCGTATAGACAGGCCCCTGAGGCGGAGCCTGCTGTCCCGTATCATTCATATCCGTTGTCAGATAGTTCGTGACCGCATAGTAAGTCTGGCCATTATAGATCAGCCTGGACCAGCCGTTGTGGCCGATTCCCGTGCGCTGGGCCGTATCTCCGTGAACCAGCTTTCCCGCAATACTTCCGTCATTTAAGGTGCTGGGCTCGGAGCGCAGATTCGTCTCCTGCTTGGCCGTCACCGTCTCGTTTACTTCAGTAAAGATAATTCCCACCTCGGGATCCGCCTCCACAACCTCGGCCGGCGTCTCGTCCTTTGCCTCGGCCTCCTTCGTAAAGCTGAAATAAGCAAGATTAACGTCCGTCTTTTTGCTGATCCCATCCACCACGCCCTGACTGGTGTACTGCCACATGTCATGGCTTCCGCCGTAGGAGGAAGCCTGGGTCTGCGGATAGGGGGCATCCGGATACTGGGCCACCCATATCTTATATCGGCCGCTAAGAGCCTGGGTATCCCACTGGGCGCTTCCCTCCAGCTCTCCCTTTGCCGCATAAAACATGGGCGTGTAGCCTCCCTGTGCGATCTCGTCCAGAAAGGCCATTGCCAGATTCGTTCTTGCGGCCGGGTCAAGTCCGTACTGGCGGCTGTCCGGCGAGAGGAAATCCTCACAATTGTAGGCCACCGGATAAGTGATCTTATATTTGGCAATAATATCCTTCGTAAAGACCGCCTCGGCTTTCGCCTCCTCGGTTGTCACCGCCGAGGAAAAAAAGTAGGCGCCCAGCTTAATCCCCGCCTTCTGGGCTTCCTGGAGATTGTATCTTGCCGTGGGATCTTCAAAGATTTCACCCGTGGATTTGGCCCGGTATCCCACCCGGACCATGGCGAATTCAATACCGGCATTCTTTACCTTCTGCCAGTCCACGGTTCCCTGATATTTGGAGACGTCAATCCCCACCGTGATCCCCGCCGTTTCATCCGGGCTGATATTTGCCACATTCACCTCGGCTCCGGCGGCCGCCTCATTCCCGGCTGCGGAGGACTCTTGGGGATCCTGTGCGTCATCCAGTGCGCCGACCGTAATCTGCTCCTGCTTTTCCCCCGAGGGCGCAGGAGCGGGCGTATCCTGTGCGGCCGTATTCTCCGGCGATGCCGCCGCATTTGGCGGATCCGCATCCCCGGGCGCACTGTCAGGTTCCGCATTCCTGGCTTTTTCCGGGGAAGCTTCCTCCTGCTCCAATACTGTGAGTGTCTCTATAATTTTGTCTCTCTCCTTTTTGCTGTCATTCATGGCCGCAGAAAGAAGAAGGATGAGAATGCCGATACCGATTACTCCGGCTCCCACCACAAGAAACAGCTTTATTTTTTTGTTCATCTGTCCTGGTACTCCTTTCGGAAAAGCAATCGTTTACTTTTCCATTATAATATGGATCCGCATGGATTTCCAATAAATTTTGCAGTCCAATTCTTTACATTTTCTTAACGGCAGACAATTGCCCAAACCTGTCCGGAAAAGGTATAATGACCCTATGAAAAAGAACAGCTTATTAAAAAACATACTGATAACTCTGATTATGACCATTGCGGCCACCCTGGCGGCTTTCTGGTTTTTTCGTCATGTGCCGGAAAACCCGGCCAATATCGCCCTGGTCTACATCACGGGCCTGGTTCTCACCGCTCGTTTTACCACCGGCTACGTGTACGGGCTTCTGGCCTCCCTTGTGGGGGTCATCTGCGTGAACTTCCTGTTCACTTATCCCTATTTTGCCCTGAACTTCACGCTCACCGGTTATCCCATCACCTTTCTCTTCATGCTGATCATCTCCCTTTCCATCAGCACCATGACATCGCAGATCAAGAGACAGGGTGAGATTCTGGTGGAACGGGAAAAGCTTCTGATGGAGGCGGAAAAGGAGAAGATGAGGGCCAATCTTCTGCGAAGCATCTCCCATGATCTGCGCACGCCTCTCACCGGCATCATCGGAAACAGCTCCGCCTATATTGACAACTGCGATACCCTGGATGAGAAGGAAAAGCTGGATCTGGTCAGTCATATCCGTGACGATTCCAACTGGCTGCTGAACATGGTGGAAAATCTTCTCTCCGTCACCAGGATCAATGAGAGCTCCATGAAAATAGCCACCTCTCTGGAATCGGTGGAGGAGGTGGCTGCGGAAGCCATCCGGAGGCTGCAAAAAAGGATGCCGGAGGCCGTAATCCATGTGCAGGTTCCTGAGGAATACCTTTTGATCCCCATGGACGCCATGCTGATCGAGCAGGTCATTATCAATCTGCTGGAAAACGCCATTATCCATTCCGAGAGCACGCTCCCTGTGGAACTCACCGTGACGGATAACGGAAACCACGTGACCTTTCAGGTGACAGACTACGGAATCGGAATTGCGCCCCAGCGCCTGAAAACCATATTTGACGGCTCGCCCTATACCCCGTCTTCCTCCTCCGATGTGTATAAGGGCATGGGAATCGGGCTCTCCATATGCAAGACCATCATCACCGCCCACAACGGCAGTATCAGTGCTTACAACCGGGAGCACGGCTGTGTGTTTACTTTCACACTTCCAAAGGAGAACGCAAAGACATGATACCAAAATCCAGCATCCTTTTGATCGAGGACGAAGAAAACATCCGTTCCTTTATCGCCACCACACTGAAAAATCAGAATTACAAGATTATCACCGCCTCCTCCGGTACGGAAGGCCTTCATCTGAGCGCCTCCCTGTGCCCGGACCTGGTTCTTCTGGATCTGGGACTGCCCGACATGGACGGCATGACGGTGATCAAAAAATTAAGGGAGTGGAACTCCACCCCCATCATTGTCATCTCCGCAAGAAGCCACGAGCAGGAAAAGGCAAAGGCCCTGGACGGCGGTGCGGACGATTATATCACCAAGCCCTTTGGCACCGTTGAGCTGCTTGCCAGAATCCGCACCTCTCTGCGCCACAGCAGCCAGTTAAACGCCGGAATACACAGCAACGCTCCCGTTTACCGCCACGGGGATCTGACCGTTGATTTTGAAAAGCATCTGGTCACCCTCTCCGGAGCCATGGTGCATCTGACACAGATCGAATTCAAGCTCCTCGGACTGCTTGCCCGAAACAGCGGCAAGGTACTCACCTATTCCTATATCATGGAAAAGATATGGGGCCCCTATGTGGATAACAACAACCAGATCCTGCGGGTGAATATGGCCAACATCCGCCGCAAAATCGAGAAGAACCCGGCCGCTCCGGAGCATGTCTTTACCGAGATCGGCATCGGCTACCGCATGGCGGAATCCGAGTAAGGCGCCGGTTTCAGATCTCATCATACAGGCTTCGAAGCAGCTCGATCTCCTTCTGGTATCCCGGAAGCTCGTTCGGCGTTTCCAGATAGAAGGGAAGCTTCCTGAGCCTGCTGTCGTTTATGATCCGCTTCATGGCCTCAAGACCGATATTTCCTTCCCCGATTTTGGCGTGCCTGTCCTTGTGACTGCCAAGGCTGTTAAGACTGTCATTAAGATGCACGGCCCGCAGCCTCCCAAGCCCCAGAATACGGTCAAACTCATTCAGAACGGCATCCAGCCCATTCACAATATCATACCCGCCGTCAAAAACATGGCAGGTATCCAGACACACTCCCAGACGGTCCTTTCTCTCCACCCTGTCTATGATGCTGCGAAGCTCCTCAAAGCTCCTGCCCACCTCGGAGCCCTTTCCCGCCATGGTCTCAAGCAGGACCGTGGTGGAAAATTCCTCCTCAAAAAGACGGTTTAGGTGCTCCGCAATCAGCTCGATTCCCTGGCCGGCTCCCTGGGCAACGTGGCTTCCCGGATGGAAATTGTACATGGCATCAGGCAGATATTCCAGCCTGCGCAAATCATCCTGCATGGTATCGAACGCAAAACGGCGCAGTCCCTCGTCCTTCGATGCCGGATTCAGCGTGTAGGGCGCATGGGCCAGGATCTTCGCAATTCCATTTTCCCCGGCAAAAGCCAGATATTTTTCCACATCCACCGGGTCCAGAGCCTTTGCCTTTCCCCCTCTGGGATTTCTGGTAAAAAACTGGAACGTGTTCGCCCCGATCTTTACCGCCTCCTTCCCCATGGCAAGATAGCCCTTGGAGGAGGAGAGGTGACATCCTATTCGCAGCATATTGTACCTCCCTCTATTATCAAAGTTTTTATCATACCTATTCGCAAATGCATTGCGGACACATATCGCCAGCCAAAAAGGACAAAACAAAATTGTCCCTCATACCCTACGATGCCTCGCCTGCGCTTTTGGCTCTCTCGTCAGCATTTTCAGCAATCGGGATTTCATAAGCCTTTTTCTCCAGGTACTCCCAATGCTCATTACCAACAGGTTCAAAGGATGTCCATGCCACTTTAAGCCGGTTTTCAGATATATAAAATTTAACACGGGTTTTAACTCCGTCACTTGTATCAATATCAGGTTCCGCTACATAATCAAAGGTATAAACCGTGTGTTTCTGCGCCCAGTCCGAAGTATCCCGGCAATAAATTGTCGCATTTTCCGCAGGTATTTTTATCAATCCGAACAGCTTCTCGCTTTCTTGTTTTCCAGGAAGATAGAAATAGCATCGTGTTCCAAATGAGGTGATGTAAAATTCATTTTCTCCCGCCTTGGCCTGAAACAGCAGCTCTCCATCGCTCAAATCAATCAAAAGCAGATCACTTTCTTTCAGCCAGCCTTCCACATAGCCATTGTGATGAGGAGCCGTCCAATGCTCCGAGCAGACCCAGGTTTTACCATCTTCCCGTACACTCCCGCGCATCGCTTTGCTTCCCGCGTCGGGATAACTATACAATACCGAACCATTCTCATTCAGGATATGTATATCGTAGTTATAGGTTTTCTCGTAATCATCCGCTTTTTCCCACTGCAGACAGCAGGAGCTTCCCTCAATGGGGGATTTTTCATCATAAGCATAGGAATCCCTGCTATAGCCGGATGGATATATTACTTCATATTCTGTCGCACCTGCCGTCGGATTACAACCGGTCAGTAACAGAACAAATATTGTTGCACAGCTTAAAGAAAAAATGCGGCGCACTATTTTTCCTTTCATATCTGTCCCGCTCTCCTTTTCATTCCGCCTGTCTCAATCTCATCATCCGATGAAGCCGGATTCAGCCTCCTTAAAAAGCCGCCAGCATCCAACTGGCGGCTCTGTTCTCAAAGCAAATCCCTCTATGTCTGTTCAGTATATCAAAAGCACTCTCTTTTGTAAAGAACCTCCCGTGTTTCTCACAGAAGAATGTTTTTATTATTGACTTGGAATTTTTATTTTGATAGCCTTAAATCAGGCCGGCCGCAGATTCAAGATGATCAGGAGAAAGAAAAGAGCCGGATAAAGGAGACACCTATGGAAGATATCAAAAAAATACAATTATTTGAGCACACGCCTGTTCCGAAAGCCGTCATGACGCTGGCCGTCCCAACCATCCTCAGTTCTCTGGTGATGGTGATTTATAATCTTGCGGACACCTACTTCGTGGGGATGCTGAACAACTCCATACAGAATTCCGCCGTCACGCTGGCGGCCCCGGTACTGCTGGCCTTCAACGCCGTGAACAATCTATTCGGCGTGGGCTCCTCCAGCATGATGAGCCGAGGACTGGGGAGAAAGGATTACGATACCGTGTACCGCAGCTCCGCATTCGGCTTTTACCTCTCTGTTTTCTGCGGAATTCTTTTTTCCGTTTTTTTCACCATGTTCCGGGGGCCTTTGCTGAATGTGCTGGGAGCGGATCATACCACTGCTGCCGCAACGGGAGAATATCTGAAATGGACGGTCAGCTTTGGTGCGGTCCCGGCTATCCTGAACGTGGTGCTGGCCCACATGGTACGGTCGGAGGGCTCTGCGCTCCATGCCAGCATCGGAACCATGAGCGGATGTCTTTTGAATATCCTTCTTGACCCGGTATTTATTCTGCCCCGGGGACTTGACATGGGTGCGGCGGGAGCCGGAGCCGCAACCTTTCTCTCCAACTGCGCGGCCTGCGCTTATTTCTTTGTCCTTCTGCTCCTCAAGCGGGGGAACACCTATATCTGCATCCGCCCGTCCATGTTCGGGCTGCGAAGAGCCATTGTCTTTGGGGTCTGCGCCGTTGGGATTCCCGCCTCCATCCAGAATCTTCTGAATGTGACGGGTATGACCGTGCTGAACAATTTTACTTCCTCCTACGGCGCCGACACGGTGGCCGCAATGGGGATTGCACAGAAAATCAACATGGTGCCGCTCTATATCGCTATGGGATTAGGCCAGGGGATCATGCCCCTGATCAGCTACAACTACGCCAGCGGAAACACGCAGAGAATGAAACGCACTCTGATATTTTCCCTCAAAATAGCGGTATCCTTCATGGTTACGGTGTCCGTGTGCTATTATCTGGGTGCAGGTGCCCTCACCGCCGCCTTTATGAAAAATCCCGTTATCGTGGAATATGGCACGAAATTTCTGCGGGGCATGTGCCTGGGCATTCCCTTCCTGTGTGTGGATTTCCTGGCCGTTGGCGTATTCCAGGCCTGCGGTCTCGGGAAACATTCCCTGATTTTCGCCGTGCTGCGCAAAATCGTTTTGGAGATACCGGCTCTCTATATCCTGAACTGGCTGTTTCCTCTGTACGGTCTGGCTTACGCACAGCTGACAGCGGAATTCATTCTGGCCGCAGCCGCCATCCTTGTGCTGATCCGGCTGTTTCATAAGCTGGAGAAGAATAGCGAAAAGCCAGACTAAGGAATGCTTACTGCCACAGTATCATAGCCGCACAGATCCAACGCCAGAACTCTGTTTTTTCCCGCTTTCTCCGGAATCGGATTTGATCCCTTTGTCTCTCCCAAAGACAGGCTGAAGATTCCGATTCCGGCAATGGAGTCCTCTGTCTGCTCCAGATAGACCAGGTGATCCGGATCCAGGAAGCCCGCACAGGGAGCGGAACCAAAAAAGACTTCCTCCGGTACGGCAAAGGTCTCCTTTTTCCCGCTCTTCACATCCACCCGGTCCATCCAGACACCAGCCGAATCCCCATAAAAGGCCGCAAGATACACGGCCCGCTCACTTTCCATCCAGCAAAAGCCGATTCGGTAATCCTCTGTCTGCTTCTGATACAAAGTCTCCCCGCTCTGCGAGCGCAGGACAATCCCCAAAAGATCCCCGTACTCCGTGCCGGTCATGAAAACATAGCCCTCACCGCCCGGCACATACTGCGCTTCCAACGGGCCTGAAAATTCAAAGCCCGTCTCCCCACAGCTGCAGTCCCCCTCTTCAGGGATAATCTCATGAACTTCATACATGGCCGCCTCCAGAAGCTTTCCTTCTCCGTTTTCCAGATCATATTCATAAAGCCCCTGGTCCGTGCAGGCCAAAATCCGGGAGGCGTCCCAGGATACTTCACACAGATTTCTTCCTCCCACCCAGGGAGAAAACTGATACAATTCCCCCATCAGCTTGCGGAGATCACAAAGGCGCTTTGTTTCCTCAAAATCCTCCGAAAGAAGGTACAGCGCCCCGTTTGCCTCATAGACATACCCGTCCTCCACGGCCTGGGGACAGATCTTCCTGTATTCCAGAACATCGGCGGCCTTTCCCCGAAGCCCTTCCGTATTTGAGAGGGAATCCTGCCGGAAGACCTCCCTGGGTGCGAAGTCCGGCCCTTCTGCCACATAGAAAATCTTCTGCTGCAGCTTTTGGCCGGGAAAATAGCAGTCACAGGAAAAAAGCAGCCGCATCCCGCTGACAGAAATGAAATCCATTCCCCAGCGATAGCTCAGAATGCCCTCCTCGCCGTTTCGCATGGGCCTTGGCTTCTCGACTGTTACCATCTGCGGACGATTTCTTTCCCATTCCTGATACGCCTGCCGTGCGCTTTCTGCGGCCTGCCGTGCCAATAGCTCTTTCGCATTTTCAGGCATCCGCCCTGTCCGTGCGGCGGAAAGACCTCCGACAGCTTCCAGCGCAGCGCTTTGTGCCCCGGATCCCCTGACAGCTCCGTGGATTATGACCGCTCCCGTAAACAGGATAGTCAAAAGAAGAACCTTTTTGTGCATGTTCCGCTCCCCGCTTCTTAGTAAATACATAGGTAATTGCGAAACAGTAAGTTGCTGAAATATTCTGCAAATTTACAAGTTTCGCAATTACCTATGATAAATACACCGTCAGACAAAGTCAATCTTCAAATTTTTCAAAAACTAAATCGTTCGATTTGATTTGGCCATATGACCCGCTGCTTTTAGGAATAGCCGCAACAAATCTCCACCCTTCAGAGCTATATTTGTCAATGAGTTCTCTATGATTATCCACATTTAGTATCCCCGCAACTTTTGATTCGACATATAGATATTTGTACAAGTCCGCACCCCCTTTCTTTTCATTTCAAAAATCAAATTTATACCCGTGCTTTCGCCACAACCCTTCCCTTCCTTACCCCCGCCGGGATCCGGCACTCCAGCGCGCCCCTCGTCCGGCGCACGGATTCAAGCGGCTCTCCGTCAAGGTAAACCTCCGGGACGTGCGTGTCCGCTCCCCCCGTCACCAGAAGAAGCCCTGCGGCTCTGTCCGAGTGGTTGGTCACGGTCAGCCGGAAGGTATCCGTATCCTCCTCATAGGACTGCTCATTGATCCAGAGATCAAAGCCGCAGCTGACCGTTCCCCTCCGGTAATAGGCGTTCGCCCAGATATTGACCGGAGACGAGAGGCCTCCGAACTGATGGAACCACCCGCCCCTGGCCGTGGCGATATTCAGCATCTCAAAGGTATAATAGGAATAATCCACCTCCCGCTTCCAGGAATCCAGAGCCGTCTTTGCGATCTTCCAGGCCTCCTCCATTTTCCCAAGGTCAAGCATGGTTTTCCAGAGAAACCACTGATGGGAAAACCACACGTTCCCGTTCCAGTATCCGTTTGGCTGGTAGTAGCTGGCGGACATATCCACGGCGCTGATTCCCACCTTGGAAAACATCTCCTTTTCCGAAAAAATATGACCGAGAAGCCGCTCCTCCTGCTCTTTGCTGCAGATCCCGGCAACCAGCGGATAAACGCCGTCCATTCCTTTTGACAGATTTTCTCCGTCCGCTGTCCGAAACACTCCTATGGGACGCTTCTGCTTATCATGCACCACATAGCCGAAATAGCCGCTCTCCTCGTCCCAGGCATAGGTCAAAAGCGCATTGGCCCGAAGTGCGATATCCGCCTCATACTCCTTCACATCCTCCAAAATCTCCTGCTCCCTGGCTATCATGCGCAGAATCTTTGCCATACGGATGAGCTGTGAGGTGGTAAACGCCGGTGCGCAAAGCTTCTCCCTGCCCTGCCGGTACATCTCCACCTGGGGCGGGAGATCATCCATGCCGCTGCAATTGTAAAAATAGTCAAAAGTCGTGGTTAAACGGCTGGCAAAGGGATCCGTTGCGGATCCCTCGCTTTTTCCCGCAAGAAAAGAATAATACCGCTTCAATCTGGGATACCACGCAAAAAGCCTCTCCTTATCTCCGCTCCTTTGCAAAAGCTCCAGATATAGATAGGCCTGAACCGGAACCGGAGAGCCGTGCATCAGAAAGGCGAAGTCCGGATTATCCGGCCGGCTCAGATACAGATCCAAAACATACTGCGCAAGCCTTTCCTCGCATTCCAGAAGCCCAAGCCCGATAAAACCGGAATCCCAGGTATACAGGCTGTCCCATCGCTTTCCGGGAGTGTGGTGTCTGATCCACTCTCCGTGCCGGTAAATCGGATAGACCACGTTGGTAAGCAGCGCAGCCTGCAAAAGCCGGTTGCTGAACGCATAGCCCTCCCCGTCCCGATTGTAACAGGGCTCTGCAAAAGCTCCCCGTTTCTTTTCATAAAGCGCCTCCGCTTCTTCTGGGGTGATGCCGCGCTGTCTTCCATCCCCCAAAAGGGCATATTCCACATGTTTTTTCCCTGCGGGAATAAAAATGGAATGCACGATAAAATTCTGATAGAATCCCTCGTCGCTGTGCTTCTCCCGGAAGGAATCCGTAAAGGTCCTCAGCACCTCGTCAAAGGTGGGGTCGGCCTGGGACAGCCTGGATACCAGCGCATCCTCCAGCGTTCCGGTGGGGATGGACCGCAGCCGCAGACTATCCGTCAGCGGACAGAATCCAAACTCCTGCATCACCCCCGGATAGCTAAGCGTGTACCCCGCCTCCTGTCTGTCACACTGCGGGACAAAGCCGGGCTGCTTTCTCTCCACACAAAGCCGCGCCCCCTCCTTCAGAAAGGCCGCAAAGTCAAACTCGGCTCCGCCCTCTCCCTCTGAGACGAGGGTAAGGGAAAGAATCCCGTTTTCCGGTGTTTTTACCGGGACAAAGACAAGCTCCGGCTCTGCGGCAGGCAAAAGCTCGATCTTCCCTTCCGTGTAAACGGCTCCCCCTTCCCCTCTGATGCAATAGGAAAAGACCGCGGCCTCCTCTCCCACGGTGCGGCAGCGCAGCGCCATCCGGTCATACCTCTCCTGCACAAAAAGAGAAACGCTCACTCTGTCCCCCTTCTCCTTCCCAAAAGCCTGCCGGATCCGCTCTCCAAAGCCCCTCCCTTCCGTAAACGAAGGGTCAAAAAATTCGCCCCTGTGCAGCCCGTCCGGCATCAGGTGGTCAAAGGCTCTGGGCGTATGATATTCCAGCAGGTCATAATTGACCAGCTTTTTCCAGACAAAGCTCCCATCGCAGGAAACCTTCACCGTCTGCTTCCACGGATACTCCATGGCCATGTAATAGTTTAAAACGCAGTTCTGGTCCATCCCGGTATGATTCACGTATTCCGTTCGGATCAGCCGGGTATGGTCATCCACGGCGGAAAAGGAGACATCCGCATAAACCCGGTCCTTCCACTCCAGCTCCACCCGGTACGCAAAATAGGACAGATCCGGCGCAGCCTCCCAGATATGCCAGGAAGAGGGAAACGTCACGTTGGGTGCGCTCTGGCTGGAATTGGCCTGCATGGGATGCACCACGCAGTCAAATCTTGCGCCGGGAATGGGCGCATCTTCCACGATCCTGGAAATTCCCATATATTTTTTCGAATAGGGCCCCCACTGGGGCAGCAGATCCTTTGGTACGTCAAATTCCTTCATGTGCTTACTCCTCATATGACTTCCAGATTTTAATGCAAAATAACTACAAATTCAACAAAACCTTCTGTTCGTACTTCGCTCCCCATACTCTCTTCTATAAATGTACTATATTTCGCCCTCCATACTATTGTCAATATTCTGTTCCTTTCGTAATACGTTACTATTTACGGAATGCGCAGCCAGTGCGGCTTCCGTCATCCATTTCGTTTTGTACCGGTATTCCTCGTCCTTCTGCAGGTTCGCCAGAACGGATGAGATCAGAAGAACGCCCACCTGCATCCGCCCCTGCGCAAGCCGGAACAGATTCACGCTGATCATGAGAAACATGAACAGATAAAATCCGATTCCGCTGATCAGATTTCTCAGCTTGATTTCAAAGTCCCGCTTTTTTTCATACTGTTTTACTGCCCCAAAAGCACGCTTCCACTGCTTCACCACGAAATCCGCCATTTCAAAAACACGTATCTCCTTCGCCGTTCCCGGATCAACGGGCATGTTCTCATAGTAGTCCGACGCCTGCGCCATTTTTCGTTACTCGCTCGTATTCCATCTGACCTTTTCCACAAACTGAAAATTGACCCAGAAGATACCGCAGACATAGATGAGAGAAATCCAGATGCCTGATTTGAATGTCCCAGAAATCCGGTTCCTTTTCGCCGCCTGTCCCTTTACCTGCCAAATCCATTAATCTTTGTTTTGAGACAATAACGTTTCTGCGATGAACGTATTTCACCATCACCAAAGATAAGATATTTTGTATGAGAGGGATCAGCAGCACGGTTCTGGCCACCGTGGCCAGTCCGATCCGGCCCGACACCGCAAAAAGCCCGGCCGCTATGTATCCCACATAATTTGAAAACTGATTCATGCCGCTTTTCAATCCCGTTTCCGTGCGGGCCGTCCGGTTTGCGATTCTCACCGCACTCACGAAACCCCGGACTTCCTTCTCATATATCATTTGTTGTACAGTGCGGGTATCAGTAAATTTGCAAACAGAATCACATAAATGACACCTGCTCAGTTCCAGCTCACTGTATTTTTTGCTTCTTCCCGATTTCAACAGGTCCCGCTCCATATACCTTTCCTGAATGGGAATCATGCCCCTTTCAAAAACGGCGGTCAGTTTCCTGTCGGCCAAGATCAGAAAAAGATGAACGCAGACCGACAGAAGCAAAAAGCAAGCCAGCCGCACAATTGACCCGTTTATTTTTCCATCACACTACCTCCCCCGTAAATGCTATCTGCAAACTGATCATAGATCTTATATTCTTCAACCGGATCCAAAGCGGATGTGGTATATCAAAATTCCAGGCTGTCTGTATTTAGAAGAAAATACTTCATTCCCATGATGACAAAGCCTTCTTCATTTCTCCAGGGTTTTGCCGTTCCCCCCGTAATCACTATTTTTTTAAAGGAATCCGGAATATTACGCAGAGAACGAAATTCCTGCGACTGCTTTTCCTTTGACGCCATATCACAGGCCACCTGGATATAATACCTCTGGCTTCCCTGATTTACGACAAAATCAACTTCCAGCTGCTTACGGACACGTTTTCCCGCCGAATCTTTCCCGTATACGTCCAGGATGCCCGTATCAACATTATATCCACGGATAAGCAATTCGTTATAAACAATATTCTCCATAATATGGGTGGGTTCCTGCTGACGGAAATTCAATCTTGCATTTCTAAGACCCAGATCCGTAAAATAATACTTCAGATTTGCACCGACATATTTTCTCCCTTTTATATCATAACGGTTGGATCTGGAAATCAGGAATGATTCCTCAAGATAATCAATATGTCTGGATATTGTTTTATTTGTATAGCTGATCTGGCGTTCACTTGCAAAGGTATTGGAAATCCGGGTTGGATTTGTGGGAGCCCCGATGACAGAAGCAAGAATATCAACCAGCGTACCCAGGTCGTCCATGCTTTGAATGCCGTTTCGTTCCACGACATCTTTCAGGTATACATTTGTAAAAATATTTTTCAAATATTCTGCCTTCTGGCGTTCAGTCTGAAATCCGGCAACCTGCGGCAATCCGCCATAAATCATATAATCGTTCCATGCATCCTCGTATTCTCCATCGTAAACAGAATAAAATTCCGCAAAAGAAAGAGGGTAAACCCTGATCTCATCCCCTCTGCCCCGAAACTCCGTTACAATGTCACTGGACAAAAATCTGGAATTGCTGCCTGTCACATAGATGTCAAGATTGCTTATACGGAGAAGGCTGTTGAGTACCTCCTCAAATCGTGGCATAAATTGCACTTCATCCAAAAGCAGATAATATTTTCCAGCGTCCTTTATGGAGGCTTTTACATACTGATGGCACACTTTTGGATTTCGCAATTCCTCATTTTCAATGCCGTCCAGGGCAATCTCGATGACATGATCTTCATCTATGCCGTTTTCCAGTAAGTATTTTTTGAATATTACAAATAGTAAAAATGATTTTCCGCATCTTCGTATGCCCGTAATAACCTTTATCATCCCGTTATCTTTTCTCAGGATAAGCTGCCGGAGGTAATTATTTCTTTCAATTTCCATTCTTCCGCTCCTTGTTTTTGTGCAAATACACATTTTTAAGTAATTCTATTCTACCGCAGACAACATGCGTATTCAAGATATCATTCCTATTTTATGTGCGTTTACACAATTTTTTTTAATACTTTTTCAGGAAATTCCGGATCAATTAGTGCTGGTATTTCTTTCCTTTCCCAAAATCGAATATTGCATTTATACACGCTACGCTATTATTTCCGATTATCGCAACTATATTTCTCATATGAAACAGCCTATTCCACCTCAATCTGTTCTCCTGTTTTTTGTTAACTCCATTACACAGAAATCCGTTGTGTAAACGTTAAAACCCGTACAAAACCGTTTCGGCTTCTCCGTTCCGTATTCGTATCACCCGATCTACATGGGCAAAGATTTCTTTTCTGTGAGAAATAAAAATATTCGTACTTCCCCGCAATTCACGTTTTATCACTTCATGCATCGCATTCTCAAGCGCCGTGTCCATCTGTGACATTGCTTCGTCCCATATCAGCAGTCCGAGTTCTTCAATCTCGGCGGTACTGAAACACAATTCCAGGCATTTCTCAACCCGTTCCCTGCTCTCATCTACCAAAAGCAAATTTTCCAATGCCGACAAGTTGAACAGATACGGTTCTTTCTCCACGTGAATGCATTTAATCTGCACGTCCCTGTAATCATATTGGATTTCCCCCTGGAACGCCGCTATCTTACCGGAATAATTTTCCGTTTCCTGTGCAATCAGCTTCGCCAATGTGGACTTCCCGCAGCCGCTTTCCCCTGTAATGGCCATGCAGCTTCCCTTGCCGATCTCGAGTTTCTCCATGTTTAATGAGAAAGCGGTTTTATCTTCGTATTGGAAAGAGACTTTATCGAATTTAATATCTGTATTTTCAACAACTTTTTTCCCGGGTTTGCCGTCACGTCTCAGGGCGGCCCTTATCTGCTCCCTTTCCATTTTCTCCTTTTTATAGTCGATCTGACGCTTTCCCAATTGGCGTATATTACCGTAAAGCTTTTTCATGTAGGACAGAAATGCGAGAAAAGATCCTAAAAGCAGGTGGCCTTTCAAAATCATATAGCCTCCCAAAAAATAGAGACTCATTTCCATCACAAAACGATAATTAAAATTCTGAACGAATTTGAGCTCTAACTTTCATATCAAATATAGCAGTAAATTTCATATATAGATGTTCGGTTTTACGAACTCATAAGCGTCCTTGATGCTCTTTCGGACATCAAGGACGCTCCATCGGAACCCTTTTACAACTTCATTATACTTGCAATTCCCTATTCATACTTCGCTCCCCACACGCTCTTATTGTCTCCTACCGCACTGAAGGTCATCACGTCCGTTCCCGCCTCGTCCTTCATGGCGCAGAACACGCCGCTGTAGGTCACGTCCTCATAAGTCAGGCTCATGTAGCAGGTTCCGTCCTCCCACTGCCAGGTTCCCTCCGCGCAGCCGCTGACCGTCCCGTCCTCCTTGAGGGTCATGAGCTCGGCGGACACAATATCGCTGTTCAGCTTGATATCCTGATTAATAAAATAGTAGGTTCCCGCCATCTCCTCCAGGGAATAGCCCTCTTCGCTGATCGTCTCCCCTTTGGTGGTATAGGGGGCGAGCACCGGCCATCCCTCCCGATTTAAGAACACCTGCTTCACGCAGGGCTCATGGTACTCGGTTCCGTGATCAAACCGGGAATGATAGCAGAGATACTGCTTCCCGTCCGCATCCCGAAAGGCGGACTGTCCGCCGGTGGCCATGTAGGCATAGCGGCAGCTTGGCATATAGTAATTGCCGGAAAGCTTTAATCCGTATTTCACATGAGCATAACCCATGCGGGGCGCTTCCCCGTTCATATCCACATACTCGCCGTCCGGCGTTTCGCTGCGGAACACACGGATCTGATAGCCTCCGGTGCGCTCCAGGCCGCCGTAGGAGACATACAGATAATAATAGCCGGATGTCTCATCATACTGAATATAGGGGCCTTCGATGGAATTGTGGCCTCCGCCTATGAGCCTTTTTCCGAAATAGGGATCCACCTGGTTTTCCTCGTCCGCCTGCGGATGAATGACCAGCCCGGTTTCCGGATCCAGCTCGAGCAGGAAGATGCCGCCGGACCAGGAGCCGTAGGTCATCCAAAGCCTTCCCTTCTTGTCATAAAAGGGAGCGGGATCAATGCAGTTAGGCCACTGCATGTTATTGTACTGCCCGCCTGCAAAATAAGTTTTTGCGGCGTACTCCGTATCTACATAGTCGTAAACGTCCGTCTCTTCAATATCGCTGTTCGTAAAGCCCGAATACAGAAGCGTTCCCTGGTAGGCATAAGGGCCCTCCGGCCGGTCTGATGTCGCATAGCAGAGCTTGGACTTGATATAGGTGGACGAGGTGCAGAAATACATCACATATTTCTGCATTTCCTCTATGTAGATCACGTCCTCCGCCCAGACAGAATGGCTTCCGTCCTCATAAGTACCCGCATAGTCAAACACGCCAAGCCCTTCCTCAAAGAGATTCTCAAACAACGGATTGCCGGCGCTGTAAGTGTTTCCGATATAGGTCCAGGTCTGCATATCCTCCGAATGCGCCCCTGTCATGTGGGAGCCGTAGAGATAGTATTTCCCGTCAAACACCTTGATGGATGGGTCGTGAATGCTGACCCCGGCCCCGTTCTCCGCCGTCGCAATCCCCTCAAAGATATCAACGTCCTCTTCCGGCTGTGCGCCATCCTCCGAATCGGGCAAGGCCGAAGTCTCCGCCTCTTCCGCATCTGTCCCCTGGGCAGCCGTACCATCGTCCGCCTCTTCGGTATCCGCCTCCTGGTTCTGTACCTGCGTGCCGTCCGCTTTCTGGCCGCTCTGTAAATCTGCGCCGTTGTCCTTACCACATCCGGCCATTGTCAAAACTGCGGCGGCAATGCATGCCGCCGCCCATAGACTTTTCTTTCTCATCCTTCTCTCCATGCCTTTCCGTTTTTACTGATAATACTGCGCCTGGGCGTTCCAAAGCTCATAATACTTTCCGCCCTCATCCCCAAGGAGCTCTTCGTGCCCGCCCAGCTGAACCAGTCTTCCTTCATCAAACACCGCAATCGTATCACAGAATCGACAGGAGGACAACCGGTGGGAAATATATACCGCTCCCTTTTTCGCAACCATCTCACGAAAGCCCTCATAAATTTCCGCCTCCGCAAGCGGGTCCAGAGCCGCCGTGGGCTCGTCGAGAATAACAAAGGGAGAATCCTTGTACAGCGCACGGGCGATAGCGATCTTCTGGGCCTCCCCTCCGGAGATATTGATGCCGTCCTTCTCCACCAGATACAGAGGCTGTTCCAGGCCTTTTGGAAGTTCTCTCGCCCACTGTCCGGTTCCGGCCTGATCCAGAGCCCTCATCACCTTTTCCCCGTCGTATTCCATGGCGGATGCCACATTCTCCCCGAGAGGCATGGCAAAAAGCTGGAAATCCTGGAACACCACCGCAAAGAGTCTCTGATATTGCTCATATTTGAATTCCCGAATATCCCTGCCGTTTAACAGAATTCTGCCCTCCACCGGATCATACAGACGGCAGAGAAGCTTGATAAAGGTGGTTTTCCCGCTTCCGTTCCTGCCCACCACGGCAAAATGCACGCCCTTTTCCAGCCGGATGCTCAGATCCCTTACCGCCCACTCATTGGATCCGGGATAACGAAAGCTCACATGCTCAAACTCAATACACCCGCCATCTTCGATGGCGTTGCCGTCTTCGATGGCGTTGCCTTCTCCGAAAGCAGTATCCTCCGGGTTCCCGGAGAGCGTCACTTCCGCCGTTCCGTCCTGCCCGTGGCGGTAAATCATCTTATCCTCTCCTTCTCCGATAAAATCCAGGTACTCCTGACAGTGGGGTCCCTGCATCCGGATATGCTGCAGGGAATAGACCAGTACCCGGATTCCTTCGGAAAGCTTCATGACGGCGCCCACATACTGCACCACGGCGCCCACACTGAAAATTCCCGCAATGGCCCTGGCCCCAACAATCAGGTAAGCGACAGCTCCGATAGCCTGGGAAAAAATCCCCCGGATGCCGGAGCTCTTCGACCTTGCGTCGGAAACCCGGTCGTTGAGCTGCGTGATCTTCTTCCAGTTCTCCTGATGACGGGGCCGGATCAGTTCCTGCTGACGGTACAGACGGATATCCTTGGCAGCCCGCCCCTCCCCTATATACTCTTCAAAGAAATACATCTTTCTCTGCAGTACGGCAAGCTCCTCGAGGTTTCCCTCCTGCATCTCGCAGATCCGCTTCTCTGATCTTAAGGAATACAGAACCGAGACGAGGATAAAGACACACATTCCAAGCGTTCCCCATGGAAAGCCTTCTCCCTTTACCGGAAGGAACACCGGCCAGGCCAGCACAAGGGCGGAAATCGTAATCGTCAGACCCTGGGCCACGGCCATCAGCACACCCGGCACCTCCCAGGGGCCGTACCAGAACATCCGGGTGGAGCGTTCGATCCTCTCCTTTGCCTGCCGGATGTCAGGCTTTTCCAGCTCCCCGTAGTCCGCCCGCATCATGACCCGGCTCATTTCCTGATAGAGCTGCCAGTAAAGCGTGACTCCCTCCACACTGTTCAGACAGGCAAAGAGCCGCTCCAGAAGATAGATGCCGTAGCCGCTGGCCACCGCCCCGATCACCCACGAAATAACCGTCCTCCGATCCGCTCCCTGTGCCAGTGCGTCCAGAATCCTGGCGGAAAAATATAACGCCACGAAGGGCTGCACGGTAAGAAAAATCTGGTTTCCCACAAAAGCGGGGATATTTTTCCAGTCCATCCGAAAGATCACCTTTGCCGTCAGAAGCACGGATTTCAGGCTTTGAAAAAAGCCCGTCATTTTTGCCTCTTCGTTTTTCTTTTCCTGACTCATGCAAAGCTCACCTCCTCCCCGTTCTCCTGCGGGTGCTCTTTATAATAGCGGCTCTGAACCTCGAAAGCCTCCGCATAGCTTCCTCCTGCCGCAACAAGCTCCTCGTGGCTTCCCTCCTCCAGGATACGGCCCTCATCCAGAAAGAGGATACGGCTGCAGAACCGGGTGCTGGCAAGCCGGTGGGAAATGAAAACCGAGGTACAGTTTCCGGTCAGAGACAGGTATTTCCGGTAAACATTATTTTCGGATATGGGATCCAGGGCCGCCGTGGGCTCGTCCAGCTCCTTCACCAGCAGGGTATCCGCCTGTTTTGCCATAGAACAGATCTTCTCCCACAGACCGGCCTGTTTCAGGCACTCCTCCATACGTCCCTCGCCGGCCTCTCCCCGGGTCTTTCCCGTAATATTCTCACGAATGGAGGCCGGAAACAGGTTCACCTCCTGGAAAACCGTGGAAAAAAGGCGGTAGTAGTCCTGCCGGTCAAATTCCTCTGAACGTATCCCATTGATCCGTATCTCTCCCGCCGTGGGTGTGAGCAGTCCGCACAGGAGCTTCACACAGGTGGTCTTGCCTGCGCCGTTCATCCCCACAAGGGCGATCCTCTCTCCCTTTTTAATGCGGAAAGACAGATCCGAGACGGTATCCTTATCGCTTCCCGGATAGCGGTAAAAAACATGATCGAACACAATCTCGCAGGCCTTTCCCGAATCCGTGATCTGACGGATATCAGCCCCCGCACTGCCGCCCCTGGCGGCTGCGCTGCGGTCCGGCATATCCAGGCACCGCCTTATCACATCCACATCCGCCTTCATAATCCAGAGCTTTTGCAGCTGCTCAACGATCTGTCTTACCCAGGTGGAAAAGCCCAGCACCGCACCGATACACAGCACATACTCCGCCAGATCCATCCTGCCCGAGAACACTCTCCCGGTCAGAACCAGATAGCCGCAGATTTCCATGAGAGTCCCCGCTCCCACCGTAATCCGTGCGGAGAGAAAGTTCTTTTTTTCCAGACGGATATAATCCTCCCGGATCTGCCGGTGCACCAGGGCGAACCTGGCCTCAAACCAGCCGTACATCCCGTAAAGACGGATGTCCTTCCCGGCTTTTGGCTCCGCACAGCTCTTCTGCAGATCGCTCATCCGCCGAACCGCATCCCCCAGGAAATTTTCCCTCTTTGCCCTCTCCTTCTGTCCCAGGTCAGAAAAGAAAAAGCTGACACAGGTGCCAGCCACCATCAAAAGAAGAAGCAGTTTGGGAAGCTTCCAGAGAATGGCGAGATAAAGCACAAAGCCGAATACGCCTGAGCCAAACAAAACCAGATGTCCCGCCGCCTGGAACATGGAATGCTGCCCGTACCACAGACAGCGCTCCGCTTCATCAAAAAATCCGGAAAGCTCCTTATCCTCCAGATTCTCATAGTCACAATATAATTTTTTATAAAACAGCCGGTCGGAGATCCCCTGAGAGAGCCGGGGAGCTTCCGCCTCCAGAACGCCCGTGACATACTGCTCGGCAAAGCTGCACGCCACCATCACAAGCCCCAGGACGGAAACTGCGGCCGCAAGATTTCCGAACCCGGTTTTGTCCGTTATGGCCCGCACCACGATATTAGGCAGCCAGATACCGGCAAAGGGTATCAGAACCTTTACGAAAACTCCTACCGGCAAAAGCCGGAAGGAGCGGATCGTATGGCTTCGCATTTCCCTCGTCAGAAAGATAAAACCGGAAATAACAGAATATTTTTTTGTCCCCATCTCCGCCCCTCACACTTTCCTGAATAGCAATAAATCCTTAACCCTTCACAGCTCCGATCATAACGCCCTTTTCGAAATATTTCTGGATAAAAGGATATACGCACAGGATCGGCACTGTGGACACAATGATGATGGCATATTTTACCTGGTCCGCAGAAGACTGTCCGTAGCCTCCCTGTACGCCTCCGTTTCCGCTTGCAAACGCCTGGTTCAGCAGCAGGATTTCCCGAAGCACAATCTGCAGCGGCGCATGATCCGAATTGCTGTTGAACATTAAGGCATTGAAATAGTCATTCCAGTGGAACACCGCATAGTACAGGATCAGAACCGAAATCACGGCCTTGGAAAGGGGCAGCACCACCTTCAGGAAATAATTGAAGTGGGAACAGCCGTCCAGCACCGCCGCCTCATAGAGATCCTCGGGAATCGAGTTGGCGATGAAGGTCCGGGCAATGATCAGGTTGTAAGTGTTAATCGCCACAATGATGATCAGGATCGCCTTGGTGGAGATCAGATGCAGGGAGCTGATGGTCATGTACAGCGGTACCAGGCCGCCGGAAAAGTACATGGTAAAGACAAAGTACATCATAATCCCGTTGCGCTGCTTGAAATCCCTGCGGGAAAGCGCATAAGCCGCCGGCATGGTCACCACCATATTTAGCAGCGTACCCACCAGCACATAAATAATCGTGTTCAGATACCCTTTCCAGATACGGCTGTCCTCAAAGACCTGCTCAAACCCATAAAAACGGATATCCTTGGGCCAGAGAGTTACCAGTCCCTGGTTTACCAGGTTGGAATTGCTGACGGACGCAATCACGACGAACCAGAGAGGATAAACGATAATGATAAAAATCAGAATACTCAGGAGAATAACCGCCGCCCCGAATATCCGGTCGGAAAGGCTTTGCTTCGTAAAATAATCGCCTGATGAATATTTTTTCATATTTGCCATTTTTTCTCCTCCTATAATAGCCCGGTTCCTGTGCTTCTCTTTGATATCCAGTTAGTGAACATCAGAAACACAAAGTTGACGACCGTGTTGAACAGTCCCACCGCAGTACCAAAGGAGAACTGGGAGGATTTGATACCAACCTGATAAACGTAAGTGGAGATAACCTGAGAAGCGCTTCTGTTTAAGTCGTTCTGCATCAGGAACGCCTTGTCAAATCCAACGTTCAGAATATTGCCCATATTCATGATCAGCAGAATCATCACGGTAGGCAGAATCGCCGGAAAGTCGATGTTCCACATGGTCTGCCAGCGGTTGGCACCGTCAATCTTGCAGGCATCGTAGAGCTGTGTGTCCACAGAAGAGAGCGCCGCAATATAGATGATACTGTTCCATCCCATGGACTGCCACACGCCGGTGAGCACATAGAGCGGCACGAAGGTGGAGGCGCTTCCTACGATGTTGGTGCTCTGGGAAACAAGTCCGATGTCCTTTAAGAGATTTCCGATCACGCCCTTGTCGTTCATGAACAATACCTGAATCATGGAAACCATAACCACAACAGAGATGAAGTAGGGGATATAAACCGTGGTCTGCACCACCCGCTTCCACTTCTTATTGCGCAGCTGGTTGATGATCATCGCAAGGATAATCGGTGCGGGGAAACCAACCAGGATGCTGAAAAAGGACAGCACAAAGGTGTTGCGAAGCGTGGGCCAGAACATGTTGCTGGTAAAGTACTGCTGAAAATATTTGAAGCCCACCCATTTCCCGCCGGTGATGCCGGTGGCAAAGCTGTACTCCCTGAAAGCCAGCTGAACACCGTACATCGGTATGTAGCAGAAGATAAAGATATACACGATAGCCGGGATCAGCATGATCCAGAGCTGCCAGGTATGTGATACATATTTTTTTGCCCGAAAGCCAAAGCTCTGTTTTCCCCCGGTCTGCATTTTATTTGCGTTTGCCATAATCATTTTTCCTTTCCTGATCGTTTTAAAAGGGGCGGAAGGATACTTTCCATCCTTCCGCCCCTTCCCCTGTTCAGATCTGTGTTACTTATTTGCCCAGGTAAGCGTCGAAAGCCGCCTGACGGATCGCCAGAACATCCTGAAGGCCCGCACTGTTTACGTTCTCTACGTAAGCATCCCAGGTAGCGTCAATATCTTCGTCGCCAACCATCCAGATTGCCCACTGGTTGTTGATCACGTTGTCAATATTCGCCTGCATCAGAGCCATATTGTTCTCGTCCTCAGCGGAATACTTCATGAACATATCAGGATACATATCCTCGGAGGAAGCCTTAGCCAGCGTGTCCGCATAAACAGTACGCTCGTTCACCGCATTTGTCATATCCTCCGCCATCTTAAGGTCGGTTGCCCTTCTGATATACATGGGGCCATTATCCGCAAAGGTGCTGGTCCACTTCCAGGTACCGGGGTCTGTGTTGGCCTCTGCCGGAGGAAGAAGAACCTCGTAGGAGTTATCCCCTGTCTCGGCAACATTTCCGTCGGGAATACCGCCGAAGAGCACTTCCACGCTGTGGGTCTGGTCATAGAACCGGTCGATGAACCGCATCGCCGCTTCCGGATCGGAACACTTAGCGCTGACTGCCACGCGGTTAGCGGACATATTCAGATCGGAAAAGTCATGCTTCCATCTGGTGTCATAGGTGTCTGCAGCACAGTCAATGTCATATGCAAGAGGAGGCAGAGCCACATACTGGCTGTAAAGGTCGGGGCCAAACTTATCCGTCTCCTCCCAGCCTGCAACCACGCCCACCATTGCGTCACCCGCCTCGTTTCCTCTGGAAAGAGACTGGAACATAGAGTAGTCGTTGGTTACCGCATTGGTGTTGATCAGGCCATTGGAATACAGGTCAGCCACATATTTCATGAACAGCTTGTATCTCTCATCAACCGCATAGTTCTTCACCTGGCCATCCTCGGCAAAATAGCCGTTGCGGGCCTGATTGGTAAGCTGAATGCCCAGCGCTCCCATCCATGCGCCGGGGAGAGAATATGCGCTGCCGAACCAGCCGTTGAAATCCAGCGGAACCTCATCGCCGGGATCTCCGTTGCCGTTGGCATCCTGCTCTTTAAATGCAGTCAGAACCTCCTTCAGCTCCGTGAAAGTGGTGGGCATCTCAAGTCCCAGATTGTCCAGCCACTGCTTGTTAATGAACATAACCGTGTTGGTATCCGGCCATTTGCCCTGGAATTTGGGAGTTCCGTAAATTTCTCCCTCGAGAGTGGTCGCCAGAGCCCTGGTATCCGGTTCTTCCTCGAACATGGTCGCAATGTTCGGGGTCAAATCCTGGTTGATGTAAGGTGTCAATTCCAGGAACAGTCCCTTGTAGGTCTGATAATCCGCATTTGTGGTTGCATTAAAGAGAAGATCCGGAATATCGCCGGATGCAAAACGGGTAGCCTTTACCTGATCCCAGTCCGCACGAATAAGCTCCCACTCAATCTCGACGCCCGCTTCCTCCTGAATCTGCGTCACGTACTGCATCTCTTGGACATCCTTGGTCAGGGGATGCAGAATTGCAAGCGCTTTGAGCTTGACAACCTCCCCGTTCGATGCAGCGGCTCCCGAGTCAGCGCCCGCATCCTCAGATGCGTTATCCGCCGGTGCCTGTTCCTCACTGCTTCCTGTCTCACTTCCGGATGATGCGTTTTCAGATGAGCCGCCGCCGGAACCGCCGCAGCCTGCAAATACAGATACTGCCATTGCGGTGGAAAGCAGGAGTGCCAATACTTTCTTCTTCATAATGTTTCCATCCTTTCCCTTCTCGGGGTTGTTTTTGCCGTCCTGTGCATTATGTACAGTCAAATTTCTCCGTCCGTCTTTTGTTGGACATTTTTTCTACACATTGACGACTCCCCTTTTTCTTTTCTGTGAAATTTGACTACCTGTATAGTCTACCACTCTTCCCCCTGGTTCTGTAAATATCACATTTCTACATTAAGTGTCGTTTTTCTGTTTGTTACATTTTGATACTTTTTTATTATAACATTTTGACACTTTATCTAACAAATTGATAATATGTGTCTGTTTTCAAATGAATTGACCGGGATTTACATTTACAGAATAAAATTTGCGAGATATAATTAGAATGATACTAGGGTCAGAAGGTCATGCATGATATGCCTGCATATCTGTGTATGCCTCTGGAACCCGTAAAATAAAAAGAAACGGAGGCCGCCATGCAGCTTCTTTGTTTACCTGCCGGACAGTTGTTCGGCTATGTGCTCACCGGGAAATTCAAATCTCCGTCCAGAGAATGGAGACATGCCTATTCTTATCTTGCCGAATACGAGCTTTTCGTCATGACAGAGGGCGTACTATATTTAACCTACGACCATGTGGATTATGCGGTAAAGAGCGGCGAATATCTTCTGCTGCCTCCCCGGGAGGCCTTTCGCAAGGGCTACCGGCCCGCCGGATCCTCCTTTTACTGGCTGCACTTCACCACAAATCCGGGCGATATTCCATCCGAGATTGATCGTGAATCCATTTTTACCCCCCCCCTCGGAAAAATATTTCGCCATTCCTCAGACGGGGACGATTCCCAGGATGGAGCGGATGGTAGTTCTGATGAAACAGCTTCAGGACATGGTCAAGAACGGCTATCCTGCCATCGCCTTAGACGCCATGTCAACCAGTATCCTGACAGAGCTTTACGGACAGCTCTCCCTGAAATTTACCCAGGAGTCCTCTCCCAAAAACCAGAGGCAGATCTATCTGGATATTCTGGACTATATTAAGACCAACATTTCAAGGCCGCTGAAAATTTCAGAGATAGCCGCACATTTCGGCTACAATGAGAAATACCTCTCCCACCGCTTTGCCGAGGTTTTTGACATGCCCTTAAAGCAGTACATCTTAAGAGCCAAAATTGAGCAGGCAAACTTTTTGCTGACCGACACCAATAAATCCATATCCGAAATCTCCAGAGAGCTTGGTTTTTCAGACAACCACAATTTTTCCCGTACCTACAAAAGGCTGACCGGGCTCACGCCCAGCGAATACCGGGACACCTTTTCCAAGCGGCTGCTGTTTCATGTGTGAATAAGTATTACTCAAAAGCGTAAAAAAATCTACGCATTAAGTTTATGCAAAACCTCTTGACAAATTCCTCCCCTTTATATAGTATACAAACTGAACAGTTCACAAAATCAACCATACGCAAAGAAAGGATCAAATGGCGCTCCGCATGAAAGACCTGAACGAAGAAGTACTTGACGCATGGCTGCGGCTGACCACTGCCATCAGCAATGCAAAGCTTGTCTCGGATATGCCCTACAACGAGGCTCTGATCTGCAATCTTCTGTACAACAGCCAGAAACAGCAGCCGGATATCCCCCTCACGGCCACCGACCTGTGCAAAACAACCCAGATCCTGAAATCCCAGATGAACCGCACGCTCCAATCCATGGAGGATAAGGGTTTGATCGAAAGGGAACGCTCAACGCAGGACAAACGGCAGGTTTTCCTCAGGCTCAATACGGACTCTCCCGCTTTCCGGACACAGCACGCAAAAAGCCTTAAACTCATAGATTCGCTGATCGAAAAGACCGGGGAGGACAAAGCGGAAAAAATCGCACAGCTTTTTGCGGAGATTGCCACTTTGGCACAGGAGACGATACAATGACAAGAATATTGGTGGATTCCTCCTCCGATTACGGAAGGAAGGAGATCAAAGAAAAAAATCTGGAATTTATCCCCATCCATATCACAATCGGGGAAACGGACTACATAGACGGCGTGGATTTCGAGAAGGATGAATTTTATGAAATCCTGCAGAGAGAAAGTGAATTTCCCAAAACCTCCCAGCCCTCTCCGGAGGCATTCCTGGAAATTTTTGAGGACGCGAAGGTAAAGGACGATTCCGTGATCTGCATCCTGCTCTCCTCCGCCCTGAGCGGAACCTTCCAGAGTGCTGCGCTTGCCAGAAGCATTGTGGATTATGAGAAGATTCATCTCATTGATTCCCTGAGCGCAACCTACCCTATCAAGGTTCTCGCCGACTATGCCCTCAAAATGGCTCAGGATGGTGTGGAGGCGGCCCTGATCGCGGAAAAGCTGGAAGCGCTCAAATCCAGGGTACGTCTGTTCGCAGGCCTTGACACGCTGGAATATCTGGCAAAGGGAGGGCGGCTCTCCAAGTCCGTGGCCGCCATCGGGGAACTGGCGAACATCAAGCCGATCATTACTCTGACGCAGGAGGGATCCGTTGGCGTCCTTGGCAAATGTATCGGAAGAAACAAGGCGATTACCCAGGTTGTCAGACATCTGACAGAAGTTTCTATCGACCCCGCATTTCCCCTTTACTCCATCTACACCTGCGGAACGGAGAACTGCGAAAAATTTGAGGAAAAGCTTACCGAACACGGATACGCCATAAGCGGCAGACTGCAGGTGGGGGCCACCATCGGCGCACATATCGGGCCGGACGCTTTCGGCGTGGTGTTTGTGGCCAGGCAGGGATAATTTTCCAGCCTAAAAGGAAAGGAAGCGTCCAAGCACTGACGCTTCCTTTCCTTTTACCGATCGGTTGTCTATCGAAATATGAGATCAAACGTATTTTTCCAGGGTCCTTCTGACCGCACCAACGCCCGCCGTCATCTCCCGGAAGTAACCGCACACAAGCTCTGCAAGACCCGCCTCATAGAGGTCGATTCCGAAAATCTTGCTGTTTGAAAGCACCGGCTTCAGGGCTGTTTCCACATCCACCTCCTGCCCGAGCTTTATGTCCGCCACATAAGGGCAGACCTCCTTAAGAAGCGGGTCAGGGCTTAAGGTGAATTCCGCTCCCGCATCGTCCACCGCCATCAGATACCGCAGCCATCCCGCAAATACCAGGGGGATCCGCCTGAGCTCTGATACCTTAAGACTGTCGGAAGCCGCATAAGCCTTGATGGTCTCCCCGTAGCGGATGGCCAGCTTCTGGGAGGTGTCCGTTGCGATTCTCTGAGGCGTATCCGGCATAAAGGGATTGGGAATCCGCACGTTAACCACCGTGTCGATAAATTCCTTCGGATCCAGAATGCCGGGATTGATCACCACCGGGAGCCCCTCCACATAGCCGATCTCCTCCACCAGCTTCTTTAAGGTCTCGTCCTTCATCTCCTTTGAAATCAGATCGTATCCAAGGAGGCATCCGAACACCGCAAGCGCCGTATGAAGAGGATTCAGGCAGGTGCAGACCTTCATCTTCTCCACCTTGTCCACGGTCTGCCTGTCCGTGAACATCAGGCCGCCTGCCTCCAGTCTTGGCCTTCCGTTCGGGAACGCATCTTCGATCACAAGATACTCGCACTCCTCCGCATTCACAAAGGGCGCCACATACGTGTTTTTGGAGGTGATGACAGGCTCCAGCTCCTCCACGCCGTCCTTCTTTAAAATCTCCTCCACGGAAGCGTCCGGACGGGGCGTGATCTTGTCGATCATGGACCAGGGGAAGGACACCTTGTTTTTGTCATTCACATAGGCCTCAAAGCCTGTGTCCGCAAGCCCTGCCTGTGTCCACTGTCTCGCAAATGCATGGATTGCGGCGTAGAGCTTGTCGCCGTTGTGGGAGCAGTTGTCCATGCTCACCATGGCAATGGGCTTTTGACCGGCGCAGAAACGCGCATACAGAAGGGATGCCACCTTTCCAATATAACTGGCGGGCTTTTCCGGCCCCTTTTCAAAATCCTCCTTCACGGAGGGGAGCGTCTCCCCTTTTCCATCTACCAGGCTGTAGCCCTTTTCCGTGATGGTAAAGCTGGCCATCTGCAGAGAATCCGTCTCAAAAATCTCCTTCAGCCTTCCGTAATGAGCGTCATTGTCCGAATCCAGCACAAGGGATTCCACCACACTGCCGATCACGGTTTTCTCCACGTTCCCATCCGCCTTCAACGTGGCGAGAATGGAATAGCTGTCATGGGGCAGATACATTTTTTCAATAATCTCATAGTCGTAGCCCTCGGCCACCACGAGTCCTCTGTCAAGTACGCCTTCGTTCAGCAGATTCTGGACTACGTTTGCCTGAAACGCCCTGAAAATGTTTCCCGCTCCGAAATGGATCCAGAAGGGGGCCTGCTTCGTGGCCTTTTCCACATTTTCCCTGTCATAAGCAGGAAGTCGAAAGCCTGCCTGCTCCCATACGCTCCTGTCTTTCAGCCCTGATTCATTTAATCTCATTTTCTTAATTCCTCCTTTCCTCGGTCTTCTCAATCGCTTCCCATAGGCCGTTCAGATAAGCGGCTCCCAAGGCCCTGTCATAGAGCCCGTAGCCCGGCATGGCAACCTCGTCCCAGATCATACGCCCATGGTCTGGACGGATCGGTCCGGTAAAACCGATCTCGTACAGCGCTTTCATGATCTCGAACATGTCAAAGCTTCCGTCAGAGGATAAGTGCGCCGCCTCCTCGAAGTCCGTGGGGGAATTAAATTTCAGGTTCCGTACATGGGCAAAATGAATCCTTCCCTTTAAGGAACGGATCATGTCCGGAAGGTCGTTCTCCAGATTCGTTCCATAGGAACCGGAACAGAAGGTAACGCCGTTGTGCGGGTTGTCCACCATACTCATCATCCGGTGGATGTTCTTCTTGTTGATGATAATCCTGGGAAGCCCGAACACGCTCCATGCGGGATCGTCGGGATGAATCGCCATATTAATATCGTATTTGTCGCAGACCGGCATAATCCGTTCCAGGAAGTATTTCAGGTTTGCGAACAGCTTCTCGTCGTCGATATCCCTGTACATCTCAAACAGCTCTTTCACATGAGCCATTCTCTCCGGCTCCCAGCCCGGCATAACCGCACCGTTGGAGTCTGCGGAAATGGATTCAAACATCTTTTCCGGGTCAAGGGCGTCAATTGCCTCCTGGGAATAGGCGAGCACCGTGGAGCCGTCGGGACGCATCCTTGCGAGCTCGGTTCTCGTCCAGTCGAACACAGGCATAAAATTATAGCATACCAGGTGAATATCCTCCTTGCCCAGGTTTTCCAGTGTCTCAATGTAATTGTCAATATACTGCTCTCTCTCCGGCACGCCAGTCTTGATCGCATCGTGCACGTTCACGCTCTCAATCCCCGCTACGTGAAGCCCCGCAGCCTCCACCTCTTCCTTCATGGCCCGGATTCTCTCCCGGCTCCAAACCTCTCCCGGCGCCGTGTCATACAGGGTGGTGATAACCCCCTTCACCCCCGGTATCTGGCGGATCTGCTTAAGCGTCACCGTGTCAAATTTGGAACCATACCAGCGCAATGTCATCTCCATAGAAATCTACCTTCCCTTCTTTAATTGATAACAGCATTTTTCAACTGTCTTTATTATAAGAAACGATTGCAAAAAATTCCATTGAGGGTATTGTTGTATACATTGCAAAAGTTGCGATTATCTTGTATGATAGTGTGAAAGACCCCTGTACAGGTGCAGCTTTCCCCCTGTCGCCGGCAGAAATCGGGCTCAAGGCCCGGGAAAGAGTGAAAATTTATGAAAAAGAAATTTCAAACCCAATTCAGCGCCCGGCAGTACATGGTCTCCAGGGACTTTGAGCTGTACTATTACAGCGACACCGCACGCCCGCAGATGCTGCTGCATTCTCATGGCTACTATGAATTCTATTTTTTTCTGGAAGGGGATGTGAGCATACAGATCGGGAGCGAAGTCTTCCCCCTTACGGCAGGGGATCTGATCGTGATTCCTCCCGGGCTCTCCCATGTGGCCGTGATCCACAGCATGACTCTGCCCTACCGCCGCTTCGTGTTCTGGATCAGCCAGGAATTCTGCCGTCATCTCTTTGACCTCTCACCGGATTACGGCTACCTGATGCAGCTGGTTCAGACCAAGAAGGATTATATTTTCCACAACGATAAAATCACCTTTAATTCCATTCAGTCCAAGATCCTCCGGCTTTTGGAAGAAATGCAGACGGACCGCTTCTGCCGGGAACCCCAGATCGCCCTGTGTGTCAACGATCTGATTCTGCACCTTAACCGTCTGATCTATGAGAGGAATCATTCCGAACCAAAACAAGAGACAGAATCCCTCTATCAGAGTCTCTGCGGCTTTATCGAAGACCACATAGATGAAGATCTGTCCCTGGATCGCTTAAGCGGCGAGTTCTATGTAAGCAAATATCATATTTCCCACGTCTTCAAGGAAAACCTGGGGCTCTCCATCCACCAGTATATCAGCAAAAAGAGGCTGTCTCTCATCCGCCAGGCCATCTGGGGCGGTATGGATATCACAAAGGCCTATCAGACCTGGGGATTTGGAGACTATTCCAGCTTCTACCGTGCCTTCAAAAAGGAATACGGCATCTCACCCAAGGATTTCAGGGACAGCTCGCTCCTTTCGCCAAAGAAATGGGAATAGAAAACCAAAATTCAACGCCATCCGCCAGGTTTTCCGCTCCATAGGGCAGATTTTGCATGGACAGTATCTGACCTGTGATGGACAGACCAAGCCCGGATCCGCTGTAAGAGGCCCCGCTGTCCCGGTAAAATCTGGTCCAGATTTTGGGCAGTTCCTTCTCGGGAATGGTTCTTCCCTGGTTAAAGACCGAAAAGCACAGTTCCCCGCATTCCGCTTTCAGTTTCAGATAAATAACGCCGCCCGGGCGCACATTTTTCCTGGCGTTGACAATCAGGTTATCCAAAACCTGCTCCATGCGTCGCCGGTCTGCGTTCACAAAAATCTTCTGTTCCGGCAGCTCATACCGCAGCACAAAATCAGTACCGGGAGCATCCAGCAAAAGGCGTCCGGCCACGGTTTCCACAAGCTCCACAAAGTCAAACCAGGTGATCGCAAGCTTTGCCGCCCCGCTTTCCAGGGCGGATAAATCCAGAAGCGTGACGATCAGATCGTTCATGCGCTCCACCTCGGATACAATCACCTGGGCATATTTTGTTTTTTTTACTTCGTCCGTCTCGTCCATCACCCCCTCCGCATAGGCGCGAATAATGCCCAGCGGGGTTTTCATCTCGTGGGACAAACCGTCCACCAGCTCCCTGCGCTCGGCCAAAAGACGCCGTTCCTTTTCCACCTCCCGCTCGAGCCGGCCGTTTGCCTCCTCCAGGCGCATGAACGCCTGCTGCAGATTCCCCGCCATGGCATTCAGGCTGGCGGAAAGTTCTCCAAATTCATCCCCGGTGGATACCTCACTGGGCACCGAAAAGTCCAGGTTTGCCATGCGCTTTGCCGAATCGTTCAATCTGGAAATCGGATCCGAAAGAAAGCGGCCCGCCAAAAAGTCGATTGCCAGCACCAGAAGCAGCACAAAACCGAGCCAGATCAGAAAGGAAACATCCTTACCGAACGGAAGGCCGGTGGACAGGATATAGGAGAAAATCAATGCGATCCCGGCCAGCTTGGAGAGCATTACGATCTTTTTGCGGATCGTGCGAAGGGAAAACATCTCTTTCATATTGCCGCCTCAAATTTATAACCGGAGCGGATCAGCGTGACAATATGCCTGCTTTCGCCTCCCAGCTTCTGCCGAAGAGTCTTGATATGAGTGTCCACGGTACGGGAGGTTCCCTCAAAGTCATAGCCCCAGATGCGGTTGAGAAGCTGTTCCCGGCTGAAAATCCGTCCCGGATTCGCCATGAGCAGTGCGAGCAGTTCATATTCCTTGTGGGTCAGCGCAATCTCTTGTCCGTCGATAAAGACCTTGCGAAAATTGGGCTGGAGAAGGATTTTCCCGGCACTGACCGCCCCTGCGTCCGCCGCTGCGGTTCTTCGCAGAAGGGCGTTTGCCTTTGCCAGCAGCACCCTGGGGCTGAACGGCTTTGTCACGTAGTCGTCCGCACCGTAATCGTAGCCCTTTAACTTGTCCTCCTCCGCACTCTTTGCCGTCAGCATGATAATGGGCATATTGCTCATCTCCCGCGCCATCCTGCAGACCGAGAAGCCGTCCAGATGCGGCATCATCACATCCAGGATCATCAGATCCATCGGGCTGCCTTTCAGCAGGACAAGGGCGTCCACTCCGTCGTCAGCCGTAACGCAGGTGTGGCCGCCCCTTCTCATATACTCCGCAAGGATGTCCTGCATGGCCTTTTCGTCCTCCACAATCAGAATATTCGCCATAATGTCTCCTAATCTTGTGTAAGTCTTTTGGTTATTTTGGGAATTCCTTTTCCCTCCGTCAACGCCGCCTTGGCTAATTTATCCGCTTCCTCATTATACTTGTTCCCTGTATGAGCGGCAATTTTCTGAAATGAAATATTGAGTTTTTTGCTATTTTCTCTCATAAACTCCGCATATTTCTGTGTCAGAGCATTTTTGGCTTTCCATTCGCCGAGAGCCCATTTCTCTATGCCTAAATAATCATAGCATATCTTTATTCCGGAATATCCATTCTTCTCACTCCATTTTACGGCGTACATTGCTCCGAGCATTTCCCCCGTTACATTGCGTAATGCGAGGGAATCCGGATTATCTCCATTGCCGGATTCCCGAACAATCTCGCCGTTTGGCATAATCATTACGCATCCGAAAGCATATCTGCCGATTTTCTCATCAAAACTGCCATCCACGTACGCAATTATCTGACCGGTTAAACATTCTTCCATTTTTTCGGATAAAATATTCATCTCACCCTTCTCTATCCCGAGCAAATAGGCATTTGCGTCTTCCTCTGTAAAAAAACTTTTATATTCTGCCCCCGGATACTCTTCAACCGCATCTCTGCATTCATCCCAGCTTGTAAAAATACCAGTCACTCTTCCCTTTTTTACAGCATATATCTTTTTCTTGGCCATTATCTTCCTCCAGAGTAGTGCACTATAACATATATCCTCTTACATGTCAACTCTTTTGCAATCTAGCTTCTTTCAAAAATAATTATATTCTATATTGGCAGATTTCTCAACGGATTTATAAATTATTAACAAATATATCTGCGCTGTTTCTGATAAATTGAAAAAACCCCTGTCATGTGTTAGTATAGTAAAGGATTGTATTGAGAAAATATGTGAGGTGAAAACAAATGTTAAAACAGGTATCAATCTTTGCGGAAAACAAACGAGGGACCTTCCAGTCCATAACCGGAATTCTTCAGGAGGAAAACATCAATATCCTCGGTTCCATCACCAACGACAGTGCAGAATACGGTATCGTGCGCATGATCGTCTCCGACACGGAAAAGGCTTTACGCGCTTTGTCCGCCAACGGCTATCTGTGCCGCTCCAACGATATTCTCGGCGTGGAAATGGAGGATGAAATCGGAAGTCTGAACCGCCTGCTGATCAGCCTTTCCGACGGCAATATCAGCGTGGACTACATCTATCTTTGCTTTAACCGGGATACCGGAAAGCCCGTTCTGATTCTGCACACGGACGATATCCGCGAGGTGGAGGAATATCTGAAATCCAGAGGCTTCCTGGTACAGTAGCTCCATAGGAAAGAGAAAGAGGGGTTGGAGACGTGACTGTTCAAATTCTCACTGCTGCAGCCCCAGATATTTCATTTCCTCTCTCACCGTTGCGTCTATGGCAGGAATCCGTTATCATCCCTTCCCCCGGCACTTTTTCATAGTGCGCCTTCTTTGACTTCTTCATTTTATCACATACAAGACCTTCCGGAAAGTTTTTACTGCGGCTTCCATGCCGCAAATCGTAACACCGGTTACTTTTCACGGATCAGGAATGCGCACTGGCTTCCATGCCGTGAATAGTAACTAACGCCGCACATTTTTTGTCCCTGTGCGGGCAAACTAATCCTTATCGCTTATCTCAGAACCGCAAAGGAGGCACACTATGGCAAAGGATTTTCTCACGGAATTTCTTCCCGACCTGGAGGAATTCCGGCAAAAAACACGGCAATTTCATAACGGCGAAATCACCACGGCCCAGTACAAGGGCTTCTCCGGAGGCTTTGGAAGCTATGCCCAGCGGGGCGGCAAAACCCATATGCTGCGGCTTCGCATGGCAGGCGGCAGACTCACCAGAGAGCGCCTCGGATTCGTGATAGACAGCTGCGAGAAATATCAGATCAAACACTTAAAAATCACCACCTGTCAGTCTCTTCAGCTTCATGACCTGCCGCCCTCCATCCTGTGTTCTTTGATGGCGGAAGCCTGGAGAGCGGGTATGATTTCCAGAGGAGGCGGAGGAGATTTCCCCCGCAACGTAATGGCCACCCCCTTATCCGGAGTAAGACAGGACGAAATTTTTGACGTCATGCCCTTTGCAGAGGCGGCAGGGGAATATCTGATGCATTTTATCAAGGCCGTAAAATTTCCGCGCAAGCTCAAGGTCTGCTTTTCAAACTCCCCGGAAAACGAAACCCATGCCACCTTCCGCGATCTGGGATTTGTGGCAAAACCAGACCGGACCTTTGACGTATACGCAGCGGGCGGCCTTGGCGTGAGACCCCTGCCCGGCATATGCGTGGCCCAAAATGCCGCACCGGAGGATATTCTCTACTATATAAAAGCCATGGTTGAGGTCTTTGTATCCTATGGGAATTTCGAAAACCGGGGCAAAGCAAGAACCAGATTTCTCCAGGAAACCCTCGGAGCGGAAGGCTTGACAGAGGCTTATCAGAAAGCGTTAGACAAGATCTATGAAACAGAGCAGCTCTCCCTTAAGATTGAGGAAACGCCGGTCAAAAAGCGGGGAACAGGAAAAGCCCCCTTTGATCCCAGACTTCTTCCCCAGAAACAGGAAGAGCTGTACAGCGTGTTTTATCAGCCTCCCGGCGGATCCCTCTCCTGTCAGAAAGCAAAAAAACTGTATCAGCTCATTCAATCCATGGATGCCGTGGAGATCCGGCTCACTCCCCAGGAGGGAATGTATCTCATCAACTGTAATGCGCAAGAAGCGCAGGATCTTCTGGAAGAGACAAAGGACGGAGCCAGTACCCTCTTTGAAACCTCCGTGGCCTGCGTCGGGGCCAGCGTTTGTCAGGTTGGAATCGGCGACTCGAAGGCCCTGCTTGACGCCTGCATAGAGGCTGTCCGTAAGGAAAACTTCCCGGACGGCACGCTGCCGCGGATTCATATTTCGGGCTGCCCCTCCTCCTGCGGAACGCATCAGATCGGCGAAATCGGCTTCCGGGGAGGCGTCAAACAGACGCCGGAGGGGCCAAGGCCCGCCTTCGCCATTTTTGAGGGCGGCTGTCCCTACCAGGGACGGGAAATCCTTGCAGAGACAGGAAAGCTCATGGCCGCTTCGGATATCCCGGATTTTCTCATTGAACTTGGACGTCTGGTCGCTTCCGAAAACACCACCTACGATAAATGGATTCTGAACCATCACCGCAGCCTTAGCGGGCTAATCGCCAAATATACCGCCTGATTCCTTCCAGCGCACTGTCTGTCCGGACCCCCGGAAACAGGCGCAAAGGCTGCAGCCGGGAAGAGAGAGGTTCTCCGCAAACATTGCCTCTCTCTTCCCGTTTTCCCTGATCACCCTTTCCTCCCACTGGATTTCAAAGGAGGAAAGGCCTGCCCAAATGCCCTTTCCGGTAAGTTTGAGATAACTCTCCTTGATGCTCCACATCCGGAAAAACAGGGCCTCTCTCTCCGTCCCGGCCTCTTTCAGCCTTCGGTTATCCTCCTGCGTGAAAAACCGTTCCGGAAGCGACTGCCGCACCTTTGTGTGCACCTGAATATCCACACCCGTCTCTTCCCTGCCCACCGCACAGCAGACATAATCCCCGGAATGGGACAGATTGAAGAAAAGCCCTTCCCCCTCCCGCAGAAAGGGCTTTCCCCCCTCTCTGTATCCGATGGAAAAAGCCCCCTTCTCTTTTGGCAAAAGCCCAAGCTCCCGGCAGAGCGCATCATGCAAAAGACAGCCTGCCGCAAGGCTTCGCAGCCTCTGAACCCTGCTTTGCGTGCGCTCCAGCCTCTCCCTGCGCCCTGCCTCTATTTTCTCCAAACAGAATTTCCAGGCATCCCCGTCAATTTCGGCGGGAACCCTTCCATAATATACGGTAATCATACGCCGCTTATTTCAGAGGATTTTTGTAAAACTCTCTGATCTGCGCATAGCCCTGCCGGGCAAGCTGCTCCTTTTGAAACTTCTTGTTCTTATTCATGCGGGCCACAAGAACCTGGCCCCCCTTTGTTCTCTCCTCCTGCGCCATGGCGATCACCTTGCAGAGCTCCTGCCCCGAAATCCCCTTCTCAATCAGGTAAGCCGTTTTCTCAGACTGGTTCGGCACCTGAAAACCGCTCTCCATAAGCAGCAGGATAATTCGCTCAAATCCGATGGAAAATCCGCAGGCAGGCACGTTGTTTCCGGTGAAGCGTCCGACCATCTCGTCATATCTTCCGCCGCCTCCGCAGCTTCCTCCAAACTCCGGCATGGCAATTTCAAAAATCGTTCCCGTATAGTAGGACATTCCCCGTACAAGCGCGGGATCAAACACCAGTTCAAAACAGGAATCCTTGGTAGCGCCCACGCTGTCCATGATTTCCCGAAGGTTATCGCCCACCTCCGGATCCAGGAAGTCTCCGAGCTCCCCGGTCAAGACGGCCAGACTGTCATCCGCCTGTTCCATTCTCTGAAAAAGCTCCATGTATTTCTCCGCACTCCCGCTTTGGAAACCGCTCTGGATCAGCTCCTGTTTCACGCCTTCCGGCCCGATCTTGTCCATCTTGTCAAGCGTGATAAACACACTGTCATAGGACTCCTGCAAAAATCCGCTGTAGGCCGCCATGGCCTTTAAGATCCTTCTGTCGTTAATCCTGATCTGGAAATTCCGAAAACCAAGCTTTCCAAGCGTTGTCGTGGTAGCCAGAATCAGCTCGATCTCCGCCAGATTGGAGGGTTCACCAAGGATATCGATATCACACTGCATAAACTGTCTGTAACGTCCTCTCTGGGGCCGGTCGGCTCTCCACACATTCCCCATCTGCAGCGCCTTGAATGGAGAAGGCAGTTCATTTGCATGATTGGAATAGAAACGCACAAGCGGGACTGTGAGATCATAGCGAAGCCCCCCGTCCACCAGATCTCTCTCTTCTTGGGCCGTCTCCAGATTCAGTTTCTCACCCCTCTTCAAAATCTTAAAGATCAGCTTTTCGTTTTCCCCTCCCTGCTTGCTGCTCAGGTTTTCAATACTCTCCACGCTGGGGGTCTCTATAGAGGTAAAGCCGAACTTCCCATAGGTTTCCCGGATCACTCCTATCACATAATCCCGGATGGCCATCTCTTCCGGAAGGATATCCTTCATGCCGGTAACCGGCTTTTTACTCAATGCCATTTTTTCACTCCTCGCCTTTTTATCATCGTTTGCTTCCACTGTCGCAATTTTACACTCTTTCCAGGACGATTGCAAGCCTTGCACCCTCTTTTTATCCTTGCGCTTTGCTTTTTTCTATATTATAATGTACAAGGCTGGCGGCCGGTCAAAATGCTTTTGTCCGGCGCCGGCTCAGAATGGAGGATAAAAATATGTCGTTTGAATTTATAAAAAAGCTTCCCACTCCCAGCGAGATCAAGGAACAGCTTCCCATGCCGGATCATCTCGTCCGCCTGAAAGAGGAAAGAGACCGGCAGATCCGCGACGTAATCACCGGCAAGAGCAGCAAATTCCTCGTGATCATAGGCCCCTGCTCCGCTGACAACGAGGATGCGGTCTGCGATTATGTAACCCGTCTTGCCAGAGTAAGCGAAAAGGTAAAGGATAAGCTCATCCTTATCCCACGGATCTATACCAACAAGCCCAGAACAACCGGGGAAGGCTACAAGGGAATCGCCCATCAGCCCGATCCCGAAAAGAAACCGGATCTTCTGGGTGGGCTGATCGCCATGCGAAAAATGCTGATTCGGGCCATTGAAGTTTCCGGGCTTACCGCTGCCGATGAGATGCTTTACCCTGAAAACTGGCGCTATGTTTCCGATATTCTCTCCTATGTGGCGATCGGCGCCCGCTCTGTGGAAGACCAGCACCACCGAATGACCGTCAGCGGATTTGACGTTCCCGCCGGCATGAAAAATCCCACAAGCGGCGATCTCACCGTCATGCTCAATTCCGTATACGCCGCTCAGCGTCCCCATTCCTTTATTTACCGTGGCTGGGAGGTTCAGACAAACGGCAACGAGCTGGCCCACACCGTCCTTCGGGGCGCAACCAATAAGCATGGACAGAACCTGCCTAACTACCACTATGAGGATCTGAATCTTCTGCTCAATCTGTACAATGAACGGGATCTGAAAAATCCCAGCACCGTGATCGACGCCAACCACAGCAATTCCGCCAAGCAGTATGACCAGCAGGTGCGTATCGTCAAGGAGGTCATGCACAGCCGGAAATTGAGCCCGGATATTCACAACCTGGTAAAAGGCGTCATGATTGAAAGCTATATTGTGGAGGGCAGCCAGAAAGTGGGCGACGGCGTGTATGGAAAATCCATCACGGATGCCTGTCTTGGCTGGGAAGCCTCTGAACGGCTGATTTATGATATTGCGGATTATGAATGAAAAAGAATCCTGCTTTGCAGGATTCTTCGCCTGCGGCGGGTCGCTTCAGCGACATCATCCCTCCCGCCGCAGTGCGATCCTCGCGGATCATTTTTCTTTCATAGGACGCAATTTCCTATGAAAGAAAAAGAAGCGCCGGTTCACCCGGCGCTTCTTTCTGTTTCAAACATATTCAGGGTTTTAGACGTATTCCAAAAGCTCTAATGCCTCGGATGAGCCTTGGCATATACTTCCCTGATCTTACTGTGGCACATGTTCGCATAAACCTGAGTCGTGGAAATATCCGAATGTCCCAGCATCTCCTGCACGCTCCTTAAATCCGCTCCGTTTTCCACCAGATGTGCCGCAAAGGAATGCCGTAATGTATGTGGCGTGATATCCGTTTCAATTCCCGCTTTCTTCGCATAGGATTTGATCAGCTTCCAGAATCCCTGCCTGCTCATAGGCTGCCCGGAACAGTTTGCAAACAGATAGTCCGAATCCGGCACCTTAACCATCTCGTCCCTGGCCTCTTTGAGATAATGCGTCAGCGCACTTTTGGCCTTGCTCCCAAAGGGAATCACTCTCTCTTTTGCAGAATCCCGGCATTTGATAAATCCCATGGGCAGGTTGATATCTCCAACCCTGAGAGAAATCAACTCGCTCACACGCATTCCTGTAGCATACAAAAGCTCCAGCATCGCTTTGTCGCGGATTTCCTTTGGCGTATTTCCACAAGGCTGCTCCAGCAGACGCACCACCTCCTCTGTCGTCAGTATTTCCGGAAGCTTCTTCTCAATCCTTGGCGCCTTGAGCCTCTCCGAGACATCCTCTCCCACCATTCCTTCCCGAAACATATAGTGATAGAACGCCTTGAGCGATGCGATATTTCTGGAAATCGTCGCCGCAGAAAAATGACATTTTTCCAGATACAGCACATAAGAATTCAAATTTGTCGCACTGATTTTCCGGACATCCCTTATTCCCTGATTCTCCATAAAATGCTGTACCTTCAAGAGATCTCTCCGGTAGGACAGCTCCGTATTTTCCGAAAATTTCTTTTCATTATGTAAATATATCATGAATGAATTAATTTCATTCTCCATTCTTTCCTGTACCATTTCTTTCCCTCCCCAATTAAGTATAATCATAAGAGAAAAGAAATGCAAGTTCACTAATTATCGTAATTTCGTATTTTCGTCATGTTTTTCAGACAAAATACAAGATATCGAAAGCCTTACTGGAGACTGCCACTATATATAGAAAAATTATCATACAAAAAAATTTTTCAAAAAATTTTTACTATATCTGTCATCAAGATCGGATTGACATAACACTCCAATATACAGGCAATTACAAGCACACACAAGATCCAGGCCAGGGTCATTCCCTGATGCAGGGCCTGTCTTCTGCGGTTTCCATAAAGAGGCCACAACGATTTCCCCGGAAAATACTTAAGGCTGCAATTCTGACAGCACCAGCTGAGCATCATAACACATGCAGGAATCAGGAGAAGATACTGTGGAAACATCCCTGCCAGAATCAGAAGCATTCCCTTGATGCCAAACCGGATGACTGCAGCCGTTATCAGCATTCCAGCCGCAATTCCCTGCCATCCCACCAGAATATATGCGGCAGCCATTCCAAAGCTTGTGGTGGAAACCAGAAACAGAAACAAAAAAGGCCGGATCCGCTGCCTCAGCACATAGGGAAAAAAACTGGCGCCGTCAACCTTGAGATACCGGATCCGGTTCAGAGACGCCATGCTGAATATTCCGTCATCTCCAAGAAACAGACCGCCTCCCAGATTCATTAAAATTGTACCAAGGAAAATTCCCGCAACAAAAATACACAGCCACATTCTGTAAACACCGATTTTATTTTGATAAAGCATTTCTCCTCCCGCTCCCCTCTTCTTGCCCTTCGCTCTTTTCAATATATGAAAAACAGGCAGTGCATATGCACCGCCTGTCAGAAATCCACCGTTCAGGTTCCGGAAATGTATTTTTCCTTGTAAGCCAAAATCGCCGCCACAGTCTTGGAATCCTGTATCTCTCCTGCCAGCACCCTGGAAATCAGTTCCTCCAGTTCGAAAGCCTCTACATCCACATATTCATCCTCATCCAGACGCTGCTCTCCCGGAGTAAGCCCCGTTGCCACATAAATGTCTATTTTCTCATTGCAGAAGGCAACCGTGGTCCGGATGGAAAGAAGCAGTTCGAGCTTATCCGCCCTGTATCCCGTCTCCTCCGTCAGCTCCCTTGCAGCCGCATCCATCGTAGGCTCATCCGCCCCGTTTAATCCGCCCGCCGGAATCTCCAACGTGTAGCGGTTCAGTGCGTTGCGGTATTGCCTTACCATAATCAGCTTTCCCTCGTCATTTACGGGAACCACGGCGGCCGCCCCTTTGTGGTCGATAAAATCCCACTTCACAATATTTCCATTCGGGATCTGCACGGTGTCCTGATAATAATCGATAATCGCTCCCTTGGACACCAGATCTCTGGATAATCTCTTAATTTCCTCCATAACATTCCTCTCTTATTTACATGCTCTCCAGCAATTTGTTTACGCTTACCAGCTTCACACACAGCACAAACAGATCCGTTGCGACCGCCAGCTCCTTTGGCTCAGGAAAGGTAGGCGCCAGACGGATATTGCTGTCTGACGGATCTTTCTTATAAGGATAGGTGGCTCCCGCACCGGTCAGGACAACTCCCGCCTCCAGGCATTTGCCCACGATCTCTTTTGCGCATCCCTCCATGGAGTCAAAGGAGATAAAATAACCGCCGTTTGGCCGGATCCATGAACCGATTTCCAGACCGGACAGCTCTCTTTCCAGTACCTCCAGCACCGCTTCAAACTTCGGACGCATGATAGCGGCATGCTTTTTCATATGAGCCTTCATTCCCTCAATGTCTTTGAAATACTTTACATGGCGCAGCTGGTTGAGCTTGTCAAAGCCTATGGTCTGGATGGAAAGCCTCTGCCGGATCTCCTTGAGATTTGCCTCGGATGCGGCAATCGCCGAAATCCCGCTTCCCGGAAACATCACCTTGGAGGTGGAGCAAAATTCATAGACAATATCGGGATTCCCTGCCTTCTCACACTCGTTGAAAATTTCCAGAAGCGTATCGCTCTTATCCTCGAACACATCATGGATGGCATAGGCATTATCCCAGTAAATTCGAAAATCCTCTGCCGCAGGTTTTAAAGCCGCAAACCGTCTTACGGTCTCGTCCGAATACGTAATCCCCTGAGGATTGGAATATTTGGGCACGCACCAGATTCCCTTCACAGCCTCATCCTCACTGACCAGCTTCTCCACCAGATCCATATCCGGCCCCTGCGGAGTCATGGGAATGTTAATCATCTCAATTCCAAACTGTTCCGTGATCGCAAAGTGTCTGTCATAGCCGGGAACCGGACAAAGAAATTTAACTTTATCAAGCTTGCACCAGGGAGTGCTCCCCAGCACACCAAACATCATGGAGCGCGCAATCGCATCATACATGACCGTCAGGCTCGCATTTCCGCAGATAATTACCCTCTCAGGCGATATTCCCAGCATATCTCCCAGAAGGCGCCTTGCTTCCGGTATTCCGTCCAGCAGTCCGTAATTTCTGCAGTCAATACCCGCTTCGGACATCAAAGACGTATTTTTCAGAATTCCCATAAAATCCATTTCCATATCGAGCTGGGAAGCGGACGGCTTGCCTCTCGACATGTCAAGCTTAAGGCTCTTTGCCTTCACTTCCTCATACTGCTTATCCAGATCCTGCTTGAGAGCGGTAAGCTCTTCCCTGCTCATCTCTCTATATGCTTTCATACCGCAATTTCCTCCTCTATCCATGAAAGGTATCTTTGGATAATTGTATACAATCCAATGCCACGTATTATTCTACTATAGACTTCCAAATACTACAAGTAATTTTTTCTGACCTTTTTCAGCAAAAGATTGTGCATTATTTCCACATCAGCCTCTGCACATAAAAAAAGAAAGTATTGAAAACGATTCGATTCATTTTCAATACTTTCCTCATTTTTAATCAGTCATTTATTTTGCGTAGTCAATTACGCGCGACTCTCTGATTACGTTCACCTTAATCTGTCCTGGATATTCCAGCTCTGCCTCAATCTGCTTTGAAATGTCACGTGCCAGAAGCACCATGTCAGCATCAGAAATCTGATCGGGAACTACCATTACACGAATCTCTCTACCTGCCTGAATAGCAAAAGACTTATCTACACCTTTGAAATTGTTTGTAATATCTTCTAATTGTTTGAGCCTGCTTGTATATGTTTCAAGCGTCTCTCTTCTTGCGCCAGGCCTTGCCGCCGATATTGTATCAGAAGCTTGTACAATACATGCGATCAATGTCTGGGGTTCCACGTCGCCGTGGTGGGATTCCACTGCATTAACGACGATGGCCGACTCCTTATACTTCCTGCAAAGCTCCACGCCAAGCTGTATATGGGAACCTTCCATTTCGTGATCTACAGCCTTGCCGATATCATGTAAAAGACCTGCTCTTTTGGCAACTCTCACATCAAGACCAAGCTCTGCCGCCAGTAAACCTGACAGCTGCGCCACTTCAATCGAGTGTTTTAATGCGTTCTGCCCATAGCTGGTGCGGAATTTCATCTTTCCGAGCAGTCGGACAAGCTCGGGATGAATCCCGTGAACTCCTACCTCAAGAGTAGCGGCCTCACCCTCCTCCTTGATCATGATATCAACTTCTTTTTGCGCCTTTTCAACCATCTCCTCGATTCTTGCCGGATGGATTCGTCCATCCACAATCAGTTTTTCAAGGGCAATTCTCGCCACCTCGCGACGAATGGGATCAAAACCGGAAAGAATAACCGCCTCCGGCGTGTCGTCAATAATCAGATCCACGCCGGTCAGGGTCTCGAGGGTTCTGATGTTTCTTCCCTCCCTGCCTATGATCCTTCCTTTCATTTCATCGTTCGGAAGCTGCACGACGGAAATCGTAGTCTCAGACACATGATCCGCCGCACATTTCTGAATGGCATTCACTACATATTCCTTCGCCTTTTTGTCTGCTTCTTCCTTTGCGCGGCCTTCCATCTCTTTGATGCGGACTGCCGTCTCATGCTTCACTTCATCTTCAACAATTTTCAGTAAATATTCTTTTGCCTGTTCGGAGGTTAAACCAGAGATTCGTTCCAGTTCCTGTAATCTTTGTTCGTTCAGCTTGGAAACTTCCTCCCTCTGCCTGGATAATTCCTCTTCCCTTGCAGACAGGCTTGCCTCCCTTTTCTCCATTGCATCTGATTTCTTATCGATGGATTCCTCCTTCTGCTGAACCCTGCGCTCGTAGCGTTGTGCCTCGGCACGCCGCTCCTTAATCTCCTTATCCAGATCGTTCTTGGTACGAATGGATTCTTCCTTAACCTCCAGTAAGGCTTCACGCTTCTTGGTCTCCGCAGTTTTCAGAGCCTCATCAATAATCTCTCTTGCCTTCTCCTCTGCGCTGCCGATCTTTGCTTCCGATACCTTCTTGTGATATGAGCTGGCAAGCACCCAGGTAGCCGCAGCAGATACAATCAGAGTGATGAACACCGCTGTCAAAACTTGCACCATTTTACAGGAGCACCTCCTTATTAAATTTTCATTGTACGCTTATCTATATAGAATGTATGTAACATTCTAAAAACAAATTTACAATAAGACAATTTTAAACTTAAATTGATTCTATGTCAAGTGAAAGTGCAGTTTGAATGGCGTCAATTTGAAACCCCTTTCTGTACAAAAATGCGCAGAATTTCTGTTTTTCTGCAAATGTCGCCTCTGAAGCAATAAAATTTTTTTTACGCATCCAGAATAAAATCTGTTCTTTCTCCAGCTCGCTCTCCTCATTCGAAGCATTTTCCCGCCATGCGTCCTCCATGATTTCCTTTGGGACGCCCTTTTTCTGCAGTGCGTTAAAAATCCATGTCCTGCTGCGCTTCTCCTTATTGTATTCCACAAAATCAAGCGCATACTGCCGGTCGTCCACATAACCAAAGGAGGCTGCATAGGCAATGGCGTCCGCCAGAATCTTTTCGGGATAGCCGCCGTCCCTGAGCTTATCCGCCAGCGCCTTTTGCGTGTAGGACCGGGCCTTGAGAAGATTCAGAGCCCGAAGCTTTGCCCTTTTTGGCAGAACGGTCTCCATGATTTCCGCATAATCCTCTGTCCCGATCTGCTCTCCCTCCCGGAGATTATAGTTGCGCCGCTCCCCCTTATACAGTACAAAACCCGTCCCGTCGTCCAGCAAAATACGCACTCTGGAACTGGAGATCTCCGTGATCTCCATCACTATTCTCGTATCTGACATAGCCCCCACATTCCTTTACTTGGAAGCCTTAGTCTTTGCCGCTTCCGGCTTTGGCTCATCTTTCTTTGCCGCTTCCGGCTTTGGCTCATCTTTCTTTGCCTCTTCCTTTTTCTGTGCGTCGTCCTCTTCCCTGCGGCCTGCGCCCAGCCCGAAATGCTCCCTGACCTTGGAGGATACCTGCTCGCAGACCTGCGGATTGTCCTTCAGATACTGTTTTGCGTTCTCACGTCCCTGTCCGATCTTGCTTCCCTCATAGGCATACCAGGCTCCGCTCTTGTTAATCACGTTAATGCTTGCCGCAAGATCCAGCACATCCCCCACATAGGAAATGCCCTCGCCGAACATAATGTCAAACTCCGCCTCCTTAAAGGGCGGGGCTATCTTGTTTTTCACGACCTTCACCCGGGTCCGGTTGCCGATTACTTCCCCGCCCTGCTTTAAGGATTCGATTCTCCTCACGTCGAGACGCACGGAAGAATAGAACTTAAGCGCACGGCCGCCCGTGGTAGTCTCGGGATTGCCAAACATAACTCCCACCTTTTCCCGCAGCTGGTTGATAAACACGACCGTACAGTTGGATTTGCTGATCACGGCCGTCAGCTTGCGCAGAGCCTGGGACATCAGCCGGGCCTGAAGTCCCACATGGCTGTCGCCCATGTCGCCGTCGATCTCTGCCTTGGGAACCAGCGCGGCCACGGAATCCACTACCACAATGTCCAGGGCTCCGGAACGAACCATGGTTTCCGTGATCTCGAGCGCCTGCTCTCCGTTGTCCGGCTGGGATATGTACAGGTTATCCACGTCCACACCGATATTCTGCGCATACACAGGATCCAGCGCATGTTCCGCATCGATAAATCCCGCAATGCCCCCGCTCTTTTGAACCTCGGCAATCATATGGAGGGTGACCGTGGTTTTACCGCTGGATTCCGGTCCGTAGATCTCGACCACCCTGCCCTTGGGAATTCCTCCGAGTCCCAGCGCTATATCGAGACTGAGGGAACCCGTGGGAATTGTCTCTATATCCATCTTTGCCGCCGGATCGCCCAGCTTCATGACAGCTCCCTTTCCAAACTGTTTTTCAATCTGGCCAAGAGCCGCATCCAATGCTTTTAACTTGTCATTTTTTTCCATAAAGGTCTCCTTTTCATAGGAACGTTTGTTCTGAATAAAGATTAAAACAAATGTTCGTGTTTGTCAATTCTTTTTTCTCTCTGTTTTTATCTTACCACATTTAAAGTCCAATAAAACTCCCTCAAAGGCATCTCTCCCTTCTTTTCTGTTATTGCTTTGGATTTTTGGCAGAAAATGCCGGATATGCAAAGCAGAAAACACAGCAGATGCGCTGTCTGTACTAAATATAACATATGTGCGCCCGGTTTACAAGAAGAATCTGTTAACCAGGCGCATGGCCCTAAAATTTTTTCTGGTATTTCTCGTAATCCCTGTAGGTCACGGTCACCCAGCCGTCATAGTAATTAAATCCGACCTCCATGCCCAGAGGCGTGTAAAAAATAATCAGATAGTCGCTGTCCGTAAGATAATAGGTAATCTCCTGGTCGCTCATATAATCAAGATTCTCGATCACACCGTTCTGCAGCTCACACCGCTTACGGAAATCCACGGAAAAGTTGTCGTCAACAGCAAGCAGGTGGGTGTTGTTCATGAGCATTCCCGTCTCCATGTCAACATTGTAGGAGACTACATAGCTTTCCAGATAAGAGCCGTTCAGATAGCCGTATTCCACATAGATCACGCTGAGAATCTTTTCCGACATATAGGTTACGTAGCCAACCCCCTCAAAGCGGTACTCCTCGTCCCCTGTCAGATAATCCACTGATGATGCGATATGCTCCTCCACGATGCGAAGCTCCTCCTGCAGTGCGTCATTGATCCCGTCCAGGTTCTTTGCGTCCCCAGAAATCTGCGGGTAACTGTATTCCATGACAGCCGCTCCCGCCCCCTCTCGGGTTACAAAATCATTTTTCAAAAAACTTCGAAATTCAACCTGGTAGGAGAGATCGCTTCGGATATCGTTTGTAAAATCGTAATACTCTCCGTCCGGCTGTGAGGAATATCCGCCAAAATCTTCCGTCTCCTCCTCATCCGGCTCTTTTTGCCCCTCTGAAAAATCGTCTTCTTTCCTCTCCTGCCCGGAATTTTCCTCCAGCACCCTGTCATACCGAGATCTGCTTTTCTGATCCATTTTTTCAAAGAAGTACGACAGCTGGTATACGCTGATCACAAAAGAAATCCCAAGCACCAGCGACGCTGCGATCCCTCCCAGCGTTACGCCGACGATTTTCCCCGTGCTCCACCCTTTCTTCATATAAAATACCCCTTTCCCGCCTACTCTTCCATTAGGCAATTGCGGAACTTGTAAATTTACGGAATATTCAGCGACTTACTGTTTCACCATCCCCTAATTCCTCCATACGTGCAAGGAGCAGCTCAAGCGCCCTGCGTGCGGAAGCCTCTCGAATCTCAAGACGGGAACCGTGAAACAGATTCCTCTCCGCCGTGGTGGTTCCATCCAGATAACAGCCGATATAGACAAGCCCCACCGGCTTCTCCTTCGTTCCCCCGCCCGGGCCGGCAATTCCGGTGACAGAAAGGGCGGCTGTTGCCCCGGCTGCCGCTGCGGCTCCTTCCGCCATCTGGCGGGCCACGGTTTCACTGACAGCCCCGTACCGTTCAAGCGCCTGCGCATCCACTCCAAGGAGCCTGCTCTTCGCCTCATTGGAATAAGTGATATAGCCCTCCTTAAAAATTTCCGATGCGCCCGCGGCATTGACCAGCATGGAGGCCAGCATGCCTCCCGTACAGGATTCCGCCGTGGTAATTTCACAGCCCCTTGCCGTCAGAGCCTGCACCGCTCTCTCTTCCAAACTCATTCGCTCTTCCATTCCTTTCGCAGACTATTTTTCTTCCTTCATCACGTCCTTGTTCTTGACCAGATAATCCATCAGGGAAACCACGGTGAGAATCACGGCAATCCAAAGAATGATCAGGGTTACGCTCTGCAGCGCCTCGATATCCGCAATCAGCAAACACACGGCAATCATCTGAAACGTGGTCTTAAACTTGCCAAAATAGCTGGCCGCTATTACCACCCCGTTGTCCGCCGCAATCAGGCGGAACCCGCTGATGGTAAACTCTCTCGCAATGATAAGCACCACCATCCAGGAGGGGATCCTCTGCAGCTCGATCAGACAGATCAGCGCCGAGCAGACCAGAAGCTTATCCGCAAGGGGATCCATAAACTTTCCAAAATTCGTCACCAGATTATATTTGCGGGCGATCTTGCCGTCCAGAAGATCCGTAAGGCTCGCCACGATAAAGATGGCAAGAGCGATCCATTTTCCCGCCGGAATCGTAGGAACCAGCAGAAACACAATAAAAAACGGAATCAAAACCACACGGAACATTGTAAGCTTATTCGGTAAATTCATATCTTTCACACCTTTCCAAATCTAATTGATTCTATACATTCTAACTCTCTTCGTCTTCCGGCACGCCTGTCAGATCGTAATCATTTGCTCCCGTGATCTTTACCCTGACAAACTCCCCGCTCATCAGAGTCCGGTCCGTGTCAATAAACAGGTAGCCGTCCACTCCGGGGGCATCCTTATAGGTTCTGGCCACATAGACCTCCTCGTCCGCCAGCTTTCCCTCCACCATGGCCCACAAAATACGGCCCTGCATATTCCGTGCCTGCTCAAAGGCAATCTCCTGCTGCAGCTCCATGATCTCATCCCGGCGGCTCCGCTTGATCTCCTCCGGGATCTGTCCTTCCATGAGAGCGGCGGGCGTATCTTCCTCCGGCGAATAGGTAAACACGCCCAGGCGGTCGAACTCCATCTCGTTAATAAACTCCATGGTGCTTTCATGATCCTCCTGAGTCTCTCCGGGAAATCCTGAAATAAATGTGGTCCGGATGCAGATATCCGGAATTTCTTGTCGCAGCCTCCGGATCATCCTCCGGATCTGCTCCGTGTCCGTCCGCCTGCCCATGCGCTTCAAAATCCCGTCGCTTCCGCTCTGTATGGGAAGATCCAGATAGTGGCAGATTTTGTCCCTGCTGCGGATCACCCGGATCAGCTTTTCATCGATCTCTTCCGGATAACAGTAGAGGATACGGATCCACCGAATCTTCTCTATCTGGCACAAAGCCTCCAAAAGCTCCGGAAGCCTCTTTTCCCCATACAGATCCACTCCATAGAGCGTGGTTTCCTGGGCAACCAGAACCAGCTCCCTGACGCCCTGCTGCGCCAGAGCCCCGGCCTGTTCAAGCAGCTCCTCCATGGGAACGCTCCGGTAGTTTCCCCGCACCTTTGGGATAATGCAATACGTACAGTGCTTATTACACCCTTCCGCAATTTTCAGATATGAGTAATACCCGCCTGTCGTCATGACCCTCTTTTTCCCCAAAAGAGGCGGTCCGTCAGGGGACTTTATGCAGTTGCCCGCCTTCCCCTCCAGCACCTGCTTCAATGCGGACGCAACCGCATCAATGGCGGAGGTGCCGATAATGGCGTCCACTTCCCCGATCTCTTTCTGAATCTCCTCCTGATAGCGCTGGGCGAGACACCCCGCCACGATCAGCGCTTTCAGCTGCCCGCTCTTTCTGCGCTCGGCCATCTCCAGAATCGTGTTGACGCTTTCCTCCTTCGCATCGCCGATAAAGCAGCAGGTATTGATCACCACCGCCTCCGCTTCCTCCTCGTCGTCCGTGAAGGAATACCCCTCTTCGGCAAGCATCCCCAGCATAACCTCCGAGTCCACCAGATTCTTATCACAGCCAAGAGATATAAATAGTATTTTCATAAACGCGCCTTTCCGTCTCCCCCGCTTACGCACCTCTGTGCAATCGAGCAGGGAAGATTTTTCTTTCCTACTCGCCGTGCGGCCCGCATGCTGCGTAAGCAGCAGATTTTCATATGCGCGCCTGCACATAAAAGCCAGGCGGCCATTTCTGGCCGCCTTCCTCTCATTCTTCCTCCGTTAATATTTTGACCGTTCCCTGATTCAGTTCTTCCACCGCAATGGACAAAGGCTTTGTCTCCTTTACGTTTACCAGGGGATCATCCCCGGCTATAATCTGCCTTGCCCTCTTTGAGGCCGCCATGACTATGGAATATCTGCTGTTCACCACAGGGGCTTCTCCCTGTTCAACCTCGCTGTTTACTACCTTCATTAAGTCTGAATAAGATGGATGTAACATATTTTTCTCCTTCCTTATGTCACTGCTTCGCAAAAGCCTGCAGCTCCTGCCTTATTTCACGGATAAACGAGCTGTTTCTCTGCGGAGTCTTGTGTGCGGCCGCTATCAGGCCGTGCATCTGCTCCACGCACTCCTCCAGTTTGTCGTTTATCACGATAAAATCATAGTTTTCTATACCATCGGCTTCCTCGCCCGCCCTGCTAAGACGCCTCTTAATGACCTCGGGGCTCTCCGTTCCCCTGCCCTCCAGACGCTTTTTCAGCTCGCTCACGCTGGGCGGCATCACAAACAAAAGAAGCGCCGTGGGAAACTGCTCCTTGATCTTGAGCGCTCCCTGTATCTCAATTTCAAGGATCACGTCCCTGCCTTTTTCCAGCTGTTTTCTCACATATTCTTTGGGCGTTCCGTAATAGTTGCCGCAGTAGCTTGCATATTCGATCAGGCCGCCTTCCTCTATCCTGCGCTCAAATTCCTCCCTGCTCACGAAAAAATACTCTCTGCCATCCTCTTCTCCCGGTCTCGGACTCCTGGTGGTCATGGAAACCGACAGGGCGTAATTATCGTAGGAACGCACCAGCTGCTTCATCAGCGTTCCCTTGCCCGCACCGGAAAAACCTGAAACCACGATCAATATTCCTCTATGCTTCCTCATCCTCTTTACCTTCCGCCTGCGCCCTTAGTGCTATGGTCTCCGGCAGCAGCGCCGACAGCACCAATTGGCTGTTCTCCATCACAAGTACCGCTTTTGTCTTTCTTCCCTGGGTTGCGTCAATTGCGATTCCCTCCTCCCTGGCCCGCTGAACCATACGCTTCACCGGGGCGGAATCCGGGCTTACGATCGCAATGATTTTACCCGCATTTACAATGTTTCCAAATCCTATGTGAATCAGCCTGTTCAATCACATCAGCCCTCCGCTATTCGATGTTCTGAATCTGTTCCCTTACCTTCTCGATCTCCGTCTTGAGCTCAATCGCATGATTGGAAATGGTCAGATCGTTTGACTTGGAGAGGATGGTATTGGCCTCCCGGTTCATTTCCTGTGCGATAAAGTCAAGCTTGCGTCCGATGCCTCCTCCTGCAAGGAGCGTATCCCTCGTGGTCTCGATATGGCTGCGAAGCCGCACCAGCTCCTCGTCCACACAAACCCGGTCCGCAAAGATCGTCACTTCCATCAAAAGACGGTTGTCGTCAACCTTGGAATCCTCCAGAAGCTCTCTGACCTTCTCCTCCAGCTTCTTTCTGTATTCCATAATCAGCAACGGGGAACGCTCGGAAATGAAATCCACCTGGACGCTCATCCCTTTCAGCTTCCCGAGAAGATCCTGGCAGAGATTTTCCCCTTCCCGGATTCTTGCCTCCACGAATCCCTCTGCCGCCCCGTCAACCGCTCTTTTCAAAAGCTGCCAGAGCTTCTCCTCGTCCATGGTCTGTTCCTCCATGGTAAACACTTCCGGAAATCGTGCCAGAACGGACACTCTCATATCGTTATCCAGGGAAAACTCCTCTTCCATCACCTGAAAGTACTTCATATATTCCGCAGCGATCTCTCGGTTGTACTTCACGCAGACATTGGACTGCGTAAAATCCTCGTACGATACAAAGACATCCACCTTGCCCCTCTGAATATAATTTTTCAGCTCGTTTCGAATCGCCGCCTCAAAAAAATTAAGCTTTTTTGGCATCTTGATCGATACATCCAGATAGCGGTGGTTTACGGATTTCATTTCAACCGTGATTTTCCGGTTATCCTCCTCTACCTCGCATCTGCCAAAACCGGTCATACTCTTAATCATGATGATACTCCTTCGTACCCTGTAAATTCTCGTGTCTGCGTATTCTTCATTATTATAGGATAAGACTGGAAAAACGTCAAGGTTTGCTTGTGCGAAAAGGGATTATGGTATACAATGAAGAAATAGTTAAGAAATGGAGTTGATTTTTATGGCATTTGACGGAATGACAGTGGCAGCGGTGGTCAGCGAGCTGAAAAGGGAAATCGTGGGAGGGCGCATCTATAAGATTGCCCAGCCGGAGGAGGACGAGCTTCTTCTCACCATAAAGACGGCTCAGGGACAAAAGCGCCTCGCTCTCTCGGCCAGCGCATCCCTCCCCCTGATTTATCTTACGGAAAAAAACAAGCAGGCCCCCATGACGGCGCCCGGATTTTGCATGCTTCTGCGCAAGCATCTGCAAAACGGCAGGATCACGGATATCACGCAGCCCGGGCTGGAACGCATTATCCAGATTCATGTGGAACACTTAAATGAGCTGGGCGACCTCTGCCGCAAAAAGCTGGTCATGGAGCTAATGGGAAAGCACAGCAATCTTATCTTCGTAAATGACGGGGAACTGATCATAGACAGCATCAAGCATATATCAGGCATGGTGAGCTCCGTAAGAGAGGTGCTTCCCGGCCGTCCTTATTTTATTCCCCAGACCCAGGAAAAGGAGAACCCCCTTGAGGCAGATCATGACAGCTTTATTCGAACCATCACCGCAAAAGCCGCACCGGTTTTTAAGGCTCTCTATGGATCCTACACGGGCCTTTCTCCGTCCGCCTCCAACGCACTCTGCCTGGAAGCGGGAATCGATGGGGATATGTCCACCGCAGTCTTTTCCGAGTCGGCGCAGGGAGACGCTCTTCTTGAAAAGCTGTGGCGATCCTTTGCCGGAACCATGGAACGATTGAAAAGAGAGCGGTTTTCTCCTGTCATTTTTTATGAGAACAACTCTCCTGCCGAGTTTAGCGCCCTGTCGTCCCACGAGCTGGAGGCTTCCTACGGGGATGGAAACGTCAAAAAATTCGATTCCGTCTCCGTCCTCCTCGAGCAGTACTATGCGCAGAAAAACCAGATCTCCCGTATCCGCCAGAAATCCGTGGATCTGCGCAGGATCGTTCAGACGGCCCTGGAGCGGAATATCCGAAAATACGATCTGCAGATCAGACAGATGCAGGATACGGAAAAGAGGGAGAAATACAGGATCTACGGGGAACTGATTAATACTTACGGCTACCATGTCAAGCCCGGTGCAAAATCCATGGAGGCCCTGAATTATTACACGAACCAGATGATCACCATCCCTCTTGACCCGCTTCTCTCCGCCTCCGACAATGCCAAAAAATATTTTGACAAATACGGAAAGCTGAAACGGACCTACGAGGCACTCTCGACCCTGACCCTTGCTGTGAAGGACGAGATCGATCATCTGGAATCCATCCAGACCGCTCTCGACATCGCTCTCAGGGAGGAGGATCTGGCCCAGATCAAGGAGGAGCTGATCGAGAGCGGCTACATCCGCCGCAAGGGCGGCGCCCGGAAAGTAAAAATCACCAGCAGGCCTTTTCACTATGTCAGCCGGGAGGGCTTCCATATCTATGTGGGCAAAAATAACCTCCAGAACGACGAACTCACCTTCAAGTTCGCCTCCGGCAATGACTGGTGGTTTCACGCCAAGGGCATTCCCGGCTCCCACGTGGTGGTAAAGGCGGGCGGGGAAGAACTTCCGGATTCCGTCTTCGAGGCCGCCGCAAAGCTCGCCGCCTATTACTCCAGAGGCAGGGAACAGGACAAGGTGGAAATTGATTACACGCAGAAGAAAAACGTCAAAAAGCCAAATGCGGGCAAGCCCGGCTTTGTGATCTATTACACGAATTATTCCATGATGATTGATACCGACATTTCTCCTGAGACCTCGGGCCTTGAGCAGATCGAACCGTGACGGGCCATAAAAAATACAGGAACCGCTCTCCGGTTCCTGTATTTTTTATGGCTGTTTTACAGCGTCCCCTGCGTGAACAGGCTCTTCACATGGGCAATCTCTTCCTCGGTTGCCTTGGCAGCCGGCACGTAATAGGACTTCTCTCTTGCCAGCTGATAGATCTCCTCCTGGGACTGCTCACAGGCGTTTCTAAACTGCTTTAAGGTCTGCTTTAATTCTTTGTTTTCTGTCTGGGGAATCATCTCGCCAAACCGAACCAGCTCCCCGTTGATTCCTGCCAGAGTATCCGCTACCATTGTCTTCTCATTTAACTGCATCTTCCCTACCTCCTACTGTAAAAATTTCATCAACTGAGTCTTGTTTTCCATTGCGGACTTTGCGCCTTTTTCAAAAAACTGCTTGATCTGAGGATCCTTTGAATCAGCCGCATACTCCTTCATCTTACAATGAGTCGTATCATAGCCGCCAATTAGGTGACGCAGGTTCTGTAATTCCAGTTCTGATAAATTAGCCATAAAAAACCTCCTTGAAAATATGATTGTCAATTTCAGTATTTCCAGAAGGTTTTAATTTATTCGGTTTAACCGTTTAATCGTCCAGCCAGAAATCTTCAGCATTCTCGTCCACCGGATCCGTATACTTCCTTAACGCCTGATCACTGCCTGAAACGGCTTTTTTCTTTTTGGAAACCTGCTTTTTGCGGGAGGTCTCCTTCTGCTTTCGCAAATCCGGCTTCCCTTTTCCGGAAGAAGGCGCTTCCGGTCTCATAAGTTTCATTTTGCAGGCGAAGTGAACCAGCATATGGCCCTTTGGCAGGGATTTGAGCTCTTCTCTTGTCAGAACTCCCATACGGATTATCAGTACAAAATAGACAAGTACAGCCACCGCCACCGCAAGAACCAGCGCCAGAATATTCAAATGAAACAGCAGATACAGTCCCTGATATACCCCATAGGCCGCCCCTCCCATAACACCGGAGGCCAGCGCCGGCCGGAAAAAAGTCCGGTCCGCCTCCTGGCGGTAGCCCAAATTCCTGCGGATGGAAACGCCGTTGAGCAGGCACATCAAGAATGAATAGAGAATAATGGCAACGATATAATAATAGGTCCCATACCCGGCGTCCAGCCCCCAGAGTGCGCCCGCAAGCGCTGCGGTCTGGAGGACCAGCGCAATTGCCGCATTGATTACAGGTGCGTTCAGTTTCCCTATGGACTGAAGCACGGCGTTTGAGAGCGTTGACATGGAATAAAAAATCACGCTCACGGAAAGCGCCGCAAGAAGCGCCGATGACAGATCAATGGATTCCTTCTGTGGATAGAGCACCAGCATCACCGGCTTTGCCAGAACGGCAAGCCCCACCGCTGCCGGAATAGCGATCAGCATGGTCACCTTCATGGCTTTGGCAACCTTTTGTCTGGCACCCTTCAGATTCTTTCTGGCATAATCCCCGGAGATGCCGGGGATTAGGGCCGTGGCCATGGCCGAGGCCAGTGCGATGGGAATATTGGACACCTTTACTGCCTTTCCGATCACTCCCGTGTAAGCGGCCACCTGGGTATCCGCCATCTTTTTTACATCAATCATGATCCACTGGTACACATTCTGATTGATAAAGGTGTTGGCATTGTAGATAAAGGTACTCAGAATAAAGGGCGTGACCACCAGGATAATCATCTTGAACACGGCCCCATAGGATTCCTCCTTGTGGCCCGCATCCTTCTCGATCCTCTTTTTGATCATGCCGCTGTTAAGCCTGTAAACGCCAGCCATGAACAGCAGGGCCGCAAGAACGCCGATTCCCGTACCGATGGCTCCTCCCATGGCACCCCAGGACAGTCCCTCGCTCTTTTCCCGATCTGCGGCAGCATTCATGAGCAGATAAGCCATCAGAATGCTTCCCACCGCATTCAGGATCTGCTCGAGAATCTGGGACACCGAGGTCTGCACCATGCTTTTGTGCGCCTGAAAATAGCCCCGGAGCACGCCGAGAATCCCGCTGAAAAAAATCGTGGGAGCCAGAACGCGAAGCGCCAGAATGGAGTGATCAATCTTAACCAGCAGCCCTGCCCCGAAAAACACAAATAAGCTGGCAATACCACCCACTGCCAGCACATAAATAAATGCACACTGAAAAATACGGTGTGCGTTTCGGTATTCTCTTACTGCCAGCTTCTGGGCAATAACCTTGGAAATAGCGGAGGGAATACTATAGGATGATATGAGGAGCACAATGGTATAGGCATTGTACGCCGTGTTATAATATCCGATCCCCTCATCACCCAGAATGGCTGTCATCGGGCTGTTATAAAGCAGACCGATAATGCGGACGATGATCCCGGCTGCCGCCAGGATCCCCGCCTGCATGATAAATCCGTCTTTCTTTTTATTATCAGGCATTGCCGTTACACTCCAAAGTTATCCGATCAGCCAGTCATACATTTCCTGATATTTTTTCGCCGATACATTCCATGAGAAATCAACGGCCATAGCCCGATCCACAATCTTATTCCACTCGCGCTTTTTCTCATAGTAGATCTTCTCTGCATAATAGATCGTGCCAAGCATCTCATGGGCATTGTAATTGGTAAAGGAAAAGCCGGTACCGGTGCTCTCGTATTCATTGTATGGCTCCACCGTATCCTTCAGTCCTCCCGTCTCCCTGACAATAGGCACCGTGCCATAGCGCAGGCTCATCAGCTGGCTTAAACCGCAGGGTTCAAACAGGGACGGCATCAGAAATGCGTCACAGGCAGCGTAGATCTTGTGGGAGAGTGCATCCGAATAATAAATGTTGGCAGATACCTTGTTGTTGTACTTCCAGTCAAAGTGGCGGAACATATTCTCATACCGCTCTTCTCCTGTTCCGAGAACCACGATCTGCACGTTGCTCTGACAGAGCTCATCCATGACATAGGCGATCAGGTCAAAGCCCTTCTGATCCGTAAGCCTTGAGACAATACCGATCATGAACTTCTTGTCATCCTGCTCCAAGCCAAGTTCCGCCTGAAGTGCGCGCTTGTTTTTGATCTTTTCCTTTCGGAAATTCATGGCATTGTAATTGTATTCTATATATTTATCCGTCTCCGGATTGAAATCTTCCGTATCGATACCGTTTACGATTCCCCGAAGGCTGCCGCTCCTTGCCTGCAGAAGGCCGTTTAAGTTCTCCCCGTAAAACTCAGTCTTAATCTCCTCCGCATAAGTATCGCTCACCGTGGTGATGGCGTCCGCAAACACAATACCGCCCTTTAACAGGTTTGCGTCCTTGTAGGCCTCCAGTTTATCCGGCGTAAAATAGTAATCCGGAAGTCCTGTGATATCCTGTACATCCTTGATATTCCATTTCCCCTGGAACTTCAGGTTGTGAATCGTCATGATGGATTTGATTCCCCGGTAGAACTCGCTCCCCTGGAACCGCTCTCTGAGGTAAACGGGAATCAGTCCGGTCTGCCAGTCATGGCAGTGGATGATATCCGGTCTAAAGTCGATCACCGGCAGAATGGACAGCGCCGCCTTGGAGAAGAACGCATACTTCTCGATCTCAAACAATGCATTGTCACTGTACGGTTTAAATCCGCCAAAGAACATCTCGTTATCGATAAAGTAGTACTTCACCCCTTCCACTTCCGCATACAGAACTCCCACATACTCGTTCTTCCAGTGGAAATCCATATAAAAATGCGTAATATAGCTGAGCATATCCTTCATCTCCTGCTTCATGCAGGTATATTTGGGAAGAATCACTCTCACATCAAAATACTGCTTATCGATACATTTCGGAAGGGAACCCACGACATCCGCAAGCCCTCCCGTTTTAATAAATGGTACACCCTCCGATGCGACAAAAAGAATCTTCTTCATCACAAACCCTCCAACATTATTATTAATTATGATTATACAACAATCATCTGCTCATTTAAAGAGAGAATTTGGATATTTTTGTCCACATCCGCCTTATTTCTTGTACTGGAGACGAATTTTATCCGCAATCAGGGCTATGAATTCGGAATTTGTAGGTTTTCCCTTTCCATTGTTGATGGTATATCCGAAAAGATTGTCGAGGGTTTCCATCCTCCCCCTGTTCCACGCCACCTCAATGGCATGGCGGATGGCCCTCTCCACCCTGCTCGAGGTTGTCTGGTAGCGTTTCGCAATGGTGGGATAAAGTACTTTTGTGATGGAACCAAGCATATCCGGCTCTTCCACAGACATCATAATGGCCTCTCTGAGATACTGGTAGCCTTTGATATGGGCGGGAACACCGATTTCATGAATCATATCCGTCACGTCTTTCTCAAGATTGTAGGTCAGTTTTTTCTCCACATGAACGGTCTCTTTTACTTCCTTATCAAATCCCCGGCTTCCCGAAGGAACGGTGATCATTATCTGAAATTCTCTGTTTTTCGATAATAGATCATCCAGTATCTTATATACCTTGTCTGTATCCTTTGATGCCGTCAAATTAAGCTGTTCCATCCTGTTCCCTCCACTTTTTTCCAAATAATGATATGAAACTATTATAAGGAACATGATACGCCTAATCAACTGTCATCCATCGCACGGTTTCTGCCCGCTTCGCATCCTGCGGGCAAAATGCGACGGCATCCGCCCTCCTCCGGAGCCGCCCTTTTAAGCCGAAAATTCCATGGTCACATGTATTTTTCCCTTTTCTCCCTTTATTTTTGCACAGCTTCCCGTCACCAAGGGCATCATGGGAGCCAGATGCCCCAGATCTACATCCATAAACACCGGAACCCTGTATTTTTCAGCAACGGCAAGAACCGCGTCAAAACGGTCTAACCCCATCATCTCCTCTCCAAGCCGCGGACGCCCGACCAGAAACCCCTTCACATAGCGGAACCATCCCGCATTTTCCATCTGCCACATGGCCCGCCGGATGGCAAACACGTTCAGATCACAGGCCTCCAGAAACCAGAGGATTCCATCCTCTCTGTATTTCTCCGCAAAATCCGACACCCGGTCATACTTCGTCCCCGTCAGGTTCACCAGACAGTCCACGCAGCCTCCCAGGAGCCTTCCCTCCATGAAAGCCGATGGCACCTCCGTACTTTTCCCCTCCTCATCCGGCGCAAAAAGCCTGATGTGCAAAGGCTCCGTGCAATTGTAGGGAACAAGCGGATGCTCCTCGTCCTTAAGGCTCTCCCGCTCCCACCTTCCATAGCTCTCAAAGGCATTCTTTTTTCCGCAAAGCAGGTCAAAGGCGTCTGAAATGGAAGGATGCCAGGGTTCCATGCCAAAAGCGCCCGCACAGGGGCCATAGATGGAAGCCACATCACACAGTGTTGCAAGGAGCAGGGTCATGTTCGTGTTGTCCGAATATCCCATGTACCATTTGGGAGGCGCCTGCCGGATCCTGTCAAAATCCACGTATTCCAATGTCTCACACATCAGCTCCCCGCCCCCGCAGGAAATCAGACAGTCGTTTTCCCTGCTTGTGTAATAATCCGTAAGCTCCGCCCCGCACTTCTGCGGCGTGTTGCTGATTCCAACGCCGGCCGCCGCATAGCAGTTCGGTCCAAGGTCAACCGCAAACCCCGCCTGCCGTAATTTTTCCAGTGCGTTTGCGAAAGCCGAGCGGTAGGGTTCTGCGGCGCAGCCAAAGGACGGCGCCACAAACCCGATGGTTCCATTTTGTCTTAAAAATTCCGGATATCTCATTTTTTCTCCTTTTTGTCTGATCTTATTTTCTTTTGAACAAAACCGCAATGAGCAGGGCCGTCACAAGCATTACCGACGCCACTGCGGCCAGGGCCGTTTTGATTCCGACACCTCCAAAGCTTTCTGCAGGCAGACTTATCTCTCCCTGCGGCTTTTGAGGCGGGTACAGATCCTGATCCACGGTTTGCGAACCATAGCTTAAGGAAAGCTCCCTGTTTTCCGGCTCGTCCACGCAGACCCAGCCCTTTTCCCCGTAATAATACCCCACGTAAGCCCACCGGATATTGTCCTGATCCGTATAGAGGTACTGATAAGCCGGCGTATCCCCGTCATTGAAATACGTTTCGATCCAGCCACAGATCCGGCCGGATCCCGGATACTCCCAGAAGAGCAGCTGTTCTTTGATCTCATAAGCGTCAAGCTCCCCCCTGTAATCGGAAAAGTCCTTCTCATATTCCTCCAAAAAGTCACTTCCCACATAAATCCGGGCAAGGTTTTCCATCAGAACCCATCCGTCCCTCACCTGGTCTTCCAGTACCTCGTCCGCTTCCGGCTCATAACCCCAAAGGTTAACCGCACCCCAGACATTTCCCCCTCTGTCCCTGTAAGTGAAGCCCACGTAAAAGCGTTTTCCGTTTTTGATTCTGCCCGCCTCTTCCGGTTTCCCAGGCTCCTCGTAGACCACCACGAAACCCTCTTTTCCATTAGTCTGGTAATCTCTGCCCTCATACTCGCAATCCTGCGGATTTTCCATATAAAAATCATTGGAAGGCTCCCAGATTGCATCCGCAAAAGCGGTGAGGTGCGAAAAGACAAAGGTAAACAGCGCCGCAGCCAGAACCGACAGGCAATACCGACTTTTTCTCACAGTAAGTTCCTCCTTTTCCACAGCAGTTTTTAAGACTTCACAGCAGCAAGATCTTTCCTATGAAATAGGAAAACAGGTTGCAGACAGCCGCACACAGGTACGGCCGTCTGCTGCTCCTCCCATAGGTTTCATAATACCATCCCTCCACCAAAATAACCACTGTTTCAATGAAAATCTGCGCCAGGAAGCCATCTCTCATAAGAGTTGACGCAAGAACCGCCGCCGGGTTCGTGAGCAAATTTACAAGGAAAACCAGGAGAAGATCCTTTCCCCTTACTCCAAGCACAAAGGATGCGGGAAGCTCCAGAACCCATGTAAGGGCCAGCGAAATCCCGAATTTTACAGCCAGCTCATTCATGTCCTCTCTCCCCCAGATACCGATTTGCCAGACAAAAGCCAGGCAGCAGAATCAGCAGCGATATTCCTGACAATGCGGCAAGCATTACCGGCAGGCTTTCCAGAGCACCGGGCGCATATCCCAGGTAGGCGGGAAGAAAACCCGCAAAAAGGGCAAAGGACAAAAGGCCGAAGGCAAAGCCCACGCTGCCTGAAAGCAGATCAGCCGCAAGACGCAGGGTAAGGGGCATGGACATATTGAAGAAAAAGAGCCCGGCGGTTCCCGGGAGCGCCTGATCCGCAGAAAAAAAGCAGAAAAAGGCCGCAAGCAGAGAGCAGACCGCCGTTCTTCCGGTTCCGAAACGGTCCGCCATAATCCCTCCCGCCGCTTTCCCGAAAACCACTCCCGCAAGCGCAAGCATTCCGCCGCCCAGTTCCTTTTTCCATGGAAACCGGAAGATCATCCCCTGATGGGAACGCAGCACCACCACCCAGAAAACGCAAAGCAGCGCTCCGGTCAAATACAGCGCCGCAGGAAGCCTTTCTTCCCCGCCCTGCGTTTCCGCCCCCGCCGCAGAATGCTTTTCTTCCCCCTCCGCAGGTTTGTCCGAATCAGCGCTTTCATCGGCTCTGCCCTGCCACAGCAAAAGCCCGAACGCACCGGACAGGAGCAAAAGTCCCGGCAGCCAGACGGGCATCCCTTCTCCTTTTCCTGACAGGGTTCCGAAAAAAATCCCGGCGGCTCCCGGCGACACAAAGACTCCCAGCGGCCAGCACAGACGGCCTGACCGGTTCAGGATTTCAATCCCTCCGCCCACATGAAACAGGCTGTTCCCAAGTCCTGCCAGAATCACTACAGCCACGGCGCCGGCCCAATCCGGACTGTCAGACAGTCCTTCCCCCAGAGCGGCCAGTACCAGGGCAAATGCGACCGCAAGACAGCCGGCCGCCGCACAACGGCCATTGCGGTTTCTTCGGTCAGCCAAAAGCCCTACGGGCATCTGGAGGGCAAAAGCGCAGAAATTATACAGGAAAAAATAAAGGGAAAGCTTTTGTGCATCCGCCCAAAAACGGAACACAAGAAACGCACATCCAAAATCCACAAGAAAGTGCAAAAGGCCATAGATTCCCGTGGCCTTTCCCATCCTTTTGCACCGTTTTTCCTCTCCCATTCTCTTCTCCATCCTTGATCCCTTCGTTTCTCTCTGCCTGCGGCGAGCCGAGCAGGCATGCACATTCATGACAACAGGAAGCCTTTTGTTGACTGTATGGCGGCTGTCGCAAAGTCAGCACCCGCATTCCCCGAGGAGGGAATTCAGCAGCATTATATGGTACTCCTCATCCTGAATGATCCTTGCGAGAACTGCGTTGACGCATTCATCTCTTATCATACTCATATGTCTTTTGTACTGCCCGATTGCGTCTTCTTCCGCTTTGCGGTCGGCCAGCAGCATTTTCTGTACGTTTTCCGGTATCTCCAGATATTCCGGTGTCCAGAGCCTTGGCCTCCCATTATGGGATCTGGCCTGAAAATCCACCTCGCCGCCCAGCAGGAAAATCAGCTCTCCCAGCTTCTGCAGATGCATCATCTCCGCCATGGCAATTCCAAGAAGCGTCTTTGCCATGGAGCATCTTTCCAGGAACAGGCGGTTTTCATTGTTAATATACTGTGTGATTGCCGACATCTCGGAAACGGCCCCGCAGTAATCCACTTTGAGCAGCTGGGCATAGTCACAATTTTTTCCCTTTACCCGAAGGGGCGGATAGGGAAGATCTACCATAATGGGTTTTACGCCGGCAAAGCTGCAGGTATTTGTCATACATTTTTCATCCATATCTATCACTCCTGACAGTTCCTTATATGGATAGTATATTGAAAACTTCAAGTCCCTGTTACAGTCCCATTTTTTTCAGGATTCCTTCCTCGTCCACACCAGGGTGTGTCAGATACAGACGGCAGATCTGCTCCGCAAGCCTGCTGCTGATATGGTTTCTGGCGGCTATCTTCTCCACCGCCGCTCCCCTGTCAACGTCACGCATCACTTTGCGGACGATCCGCCTCATATCTCCCGCCCCAATCTGTCCATCTCTTTGCGTCTTCGAATCCAAAAGCCCGATCTGTATTCTCCTTACCTGAAAGGAACCGTCTCCATGCGTCTCGACCAGCGCCATCGTGAGAGGCAGCGCAAATCTCCTTGGCCCGCAGCTTCCGGGATTCAGAAAAAAACCGCCTCCAAAATCGCCTTCCTCGTATCTGTGGGAATGTCCGCAGATCACAAGATCCGCATTCCCGATGTCTGAGGAAAGCATTTTTTTGTTATGAACCATAAATACGGAAATTCCGAAAAGACTGACAGCAAGAGTCTCCGGAATCCACTCCGCCCAGGCTCCGTCATTGTTGCCGCGAACCGCATAGGTGGGCGCAATCTCTCCCAGCTCCTCCAAAATATCCGCACGGTCTATATCGCCCCCATGCAGAATCGCTTCGCAGCCCCGCAGAATCTCCTTCACCTCTGGCCGCAGCAATCCGTGCGTATCAGAGATCACGCCAATCCGGTACATGCTCTCTCCTCTCCCCAGGGCCGCTTCCGTCGGCGCCCTCCTTTCAAAACTGCCGCAGTATCGCTTCGCAGCCTTCCACGATATCCTCATACGTCACATCAAAATTTCCCGTATACCAGGGATCCGCAATGTCCCTGGTTTTTCCGGCAAATTCCAGAAGCTTTTTTATTTTGCGTTCCGGATCCCCTCCTGCGATCTGCTTCATGTTCCGGATGTTCCAGTCGTCCATTCCGATCAGATAGTCGTAGGTTTCGTAATCCTGTCTGGTCATTTGCACGGCACGGTGCGGAATGATTGGTATCCCCACTTCCCGGAGCTTTTGGACGGTTCCGTGGTGGGGCGGGTTGCCGATTTCCTCCCGGCTGGTGGCCGCAGAAGCGATTTGAAACTGATCTGAACGGCCGCACCGGGCCGCCATGCAGGTCATAACGCTCTCGGCCATGGTGCTGCGGCAGATGTTGCCGTGGCATATAAATAATATTTTTATCATGGTTTCCATATCTCCTTATATCTCGGTATATCTTGGTTTTTCCTTATGTTTTCAAGGTTTTTCCTCTGGCCCCAAAAACTCTATACCTCGTATATCTTACCATACCCCGGTATATTTTGTCTCCCAAAAAGAGTAAAAAAGAAGTAAAATGACCTCTTTTTTACTCTTTCCAGAGGTAAAACCACCCATGCCCCCTTACTCTCCAGACAACTTTTTCTCCAACTCCCTCACTTCCTTTTCCACGTCATTAAATTTATAATGCGTGTAATATCCCAGAGTTGTTGCAATATCCGAATGCCCCATGAGATATTGCAGTGACTTCGGACTGATGCCTGACTTTGCCATGTTGGTACAGTATGTATGCCTGCAAATATGGGGAGTTATATTTGGTAACTCTTCCTTAAACGTCCGATTATATTTCCCCAGAGCATACCCAAACCTTTTTTCCCAATGGTTCGCAAGGTATGGCATACCGTTCTTATCCAGAACCAGAAAGCCTGCCTTACCATCTATCATAGGGTCTACTTTCCATTTCTTACGTTTTTTAATCAGCTTTTGGAAACACTGGTATACTCCTTCGCTCATTGGCAAAATCCTCTCCCCGTATGTCGTTTTAGTATCTTCAATCAGGTATACACCTTCCCTTGTCCTTTGTAACTGGTGGTCTATTTTTATTTTTCTATTCTCCATATCTATATCATCCAGAGTAAGGCCACAAAACTCTGAAATTCTCATGCCGGTCTTGAAGAGGATATACATCCCCTCATAATATTGTGAATAATGCTTATCCCCTTTTATAAAATCAAGGAATAAGCGTTCCTGTCTTGGGGTGACTGCTTCCCTCTTGGCACTGTCATTGACAATTACCGTAGACAATTCCCAGTCAAAAGGATTCTTGCGAATCAAGTCATCCTCAACCGCCATACGGAAAGCTGGGCGAAGAACCCCACGGATAGTATGAATACTACTATAATGCTTTCCCCCCTGTTGCAGTTCAATCAGCCACTTCTTTGCATCTGACACTTTTACCTGGTCTATACGTTTACTGCCAAACGTGTCCTTTTTCAGCAAATTCAGGACTGTTTTGTAGCCTGCCATAGTATTATGACGTACCCCCGTTTTCAGAGAAACGTACCTTTCTGCCAACTCTGTTACCGTGACATCCCCTCCTTGGTATGCCACTTCCTCATTGAGGGATTTTTCAATCTCTTTTTCCAGTTCCCTCAATGATTTTCCTGAACGCTTACCCTCTGGCTGTTTGTCAGTCGGTTCCAGTTTCCAACTGTAAACAAATTTATTTTTGCCGTCTTTTCCTTTGTACGTATATAAATACTGTCCATTACTCCGTTGTTGCTCCCCAGTACGCAGTATGCGCCCCTTGCTGTCTCTTCTCTTATTATCTTTACTCATAATCTTTAACCTCCATATAATCAAATTTTTTTACTGCCCCCTCTTTCAAGGGGGCTTATGGTAACGCTGTTTTTTTGATGGGTTGTGAACGGGAAGTGAATTTTTATAAAATATTTGAAAATCCCCATGTACCATAATGGTTAAATACTCTTTCTCTCTTGATTTCCTCCCATAGCAATACTATTTTTCCAACCAGATAAAATTTTGTCATAATAAAAATTTATCAACTGTATGCGGTCTAAAACTATTATTGTACTTTTCTTTATCACTTGAATTTATTGTTGCTGTTATGCTGGCTTGGTTTGCAACCTATGTATTTCTTCCTATATAAACATAATTTTCTGAAATGCTCCCCCTTATGGTCTTTTCAATATTTTTGATTGTTCAGCATCCCATGCAAAACATACTGAAATACTGTTTTTCCAACCAGTCTGATTTTTGTGTACACCCGATTTTTCATCATAACGTTATACCCCTACACACTTTTTTTCTCGAAACACTGTTTCCATACCCTCAAATCAACTTTTTCGGAAAAAAATATATTCCCCTCGCTTAAAGTGCACTATTAAAAAATTATCCATGACATAATCTCCAGACCTTTCCAATGCCTTCCCCTAATAGACATAAAGCGTTCCTTCCTTTACGCCTTCGTAAAGTTAGGAACGCTCTCATTCAGATGTGGGACTGGC